>NZ_CAKKLN010000007.1:0-449148 GCF_918698065.1 Peribacillus sp. Bi134 | reverse complement strand
TTTTTGCGGATGAGCCGACAGGAGCTTTGAATTCATCCGTGGGAACGGTTGTTTTAGATATCCTAACACAACTGAATAACGAAGGACAAAGTATTGTCATGGTAACGCATGACCTCAAAGCAGCAACGAGAGGAAATAGGATCATATATTTAAAAGATGGAAGAATCGATGGAGAATTGAATTTAGATCCATTTGGAGAAGACAATTTGAAAGAAAGGGAGGAAGATGTGTACAAGTTTTTAAATGATAAAAATTGGTAGTTAGTAGTAAAACTAAATAATTCGAACAGAGAATATGGAGATAATAGGTATAAAAATAAAAACGGAGTGTCATACTTGATACTTTTGTTATAAGGACGATGAGTAATATATGGAAAAGGCATTCCAAAATGAAATCATTGCAATTACAGATGAAAAAAGTATCAATCGAATGGTTAAAAAGAATATATTTATGCTTATTCTGGGCCAGGTAGTTTCAATATTCGGAAGCAGCATTTATAGTTTTGCAATGGGGCTGTATATTTTAAGTACGACAGGCTCAGGATTGTATTTTTCCATAACGATAGCATTAGGAACGATACCAAAAATTATATTTGGGCCGATCTCAGGTGTTGTTGCGGATAGAGTTGATAGGAAAAAGATGATTGTAATAATGGATCTATTATGCGGAATTGTTGTTATTGCTTTATTTGTATTAAGCAGTTTCGATAGCTTGAGATTAATATATATATATCTATCAACTTTTTTAATAGCAACATGTACTATTTTTTCTGAAACACCAATGGAAGCTTCGATTCCAAATTTGGTAGATGAAAAAAGATTAACGAAAGTTACTTCTCTCAATCAAGCTGTATTATCCATTGCAAACATTGCAGGACCTAGTATTGGTGGAGTCGCTTTTGCTTTAATTGATATTAGACTGTTTTTATTATTCAATGGACTATCTTTTATTTTTGCAGGTTTAATGGATCATTTACTAGATTTTAAGGTTAAGGATAAAATATATGGTATTGATAAAAAAGGGAATAAAGACAATGATGATGGTGTAAAAAACACCTTTTTTGAAGATTTAAAAGAAGGAATATCCTATATCAGATCACAGACATGGTTAGTCGTATTGGGAAGTTTTACAGTGTTTTTTAATATGTTTTTTATAATTGGAATTACAGTAACGGTGCCTTATATAGCTGTGAATGTCTGGGAATTATCATCTAGTCAACTAGGTGTATTAGAGTCGGTTTTTCCTTTAGGTATGCTTGTTGGTACAGTTATAACGCTTTTATTACCTGAGAATAACAGTAATTATAAAAGGATCATGAGCTGTATAGCAGTCTCTTCCGTTGGAATGCTTTTTACTGGAATTTTGACATGTGATTTAATCATTACTCTTGATACCATTTCTTATTTTATCATTTCGATCATATTATTTATTATTCTTGCTATATGTTCAGTTTCATATAACATACCTTTTTTTGTAACACTACAAAAAAAGGTGCCAAATGAAATGTTAGGCAGAGTAAGAAGTGTCATCTTAACCTTTGTTACAGGGTTAACTCCAGTAGGTGCAGTTATTGGAGGAGCTTTAGTAGATATAGTATCTCCATGGTTATTACCAATGGTATGCGGAGTTATTATGGTGGTACTTACCATTATGATGAGTAGAATGAAAGCATTAAAGGCCATTTAAGTAGCATTCCTATACATTCATAAGATTTATGTAGATAAATCTTATGAATGTGTCAATCAAAAAAAACAGAAAGGGGAGAGGAAATTGAATAAGGTAAAGCTTTTTTGTATTCCTTATGCAGGGGGGTCAGCAGCAGTTTATTCAAGGTGGAAAAAACTAGTCAATCCCTTAATTGAGCTTAAACAAGTGGAATTACCCGGAAGAGGATCTAGAATGAATGAATCCCTTATCGATAATATTCCTGATATTGTCAGAAATATTTTTAAAGAAATAAAGGATCAAATTAAACCCCCTTATGCTTTATTTGGTCATAGTATGGGTGCCCTTATTACTTATGAACTTTGTAAAAAAATAAAGCAGGAAGGATATCCGTCACCTGTTCATATATTTTTTTCGGGTAAACAGGGCCCACAAGTCAAATTAAAAGGGTTGAATTGTTATAATTTACCTGAAGGTGAATTTATAAAGCATATTTTAAACTATAATGGGACAAATGAAGCTGTATTCAAAAATAAAGAATTAGCTTCCTTATTTATCCCTATTCTAAGGGCAGATTTTAAAATGGTTGAAACATATAAATTTGATCGTACGGATGATTACCTAGAATGTGATGTGTCCGTATTTAGCGGAACTGATGATAGAGCAGTTTCATGGGAGGACTTATCAGGATGGCAAGAGGTCACAAAAAGTAATTGTCGTTTCTATCCATTTAAAGGCGGGCATTTTTTTATTAATGAACATACAGAAGAAGTTGTTGATCAAATTAATAATGTACTTACTAGTATTTCAATAAATATAGAACAGCTCAGTATAAATAAATAAAAAAATGGATAAAAGCGGAATGGTTATAGGATATATATTGCTTCTTGAAATATAATATATTAACTAAGATGTTGGTGTTTGATAATGGAAATTTTTGCTGTTAATCTCTTAAATCCATTATGTTTTTCAACGTACGAGCAATTATTGCGGCTCTTGCCATTAGAAAAGCAAAGTAAGCTTAGACAATTTAAGAGATTTGAAGATTCTATGAGAGGTATTGTTGCGGAGATGTTAATTCGCAGTATTATTAAAAAAAAGAATGTTCGAAATGACTACAAATATAATTTTGCTACAAATACTTATGGCAAACCCTACTTATCTGATGTAGAGAATTTTAAATTTAATTTAAGCCATTCTGAAGATTGGGTTGTTTGTGCAGTTGATGGAAATCAAATTGGTATTGATATAGAAAAAGAAAAATTAATCGATATACAAATTGCCTGCCAATTTTTCACGAAAAGGGAATGTGATTATATTTTCTCATTAAAAGATCAGCAACGGTCAAGATTTTTTGATATATGGACTTTAAAGGAGAGCTATATCAAGGCTGTAGGACTAGGTTTATCGATTCCTCTAAATTCATTTTCAATAATTATGGATTCTAATAATAGTACTATTGGTATTAAATCAGAATGTAATGATACCTCCTTTTATTTTAAACAGTATTCGATCGATTCCTTTTATAAGTTAGCTGTTTGCGCACGCCATGATCATTTCCCTTCCGAAATAAAGCAAATGAATTTAGAGGACTTGGTGTCTGAAATTATAGGATAGTATGTAACAGAAACATCTTTTAACAAATAGAATGAATACCTTGAAAAGGTCCATATTAATGTACCATTCAGCATAAGCTAAATAGAGTAAAGCAGAACACCTTCTCACTATTTGCTAACATACTTATTTTTTTGAGTTAAACTTATTTAACTAATCTAATGTTGACCCTAAAACAAACCATGATATATCAACATTTTCTAGACTTATTTAACTCAGTTAAACTAGTTTGATTTTGCTCAACAAGATTGACAGGGAAGGGGTCGTGGGTCGAATCCCACACAGATCATCAACTGCCAAAGGCTCAAATCCTTGATATAACAAGGGTTTGGGCCTTTTTATTTTTTTGATTTCCATTTATTATTCCTGTGTGATTCTGCATTGCACGGAAACTGGATTTGTGACGCCGGCTCGTTCGTTGCATGACGTTAGCCACTTTGGTACACTATGCAGAAGTGCTTTTTTAGTTTGATTGCTAGGATTTACTATGGAATCGCATGGATGAGCTGCAGGATCTTTACATAAATCATGGTCCATGAGGCTGTGGGGGTGTATCTTAAACGAACCCTTAAAATGGAACTCCTTTTACTCTGTAGACTAGTGGAGCAGTTACAAAACCATTAACAACTTAACAATTTAAATGTTTCTAAGAAAGGACCATCTGTTCCCTCATACAGCAGGAGTTGTATGGGGGCTTGTATTTTATCGAGAATTTTCTGTTTAGATGACTTTACAGGAATAAAATAAGGAGGACGCAATGAACAATTATAAATTGACCATTCAATATGATGGCGGGCGCTATAAGGGCTGGCAACGACTAGGTAATAGTGATGATACGATTCAAGGGAAAATAGAAAATGTATTAACGGAAATGGCAGGGGAAAAAATTGAAATCATCGGATGCAGCAGAACGGATGCAGGTGTACATGCCCTTGCTCAAATCGCCAATTTTAAGCTCGGTGAAAATCTGACTGAAGCAGAAATCATGAATTATTTAAATAGATATTTACCCCGAGATATCAGCATTGTCGATGTTACGCTAGTTCCTGATCGTTTTCATGCCCGTTATAATGCTAAGGATAAAACCTATTTGTATAAGATCTGGAACGAGCCATACACAAATCCTTTCATGAGAAAGTACAGTATGCATGTAGAGGAAAAGCTGGATATCACTAGAATGAAAAAAGCATGTCAATTTTTTATAGGTGAACATGATTTCACTGCTTTTTCAAATGCAAAGTCCAAGAAAAAATCCATGGTGCGTGAGATATATTCCATTGATATAGAAGAAAATGCCGGCTTCATCCAAATTACTGTGCGAGGCGATGGATTTCTTTATAATATGGTTAGGAAGATTGTCGGGACGTTGATAGAAGTAGGGTTAAATGAAATAGATGCTGAAAATATACCGAGTATTTTAGAGTCAAAAGAAAGAATCCAAACGGGCCGTATGGCGGAGGCAGCTGGGTTGTACTTGGTCAAGGTTGATTTTTAGGTCAAATATTGATGCATCGGTTATTGCATGTAAAGTGTACAGGCAGTAGAAAAAGGGAAGTAATAGGGAAGAATGGTAAAGCAATAGAACGAAAGAAGGAGAGGGTTTCATGAGATTAGCAGGAAAGAAAATAATCAGTCTTGTGCACCATGATTTTGAGGATTTAGAGCTCTGGTATCCGATTTTACGATTAAAAGAAGAAGGAGCGATTGTTCACCTCGCCGGAGAAAATGCGAATGAAACATACATTGGAAAATATGGTGTACCAGCCATATCCGATTATGGGTATGGCAGTATTAAAGCTGAAGAATATGATGCCATTCTTGTACCGGGCGGTTGGGCACCTGACAAAATTCGCCGTTTTCCTGAAGTGATATCACTTATCCAAAGCATGGAAGAAAGTAAAAAACCAATTGGCCAAATTTGTCATGCTGGTTGGGTATTGATCTCCGCTAAAATTTTACAGGGGAAGAATGTAACGAGTACACCGGGCATTAAAGATGATATGGAAAATGCCGGGGCAACTTGGATAGATAAGCCCGTCGTAGTAGATGGAAACCTTGTATCAAGCAGGCGTCCGCCTGATCTACCGGATTATTTAAGGGAATTGATAAACGTGATCGAAAAGAGTTAAATATAATAGGCTGAAAAAGTGGTTTTTCCTTTTGGAAAAACCACTTTTTATTTATGAAATATTAAAATGAAAAGGAGTATCTTCACTTATTTAATCCAGTTTAATTTTATGAAACACGGTCAATCATGATATGGGTCGATATTGTTAAGATATTTGATGCTTACTGAAAACCAAAAGATTATTCCGTTGATTGATCCTTAATCAAGTCAATATACAAATTTCCTTTTGTTCCTACGACAGCATACGAGATATCAAAAACAGCAAGGTTTCTTTTTTTGAGTTCTGCCATTAACGATTCGTAATCGTAGGGGTGTTTTGATAAGTTTTCATAAAGAATCTTTCCATCATGGACCAGTTCTATCGGTACTGTTGCTGAGGGCAGTAAAGGTAAATCCTGCTTGGCGGCATTTTGGTATTGTTCTTTCTTTAATACTGAGAGGGAGCCATTTGTTTCTAAAATGGCACATTCCACTTCTTCAATGTTGAAGATATCTTTTCCTCGCAAACCCTGTTTAAGAGAATCCAGTGAATATCCCATTCGTTCCATTGACTCTTCGAGAATTTGTCCTTTTTGAATTAAGGTAGCAGGTTCTCCAGCGATCCATTTCCCGAAGCGTGGATTTCGAATCGATAGAAGATTCAGCATATATACGATGGTACCCATAACAATAATTGCAATGATAAAATACAGGAATTTGATTTTTATATTGAATGCTAGATTCCCTGCAATTGTCCCCATCGTAATTGAAGCGATATAAAGGTGATAGGTCCTCTGGGCAATCGTCTGTTTACCAAGGAGATGGACAAATACCCATAATAAAATAAAAGACGTCAAGGTTCGAAAGATGATTTCAACAGATTCTGACATGACAATTTCTCCCTTGCAAAACTCCCGACAATTCGTTTGTGGTAGTATGTTCTTACATCTTGCCGTTTATTCTGTAACTCAAAAAGGAAAAAGACAAGAAACCGTCCTTGAATTGGGAGCCCATCTTACATAAATTGATAGCTTTATTTTTAAACCAGGTATTCAAGATTCGTGAAATCTCAGGAAGCAAGCAGTTCGTTACTTGCTTCTTTTTATTTGGTCTGAAAAAATCGATGGATATGTTTACTTGTATCGTTAAAGAAATTTCTTCGAATAATAGTATCAAAATACTTTTGCACGGGGGTATGTTTTGAGAAATATTCAGGAAATTTTCAAAGACGATTTAAAAAGCATTTATAAAAATTTCTTTGTATGTATCGTAGTTGTTTTTCTCATGTTCATCCCTTCCATTTATGCGTGGTTCAATATTGTCGCATCTTGGGACCCGTATGCAAATACGGAAGGAATCCTTGTCGGTGTTGCCAATAATGATAAAGGTGCGGATTTAAATGGCGAAGCCGTGAACATAGGCAAGGAAGTAATGGAAGGGTTAAAGGAAAATAAGGATCTAGGCTGGAGATTCACATCGGAAAAAGAAGCGATAGAAAAGGTGGAAAAGGGGGATTACTATGCTTCCATCATCATACCGGAGAACTTTTCCGAACATATTGCGACGATCATGACCGATGACCCTAAGAAGGCGGAAATTGATTACTATGTTAATGAAAAGATCAATTCCATTGCTCCTAAAATAACGGCAGCGGGTGCCAACAGCATTGTGGACAATGTGAGCAAAACCTTTATCAAATCAGCCAGTGGGAGTATCCTTGCAATCTTTAATGAACTCGGAATCACCTTGCAAAACGAGTTGCCGACGATTCAAAAAATGAAGAATATGGTGTATTTATTAGAGGGTGAACTGCCTGAGCTCGAGCAAAATATCAAAACCGTTCAAACACATGTCAAAAAGGCTGAAGATATTATTAAGAAGGTTAATGATGGCCTGGATTCGATAGAAGGAATAACATCGCAGAAGGACAAATTGGTATCGGACGTTTCTAGTTATGTAGATTCAACAAGGCAGGCATTCGAAGGAATCAGTCCCCTTTTGAAAAATGATATTGCGAACATCAGGAGCGATAATGATTCCGTTATAGTGCTGGCGAACCGGTTAACGGGTCAGGATTTGCCTGGCAATGAGTATGATCAGCTAGTGGAACAAGGGGTAACGAGGATAAATAAAGAGTTGTACCTTTTGGACAGTATGTATAATTTATTGGTGAGGGTCAATCAATTTAATGAGCAAAACTTGCTTCAGCCAGAAATACAGCTGGTTGATGAACTAAGGGATAATGCTTCGAACCAACTTCAAGCGCTGAATAACCGATCCTTCGGCAAACTTATAGAACTTGGCGGGAACAATGATCAAGTCTTGGCAAGATTCCAGGAGAGCTATTCAAAGGAAACAGGGCCAAAATTCACTGAAATCTGGACTGAAACAGAAGCAATATTGAATAGTGTCCAGATTACGATGGAGGAGGGAGCGAAGGTTCTTCCTGAGGTTAGGACGCTATTGAATGAGACCAATCGAACATTGGAAACACGTACAGGGGATATCGATAAGTTACAGAATAAGTTTCCGGAAATCGAAACGAAAATAAAGGCTCTAGCTTCTAAAATGAGGGAATTCGATAAGTCTTATAATATGGAAGAAGTGATCGATTTCCTAAGGAATGATATTGAACAAGAAAGTGAATTTTTTTCAGAACCAGTGCTGCTCAATAAACACAGTCTCTTTCCGATTCCGAACTATGGATCCGCCATGTCTCCTTTCTTTACGGCACTTTCCCTTTGGGTCGGTGGTACAATATTGATTTCCATGCTTAGCGTGGGTGTTTCTCAAAAGGTCTACAGCCCGTATCAAATTTATATCGGGCGGTATCTTATATTTTTCATCATTGGGGTAATGCAGGCTCTTAGTGTTTCCATTGGGAATATCATCCTGATCGATGTATATGTAGCGGATAAATTTGAGTACATCCTGTTTTCTGTTCTGATAAGTACAGTATTTACACTCATTGTCTACACCTTCGTTTCCGTTCTTGGAAATGTTGGAAAAGGGATAAGCGTCGTATTGATGGTCCTTCAAATATCAAGTTCAGGAGGCACTTTCCCGATTCAGGTCACACCGCCCTTTTTTCAGCATATTAACCCGTACTTGCCGTTCACCTATGCTGTGGGTTTACTTCGTGAATCTGTTGGGGGAATAACTTGGAGCGTAGCTGGCAAGGACATTTTTATCCTGATTCTCTTTTTAATATTCACACTCATCTTAGGTGTCATTTTGAAAAAGCCTCTGCATGCAAGGACACAAAAGATGAAGGATAAATTGTATGGAAGCAGGATTTTTTAAGGTCATCGAAAGAGTGTAGGTGAAAAAATGGATATTAAAATTAGCCTGAACCCTTACAAAGGGCTCAGGTTTTTATATTTGCTGATTGGGATTTATTCATTTGTATTTTTGTGTAAGTCTGGAATATTTATCAATACATCGACAATTGAATAAAAAGATACCGATAAATTAGAATTTTTGCATTTTTATAGTTGACAAAAACCATTGGATTAATCATTATTAAGAAATAATGTTTAGTAAATCGATGCGATATAAAAGTGGGGTGACTTTATGTATTTAACAATAGATGGCATTGAAAAAAGTTTTAAGAATGAAAAGAAAGAAAGCATAAAGGTGCTCGATAAGATAAACATAGAAGTCGAGAAAGGAAGCTTCGTTTCGATCGTCGGCCCTTCAGGATGTGGGAAATCCACGCTCCTTTATCTGATTGCCGGACTTGATAAGGCAGATACAGGTGAAATACGTGTAGCTGGGAAAAAAGTGGTGAAGCCAGGTCCGGAACGGGTTGTAGTGTTTCAAGAGGCGGGATTATTTCCTTGGTTGACGGTACTTGAAAATGTTACATACGGATTGAAGTTAAAGAAAATTCCAAATGAAGAAGCTAAGGCCAAGGCATTGGACATTTTAAAGATGGTTCACCTCAGCCGATATGTTGACTCCTATCCACATCAACTCTCAGGGGGCATGAAACAGAGGGTAGCCATCGCAAGAGCATTGGTGATGGAACCGGATATCCTGTTGATGGATGAGCCATTCTCCGCGCTTGATGAGCAAACGAGGATGGTCTTGCATAAAGAGCTGCTCGAAATCTGGAGAAAAACTAAAGTGACGATCTTTTTCGTTACCCATAATATTCGTGAGGCTGTTCAGCTTTCCGAAAAAATCATCGTCTTTGCAACCCGTCCAGGGAAAATCAAAGAGACGATTTCCGTCCCTTCCATGAAAGATGGAGTTATGCCGGATAGTGTAACTTTGCATACAGAACAAAGGGTTCTATCGATTTTGCAGGAGGAAATTGAAAAAGTGCTGAAGGAGGAAATGGGGAATGATTACAGCTTTAAGACGAATCATATTCATCGCGATGATAGCGGGGATATGGGAAGTCACATCTAGACTTTCCAGTCTTCCGGATTTCATGTTCCCAAGCCTGACTCAGGTTTTGGAAACTCTGTTTAATGGACTGATGAGCGGACAAATAACCGAAGCCATCGGAAAAAGCCTTGGCCGTATCCTGATCGGCTTTATGATTGCCATTATAGTAGGTCTGATATTAGGATATTTCATTTGGCGCTTTAAATTGGTCGAAGACACTTTAGGATTCGTCGTGACGGCTTTACAGTCCATCCCGAGTATCGTGTGGTTCCCTTTAGCGATCATTTGGTTTGGATTGAATGATTTTTCGATCCTCTTCATCGTCACCATCGGCGCAACTTGGACGATGACGGTTAATGCAACGAGTGGCTTCCGGAATGTACCACAGTTGTATCAGCGGGTTGCAAAAACATATGGATCGACTGGGTTTCATTTTCTTCGCACCGTGATTTTACCAGCATCCGTTCCGCAAATAATATCCGGTCTCCGAATCGCATGGGCCTTTTCCTGGCGTGCATTGATGGCCGGTGAATTACTTGGCGGGGGAGGCGGTCTTGGACAATTGCTGGAAATGGGCAGATCACTGGGACAAATGGATTTGGTCATCTCCGTTATGATCATCATCGCTATCATCGGAACAATCGTGGATAATGTCGTCTTCTCCCGTCTTGAACGTAATGTTCAACTGAAATGGGGAGTGAAGTAACGGTAGTTTAATAAAATAATAGTTAAAAAGGAGAGAAAGATATGCTGAAAAAATCATTTTTTGCCTTTGTACTGTCTGTATTGTTAATCGGAATAGTAAGCGGATGCACTCAATCCAGCAGTAATGATGAAGAAGGAGAAGGCTCCGGGGGGAAACCCGTGAAAATTGGGTATTTTCCTAACTTAACCCACAGTGCAACGATCATTGCACTTGAAAAAGGCTTTTTCGAAGAAGAGTTTGGTAAAGATGTTAAGATTGAAACCAAAACAGTAGCCAATGGCGGATTATTCATGGAAGCAATGGCTACAAACGCCATTGATGTCGGAACGGTCGGTCCTGGTCCATTGCTTAACTTTTACGTAAAAAACCCTGAATACCACTTGATCTCCGGGGCTGTTAATGGAGGTGCCGTACTTGTTGCTAGCGAGGGCAGCAAGGTTACGGATTTAAAAGATTTGGGCGGTAAAAAGGTAGCGATTCCCGTCATTGGAAGCACACAGGATGTCATGCTTAGGAAGGCCCTTCAAGATGTTGACTTAAAACCGACTACAAATGGGGGCACAGTTGAGCTGTATGCGGCAGCACCTGCAGACACAACCGCCCTTTTTGTCCAAAAATCAGTCGATGCAGCAGCAACCCAGGAACCTTGGGGTTATGTATTGGAAAACCAGGCAAAAGGAAAGTTACTGCTTGACTGGGATCAATTTGCATGGGGGAAAGATTCACCTAACACGGTAGTGGCTGCAAGCCAGAAGTTCTTGGATAGAAAGGGGCTCGCTGCTTCCTATTTGAAAGCGCATGAAAAAGCGGTGAAGTTTATACAAGACAACCCTGAAGAAAGCCAAGAACTGGTTATTAAGCATTTGAAGGAACTGACTGGAAAAGAATTAAGTAAAGAAGAAGTCGCTTCAGCATTTTCACGCCTTGAAGTGACAACCGAAGTTAATGAGCAAGTCATTCAGGAAATGGCCGACATAAGCAAAGAAGCTGGTTATATCCCTAGCAATGATATAAAAGGCATGATCGATTTATCAATTCTTCAAGAAGTGTCCAAATAAATTGAAACAAGCAAGCGCCTCAGTCATCCTGGCTTTGGCGCTTTTTTTGTAATCCGGCATAGGCCAATTAATCCTTTTTAATTGAACTGGGTAAATATTCCTGAATATAAACATCGCAGGTCATGAACTCCCTGTTATGGACAGACTTGATCCAATGCTTGGATAACATGATCAACCTCTTCCCAGGAATGGATGGTAGCTCCTGAAGCCAGTGAATGTCCTCCTCCATTGAATTGACGTGCGACTGAAGCGATGGGAATATTCCGTGAACGTATCCTGACACGGATTTCAGAAGGATATTCGATGAAGAAAGCCCAGATTTTATTGCCCCTGACACTTGATAGTGTATTGACTAAATTCGAAGCTTCGAGTCGATCCACGTCATACATATTTAAAAGTTCCTCCGTAATAATGAAGTAAGCTACTCCTTTATCGGTTACCTTGAAGCTCATGAGGATGTCTTTTTGAAGTCTTGAAGCGCTTTTTTCCTTTACATTAAGACTGTTATGAATTCTTTCTGGCTGAATATTATAAGTTCTTAAATGTGAAACCATCTTTAATGTCCGCGGAGTGGTATTCCCATTCATGAAATTCCCTGTATCACTAAGTATTCCTGCATAAAATGATTTAGCCGCTTCTTTATTCATGACAAAGCCCACTGGAAATTCCAAGAATAAATCAACAAGCATTTCACTTGCGGAGCTATAGGAAGGGTCAACCCAAGAAAGATCACCGAATTGTTCATATTCAGGGTGGTGGTCAATTTTGATCAGCATGTCCCCTTGATAGTAGCGGGAATCACTGATCCGTGAAATGTTGGCCGTATCACAAACAATCACTAAGGCACCTTTGTATTTGTTATCGGAAATGACATCCATATCACCAATGAATAGAAGCTTATCCACTTCTTCGCCTACCGCAAAGACTTCTTTAGAAGGGTAGGAATGCTTCAATAGCCTCTTTAAACCGATTTGTGATCCCAATGCATCCGGATCCGGATTAACATGGCGATGAATGATGATTGTGTGGTATTTCTTGATCGCTTCGATTATTTCCGCTTTTTTATTGTCCATATCGCCATCTCCCTTTCATTTTTCCTAGTCTAGCGAGCGATAATTGATATTTATGTATAATTCAAATATTGACAGCTATGCATATTCAATCATCACATGCCTCACGAATAAAGGCAATTCCGATTACTACTGGAAGTATTTTTATATTAACGGGAGGTATGCTACAAAGTATTTCAGAGGAAGTAATAAAAACACCGATGAAAAATTATTGCAAAATTCAAAAAATGGAACTATACTTAATTTACCAAACCGATGACAACAAGTTACCTTGTTGCATGGCCGGCTTGTTATAAAACTGGAATCTATAAAAATTGACTTGGTTCACTTGATCTTCCTTTGCAGGAAGACAGTTCGTGGATAAGGGTCAGTGAAACATTCAATGTAATGACATTGTTGGTTTTACTGGCTCTTTTTTGTGTATCCCGACAGTTTGAAAGGGGTGATGATATGAATGGAGCTTTGGAGGGAGTCAGGATTATCGATGTATCCCGTGTTTTGGCGGGGCCGTTTTGTTCAATGATTCTCGGTGATTTGGGTGCCGATGTTGTTAAAATCGAGCATCATGAATCAGGTGATGAAACAAGAGGATGGGGTCCGCCATTCGCCCAAGGAGAAAGCGCTTACTATTTATGTGCCAATCGAAATAAGCAAAGCATGACCTTGAATTTAAAGTCGGAACAAGGGAAAGAGATTTTCCGGAAGTTAGTGGCTTCAGGGGATATAGTGATCCAAAATTTCAAGACGGGCACATTGGAAAAAATGGGGTTAGGTTATGAGGATTTAAAGGAAATGAACCCCAAACTGATCTTGGCCTCGATTACGGGATTTGGTTTAACAGGACCTTATAAGGATTTGCCTGGCTATGACTATATCATTCAAGCGATGAGTGGTTTGATGAGCATCACAGGAGCAAAAGATGGGAGTCCCGTGAAGGTCGGGGTGGCCATAGCTGACATATTGACGGGCTTGTATACATGCATTGGCATTTTATCCGCTTTACATCATAGGGATAAAGCGGGGGAAGGTCAGGAAATTGATATTTCGTTAATGGATTGTCAGGTTTCTTCATTGGTGAATGTCGCCAGCAACTATTTATTCAGTGGCTTGACCCCTGAAAGAATGGGTAACCAGCATCCCAATATCGTTCCATACCAGACATTCCGGACAAGCGATGGAGAGCTTGTCGTTGCAGTAGGAAATGATGATCAGTTCAGAAGGTTTTCAACCGTTATAGGCAGACCTGATTTAGCCCAGCAGGAACAGTTTAAGCATAATGAAAAACGTTTGCAAAACAAGGAAGTCTTAATACCGATAATAGAGGATTTGTTGAAAGGAAAGACAAAGAAGGAATGGAAAAGGCTGTTTGATGATGCAGGGATACCCAATGGTCCAATCAATGATATAGCAGAGATGTTCGAGGATCCGCAAATCATCGCAAGAGGCATGTTGGTGAGCATGGAGCATCCCACAATCGAAGAGCTTAGAGTGACGGGATCGCCCCTGAACCTTTCAAAAACGCCGGTTACGATGAGAAAGCATCCGCCGCTCTATGGTGAGCACACCGATTCCATTTTGGCTGATATTGGATATAGTCCAGACCAAATAAGCAAATTCAAAGAAAATAAAATTATTTAGGAGGAATTTTAATGATGAATTTCGAATTAACAGAAGAGCAGCAAAGCGTGAAGAAAGTGGTAAGGAAATTTGTCGATAAGGAAATTATCCCTTACATTCAAGAGTGGGATAGGCAAGGTCAATTCCAGCCACATATTTTAAAAAGATTAGCGGAATTGCAGTTGATGGGCGTTTGTATACCAGAAGAGTATGGCGGGGTCGGAATGGATTATAATACCCTGGCCATCGTTTGTGAAGAGCTGGAGCGAGGCGATACGGCTTACCGTACTGCAGTTTCGGTACATACAGGGTTGAATAGCATGACCCTGCTGCAATGGGGGACGGAAGAACAAAAACAGAAATATTTAGTACCGCAGGCAAAGGGGATCAAGATAGGTGCTTTTGGTCTGACTGAACCGAATGCAGGGTCTGATGTTGCTGCAATGAAATCAACGGCAAAACGTGTTGGGGACCACTATATCTTGAACGGGTCTAAAACATGGATTTCGCTCTGTGATTATGCAGATCATTTCCTTATCTTCGCCAAGACGGATCATGATGCCGGTTCAAGGGGCATCACTGCTTTTATTGTGGAACGGACTTTCGAGGGAGTGGAGTCGAAAGCCATTAAAGGGAAATTGGGAATTCGTGCCGGGAATACAGGCGAAATCTTTTTAACGGATGTAAAAGTTCCAGTGGAGAATAGGCTTGGTGAAGAAGGTGAGGGCTTTAAAATTTCCATGTCGGCATTGGACAGCGGCCGGTTTACAGTGGCCGCAGGTGCTGTAGGGTTAATAGAAGCAAGCCTTGAAGCAAGCTTGAAGTATTGCCATGAAAGAAGCACATTCGGAAAAGAGATTGGCAAGCATCAGCTCGTTCAACAGATGATTGCCAAGATGACCGCAAATTTAGAGATTTCCAGATTGCTCGTTTTTAAAGCGGGTACCTTAAAAAATCAAGGAAAAAGGAATACGAAGGAAACATCGCTTGCCAAGTGGATATCATGTAATGCTGCAAACGAAGCTGCCAATGATGCTGTTCAAATTCATGGTGCCTATGGCTACTCGGATGAATATCCAGTGGAACGTTTTCTGCGGAATTCAAAAGCTCCGGTCATTTATGAAGGAACCCGTGAGATTCATACTGTAATGCAGGGTGAATACGCACTTGGCTACAGACAAGATAAAGAGCTTCGTAAGCAATTGCCTGCATGGCCCTTCGAGCAGGTTTCCGTACATTAACTATAGATAGAGGAGATCAGATGATGAACACATACTTTATTGCAGGGCATGCAAAGCTTCCACAAGGGATGGCAGCGAGAAATATATATGATTCCATCACCATCACGGTAGAGCTTGACTTTAAATATGGAGTAATAGTCGAGGCTTCATGTACACTTGCTACAGAACATGGAAGGGAATTCATTCGTCAGCTGCTGCGCGGTTATTGCCTGAAAGATGGTATCGAAGAATTGATTGATCGTGTGCAAATGCATTATCGTGGGAAGGCTGGTCAAGCCATTCAAGCAGGGCTGAAGGATGTGTATGCACAGTTCGAATTGGTCTCCGTTAAATAAGCGAAACTTGAAGGATCCTACCGTATGTAAAAGGGTAGGATCCTTTTTTATTGTTTAAGGAAAGGGACATTTGACTGGATTTAACGATCGTGATAATTTTAAAAACACAAAACTCGCCCCTACCTATAGGACGAGTTTGTGTTTTTTTATAGAAATTGGACTTTAAAGTAAAGCTTAATAATCCAGTAAAAAATATTAGTTGTACATTAAAACGGTACCATGAAACTAGAAGCACCTTTTCCGTTTATTGCGAAAGTTATTGCCGCAAAGCCAACTGCAGTGGTTGGACGAACACCGGTTTCTGTTGGAGCGCCGTTGTCTGCTGCAAGTGGACCTCCTCCTGCTAGTACGCCTTTGCGTACGGCAAGTGGACCTCCTCCTGCTAGTGCGCCTTTGCGTACGGCAAGTGGACCTCCTCCTGCTAGTGCGCCTTTGCGTACGGCAAGTGGACCTCCTCCTGCTAGTGCGCCTTTGTGTGCTGCAAGTGGACCTCCTCCTGCTAGTGCGCCTTTGTGTGCTGCATGTAGATCTCCGTTTCCAGCAAGAGCGTCTTTGCGTGCCGGAAGTGGACCGATTCCTGCTCGTGTAACGTTTAGTGCTTCTACGGGAAGTTTGCCTATTATTGTTGTTTTTTCGTGAAGAACGGCCTTTTGAACATGGGTCATTATACATGAAATCGCCTAACCCGAAGGAATTGGCTCTATCCACCGCATTTTGTATATTTCGAATGATGTCAGACATATTTATATATCCTCCTTTCTATTCGTAAACTATGCGTTTGTACGTAATATGCCAGAGATAATAGCACAATTTTTAATAAAATTTGTATTTGGTGACACCCCTCGCTTTTTTTCATAATTTAATATGAAAGTGAAAGTGAAGGGAAGGGTTATATGGATTCTGACCAGAAGCTGCCTGTGTACCAGCTTTTTATTTCACCAGTTAATTTAATGGAACTTCGCAGAGATATATGGTGCAATGATCCTTTACCGGCAAAGTTAACACTTAACAGAAAAAAACTTGATATTGATATTGTTTACCGTGGCTCTCATATCCGTGGTTTTCGCAAAAAATCCTATAATGTAGTCTTTTATAAACCTAATACTTTTAAGAGTGCCAAGGAAGTTCATTTAAATGCCGAATATAAAGATAAATCTTTATTAAGAAATAAATTATCTTTAGACTTTTTTTCGGATATAGGAACCTTATCACCGAACTCCCAGTTCGTTTTTCTGAACCTGAACGGAAAAGACGAAGGGATATACCTGGAATTGGAATCGGTGGATGAATATTATTTGAAGAAAAGGGGTCTGCCACAGGGGTCCATTTTCTATGCAGTGGATGGTGATGCCAATTTCTCATTGATGAGCGATTTGGATAAAGGAATCAAAAAATCATTGGAGATGGGCTATCAAAAAAAATGCGGAACAGAAAAAGATGAATTATATTTACAAGAGCTAATTCTTCAAATCAATACAATTTCAAGAGTGGAATTTGAAAAGGAAATTGTAAAATATGTCGATGTCGAAAAATACCTGCGCTGGCTGGCCGGTGTCATATTCACACAAAACTATGATGGGTTCGTTCATAACTATGCCTTGTATCGAAATGGAGAAACTGGACTCTTTGAAATGATTCCATGGGATTATGATGCGACATGGGGCAGGGATGTTAACGGGAGAGTGATGGAAGAGGATTATGTGGGAATCGAGGGGTTCAATACATTGACTGCTAGAATCCTTGATGTAAGGGGTTTTCGTGTCCGATACCAAGAACTTCTTAAGGAGATTTTGAACAATCAATTTAACGTGGGCTATATGAAACCTATCATTCAGGAAATGCATGATCAAATAAGACCATATATTACAAAAGATCCATATATCAAGGGGGATATTGTGAAATTTGATAATGAGCCCGAATTCATCCTGAAATTCATTGAGGCGCGTGCAAAGTATATAAATAGCCGGCTGTATAAATTGGATTAATAATTCCTATCCGCTAGTGATGGAACAATGAAAAATATAACAGCAGGAATGTTGAATGATAAGCATTCCTGCTTTTTACTGCACGATTCCATTTGCTTTTCTATACTATTACAGCTATGTTTGATAGAAAGAGATAATCTAAAGTAATGAAGGATGGGAATGGATTGACTAATCATAGCCGCAAACCGGCATATATATATACGTTTACATGCACCCCTGACGAACGCTCATTATCTAAAATGGAGATGCGCTCGTTCTTTGGCTTTGAGACTTCAGGGGATATTTTGAAAAGTGATATAGCAATTGAACCGAGCAGGAGCCCTTTCATAAAAGGGCGGGTCGAAGTGATGTTTGAAGGGGAGAGCATATCCGAAATCGTTGAGCAAGTGAAGGATATCCATTTGCCTGATTCGACGTTCAAAGTATTATTCGTGAAAATTAACGATTTGAATAAAGAAGCAAAAATAGATTATGATGGACAGCGTGAAATTGAACGGGAGATTGGCTGGCACATTCAGGGAAATGCCGATGTACGCAATCCTGATCAGGTCTTTGGAATCGTGACCCTTGGCGGACGTTGGTATTTCGGGAAGTATGTCAAACCTGAAGCGGTTTGGTTAAAACATATGAAAAAGCCCCGTGAATATTCAACAGCGCTTAGCACAAGAGTGGCGAGGGCCATTGCCAACATAGCCGTTCCGCATCCGGATGGGGTGAAGGCAATTGATCCATGTTGCGGAATTGGAACGGTATTGGTAGAAGCATTGTCGATGGGAATCAATATTGTCGGCCGGGATATCAATCCGCTTGTTACCGACGGTTCCAGGGAGAACATTGCTTATTTCGGACTCGAAGGTGATGTAACTACAGGTCCGATTTCGGAGGTCACAAGTAAATATGATGTAGCGATTATCGATATGCCCTATAATTTATATACACATGCGACGCCGGAAGATCAGCTATCGATCCTTAAACATGCCAGGGGCTTTGCTGACAAGGTCGTCGTCGTAACGATCGACACGATGGATCATATGATTGAAGAAGCAGGATTTGAGATCGCCGATCGCTGTGTTGCCAGGAAAGGCATTTTTTCCAGAGAGATTGTCGTGTGCGTGTGAGTATCTTCAGCAAGAAAAGGCTGAAATCTTTAATTGGATATGGACTTACCCCTGTCAATTAGACAAATAAAAAGGGCTTTGCTTCCATCTGGCTTCGATATTCAACCGGTGCCAGATGGCGGACAAGCCCCCCTTTACAATTAAGTTTCAAAATTGACTAGATTCCGGGTGTAGATGAACTTTCAGGAATTTTTTCATAGTCTGATGGATTAAGATTATGAACCGATCCATCTGTTACACCATTGATAATACCCATTAGCCCCGTTTCAACCGTTTTTACGAGCTGGCCATTCTTTTTTTGCCCAAAGTTTTGTGTTTGACCACTAACTTCAAATAGAACCGTCCCACTTCCGTTTAAAGCAAACGTCCCTAAAGCAGTTCCTGGCAGGTCAATAGATTGATCATATAATGAAATATTTGTAAAAACTGAATTCCCTTTTGCTTGCAGTGCATTATACGCAGTAAGTGTCAACTGACGAGAGAAATCATATTTGAAATTATCTGCATACTCTTCATATTTAGCACCTTCTGGAGTGCTTGGGTTAGGAACGAATTTTCCTGATATTGACATAGTTGCACGCTCATCAGTTCCTTCGATATATGGGAATCCCTGGTGATGAAGATCGATAAAAACATCCACTTTCCCGAATTTCGATTTTAACCCTTTATATGTGTCACGTAGCGTTTGCGCTTCGGGGGTAATAAACCAGCCTGGCTTTTCAGATGCCCCCGGGAAGTCTTGAGGCTTTGGTACATAATTTAGGTCTGGATTGAAGTCACGATTAACATCAAATCCCGGTTTGCTAGCATAGTCGTCTCCTGATCTGGGAGTAGTGTAATAGTTCCAAGTAGGTTTTGCATTAGAAAGTTGGGGGAATTTACCTACAACTTCAGACCATTTCATCTCATTTCCACGACGATCAAGCTCTGAGCCGTCTACGTTCATCATTGGAATGGCAACAATTGTTAGTTCATCAAGTACTTTCTTTACCCCAGGTGAGTTACTTTGACCAAGGTTTTTAAGAATGTTCAATAACGCGACAGTTCCTGTTTTTTCATTTCCATGAATTTCACTTTGAATAAGAACGACTTTGTCACCATGACCGACAGTCACTTTTTGAATGGAACGGCCCTGATTCGTTTTTCCGGCCACTTCGACATTGACTTTCCCTGCACTCGCTTGCTCAAGTTGATTTAATTCTTTTACAAGTTCGTCATAATTAAGGAATGCTTCGGTAGAAAGATTCGTTCCACCTGTCGGATTTGGTCCTCTTTCAGCTAAGCTGAAATTTGGGCCAAGTAAAGTTGCGGCTACTACTGTTGAACTTAAAACCTTTAAAAATTTTCTTTTCACATCAAATCCCCTATTCTGAAAATATTTAATATTCAGATAATAAATTCTTCACATTCTAATCGATTTCCTGTTAGATTAATTAAAACACCCAAAAAGGCCTATGTATTTCAGATTCAATTATTTTGTATATTTTTCCACAAAAAAGTCCCTACTAAGTGGGGACGATTTCAATTTCAGCCTTTTTTAATGTCATTTAGCTTGATAATGAACTACATCTTCAACGAGTTGTTTCGTGACCTTCCCCTGATATTCTAAATAATCCAAATGGCCGATGATTTCTGACATGACGAGCGGGAATTCTGTTATATACTTTTGTTTGTAAAACTCCTTTGCCAGTTCATTGCCTGTAGAAATTCCGGATTCTATCAAGGCCAGGATCTTTTGTGATTTTCTTTCTATGCTGTTGAGTCTTTTTTCAATCGTATGACCAGGTTGTTCAATGATGTTACCATGACCAGGAAAGAGGAGGTTCACCTGTAATGCTAAACATCGTTTTAATGAATCGATATGATCTACAAGGGTCAGCATTCTATTACCGTTTTCATCAGGTTCGATCAAGGCATTGCTTGATATATGTTCAATCAATAAATCACCGGCAAGAAGCCGTTTTCCTTCTTTGTCAAGGAATGCAATTTGATCCGGGGCATGCCCTGGAAATTCGATCACTTCAAAATTCAGCAATTGTTTTTCCGTGATTGCGATGATGTCACCATTCAGTTTTTGATCTTTATTATTATCGACCGCGTTGAATAGGTAAGCCACTTGTTTATCTCCAAGTTCACCACAGCCCATCTCATGGTAAAGCTGCTGATAAAATTCAATTCTCATACTTAAGAAGGAAGGGTCCCTTTTTAAACGGGGAATGGATTTAGAATGGGCATAAACGGGAATCGGATGGAGTTCGGTAATCCGGTTGACCAAACCAACATGGTCTCCATGGTGATGGGTTAATAAAATTTCCGTTATATCTCCAACTGTAAATCCATTTTCGTTTAATGTTTGCTGCAGTGCATTCCAGCAGACGTCATCATTCATACCTGCATCGACTAATGTTAAAGATTCATCCTGTTTAACTAAATAAAAGTTTATACTTTTTAAAGATAAAGCGCTTGGAGCTATAATTGGATAAATTTTAGATGTTGTATTCGTTTTCATGAACGTCCCATATCCTCCTAAATCGAGATAAACTTCATCTGGAAAATTGCGAAAAATTACTAATGACCGAATAGATTTAAAGGGTTATTATTCTATGATTAGTTGAATGAACTGAAACTGTCAAGCGGAAGCTTTCAGGCAATCGAGAAATTTAATAGTAAGATTGATTGGAAATGAATGGTCTATTTATCTAGTTTATTTTAAAATTGAATAAACAAGCCAGTAATTTAGCCAATATTCTTTTAATTATTTCTGTGTAAAAAAACTGAAGACGACAAAAGGTGCAAAAATGCGTTTCATGGAACGAAACGGTATGGGAGGTTTAGGGTTTGAAGCAAAAAGTTTATATTACAAGGAAATTGCCAGGACAAATCATCGAAGGTCTTAGTCAAAATTTTGATGTCAGGATGTGGGATCAAGAGGATATACCGGTCCCTAGAGAAGTCCTTGAAGAAGAAATGAAAGAAGTAGAGGGACTGCTTTGCTTATTGACGGAACAAATCGATGAGTCACTGATTGAACAGGCGCCTAATCTGAAAATCATCGCGAATATGGCAGTGGGCCATAATAATATTGATGTTCAAAGTGCAACAAAACGGGGCATCATGGTAACGAACACACCGGGGGTTTTAACGGAAACGACAGCTGATTTAACCTTCGGCTTACTGCTTGCAACGGCGAGAAGGATGATGGAGGCTGAAGATTATTTAAGGAGCGGAAAGTGGGAAACCTGGTCGCCGATGCAGTTGACCGGACAAGATGTACACGGTGCAACGCTGGGTATCATCGGGTTAGGCAGGATTGGGGAAGCCCTTGCCAAAAGAGCTAAAGGGTTCGATATGAACTTAGTTTATTTTAATCGAAGCCGTAAATATGAACAGGAAAATACATTAGGAATCGAATATCAGCCTCTTGAAAAATTGCTCCAAATCTCGGATTTCGTTTGTGTCATGCTGCCGCTCACACCGGAAACCACTTACATGATTGGAAAGGAGCAGCTTGAATTAATGAAAGGGACGGCTGTGCTCATAAATACCGCAAGAGGCGGGATTATCGATGAAAAAGCATTGTACCAGGCGCTGGAGAGTCGAGAGATTTGGGCGGCTGGATTGGATGTATTCGAAGAAGAGCCCGTCCCTGTGGACCACCCGCTGCTAACATTGCCCAATGTGGTTACATTGCCGCATATCGGCAGTGCCAGCATTGCGACAAGATTGAAAATGGCTGCTCTAGCTGTACAAAACTTGATGGAGGGGTTATCTGGTGATACTCCCCGTAATTTAGTAGTGTTGAATAAATCAAAATGACTCTTAAAGGGATTTGGAATGGTCACATCCCGAATCCCTTTCATGATTTTAAAACGAGACTTGATTAGACACCTTGAGTTTTGACCGTTTTATAGGATAATACCTACTAAATTGATGAACTCGACAGACGGTCGGCGGAATGGGGAGCGGATTTAATCCGTGAATCTTAAAATAAATGCTTCGGAGTGAGGTAAAGGTCGAAAAAATCGTGAACGACCGAAAAGTGCGTTGTAGGTCGGATAAATCGTGAACGGCCGAATAAAGTGCGTTGTAGGTCGGATAAATCGTGAACGGCCGAATAAAGTGCGTTGTAGGTCGGATAAATCGTGAACGACCGAAAAGAGCGTTGTAGGTCGGATAAATCGTGAATGGCCGAATAAAGAGCGTTGTAGGTCGGATAAATATGAGAACGGTCGAATAAAGTGGGGTGTAGGTCGGATAAATATGAGAACGGCCGAATAAAGTGGGGTGTAGGTCGGATAAATACGTGAACGGCCGAGGAGAAGCTCCTGATAACAAAAGACGCCCGGTATAGGTGGTGAAAAGTGCTCCGGCTGAAATCAACTGCAACGTTTTTTTAATAAAAAATGGCAGGCAAACTCGCTTTATTTCGAGTATGTCTACAATCTGAAGTGACTCCAAAATGGGGTCATTTTTTATTGGATTCTTTTAACCGAAGCTGAAAATAACGCTCAAATGGAGTTGCATCCGAAGGTGGGAATCGTTTTGTCCGTTAAAAGTTTTCCATTATCCTCACATTAATGCTTAATTGAATGCAGAATGGAAGAAACGAATTCGAGTGAAGCATTCTTATCGTAAATTGTGCCGATTTTTTGTAAAATAAAGAAAGTCGAGTTTTATTTAGGAAAAACAATTAGTTGAAAGGGATAGGGGTAATAATGATTGAAATGAAGGAAACGATATCATCAGGCAACGAAATGACTAAATCCAAAAGGCTGTTGATGGCTCTTATGCTGGGGTCTTTTGCAGCGATTGGACCACTGTCACTTGATATGTATTTACCAGGTCTCCCTACACTGGCAGAGGATCTGAATAGCAGTACGTCTTTAGCGCAGCTGAGCTTGACTGCCTGCTTGTTAGGTTTGGCTTTGGGCCAAATTTATTTAGGGCCTCTAAGTGATGCAAAAGGAAGGCAGACACCGTTAGTCATATCTTTATCCATTTATTGCATTTCATCTCTGTTATGCGCTTTTGCTCCAACCATTGAATTGCTTTTATTATTACGTTTTATCCAAGGTATTGCAGGAGCGGGAGGCATTGTCATTTCAAGGGCCATAGTTCGTGACCTTTTTTCAGGAACGGATTTGACCAAGTTCTTCTCCATGTTAATGCTTGTGAATGGGGCGGCACCGATATTGGCTCCGGTTTTTGGCGGTCAACTTTTGCAGTTCACTTCTTGGCGGGGAGTTTTCATTGTCATATCAGTATTAGGTATCATTATGGTTGCGGCTGCATTTTTTGGGATAAAGGAAACTTTATCGTCTAATCTCAGGAGTGCCGGTGGGGTAAACGATACAATCAGGACTTTTGGGAACTTATTGAAGGATCGTGTGTTTATGGGCTATGCTTTTGCACAAGGATTCATAAGTGCCGCAATGTTCGCTTATATTTCCGGTTCGCCTTTTGTTCTCCAGAACATTTATGGGGTTTCCCCACAGACCTTCAGCCTGATTTTTGCAATAAACGGAATTGGGATCATCATCGCTTCACAAGTTGCCGGGAAGCTTGCTGGGAAGATTAAAGAAGAAAAACTGCTTCAAATGGGATTATGCCTAGCCTTGTTTGGGGGGATATTACTTCTTGCCTCAGTTCTTCTTGAAATGGGGTTGGCAGGAATCTTGGTCGCTTTATTCCTCTCTGTCTCCAGCGTCGGTATTGTCGGTACAACGAGTTTTTCTTTAGCGATGCAAAATCAGAAAAAAACAGCAGGCAGTGCTTCGGCTTTAATAGGCCTGCTTCCCTTCATATTGGGATCACTAATGGCTCCCTTGGTGGGATTAGGTTCAGGTGAGTCACCCTTGCCGATGGGAATTGTGATGGTAAGTTGTCATGTCATCGCCATGTTCGCTTATTTACTCCTTGCCCGTCGCGGATTAAGGCGAGTTGCTTAAAAAGGAAAAAAGCTGAAATCCTGATGTGGATTTCAGCTTTTTCCTTTAAGGGGGTAAGTATGAATCATAAAAGTGATTCTGCTCCATCGATATAAACTTCCGTACCCGTAACATGTGAGGACATGTCTGATGCTAGAAACAATACGAGATCACCGGCTTGTTCGGTAGTTCCCGCTTTCTTCGCCAGGGGCTGGGAGCCTTGCGGATATTCAATGGGAATCGTGATTTTTTTTAAGTTTTCATCTTCCGGGAATGTGTTATCGTGAATGTTCGTATCGATGGAGCCGGGACAAATGGTATTTACCCTGATTTTATATCTTGCCAATTCGAGTGCAGCCATTTTTCCGAAAGCGACTTGACCAGCTTTGGATGAACTATAAGCGGAAAAACCAAAATTCTTGAAATATCGGTTTCCATTGATGGAGCTGTTGATTACGATGCTGCCGCCTGTTTCCTTCATGTAGGGAATGGCGTATTTGATGGTGAGAAAGGTGCCTTTGAGGTTGATGGTATGTGTCTGATCCCAATCTTCTGGCTTTATGTCTTCTATAGGGGCAATCACTCCGTTGATGCCTGCGTTTGCAAATACAAAATCAATTTTTCCAAAATGTTCATAGGCCGTCTTGTAGGCATGTTCAACTTGCTCAGCCTTGGAAACATCCGTTTTAATGATTAAAGCCTCTCGGCCAAGGTTCTCCACTTCTTCCTTCACTTTTTCGGCATTTTCGACTGTACGATCAAAAAAGATGATGTTCGCGCCGTTTTCAGCTAGTTTCAGTGCAGCGCCCCGGCCAATTCCCGATCCTCCACCGGTAATGATGGCAACTTTGTTTTTCATTAATTCTGTCATAAACTTCACACGCTCCTTTTAAGTCTTCTATTCCCAATTTGGGAGTATGTAGAAACATCATGGCAGTGGTAATATAGAAAAATTATAAACGAATATTGCCTAAAAAATCCAATTTAAACAATTGCGGGTGTTCATTATACTTTGTTTTTCAGTGAAATGTCTGTATATTGAGGACATAATTAAGTTAGCTTGAAAGGGGATAGGATGTTGATAAGATTAGGGGTAATAGGTACAAACTGGATCACGGAACGATTTTTGGAGGCTGCTAAGCATGTAGAGGATTTATCTTTAACCGCCGTGTATTCACGTACAGAAGAGAAAGCCAAGGAATTTGCCAATAAATACGAAGTACATACGACTTTTACGAATATAGAAGAAATGGCTGCCAGCGATGAAATCGACGCTGTATATATAGCAAGCCCTAACTCTCATCATTGCCGGCAAGCCGTGTTGTTTTTACAAAATAAAAAACATGTATTATGTGAAAAACCAATGGCCTCGAATGCGGCAGAAGTAAGGGATATGATTGAGGCAGCAAAACAAAATGATGTGCTATTGATGGAAGCGATGAAATCGACCATCATGCCGAATTTCGAAAGTATAAAAGGGAATCTGGATAAAATCGGGAAGATTAGGCGTTTCTCGGGAAGCTTTTGCCAATATTCATCACGCTACGATTCATATAAACAAGGAACTGTGCTGAATGCATTCAATCCGGAATTCTCCAGTGGCTCTTTAATGGATTTAGGCATTTACGTCCTCTATCCACTTGTTGTACTGTTCGGTAAACCCAATAAGGTGCAGGCTTCAGGAACGATGCTTGAATCAGGAGTTGATGGGCAAGGAACGATTCTGCTTTCCTATGATGAAATGGAGGCAGTCGTCATGTTTTCCAAAATTACTGAATCCAATTTGCCATCGGAAATTCAAGGTGAACTTGGAAGCATCATCATTCAGAAAATTTCAGGACCGCAAGCGGTGGATATTCAGTATCGGGATGGAACCACTGAAAATATTTCTGTTAAACAGGATATGCCTACCATGTATTATGAAGCGAAAGAATTTGTTGATTTGATACAGCAGGGGAAAATGGAATCCGATATTAATTCATATTCGAATTCATTGTTGACCATGGAAATCATGGATGAAGCAAGAAAGCAAATCGGCATCGTCTTTCCTTCAGACCGAGGACATGGCCAATCATGAAGGGGAAAAATGGATGTTACTGATAACCCTTAATTGGGTAGAATTCAGTACAGGGATAATTTTATTGTTGGAGGAATGGACATGAATTGCAAAATAAATCGCAATGCAGCAAAGGTCTTACAAAAAATGCTGAGCACTGAAGAAGCCGAAGGGAAAATGATTCGTGTATATATCACCCATATGCATGGTGATCATGCCCATTATGACATGAAGCTGGATACACCGGCAGAGCATGATGAAATCGTCAAAACAGATAAAGAAATCGATATTTTGCTTGATTCACGTGAAGAATTTCTGGATGGTGTCTGGATTAAATATTTTTATGTACCTGAAGAAGGCTTTGAAATCACGAATCCTTCTAAAGAACCGCACGGACATCATCACCACTAAGAGTAAAGGGGGAGGATTGGCATGAATCAAAAATACGAAAAGATTTTTCAACCATATATATTTCCATCAGGGGTAGAAGTGAAAAATCGTATCATGATGGCTCCTATGACCACTTATTCTTCAGATGATCAAGGCGTTGTAACCGATGATGAACTGGCCTATTATGCTGAACGCTCGGCTGGTGTAGGTGCGGTGGTCACGGCATGTGCTTATGTATCTGCTGGGGGTAAGGGATTCCCAGGCCAACTTAGTGCAGATGACGATTTCTTTATCCCTTCCTTGAGAAAACTAGCCGAAACGATTCAGTCCAACGGCTCAAAAGCGATCCTGCAAATATATCATGGAGGCCGGCAAAGTCCGCCGGAATTATTGCCTGATAACCAACCTGTTTCTGCAAGTGCCATCGCTTCCAGCGAGGAAGCACCTGTACCGCGGGAAATGAGTGAAGATGAAATACAAGACATTATTAAGGCATTTGGAGAAGCAACAAGAAGGGCAATCGAAGCAGGATTCGATGGTGTGGAAATCCATGGTGCCAATACGTACTTGCTGCAGCAATTCTTCTCGCCACACTCGAACCGTCGTACGGATAACTGGGGTGGAACACTGGGAAAACGATTGATTTTTCCGCTTACCATTGTGAATGAAGTCGAGAAAACGGTTGCTGAGCATGCGAAAAAGCCGTTTATCATCGGCTACCGCCTTTCTCCTGAAGAAGGCAGCAATCCTGGAATCACATTAAATGATACGGTTCAATTCGTTGATAGATTAGCGAATCAAAACCTGGATTATCTACATATATCGGTAGGCCACTTCTGGAATGGCTCATTCCGCGAGAGTGATAGGACAAAGTCGCGCATCGTCAAAATTTACGATAAAGTAGGTAATCGTATCCCTGTTGTCGGTGTAGGCTCACTGCATACACCCGATGAAGTTGCGGAAGCTATGGAAACGGGTGTCCCTTTTATCGCCCTTGGCCGCGAACTTCTTATGGAACCGCATTGGATTGAAAAAATCAGGTCTGGAAAAGAAGCGGAAATACGGACCACCCTTTCAAAAAAAGATCAGGATGAACTGGTCATTCCAGATCCGCTTTGGGAAAAGTTGATTGGGATAAAAGGATGGCTCCCGGTTGTGGAGTGATTGCCTTGAATATATGCGTAACCCGTCCTCCTTAGGTGGACGGGTTTTTGCATATGTTCATATGAAACTATAAATCAATCATCTTCAGCTAGAAAAAGAGAGGTTGATTCAGCAGAATTCTGGATTTAATCATTCCCTGATAGTAAATACTATCTTTAAGGCTTATGTTTTGCGTGAATTAAAAATTAATATTTGTGCCAATGAATAAAATATATTATTATAAATTTAATAAGAGGGTATGAAATGGAGGGGTATAATTGAAGTTTCCACACGATTTTTTATTAGGAGCAGCTTCCGCTTCTTTTCAAATAGAAGGAGCATGGGATGAAGATGGTAAAGGTATAACGAATTGGGATGTCTTCTCGAAGATACCGGGGAAAACATATGAAGGTACAAACGGTGATGTAGCGATAGACCATTATCATCGTTACAAAGAAGATATTAAATTAATGGCAGAGATGGGACTTGAATCATATCGGTTTTCCATTTCATGGGCACGTATTTTGCCAACCGGTGACGGGGAAATCAATGAAAAAGGTTTGGAATTTTATAATAATGTTATTAATGAATGCTTAAAATATGGGATTGTTCCATTTGTTACGCTGTATCATTGGGATTTGCCTTTGACGCTTGAACAAGATGGGGGATGGACGAATAAGCGAACAGCTGAAGCATTCGTCAAGTATGCGGAGATTTGTTTTCGCGCATTCGGAGACCGCGTCAAACATTGGATCACGTTTAATGAAACGGTTATGTTTTGCGGTTTAGGGTATTTAAAAGGAGCGCACCCGCCTGGAATCCAAAACGATGAAAATAAATACTTTCAAGCGACACATTACGTTTTTTATGCACATGCCAAAGCGGTAGAGGTATACAAGGCACTGAATCATTACGGTGAAATTGGGATTACCCATGTATTCCTGCCAGCTTATAGTATTGATGACAAACATGAGAATGTATTAGCTGCTAGGCATGCCAATGAATATGAAACTTTTTGGTATTATGACCCAATTTTAAAAGGTGAATATCCAGCTTATGTGGTTGAACAATTAAAGGAGAAAGGCTGGACACCAAGTTGGACCGAAGAAGAACTGGATACGCTAAAAAGAAATGCGGGGAAAAATGATTTTATCGGACTCAATTATTACCAGCCCATTCGCGTGGAAAAAAATCGGGAAGCCATTTCAAACATGGAGCATTCAAGAGAAACATCTACTCTAGCTCCAGGAAACCCGTCTTTTGATGGCTTTTATCGGACCGTAAAAATGGAAGATAAAACATATACTAAATGGGGCTGGGAAATCTCACCTCAAGGATTCTTAGATGGGCTGCATATGTTAAAAGAGCGTTATGGTGATATTAAAATGTATGTTACAGAAAACGGACTTGGTGATGAGGATCCGATTATCGATGGTGAAATAGTGGATGTTCCCCGTATTAAATATATTGAGGAGCACTTAAAAGTGATTAAGCGGGCAATCAACGAAGGCATCCATTTAAAAGGATATTACGCATGGTCTGTCATTGATCTATTAAGTTGGTTAAACGGGTATAAGAAGCAATACGGATTTATTTATGTGGATCATCATGATCAGTTAAACCGGAAAAAGAAGCTGTCGTTTCATTGGTATAAACATATTATCGAGACGAGAGGGGAAGAGCTGTAAACTGAAAGAAAACTTATATAGAGCCTTGAGTTTTTATAGAGCGTGTTTTGAGTAATCTTTCTCAAAACATGCTTTTTCTATTGGTCTTTATTCAAGTTTTCCGGTATGGGGAATTAGTCCAAAGTTCAAACCTCCTGATTCGTAGTCTGAATCTCCGGCTTCAAATTAACTAGACTGGAAACATGGTCCCGGATTGTAATATAAATGTAAAAATATGCAAGAAGTTGTAAACAAATGTTAACGTTACTAACAATGTACAGTTTTACGTTTTACTGTATAATGTTGAAGCGTGGTAGAGGTCATGTCAAATAACTTAACATAAGGAGATTACATATGACGATTATTTCTTAGCTTTGAAAAGTCCCCCCGCATGGTTTGTCCCGTTGAAAAAACCTACAAGTCAGATTAATTTTGATCAAGCAACTCCCTCTAAAATGAAAGAAAGTCATTTTTCCTGATGATGGTAGATCCCAACTAAAAAAACGACTAAGGATGTGAGTTTTAAAAAGATGATAAAAGATTCTAGATTTCAAGGGTATAATATGAAGGGTTTTCAAAAGGACGTAACGGCAGGATTGGTCGTAGGTGTTGTGGCCATCCCTTTAGGATTGGCTTTTGCAATTGCTTCAGGCGTCGAACCGATATACGGGTTATATACGACCATCATCGCAGGAATCCTCATATCGATTTTGGGTGGCTCCAAGTATCAAATTGGAGGGCCAACCGGGGCGTTCGTTCCTTTATTATTTGGGATCGTTATGCAATATGGGTATGAAAGCCTGCTAATTGCCGGGTTTTTAGCGGGGATTATGTTAGTCCTGATGGGTCTGCTTAAGTTAGGCAATTTGATGAAGTTCATTCCCCGTCCCGTCATCATTGGATTTACAACAGGAATTGCGATAATAATCTTTTCAGGGCAAATTGCCAACTTCTTTGGTATGAAAGTGGAAAAACATGAAGCGTTCATGGATAACATGAAGGAACTGGTGATTAAAGCAGACACGATCAATCTATATAGTGTGATTGTTGCGATTATATGTTTTGTCGTCATACTGCTGGCACCTAGACTTTTGCCACGAGTGCCAGGACCGCTTCTGGGTTTGCTGATTTCCACAATTGCAGCTTACTTTTTATTTCCCGATAAGGTGGCTACGATTGGTTCTACGTATGGAGCGATTCCGAAAGGTTTTCCGCAATTCCAAGTGCCGGAGCTATCAGTGGAAGTCATTATCACACTCCTTCCCGTTGCTTTTACGATTGCCTTGTTAGGCGGTGTCGAGTCATTGTTATCCGCTACCGTGGCCGATAACATGGGGGGGACCAAGCATGATAGTAATAAGGAATTGGTTGGGCAAGGAATCGCGAACATCGCGACCCCATTCTTCGGGGGGATACCTGCGACAGGTGCCATTGCCAGGACAGCTACCAATATAAAAAGCGGGGCAGCCTCCCCGATGTCCGGAGTCATTCACGGAATTGTCGTTTTACTGGTTTTGCTGGTGCTTTCTCCATATGCAGCGCATATACCTTTGGCTAGCATGGCGCCCATATTGATGTTTGTTGCCTGGAATATGAGTGAAAGAAAGGAATTCGCTCATGTATTGAAAACGAAGACGGCGGATTCTGCGGTTTTGCTAGTCACCTTCCTCGTCACAGTCTTCACTGATTTAATCATGGGGGTAGGAATTGGCTTATTGATTGCCTTCATCACCTTCATTGCAAAAATGAGCCACACGTTAAAAGTCAGGGAAAGAAGTCATGAGATTACCGAGATAGTCCCAATTGATAATTCGGATTCAAAGATCAATGTGTATAACTTGGAAGGTCCCCTCTTCTTTGGTTCGATAGACGTCCTGGAGTCATCGATATTGGAGAACTTGGATAATAAGACGAAAGTGTTGGTAATAAGCATGCGCCGGGTAACATATATGGACACTTCAGCAGAGGCTGCACTATTGGCGATTGTTAATCGCATCGGAAAATATAAGGGGAAATTAATCATTTCCGGAATTCAGCAGCAACCCAAGGAATTGTTACTCAGCACTGGTCTGTATCATAAAATAGATAAACAGCACTTTTTTAATTCGAAGGAAGATGCCCTGTATTTTGCCAAGAAGCAGTTGAAGGGCAATTCGGATAAAGTAGTCTAATAGTTTCATCCTCGAAGTCACCTTTTTGGATAGTTATGTTATAGTATCGTTAACAGTAGATTTTTAAAAGAAGGTGACTATCTGGGTGAATATATATCGGATTGGCCAGCTTGCTGAACTTGCGAATGTTTCGAGAAGAACCATTGACTATTACACACAATTAGGAATGCTGAACTATGAAAAAACTGGGTCAAGATATCGGTATTACACAGAAGATGCTTTAAATCGTCTTCAAATGATTAATCGGTATAAAGAACAGAATATGCCTTTGACTGAAATCAAGGAACGGTTACGAGTCTGGTCTGAAACCACTGTTGATTCTGAGCAAGTGCTCTTGATGGTGGACAAGCTATCTACAGACCTTAAAGGACTGGAGAATGAATTGCTGGAATTAAAGCCTTTATTGGAACAGCTCGATGAACAGCAATTAACATATGCTGCACAACAGCTTTCCGTTCGGGGCAGCTCTTTATTGAGTATCCTTGCCATGCTCGCCTAAGCTTTTGCCAAGTTCAACAAAAAAGACCTGATTGGGTCTTTTTTTGTTAACTGGCCATTTAATGAAAACTTCAAACTCATGAGGATAACCTGACTTTATATACGATAGCGGTACTTTATTTTGGAAGAACGGAGTCTATAGATCTTTTTTCAATAAAGATGAAGGATATAAGGGAATGGAAAAAGAAGAACTTAAGTATCTACTACTATATGAAGAGGTGAAAGGGAATGATTGGATCGATAGTTACGACGGTAAAAGGACATCTTCAAGGTACTATGGAAAACGATATATGCGTTTGGCGTGGAGTCAGGTATGCGAAAGCGCCGATTGAGGGTCTGCGTTTCCTCTCGCCGGAGCCAGTTGATAAGTGGAGCGGTGTCCTGGATGCAGTGGATTTTGGTCCGATTCCCCCGCAGCCGATGGATCGGGCGGTAAGGACAGGAATGACGGGAAATGAAAAAATGGATGAGGATTGCTTGTTCCTGAATATTTGGTCGCCTAGGGCAGATGATAAAAAACGCCCGGTCATGGTGTGGATTCCTGGAGGAGCATACATAACGGGAGCTGGATCCCTTGATATGTACAATGGACATTTACTGGCTAAGAATGGAGATGTAGTCGTAGTAAGCATCAACTATAGGCTGGGGGCACTGGGATATCTGGATTTTTCCGAGTTTGCAGTTGATGGGGAAATATTTGAAACCAATTTAGGTTTACGTGATCAAGTTGCGTCTCTGAAATGGGTTAATGAAAATATAGAAGCGTTTGGCGGCGACCCTGATAATGTTACGATATTTGGTGAATCAGCTGGTGGCAATGCGGTGACGACTTTACTTACTGTTCCTTCAGCTAGAGGTCTTTTTAAACAGGCCATTGCGGAAAGTCCCGCTCCGACATCTGTTTACGGAAAAGGATTTGCGCGCCATTTCAGTGAAAGGTTCCTTGAAATATTGGGCATTGGAAAGGATGAAATCCACCGCTTAAAGACGCTTCCAGTTCAAGAGATTGTCACGGCTTCCTACCAACTCTTGCAGGAAAATTCACAGGCCATGCCGGGCTCATTATCATTTGGACCTGTCGTAGATGGTGACTTCCTGCCCGATTATCCACTAGATTCGATTCGATCCGGAAAAGCAAAGGGAATACCCTTGCTTATAGGAACAAATAGGGACGAAGCGACGTTATTCGACCAGATGGATCCCCCATTAATTCCAACTAATGCGGCGATGATTCAGAAAATGTTCGATAACACTGATCCAGAGGCGAAAGAGCGAATTACGAATGCTTATTTAAACTACCCAGAAAAGGAAGCTGTGCTTGGCATTGGCAGTGATGCGACTTTCCATATTCCCTCGGTTTGGTATGCGGAGGCATACAGCCGCTTTGAAAAAACATGGATGTATCGTTTTGATTATAAAACGGCGGCAATGCGCATAAGTAAATTAGGGGCGACGCATGGTATGGAAATCCCTTTTGCTTTCCAGACTTTTGACTCGGCATTTGGGAAACGGATTGTTTCATATGGTTCAAGGTCAGCTGCCCTGAAGGTTTCCCATAGAATGCAGGGCCATTGGGTCAACTTTGCGAAATATGGAAACCCCAATCCCCCGGAAGGAGAAATCTGGCCGAAATATGATGAAAGAAATCACTACACAATGATTTTTGATAAAAAGGATTATATTGAAAAAGATCCTGACAGAATGATAAGGTTGGCATGGGAAGGGGTAGGGATCTACAAGTGAAAAAAAGTGGCTTGGAAGGAAGCGGGGAGAACAAGGATATCAATAATTTCATGTCAACGAAAGAGTATGCGAAAACGTTGGATCAGGAAGATCCATTAGTTTCTTACAGAGAGGAGTTCTACTTGAGCCCCGGGATGATTTATATGGATGGCAACTCATTGGGACTTTTATCGAAGCGGGCTGAGAAAAGTTTAATGAAGTCATTGGAAGATTGGAAAAAGTATGGGGTCGATGGCTGGACGGAGGGTGCCGAGCCCTGGTTTTACTTTTCTGAGAGATTGGGTGAATTGAGTGCCCCATTGGTAGGAGCTTTAGAGGATGAAGTGATAATGGGAGGGTCGACTACAGCTAATCTGCATCAGCTTGCGGCCACTTTTTTTGAACCGAGAGCTGGCAGGAATAAGATTTTGGCGGATGAAATAACCTTCCCGAGTGATATCTATGCACTTCAAAGCCAGCTCCGATTGCATGGGCTTGATCCTTCGGCACACTTGGTTCAGGTGAAAAGTCGAGATGGTAAATTCCTTGAAGAAGAAGACATCATTGAAGAGATGAACGAGGAAATAGCGTTGATTGTACTTCCGACGGTTTTATATCGAAGCGGACAGATCCTTGATATGGAGAGGTTAACAAAGGAAGCGCATGCGCGTGGAATCATGATAGGATTCGATGCCTGTCATTCCGTGGGAGCCATCCCGCATTTGTTTGACAACTGGGAAGTGGATTTCGCGTTTTGGTGTAATTATAAGCATTTGAATGGCGGACCAGGATGTGTAGCGGGGTTATATGTGAACCGTAAGCATTTTGCAAGGATGCCCGGGTTGGCTGGATGGTTTGGGTCGCGGAAAGATAGGCAGTTCGATATGGAACATACCTTTACCCAGGCAAATTCGGCAGGTGCCTTTCAAATTGGAACTCCCCATATATTAAGCATGGCCCCCCTTTTAGGCTCGCTTGAAATGTTTGCGGAAGCGGGGATAGAACAAGTCCGGAAGAAATCCTTGAAGCTGACTCAATATCTTATGGATTTAGTACATTCGGAATTGACGGGATATGGATTTGAGATTGGGAGCCCAAGGCATGAAGCAAAAAGGGGCGGTCATATCATCCTTGAACATCCAGAAGCTGCAAGAATATGTAAAGCATTGAAACAAGAGGCCATCATTCCCGATTATCGTGAACCGAATATGATTCGTTTAGCACCTGTTGCTCTTTATACCTCTTTTCAGGAAGTCTATGAAACTGTACAGGTGCTTAAGAAGATCATGGACGGCAGAATATATGAAAACTATGAAAATAAAAGGGGAATCATTGCCTAGAATGGGAGCAACATATGGAGAAAAATAAACTGCATCGTGAATTATCATCGAATCAAATCACCATGATAGCCATGGGATGTGCAATTGGCACCGGGTTATTCTTGGGTAGCGGCCTTGCGATTTCAACGGCAGGTCCAAGTGTACTTATCAGCTATGCAATAGGTGCATTCATTGTCCTTCTGCTGATGGGCTGTTTGGCGGAAATGACTGTAGCCTATCCAACATCGGGATCCTTTGGTACCATTGCTGAAAAATATATAAGTCCATTTGCGGGTTTTGTTGTGAGGTATTCATATTGGATAGCGAATGTTCTTGCCATTGGTGTCGAAGTGAGTGCCATCGCTGTTTATATGAAATATTGGTTCCCGGCTGTACCTGGAAGTGTTTGGATTTTCCTTTTTGCTGCACTGCTAATCTATGTAAATGCGACGAGTGTCAATACATTCGGGAATTTTGAGTATGTATTTTCAATGATCAAGATAAGCGCCATTGTCATATTCATTCTACTTGGCGCCTATGTGGTGATTGGCGCAGGACCTTCAAGCGGGATCGGTGTAGAGAACTATGCCAATGATGGAGGTTTTATGCCTTTCGGCTTTTGGGGGCTCTGGGTCGCCATATTCATTTCGCTCTTCAGCTTTTTAGGAACTGAGTTGATTGCGGTGACGGCGGGAGAAGCAAAGGATCCGGATATAGCCGTCCCTAAAGCTTTGAAGGCTACTGTCTTCAGGCTTGCCACTTTTTATGTACTGACTATCGGGATCATGTTAATGATTGTTCCCTGGCAATCTGCCGGTATTGACAAAAGCCCATTTGTTAAGGTAATGGAAATCCTGAATGTTCCCGGGGCATCGGGAATAATGAATTTCATTATTTTAACCGCTGCTTTATCCGCTATGAATAGTCAATTATATGCCTCCACCAGAATGATATTTTCGTTATCCGAGCAAAAGCAGGCTCCAGCCCTATTTCAAAAAGTGAGCAGGAAAGGTGTCCCGGTAAGGGCACTTCTCATATCCACTTTAGGAATATTTCTTGCTGCAGGAGTAAAGGTCCTGCTTCCGGATACTTCATATGCATTCATGATGGGGATATCAATGTTCGGAGCCATTTTAACCTGGTTCATGGTGTTCATTTCCCATTTATATTTCAGGAAGAGATGGGAGAAATCAGGTGGCCGCAAATTACCGGTTAAAATGTATGGATTTCCATATCTAACGATTCTTGGTGCATTACTTTTGTTTGCTTTGACGGTATCTACCTGGTTCACTGGCCCATTTAAAATCGTGCTCCAGTTCGGGGTTCCTTGGCTGATCTTTCTTTGCATCATTTATTTTTTGATGTCGAAATTCAAAAGAAAGTAAAGGGAAAGAGGGATAGTATGGATAAGGGTCCAAGAGATGAACATCGTTTGGAAGAAAGTATGGTAACTGATTTTGAAAAAGATATGTCCTATGGGGACTATCTGCATTTAAATCAAATTTTATCAAGTCAGCATCCACTTTCCGGCCATCACGATGAAATGCTGTTCATCATCATTCACCAAACAAGTGAATTGTGGATGAAATTGATAATCCATGAATTGACTGCGGCAACTGATCATATTGAGGCAGGACATTTGGAGCCTTCCTTTAAGATGCTATCCAGAGTGGCCAGGATCCAACAGCAACTAGTTCAATCTTGGAATGTGCTTTCGACCTTGACGCCATCCGATTATATGGAATTCCGGGAGAAACTAGGAAACTCTTCAGGGTTTCAATCATTTCAGAACAGGTTGATAGAATTTGCGATGGGTCAAAAGAATTCGCAAATATTGGCCGTTTTCCGTCATCAGCCCGAGCTTTATGAGTCGATGATGGCAGCCTTGAATAAACCAAGTATTTATGATGCGGCTTTAGGTGCTTTGGCTGCAAGGGGGCTTCCTATTGATCAATCGGTCCTGAAGAGGGATTGGTCTTTAATTTATCAGGAAAATGCAAGTGTTGAAAAAGCATGGCTGACCGTTTACCGCGATGTGCATAACTACTGGGATTTGTATGAGCTGGCCGAAAAACTCGTTGATATTGGAAGTCAACAACAATTCTGGAGATTCAATCATATGAGTACTGTAGAACGGATCATCGGTAATAAAAAGGGAACTGGCGGATCGTCAGGTGTAAGTTATCTGAAGAAAGTGGTCGAACAGCCATTTTTTCCTGAGCTTTGGACATTAAGGACCAAACTGTAAGCTTTGACTGGGGGGATATCAGGATGGGCAAAATTGGAGTTTATGGATCTTCCTTCGATCCGGTCACGAACGTGCATTTATGGACAGCATCCACCATTGCGCATCGTGCTAAGCTAGACAAGGTGATTTTTTTACCTTGCTCAAATGGCCGTATCGATAAACAGATGAAAACGAGCAATGAACACCGTTGGGAAATGCTCAAGCTGGCAATAGGGGGCAACCCGTTATTCGAAGTCAGTGATTATGAAATTAATGAACGTGCCGGGACGAGTAAACAATATACTTGGTATACGATGGAATATTTTAAATCACGATTTCCAAAGGACGAAGTTTACTTCATAATGGGTGCAGATTTACTTGAAGATATTGATAATCAGGAGCTGCCGGTACACTTACGATGGAAATTCAGGGAAAAACTGATTGCAAATCATAAATTCATCGTCATGGCACGGGATGGGATCGATATGCTGAAAATCATATCCAAAAGTCCATTGCTAAGGAATTATGATGATGGAAATACATTTCACCTTATTGATAAAGGCCTTTCCATGGAAATCAGTTCTACATATATAAGGGATGAATTCGCGATGGGCGGGGAACCAAGGTATTTACTGCCTGATCAGTGTTATCAGTATATCTTGGACAATAGGCTGTATCAAAAAGCATCAGATTCATAATAAGTATTAAAAAGGGCTCGATCTCCCCGTTGGATCGAGCCCTTTTCATGTGATGGAATTCTTAAACTTGCAAAATGTGAATGAATTTAAATGATAGGACACGCAATACCTAGTTGACAACTGGGTTAACTTTGCTTTATGGTAATGATATACAAAAAAATACTTGCTGATCAGAGAACTGAAGGCATACTATCTCCTGAATAATTGAAAGGGAAATAGCATGCCTTTTTTGTTGTAAAAAAGGGGGAAGCTCATGAAAAAGGTAATGTTATTAATAAGTTTGATTTTAGCATTCGGTGTACTTGCGGGATGCAACTCGGAAAAAACGGAAGGCGGCGGGACATCAAAGTCAGTCGAGCTTTTGAATGTATCATATGATCCGACAAGGGAATTGTACCAGGAATTCAATGAAGCGTTCGTGAAGCATTGGAAAGAAGAATCCGGTCAGGATGTAACGATTCAGCAATCACATGGCGGATCTGGTAAACAGGGCAGGGCAGTTATTGATGGATTGGAGGCGGATGTCGTTACATTGGCATTGGCTTATGATATTGATGCCATTTATGAAGCTAGTAATTTGTTAGCGAAGGACTGGCAAAAACGTTTACCGGAGAACTCGACACCATACACATCAACCATTGTGTTTTTGGTAAAAAAGGATAATCCTAAAGGCATTAAAGATTGGGATGATCTGATTAAAAAGGATGTATCCGTCATTACTCCAAATCCAAAGACAAGCGGAGGGGCAAGGTGGAATTACCTGGCTGCCTGGGCTTATGCGGAGAAAAATTTCGATAATGACGAAACAAAAGTGAAGGATTTCATGAAAAAACTTTATCAGAATGTTGAAGTCCTGGATTCAGGGGCACGCGGTGCAACGACCACTTTTGTGGAAAGGGGAATTGGTGACGTATTAATCGCTTGGGAGAATGAAGCCTATTTAACCCTGGAAGAATTCGGTGATGACAAATATGAAATCGTCAATCCTTCAATCAGTATATTAGCAGAGCCACCGGTAGCTGTTGTCGATGAAGTGGTCGAGAAAAAAGGAACAAAGGAAGTGGCAGAAGCTTACCTGGAATACCTCTATACGGATGCCGGTCAGGAAATTGCCGCGAAAAATTTCTATCGTCCGAGGGATGAGAAGGTTCTTGCCGAATATGAAGATCAATTTGCCAATATCGATATGGTGACTGTTGATGATACATTTGGCGGCTGGAAAAAAGCCCAGGAAACACATTTTAATGATGGTGGCACATTTGACGAGATTTATCAACAGCAATAAGCATGAAGGAGAAGATGGCTTTAACATCTTCTCCTTCATAAATCAGAAAAAGGGTTGAGGCGAAGCGATGAATATAGTGACTGAAGGTAAACAGACGAAAAAGAGGACCATACCCGGTTTTGGATTGACGATGGGTTTTACGCTGCTATATCTCTCCATCATCGTTTTGATCCCGTTATCGATGGTTTTTCTAAACACATTTTCAATGGGGTTCCAGGATTTTTGGGCGACCATAACTGAACCAAGGGTTCTCGCTTCTTATAAATTGAGTTTCATGACAGCGTTAACTGCGGCCTTTGTGAACGCAGTTTTTGGTGTGTTAATTGCCTGGGTGCTTACTCGTTATGAGTTTCCCGGCAAACGGATCATCGATGGACTGGTTGATTTGCCTTTTGCCCTCCCGACTGCCGTGGCAGGGATTACGTTGACCACCTTATATTCACCGAACGGATGGATCGGGCAATTTTTCAGCTTTAAGGTCGCTTTCACTCCCGCAGGGATCATCATCGCCCTAATATTTATCGGTCTTCCATTCGTGGTGCGGATGGTTCAACCGGTGCTTGAAAATATCGAAAAAGGGATGGAGGAAGCATCTGCCTCTTTAGGGGCGAATCGAATGCAGACATTCATTAAAATTATCTTCCCGGAATTGATTCCAGCGATATTGACGGGTTTTGCACTTTCTTTTGCGAGGGCACTTGGAGAGTATGGGTCAGTTGTCTTCATTGCCGGAAATATGCCGTTTAAAACGGAGATTTCCCCGCTGATCATCATGACAAAGCTTGAACAGTATGATTATGAAGGTGCAACAGCTGTTGCAGCCGTCATGCTCATTATTACATTTATAATCTTATTCACCATCAATATCTTACAATGGTGGACCAGCAAAAGATATTCAGGGAAGTAGGAGGGATATGATGGAACAGGATAATTCAGTTGTTGCAAAAGCGAATCACCCAGTCATTACTACGAGAAACGCAACTAAAGAGCCTAAATCCATACAGTGGATCCTCATATCCATTGTATTGCTATTTCTCACTTTGTTTTTAGTCGTCCCATTAATCGCGATCTTTGTAAAAGCCTTTGAAAAAGGTGCCGAAGCTTATTTTGCGGCCATTGTCCACCCTGATGCCGTGGCTGCGATTAAGTTAACATTGATCGTTGTTCTCATCACCTTGCCACTCAATGCCATATTTGGAGTGGTTGCCGCTTGGACCATAACAAAATATGATTTCAAGGGAAAAAACTTCTTAATAACATTGATAGATTTGCCTTTTTCCGTTTCACCCGTCATTGCCGGGTTGATTTTTGTCCTTCTGTTCGGCTTGCATGGAACACTTGGTCCACTGCTGCAATCTCTTGACATTAAAGTGATCTTTTCAATACCAGGGATTGTCATTGCCTCCATTTTCATTACCTTCCCATTCATTGCGCGCGAATTGATCCCGCTCATGCAAAACCAGGGGACGTCTGAAGAAGAGGCATCACTCACGCTGGGTGCGGGAGGGTTTAAGACATTTTGGTATGTGACGCTTCCCAATATAAAATGGGGACTTCTATATGGGGTCATCCTTTGCAATGCAAGGATAATCGGGGAGTTTGGAGCTGTATCGGTCGTATCGGGCCATATACGTGGCATGACCAATACGATGCCGCTACATATTGAAATCTTATACAATGAATATCAATTTTCGGCCGCTTTTGCCGTTGCATCCCTGATGTCCATTTTTGCAATCATAACCTTGATCATTAAGAGCTTCATAGAGTGGAAAACTGACTTTAAATCAACCAAAGCGAGATAGGAGGAATGAAATGAGTATCATCATTGAAAATGTTACAAAATATTACGGGTCCTATCAAGCACTCCGGAACATCGATCTGGAAATAAAGAGCGGTGAACTTGTAGCCCTGCTTGGCCCTTCAGGATCGGGAAAAACGTCATTACTGCGTATCATCGCGGGTCTTGAACAGGCTGAGAACGGAAAGATCCTTTTTAATGAAGAGAATTACACGCATAAACATGTAAAAGATCGAAATGTGGGTTTCGTCTTTCAGCATTATGCCCTTTTTCGCAATATGACCATTTTTGATAATATTGCCTATGGATTAAAGGTCCGGCCTAGAAAAATAAGGCCGAGTAAAGAAGTTATTGCACAAAAGGTTACCGAATTGCTTCAACTCGTCAAGCTGGAAGGATATAAAGATCGTTATCCATCGCAATTATCAGGCGGCCAGCGCCAGCGTGTCGCTTTGGCAAGGGCACTTGCCGTTGAACCGAATATCCTCTTGCTTGATGAACCATTCGGGGCATTGGATGCCAAGGTTCGCAAAGAACTTCGGCGTTGGCTAAGAAGACTTCATGATGAATTCAATGTTACAAGTGTATTCGTGACGCATGATCAGGAAGAGGCGATGGATGTTGCTGATCGGGTCGTTATCATGAATGAAGGGAAAATTGAACAGATTGGAACTCCGGAAGAAGTTTATGATCACCCGGAAAATCCATTCGTTTATGATTTTCTTGGCAGTGTCAATCTTTTCAAGGGCAACGTTCACCAAGGGAAATTGGTAACTGGGAATGTGGAAATGAATGCCCCGGACAGTGAAGATGGAGCGGGAACTGGTTATGTAAGGGCGCATAACTTTATCATGGAAAGAGAACCAACGGAAAAGGATTCGATCGCATCCATAATTGACCACATTCATACAATTGGCCCCATCGTCCGGATAGAAGTCATTCGTCAGGATACAAACGAACCGCTGGAAATCGAACTGACGAAAGAACAATATATGAATCTGGAAATAAGCAAAGGAGAAAGGGTATTCGTCCGACCGAAAGAATTGAAAGTATTTGTCGACTTTATGGCTGGAATTTAAGGATGGGTCGAATATTGACGGAAAAACCGCTGATGAGCGGTTTTTTTTGGTGAATGCTAGCAGCCCTTCCCGTATGAAGGGTAAATGAGCTGCAATCTGTTCCAAAAGGGCTACCGTGCATTCACAGTTGGTGAGTTTTTGCCTGCCAATAGTCTATGGTCCCTTGGTGCTAAACACTAGATAGAAAGTCTTGCATCAGAATACGAAGGTGATTATGTAAGATATTGGATGTTTTATCTCGTGGAAAAGTCGAATTTTTATGTTTAATGTTAAAATTGAAATATAATTGTAATATTGTTATTACGTATTTGACAAAATCTGATGATATACTACGACTTAGATGAAAACATAGTAGAGTTTAAGAAATGTATTTAATATTATCTCAACCTTAGAAGATTACATAAAGAGTAAAAAAAATAGAGAAGAGTTCCCAGCAATTTATTTTGACTAATCATTTTTCATAGAGAAAAAGAAATGGGTCGATGGAAATGCAAGGGGAGGAAAGCAGGGGAAATGAGTTTGAAGAAAAAACTTATCGTATTGAACACGACAATTATGCTTGGATTAGGAAGCGCTTTTGCCATACCGTCTGTAAAAGCTGAATCTATCACGGATATTCAATCGCAACGCACAGGAATACAATCAGATATTTCAGAGGCAGAACAAGTTATTCAGCAATTGAAAAAAGAACAATCGAAAATGAATGCCCAAATTGCCCAGATCGAATCGGCAATGAAAGAAAATGATCAAAAAATCAAAGATACTAAACAAGAAATTAAAGACACCGAAAAAGACATAGAATCTTTAAAGAAAGAAATTAAAGCGTTGGAAGAAAGAATCGCAAAACGCGAGGAAGTCTTGAAAGAGCGCGCGCTTTCATTCCAAGAGAGCGGCGGGGACGTTGAGTACCTAGAAGTTGTTTTAGGCTCTAAAAGCTTTGGTGAATTCGTTAATCGTGTTGGAGCGGTAGCCACTATCGTGGAAGCTGACCAACAGATTCTTAGCGAGCAGGAAGCGGATAAAGCTGACTTAGAGAAAAAACAAGCGACTGTTGAGAAAAAATTGCAAAGCCTTAAGGATATGGAAGTAGAGCTTAAAGGCATGCAATCCCAAATTAAAGATCAAAAAGCTGAAACTGTCAACATGAAGGCTAAGATTGTAAAGAAGGAATCGGAAACAGAAGCACTAAAACAATCTTTAGAGAATAAAGATGCCGGTTTAGAAGCACAAATAGCATCCATCCGTGAAAATATCAAAAAAGAGGAAGAACGTAAAGCAGCAGAGAAAGCAGATCTTGACCGTGCTGCTGAAGAAGTGAGTTCTTCAAATTCTTCCAGTGAAGGATCATCAAGCTCTTCTAGGGAAGAATCAACAAGTTCTTCTAAAGGCGAAGTTTCGGCAAAAAGCTCATCTAAAGGTGAATCATCTTCAAATTCATCTGAAAACAGTTCTGCTGCAAAACCTGCAGCCAGTAAAACTGAAACATCAAGCAAACCAAGCAGTGCAAATACAGGCTCTGCCATTACAGCAGGTTATAAATATATCGGTAACTCCACATATAAATTTGGTGGCGGAAGAACGGCATCCGATATTGCTAACGGTCTTTTCGATTGTTCAGGATTCGTTGCATGGGCTTATAAACAAGCTGGTGTGAACCTTCCAGCAAGTACGGATGCATTGAAAGGTGCAGGACGTCAAGTATCTAAGAGTCAAATACAACCTGGAGATTTAGTGTTCTTCAATACCTATAAAACTGATGGACATGTCGGTATTTATGTCGGCGGCGGCAAATTTATCGGTTCCCAAAGTTCAACAGGTGTTGCAATCGCCAATATGGAAAGCGGATATTGGGCAGGTGTATTCAACGGCCGTGTCGTTCGTGTAAACTAATAGTTCTATAATAAGCAGGGGAGAAAATGCCCCTGCTTATTTTTTTTGAAAAAAATCGAAAAAAAATGAAACTTATTTTGAAATTCAACGTAAATACTATAAGATAAAATAAGGATAGGTGATGTGGACTTCAGTAACTCTGGGAAAACATATAAAGAAACATCATTCCATACTATAAACGGAGGCAAAAAAACATGATGAAAAAATTTATGGCTGCATTACTTACAATTACACTAGCATTCTCGCCAGTCGGCACTTATGTATTCCAGGATCATACGGAATCAGTCGATGCAAGGGGTTACAAGTCAGGAAAAAGAAGCTTTAACAGCAACAACAATAATAATTCGAATTTCCAAAATAAAGAAACGAAGAAGTCAGATGCTACTACTACTAATAAAGCTAAGAGTGGAAACACATTCACAAAAGGCGGCTTAATGAAAGGAATTATGCTAGGTGGATTGGCAGGTTTACTTTTTGGAAGCCTATTCGCCAATATGGGAATGCTTGGTTCTATACTTGGTCTATTAATCAACGTGTTGGCGGTTGTGGTATTAATCGTTGTAATCCGTAAAATATTCACGTATTTCAAAGATAAGAAGAAGAAAGAGGATACAAACCCATGGAGAGGCTAAAGATATCCGAACAAGATATCATCAATGCGGTTTGTGTTTACATTGCCCGTAAAAAGCAGGTACAGCCCAATGAGGTGGAAGTGGAGTTAATGTATGATGATGATTATGGCTTTTCGGCGGAAGCGTTTGTCGATGGCCGAAAACAAGTGTTAATTACCATCAACTTGATAGAAGCGCTTCGCTTATGGCTGGATGAATATATGAATAAAGATCCATACTCGGGTATTGAACTTGTTTTGGATGATGAAGAAGGCATAGTGGCTTTAGTAAGTGAAAGTAATAGATAAATAAAAAAAGGATGCCGTAACGGCATCCTTTTTTTATTTAATAAGGTACAACTTGATCGATGTGAGGGAAAAAGATAATAGAGAAATAGAAAAATAGTAAAGCAAACAAAGCATAATGCTAGATTGCCAACACATATTTTAAACACAGATAGATTATAATGAATTATATTTTCCATTTGTTGCAAAAAATGGTCTGCGGAAGTAGGATGGATATATGTTCAAGTCAAAGGAGGAGAATAAGTGACAGGTTACATGGAAGATATCACTTTTTTAAATGAAAAGGCCATAAAGTTCGGCAATGAAAAAGTGGAAGCGATACTTGCGCCATCTTTAGGAAGCAATCTGCTTTCGTTTAAGTACAAGCAAAAGGATATTGAGGTACTGCGAACTCCGGTTAGTCTGGAAGAGTATAAAAAGGCTCCCATTTTATACGGAATGCCTATCTTGTTTCCTCCTAATCGAATTGAAGCTGGTCAATTTACATATAAGGGGACTGTGTATAGGTTTCCGGTCAATGAAACGGAAAAATTTAATCATATACATGGTTTTTTACATGACAAGCCTTGGAAAGTCTGCAAAAAGGAAGTGAACGGGAAAGAAATTGTCATTAATACTGAATTTTCAAGCAGTGAGTTTGATTTAAAAGATAGCTTTCCACAAGACATCACTGTGAATATGTCTTTAATTTTAAGGGATGAATCATTGGATATACAATTGGAAATCACCAACAAGGGCAATGATCCCTTTCCGTGGGGGGCAGGTTATCATACAGTATTCAATTTTCCATTTGGACCAGGGGGGAAATTAGAGGATTGCAGAATATCCCTTCCCGTCAATAAACATTGGGAGTTGAATGAAAGGTCATTGCCCACTGGTGCAATTCATGAAACGGCCGATACACTGGAAATCCAAAACGGCTTTAGCTTGGAGGGCCGGCTGTTTGATGACCTATTTGGCTATGATGAGGAAAGAGCCCTCGAGAACGAGTGCATTCTCACTGACCAAGAGGCAGGCATACAGGTCATCTATCATGCTGATCAACACTTTAAGTTTTGGGTATTATTCAACCAGGAGGGGTTCGCCTGTCCTGAACCATATACATGGGTAACGAATGCTCCTAATTTGGATTTGTCTGCGAAATTGACTGGATTGAGGGAGCTAAGATCAGGTGATACGGTTCAGCTGAGAACTAGATTGGCAATAAAGGATATATAAAAAAACACCTTGGCACTTATTAATGCCAAGGTGTTTAAGGTTATGCTTTTTTTCTCATCCAGAGTGGGTATAGGACGATTCCGAATACATATAAGGCAATGCCAAGTATGAATGTATTCATATCGGCTGTACCTGTCTTGATGACCCAGATCGAGTAGATTAAAGCCAGGATGGTGATAATTCCATCACGTACCCTTGAGCCTTTCATGATGTCATAGGTTTCCCCAGTCATGACCAGTTTCAATTGATACAAAACGGATGCAAGATACGGGATCAAGTAAGCGAGTGTAGCGACGATCATCGAAAATTTATAAGCCTCCAAAATCGTACCCGAAATAGTGGAGAATAAGAATATCTGTGTCATGATATTTGTTATTGTCATAGAACGGACGGGTGTGCCATTTTTGTTCGCTTTCGCAAAGTAGGCTGGAAACAAATCCGATTTCGCTGCCTGGTAAGGAACTTCTGAGGCAACGACAATCCATCCGATTGTCGATCCCAATAAGGAAATGACGGCAAGAGCAGCCATTAAATACGTGCCGCTTGAACCAACTACTGCTTGTAGTGCGTCAACAAGCGGTTTTTGTGATATTTTCAACTCGTCTTGTGATATGGCACCCATCGTCAATAAAGTAATGCCGATATAAATGGCAACAGCGATGAGTAAACCAAAAATCGTCGCTTTCTTTACATCATTTTGTGACTTGGCACGGTTTGAAAGCATGACGGCAGCTTCGATACCGATGAAGGCCCATAATGTTGAAATTGCAGCAGCATTCACTTGATCACCTAAAGAGACGGCTGAACCTGCCTTATCATAAAATTCAGCTCCGTTTCCTAGATTGGAAGTATCGAAGATGAATATCGTGATAATGATGAAAAATAAGAATCCAAGCACTTTGGTAACTGTAGCAAAAAGATTCATTTTCCCAGCACTGTTAAAACTTCTTACCAAGATTGCCTGAATCCCCCAAAGGGCAATGGAACATACCGCAAACGTTAATGCTTTACCTAGTTCAAGTTGAAACGAACCTGCAGTATAAATCACTTTCGTACTATGCATCACCGGGAAAAACGTTGATAGGTAACCAGCAAATGAAATGATGACAGAAGCTGTCGCAGCCCAATTCGCAGCCCAATAGCCCCAAGCCATGCTATACCCTGAAACCCTTCCTTTAGCAGGAGATTTAAATAATGATTGAGCATAACTTTGTGGTCCAGCCTTCAAATCCGGTTTTCGGACTGCCAGTTTACCAAACACCAAAGCTATTAGAAAAACTCCCAGTCCAGTAACAATCCATGCCAATGTGGCCCCTAATGGACTGGATACCTGTGCTAATTGAGCAGGGAGCATGAAAATTCCGCCGCCGACCATATTTCCAATTACGAAAGTGGTCAAAATCAATAAACCCCATTTTTTATTTACCATTTATATCGAACCTTTCTTATATACAAAGTGTGTGTTTATACCGACAACTTATACTAAAATAGTATATCTCAAATAGTTTAGTTTGGTAAAGTGGTAAATAAGTAAAATGTAAAACGCAGACTAATCAGAAAATTTAAAAGTATTATTGACAATAGGAGAAAATTGGATTATATTAGTAAAAACCAAGTTAATTGGTAAGAATAATATGGTTTGTTGCTTGAATTTTATTTTTCTATAACATAAGCAACTCCCGAATATGGCCGATTAGTCAACTAAAGGCACCCTTACATCTAATCTGTTAGATGGCGGGTGCCTTTTATTTTTTATAGTGAAGGGAGGGGAATATGGAGTTCCTATTAACTGGTTATTCTTATTCGGAAAGTAAAGTGATGAGGATATGATAGGTAAACCAAGTTCCTCAAGAAAACATTGAAAGTGGGAAAAACCTGCGTTTTTCATGGGATCACTTTTAACATTAGGCATGAAACGAAGCTTTATTACCAGTAGTGAAGGGGAGAGATATTATGGAAAAGAAAGAAGAAATGAAAATCAGGCATATCATTTCAAGCTTGGAAGATCTGCAATATGGATCAGTTTTAATAACCGTACATGATGGTAAAATCACACAGGTGGATACAACCGAGAAGAAACGATTCCCATTAGCGAAGAGCCGGGCAGTTAATGCCAGATGAATAATGGTTATTGAGGGAGCTTTCGATATGAAGGCTCTTAAACTGTAGACAAAATCGATAATAATTAAGATTGCCTACGTTTTTCTGAGGGAGTGTAAAATATGATCGTTGATTTCCTCTCCAGGCACTCGCTTTCCTCGGGCGGTCCGGGAGCCTCCTCGGCGCTCTTGGCGCCTGTGGGGTCTCCCTTGGACGCGCTTTTCACGCAGGAGTCTCGCACCCTCCGTTCCAATCAACTAGTTTAAAAATTCAGACGGACCCCCTTTTGTCAATAAACTCGGAGCTTTCGATATGAAGGCTCTTTTTTTATACAAAAAATCATTCGATTTGGAATTTATAAGAAGATTGTACTGCTTTTAACATGGTAGAATAAGTTAGGGTATATGGATTTTTATAGGGATTATATGATATATAAGGGAGGAACAGGGATAGATGACCTTAAAGACTATAGAACATGATATCTTGGCATTAGTTGAAACATTTAATGGGAGAATCGCATATAAAATTGAAAATGGTCTTGGGGACACGATTGGATATCATGAGAATGAATCCTTTCAATCAGCGAGTTTAATCAAAATACCAATGATCATCGAAGGTTATCGTCAAAGTGAACAAAAGAAAATCTATTTGAACCAACCAGTGACCATCCCGCCTAATGAAGTGACTGGGGGATCCGGTGTGCTGCATGTCTTATCGAACAAGGTATTTTTAACCGTAGAGGATTTATTGACATTGATGATAACCGTTTCCGACAATACATCCACGAATATGATGATGAACCTGCTAGGCTTTGAGGAAATCAATCAATGCATCAAGGAACTTGGTTTGAAAAATACTGTCCTCGAACGAAAAATGCAGGATTTTAAGGCACTAAAAGAAGGGCGCGACAATACCATATCGGCGGAAGATACGATCACCTGCTTAAAAGCCATACATACAGGCAACTTTTTAACGAAAGAAAGCCAGGAAAGAATCTTGCGTGCACTTGACAATCAGCAATTAAGGGATAAACTTCCATCACTGATGGGTAGAGGGGTCAAGGTCGCAAGCAAAACGGGCGGAATTCGAGGAGTTGCCCATGATTGCGCAATCATTCGGTCAGAAACACAAACTGTTTATGCTGCAGTTCTTACTGAAGATATGAAATCAGAGGAAGAAAGCCGTCAAGTAATCAGTAAAATTGGAAAATTGATATATGATGACATGGTTACAGAATAAGCTGTTGAATTCAATATTTTTGGAAGAGCGGGAAGTCCTTCATGATTTCCCGCTCTTCGATCTTATTTATGAGGGAGTCAGTGGGAAAGCAAGATATATAAGGAAAGAAAAAAACGGGGAAAAACTTTAAAGAAATTTTGTGTAATTAGCGTTATTGCAGTACTGGGGTATTTTGGTTTTTTGCACATGAAAATTCAAGGTACCATTCACCAGCAAATTCCGGAAAATGCCGATTATCTCATTATTCTTGGAGCAAGGGTCAAAGGTTCGGTGCCATCATTATCCTTACAATACAGGATTGATAAAGCTGCAGAGTATTTATCGGCTAATAAACAGACAGTGGCCATTGTATCTGGCGGCAAAGGACCGGGAGAAGAAATATCGGAAGCAAAAGCCATGCAACAGGGACTAATCGCCCAGGGAATTGAAGAAGCACGCATCATGATGGAAGACAAATTTACAACAACTCACGAAAATATTGTTTTCTCAAAAGAACTCATTCCAGATACAGCAGCTTCAGGCTTGATCGTTAGTAATGACTTTCATATCTACCGGGCAGGAAATAGCAAAAAGAGAAGGCTTGGACATGAAGGGATTGCCGGTAAAGACACCAAAAGTGTCACTATTGAAATCATATACCCGTGAATATCTGGCAATTACCAAATACTATATGACCGGTTTAATTGGGAGGTAAATTGGAATTCTTTTAAAGATGTGGGGTGCCTTCATTATTCGACTTCCACGACAACATTAGGCACTTCCCAAAAATCTTTCTCTTGATATAGCTCCTTAAGTGTTTTATAAACGGGATACCCGGTATAGGAAATCTCGACTCGTTCATCAGCATCCACTTCTTCCACATCTATATCATCAACAAAACCAAGTTGATCATCGATTTCCATTAAATAATATCCGAGTGCCTCATACCCGCTATAGGCTACAATAACCTTACTGTCAAAACCGCTATTAGAAACTTTGTAATATTTCATTGAGTGACCTCCTTGTTGTAATTCTTAAAGTGAAAATCGTACGGTTTGTTATTACTCTGATATACCCATTAATTATTATCTGAATCATTAAATTCGATAAATAAAGAAAATAGGAAGGCAAAAAGAATGTGAAGCCAACTTAAAATATCACTGGAAAATTTGCTATCTGCATCAATTCATGTTAATCTAATAAAGAATTGTTTTTGGTTGTGGAAGAGGATACTCGTTATTTTCCAAATGATTAAAAATAGTAATACAATGTGTGTTATGCACTAGGAGGCAACAACAATGGAACAAGGTACAGTTAAATGGTTTAATGCAGAAAAAGGTTTTGGATTTATCGAACGCGAAAACGGAGACGATGTATTCGTACATTTCTCAGCTATCCAAAGCGAAGGCTTCAAATCTTTAGACGAAGGTCAAAAAGTAACTTTCGAAGTTGAGCAAGGTGCACGTGGAGCTCAAGCTGCTAACGTTCAAAAAGCTTAATTTTAAAATTAAATCGTAACCTATATGAACAGACTTCCTCGATGGGAGTCTGTTTTTTATTGTGCTATAAAATGAAAGCAAAAAAAATCCCACTCTAACTGAGTAGGTTTTTAGTGACTTGTCATTAAGCTTTTTTTAATTCTTCTTCAAAGAAAAAAGTAGTCGGATGTTCTTTAACAGTATAAGAATATCTTTTCATGTTTTTTACATATGCCCATTTATTAATGGTTACTGATTCATTAGTATCCTGAATAGTTACTGTTTCACCAGTATTATACTTATTGCTTTTCAATTTAGCCACCCTCTTTAATAATAGTATAACATATTTGGCAATGAAAGATGTGTTCAAGATATTCCAATGATATAAAGAGGCATGCCATGTCATTCAGTTTGCTGGACAAAAGCTAAAAGCCTAATGGTGTTTTTTTAAATGTGAATGAAAAAAACAGCCACATGTTCTTAAAGTAATACAGGGGAATCACGTGGCTATGAATTAGAAGGCTTTCAAGAATGTCAGTTAATTAAAACGCCGAATCCCCATTATGGAAGACAGGTTCCGAAGATTAAAAGATAAAAATAGAGAAAGTAGGAAAAACTACTTTTTTGTGATCGCATGTGACCACTGTGTTACCAGAGAAAGTACAGTTATAATAAGCCTAAACAGTTAATAAAGTTCCCTTAGAATAAGCCTCTTCCAATCTTAGAGGGAGGCTTATTTGTATTCCCTTTTGTTTATCCAAAGCCATAGTATAATAAGAAGCAATTGGAAAAGAAATAATCTGGTGAGAATCCTCCATATGGTGAGCGGATTGGGGAGCAGAAAGCGGTAGAGCAAATGTATAAAGAAATGGGTCAAGCTTTCGCTAAGCTTGATAATTGGACCGTTAATATGATTACGTCCCATCCAGATTTTGAAAGATCATAGAGCAAATTGGCTACGAAAAAACGGAAGCTATTTAATAGGTTTATACGAACTGATTACTATCAATTTATTGGCTTATTCAAACGACCTTAAAATTCATATAAAAAAGAAGTTCCATTTATTTTTGGAACTTCTTTTTGTATTAAATGAATGGAAACCCTAAATCACGAACTTTCAGACCGACTTTTTAGTATTATTTATTTCGTTACAGGAGCGGTCATTTTTTGGTCACTAAGCTGGTCACAACTCCTTTAATAACGCATGTTTTTGGGTTTCAAAAGCGGTCACTAAGTTAAACGTCTTGATAACGTCACATTCTCTTTCACAACCCCTAATTACCTAAACCTTCTTACTAATCCGCTCCACAATCTCCATTAAATCATCAGGGCTATGAAATTCAATCGGCGAAAACCTTTATCGAAATGAATTGTATCAGTTTCTATCATTAATACACACTTCCTGTTGATTTCCTTAAATGGAAGATATTGACGAAATCGGCTAAGAGTCCTTTGACAGATGTACTGCCAAGTTTCATTCGCAGCTCGGCTTCAGATTATTGCTCGACAATCGGGCAGTGGCTTCGACGACTTGGTGGATTTCAAAGTGTTCCTGGATTTCCTTTTTGTCGCTCGTTTCCTTTTGAATAAGTTGCTAGATTTTTTCTTGAATATTCATATAATAAATACGCCTTTTTTTGTGTGTAGCATGACAAAAGAACGAACCATGCTGTCTGAAATTGCATTTAATATATTAACAATGAAAAGAGGTGAATTATATGTCTGGTTCTAGATCTGTTGATGTAGTTACGATTCTTTGGGAAAGAGCTACGTTAATACCTTTAGCTCAGCGTACAATTGTACAAGCTACAACGATTGGAAGTGCTGCTCCTTGTGCTGAAAAATTAGAGACTGGTGATTCCTACAGAGCTGCTGTACGTTGTTTACTTGGAAATAGATTTATACAAGTATTGAACCTTGACTTCGGGCGAACCGGAGTTGCCGTGTTCATCCGTTTATTCTAGGATATTAATTGGGGGACAAAGTATTTTTGATTTAAAATACTTTGTCTTTTTTATAAATAGACAAAAACCACCAGTCATTAAGATTGGTGGTTTTATCAATTTTTACTAATACAGGAATGTTAAGTAGGAAGGGGAACATTATCTTAGTGAATTTCTAGCTGGTGTTTAATCCGATTAAATTACCATTTGATCAATTTATTCAAAACTTGTCGATTCAAATGAAATTGAATGTAGCGGTAGTACATATCAAAACTTATATTAGCTTTAATAAATGTTGTATTAACCCTAGACTTGGTAATATAGAATATTTTCAAAGCGGATTGGTTATACAACTATTCAAAATTACGTTATATCAATAGCTGCGTGCTTCCTAGTATGCAGAAACACGCGGCTGATGAATAGTGACCATTTCTGTCTAACACTCAAGGTTTTAGACGTTCAAAACCCTAATAGATCAAAGCTCTTCTTAAAACGCCCAATCCCCATTACGGAAGACAGGTTCGGAAGTGCCGTCCTGTTTGATGCCGTCGATGTTCATTTTCTCCGATCCAATCATGAAATCGACATGTGTAAGGCTTTCATTGAGTCCATTTTCTGCAAGCTCTTCTGGACTCATGTTTTTTCCGCCTTCAATACAGAAAGCATAGGAGCTGCCGATAGCGAGATGGTTTGATGCATTTTCATCGAATAATGTATTGAAGAATAAAACATTCGATTGAGAAATCGGTGAGTTGAATGGAACAAGTGCCACTTCCCCAAGGTAGTGTGAACCTTCATCTGTTTCAACCAATTGCTTTAGGATTTCTTCCCCTTCTTCGGCTTTTACTTCAATGATCCGTCCTTCCTTAAAGGTCACGGAAAAATTATTGATGATGTTGCCGCCGTAACTAAGTGGTTTCGTACTGGAAACCGTACCGTTAACGCCTGTTTTCAATGGAACTGTAAACACTTCTTCGGTTGGCATATTAGCCATGAATTCATGACCCTGTACGTTGACGCTTCCTGCCCCGACCCAAAGATGTTTGTCGGGTAACTCGATTGTCAAGTCGGTTCCTGGAGCCGTGTAATGCAATTTTTGGTAATGCTTGTCATTTAAATAATTAACCTTTTCATGCAGGGTATCATCGTGTTTTTTCCAGGCATCTACAGGATCCTTCACATCAACACGAACTGCTTTGAAAATGGCTTCCCATAGCAGATCAACGCGTTTACCTTCTGCTTCTTCTGGAAATACTTTATCAGCCCAAGCCTTTGAAGGGACGGCAACTATGGACCAGCTCACTTTATCGGATTGCATATACTGACGCCACTTCTTAAGTGCCGTCCCTGATGCTTTTTGGAAGTTGGCAATCCTTTCAGGCTTTACACCTTTTAATAAGTCAGGGCTGGAGGAGATGACGGATAGATAGGCAGCTCCGTTTTCTGCAAGTTCGATCGTTTCTTCTGCGCGCCACTTTGGATATTCGTGGAACACCTCATCCGGAGCCAGTTCATATTTTGTGCGTGAAACAATATCATCATTCCAATTAACGATGACATTGCGCGCACCGTTCTCATATGCCTTTTTTACAATGAGACGCACAAGGTCAGCGCCCTCTAATGTTGTATTTACGACCAGGGTTTGATCTTGTTGGATGTTTACGCCGACTTTTACGGCAAGTTCTGCATATTTTTCTAAATTCGCTTGAAAATCACTCATCATTTTAAATCTCCTTTTCCATTTTCTACATTTATAATTGTACTTATTGTCATATAAAAAAGAAACTTTTTACTCCTATGTGAAAATTTACAGTATACGAAGGAGTTCATTTGCAATATAAGTTCGCTCAGGCTCCAGCAGCTATTTTGTCTATCTTGCATTTTATCAAAACTAAAGAAGGAAAGACTATTGAAAAGGTTTGAATAGTTGAATAATTCAAGGATTCTATACAGTGAATCATTGGACTGAAAGAAAGAGGGCCTCTTTGAGACCCTCTTTCTTAATAGTCAAAAAATCACTTGCCCAAATTAATCCAGACGCTTTTCACTTCAGAATAGTTGTCCAGTGCATAAGAACCCATTTCACGTCCGATTCCGGATTGTTTGTAGCCGCCGAACGGGGAAGCTGCGTCGAACGCGTTATAACAGTTCACCCATACTGTACCGGCACGGAGTTTTCCTGCAACATAATGGGCATTGGCTATATCGCTTGTCCATAAGCCGGCAGCCAATCCATATTCACTGGCATTTGCACGGTTAATGACATCATCTAAATCCTCGAATGGCATTGCCGCTATGACAGGTCCGAAAATCTCTTCCTTTGCAATCGTCATATCCTCTTCAACACCAGCGAATATAGTAGGAGAAACAAAGTAGCCTTGTTCACCCGGTTTATTTCCGCCAACAAGAACTTCCGCACCCTCGTTTTTCCCTTTTTCTATATAACCCATTACCCGATTTTGCTGCTCCTCTGAAACAAGCGGTCCAATTTGTGTACTTGGATCCAGACCTATCCCTTGTTTGATGTTTTTTGCATGGCTGGCCATATCGGCAACAACATTATCATAATGTTTCTTTTGAATATAAACCCTTGAACCGGCACAGCATACCTGACCTTGGTTAAACATGACCCCATTCAAAGCTCCAGGGATGGCTTTCGAGAAATCAGCATCAGGCAGGATGATGTTTGGCGATTTCCCTCCAAGTTCCAATGTTACCCGTTTCAATGAATATGAAGCGGAGCGCATGATCAATTTTCCAACTTCGGTCGAACCGGTAAATGCAATTTTATTTACTTGCGGATGGTCGACAAGTGCTTGTCCGGCGGTTTCACCAAAACCGGGAACGATATTGACGACACCATCAGGGAAACCGGCTTCATCTATTAATTCAGCCAGGTAAAGAGCTGAAAGCGGTGTTTGCTCAGCAGGCTTTAATATGACCGTGCAACCTGTAGCGAGTGCTGCTCCCAGTTTCCACATCGCCATAAGAAGCGGAAAGTTCCATGGGATGATTTGGCCGACAACACCAACAGCCTCGTGTTTTGTGTAGTTAAAATAATTTCCGCTTACCGGAATGGTCTGCCCGACAATCTTGGTGGACCAGCCAGCAAAATATCTCATATGTTCTATCGCTAAAGGAATGTCGGCATTGGTCGTTTCATTGATTGGTTTCCCATTATCCAACGTTTCCAATTGAGCTAGTTCAGTTTTATTTTCTTCCATTAAATCGGCTAGTTTATACATAAGCCTACTGCGTGCAGCCGCGCTCATCCTTGACCAAGGACCTTCATCGAATGCTTTGCGTGCAGCTTTGACGGCTAAGTCGATATCTTCTTTATCAGCTTCATAAACATCGGCAAGTTTTTGTCCTGTAGCAGGATTAGGAGTGGAGAAGGTTTTTTTTGAAGCACTTTCTACAAACTGGCCATTAATATAGAGCTTTTTTGGTCCTGTTAAAAATTTTTGCAGCTTTCCACTTACTTCTAACGTTAGATTTGTCATTAATTACCCTCCTGAATAAAATGGTTATCTTGGGCAAAACATGATGACTTATTGTTAACGCTATGATCTATGCCAATTTTTATGATAAATGAAAAAAAGGGAATATTCAATCTATAACATTCGACAGAATATCCAAGGTTTCTTCATCATTTTAAAAATGAAGTATTTTTTTGTCATGACATGTGTATTTACTATAGCAAAAATGAAAGTTAATAGTTAAAATGAATAAGGATAAAATAACAAGAAGGTCTAAAGTTCTTCAGGAGGAATATATGGGAAATGATGCGAAAATGATATCGCAGCGTAAGTTACTTGGTGTTGCGGGTCTTGGATGGATGTTCGATGCACTTGATGTCGGTATGCTTTCTTTCATTATAGTAGCTTTAAGACAGGACTGGAACTTAACCAGTGAGCAGGTTGGCTGGATTGGGAGCATAAACTCCATAGGAATGGCTGTTGGAGCCATATTCTTTGGTGCGATGGCCGACAGGGTCGGACGGAAGAATGTCTTTATCATTACTTTATTATTGTTTTCAATCGCAAGTGGCCTGTCTGCAGCAGTCAGTACACTCAGCTTGTTCTTGATATTGCGATTTTTGATTGGAATGGGACTTGGAGGGGAACTTCCGGTTGCGTCGACATTGGTCTCTGAAAGTGTTGAAGCGAGTAAAAGGGGAAGGGTCGTCGTCCTTCTTGAAAGTTTTTGGGCGGTTGGCTGGATTTTGGCAGCTCTCATATCCTATTTCATCATACCGGCCTATGGTTGGCGGGTTGCATTGTTATTGAGCGCCGTACCCGCTTTATATGCGCTGTATCTGCGCTTGAAACTGCCGGATTCACCGAAGTATACGGAACTTGAAAAAAAGCAGAGACCATCTGTATTAAGCAATATGAAAAGTGTCTGGAAAAAGGAATACTCCCGTCAGACCCTTGTGTTGTGGGTTCTATGGTTTTGCGTGGTCTTTTCTTATTATGGGATGTTTTTATGGCTGCCAAGTGTGATGGTCCTAAAAGGATTCAGCATGATTCAAAGCTTTGAATATGTATTGATCATGACGCTTGCACAGCTTCCGGGCTATTTTTCAGCTGCATGGCTGATAGAGAAGTTTGGACGTAAATTCGTTTTGATCACATACTTAATTGGAACGGCAGTCAGTGCTTTTTTCTTTGGGTCTGCAGAGGGGCTGGCACTGCTGATAGTTTCCGGAATGTTCCTATCTTTCTTCAACCTAGGGGCATGGGGTGCGCTTTATGCGTATACTCCTGAGCAGTATCCCACAGCAGTTCGTGGTACAGGTGCTGGTTTAGCCGCAGGGATCGGCAGGATCGGCGGTGTCCTGGGACCGTTGCTTGTAGGGTATTTAGTTGCTGCCGGCACCCCGATTTCATCGATTTTCACCATTTTCACAATTGCTATTTTAGTGGGGGCAGTTGCCGTAGCTTTTGGGAAGGAAACAAAGAATACCGTTTTGACATAAACAAAAGGATGGGACTGTATTCAGTCCCCATCCTTTTGTTATTTAAAGTCCTTTATGATTTTTAAAAGGGATTCGGAGGCAGTCTTAGGACTTTCTGCATTCATGATGGCTGATACGACTGCGGTACCTGAAAGCCCGCTAGCAGAAAGGGAGGAAATGTTATCGGCCGTGATACCCCCGATGGCTACGGCGGGAATTGATACGCTGCGGCAAATTTCCTCCAGATCCCCAATTGCCATTAAGGTTGCATCTTGTTTGGTCTTTGTAGGGAAAACGGAACCGACTCCGATATAATCTGCTCCATTTCGTTCCGCTTCTAGAGCCTCTTCAAGATTGGAAACAGATACACCGACGATCATATCTTCAGGAACCATTTTTTTGACGGCAGGCAGTGGAAGGTCATCTTGCCCAATATGAATTCCATCCGCTGCAACAGCAAGTGCTATATCCACCCGGTCATTGATGATAAGGGGAATGGACAGCTCGTTCAATAACTGTTTTAATGCAGAAGCTTTATTATAAAAGGAGAGGGAGGAATTATTTTTCTCTCTAAGCTGTACGATCGAGACTCCTCCTGAAACCGATTCTGCAATGATTTTGGTCAATTCTTCTATTGCCAGGGACTCTTCCGTAACTAAATACAGGCTTAAATCAATTTGGGACTTCTTCATTTATTTTCACCTCATGCATCCAGATTTCCTTATCCATTCTTGATATTGCATCGATTAATCGCACACGAAACGTTCCTGTTCCTTCATCCTCTTGAAGGTTTTTGGCAGCTAGTTCCCCTGAAATGCTCATGGTTGAGATACCGGCAATCGCCGCAGAATAGAAATCATCGGTGACTCCAGAAAAAGTGCCGATAAGAGCAGTGGACATACAACCGGTACCTGTAACATTAGTTAATAGCAGGTTCCCGTTATCGATGATGGACGTACGTTTTCCATCGCTGACCGCATCCTTCGCTCCGCTGACCACGACGATGCAATTCAATTTATTTGCGGCTCGAGCAGCCAGCTCTGCATTGCTGACCGCAAGCTCCTCCGAATCCACCCCGCGAGTAACGGTATCCCCACCCATCAATGAAAGGATCTCACTTGCATTGCCGCGAATGATGTGGAAAGTAACCTTACTTAGGAGCTCTTTCACTTGCTCTGATCGATAGGCGGTGGCACCAACTCCCACCGGGTCCAAAATGACCGGGATATCCAGGTCATTTGCCGTCTTACCGGCAATCTCCATTGCTTCCAAGGCTTTATCATCGATCGTACCGAAATTCAGGACCAATGCATCCGCTAATTTAACCATATCCGCCACTTCTCTTGGGCTCGATGTCATCACTGGTGAACCACCGATGGCAAGGGTGGCATTTGCACAGTCGTTGACCGTAACAAAGTTGGTGATTTGGTGGACGAGTGGTTTTCTTTCTTTTACCTTCACGAATAAATCGGCTGCGGAAACCTTCATATTAAGTCACTCCGTTCTTTTTTTGAATATGAATGAAAATGATGGACAGGACCATGACCTTTACCGATTGAAAAACTATTGCGTATCGCTTCAGAAATATAAGTCTTGGCCTGTTCGATCGACTCTTGCAAGGGCAGGCCATTTGCCAGGTTTGATGTAATGGCGGATGATAGGGTACAGCCCGTACCATGAGTGTTTTTTGTATGTATGCGCTCTCCCTTGATCCAGTGGAAGTCAGTCCCATCATAATAAAGATCATTTGGATTTCCCGCTGCATGGCCCCCTTTAAGTAAAACGGCTTTGGGACCCATTTCTTGTATTGAAATGCATGCCTTGTAGAAATCTTGTTTCGTCCGAATCGACAAGCCAGTAAGCACTTCCGCTTCCGGTACATTTGGTGTTACAAGTGTTGCAAACGGAAGTAAGTCCATTTTTAAGGCGGAGACAGCCTTTTCGTCGAGCAAATGGTGGCCGCTTTTGGAAATCATGACAGGGTCAAGGATAACGATGGCAGGCATGAAGGTTTTAAGGGACGCAGCGACTGTTTCCACGATTTCTTTTGATCCAAGCATGCCTATTTTTACTGCATCGACAGGAATATCTTCAAATATAGCTGCAATTTGGTCCGATATGATAGCTGTTTCAATTGGCTGTACTGAACGGACTTCCATTGTATTTTGTGCGGTTACGGCTGTAATGGCAGACATTCCAAATACCCCATGTGCAGAAAATGTTTTTAAATCCGCTTGTATTCCAGCACCGCCTCCTGAATCAGAGCCGGCGATGGTTAATGCTGTTTTCATAAAAAAACCCCTTCATATAATTATTTTTTAAAAGTATTTTAAGTAATATGAAAGCTAAAATCGAACCTGCGAATGAACTGAGCATAAAAGCCGGTAAAAAACCAAAAAGAGCTGCTTTTTCTCCTAATAGGAGGATGGCAAGTGGATAACAGGCCATGGAACCGAGAATGCCGGTCCCGATCACTTCACCTAAACAAGCGAATTTTAAGCTTTGTGTTTTTCGATAAAGGATGGCAGCCAAAAGTGCACCGATCATGCTCCCGGGAAAGGCGAATATTGAACCGGTACCAGACATGTTTCTAATGATGGAAACTAGGAAAGCTTGTGTCACAGCATAAGCAGGCCCCAATAGAACGGCCGTGAGGACATTTGCCAGATGCTGAATAGGAAAGACCTTTGCAAATCCTGCAGGGATGAAAATAAATGAACTGGTCAGTGTCGTTATAGCCGTTATCATGGCAGTCAACGTCAGTTTCTTGATAGGATTCATCATCATGTCTGCGACCTACAGCGGCCAATCCTGCTCATTTTGAACCATATCCCAGAATAAATATTCATATCGGGAAGTAACCAAAAAGTGCTTTTCTAATCTAAGAAGTTCCTTTTCTGGCATGCCTTCCGTCAATTCTTCCAACAATGCGATCAGCCACTTGTGTGCTTCCCCGAATTCAGGTGATGAATAGGACCTTATCCAATCTGCGTAGCGATTGTTTTCCAATGCTGCTCCATTTTGTTTTTTTAATAGCAAACCGATTTCATAGTAATCCCAAGCGCATGGCAGGAGACAGGCGATCAAGTCTGCCAATGTCCCATGCTGAGCTGCATTTATCATGTAACCTGTATAGGCTAGAGTGGTGGGAGTAGGTTCTGTTTCTTCCAATTCCTTGGAACTGATCCCGAATTCGGAAGCATACTGCCGATGGATATCCATTTCCACTTGAAGGGTTTCATTTAAAATACTCGCAAACTTTGCCATGGTTTCGATGTTATGGGCTTTGATGACACCTAAAGCAAAGAGCTTGGAATAATCCATGAGATAGATATAGTCCTGCTTCATGTAATAGGCAAATTTCTTTTCAGGAAGCGTACCATTTCCAATTGCTTGGACAAAGGGATGTGAATGATTCCTTTTCCAAATCTCTTTTGCCCGTGCATGAAGTCTATCACTGAATGTTTCTGTTTTAATATTCTCCATTGTTCATCCTCCTTTAGAATGGTTCCCTAGATAATGAAAAACCCCGTTCCTGAATACTGAACGGGGTAGATGGATATAGTCTGTAAATGGACGATATCATCCACTTCCCTCCGCCGGTATGAGCCGGTTCAGGTTCAAAGGGTCCGGAAACTATTTCCATCTCAGTCTTAATAAAGACTCCCCTAGTGGTGTGAATTGTATGTAATTACTGACATCATATCAGAAAGACAAGAAAATGCAACCCGCATTTGAAGAGGGAGCATGTAATGTCCAGGGAAAAAGGGAGAACCAGGTAATTGACTTTTGATAATTATTAGGGTAGAATCATTTCTACATCATTTATATATCGAATTCTTATCCAGAGAGGTGGAGGGACTTGGCCCAAAGAAACCTCGGCAGCGGACCCATTTTGGGAACTGTGCTAAATCCAACAAGCATATGCTTGGAAGATAAGAAGAGCCGTACGGACACAGTCAGCCTCTTCTTGAATTAGAAGGGGCTTTTATTTTTGGGAAATAACGTTTAGTGACATAATAGAAAAGGTATATATAATTTGGTGAAAATCAAACAAGTTGATAAAGTTAGCTAACTAGAAGCAGGCTCTAGGATGACTAGGAAAGGAGCCATTTACATGGCAGAATTATTTAAGAGGATTGAACAGAGGAAGGCAAAGCTCATTGAAGAGCTATTGGCCAATGGAGTATACAAAACCTCTGATGAAAGGCACCTTTATGATGCCCCATTAAAAGTGCTTGAAGATGAATATAAGATTGTTATAAATAGACCTAATAACGAGTCACCTTCTGAATGGATGACATAGTAAGCGATGGGCTATATTTTGGGCTCTTGGATAAGGGATATGATGTAAGCATTCACAGTATACACTAGTGGATGCTTTTTTGCGTTTAATAGAAAATGACATAAAATATACATAATTAAAGAATAAAGTAGGTGTTTTGTCACATTTTACCTATAAAATAACACATTTTATTTCTGGAAAATAGTTGATTTTAACTAGTAGTTTAATTATGATGAAAGTGTAAAAAAATTGAATAAATGGGAGGTGGCATATAATGCCTTGCCGTAAAGTAACTATAGAAAGGGTAGAAGAAAAGAGACAGGAAATGATCAAATTGGCAGCAAGTTACGGCTTAACAAGTCTGCTTACTGTTCAGGCCAGTCAAGAATTGGATACGCTATTAAATGCGTTAGCAAGTAAAAGAGAGTCAGAATATTTTTCCCTCCAAAACGCATATCGGTATTTTTAAATTAGCCAATTCGACCTGTATTAATTTGAAAAAGCTACTGCTCAAGGCAATAGCTCTAAAAAATTATATTAAATATCGACACGTTTACCAAGAATGATCAAATCCCGCTCAATGCCATCCAGCTCGGCAACTTGAGGTAAATGTGCCCATTCTTCAAACCCGAATTTGGAAAAAAGCTTAAGGCTAGGTATATTGTGGGCGAAAATGAAACCCAATATAGTCTTAATACCTAATTTTGGACTCAATTCAATTGCCTTTTGAATCGAAATTTGTCCGATTCCTTTTCCCCGGAAATAATCATCAATATAAATGCTGATTTCGGCAGTGGAATTATATGCCGGTCGGCCATAGAAGGATTGAAAGCTTATCCATCCAGCAGTTTTCCCTTCTATAGTAATGATATATAGCGGTCTACTTTCTGAATGATGTTCCTCAAACCATTTAACCCTCGATTGGACGGATACAGGCTCCGTATCTGCCGTGACCATTCTTGAAGCAATTGTCGAATTATATATTTCAACAATTCTAGGTAAATCAGATAGTTCTGCCTCTCTAAACTCTATGTGCTCATCCATGATGTAATCTCCTAACTATCATTTATTCAATCTCCAGAATGAAGGGTAATCCCGTTTTTTTGTTTAAGGGACGGTGAATTGAAACCCAATCCATTGAAAGTTTTTTATTATCATACACTTTTTACTCTTTATCTGACAATTCCTTTTTTATGTTAAGTCTGCAGATTTTTTGGGTATGTAAAGGATTAAATACTTCTAGTAAAAAGGCAGAGGAGAACCAAATGAAAAAATTGTCAGTTTTTTTGATTATAGTACTGGTTATATGTTTTGTTGCATATGAATTTCAGGCCTCGGAGTCGGAAGATGTGCAAAGGGTGATGGCTTTTGGAGATTCGTTAACCTATGGAAAAGGGGATAAGGATGGAGAAGGATATATAGAAGGCCTGGAGGATGAATTGAATAACCCGGAATCGGAACAAAAAGTGAGTTTTTGGAATTACGGTATAAAAGGCCAGGAAACGGATGGGGTGATGAAACAGCTTGATGATTACCGCATTAAAACGAAACTTGATGAAGCCGATACTTTCATCGTTTATATCGGAACAAATGACTTGATCAATAGTAACGGCGGGGACTTGGAGAAAATAAGTGATCGAAAAATCAATGAGGGTAAACGGGAGTATATCAGCCATCTGAAAAAGATTACGTCAACACTCATAAAGGCAAACGATAAAGCTGATATTTTGGTAGTGGGACTATATAACCCAATTAAAGGAAATCAAAAACTTGAAAAGCATATTCGCGATTATAACCAGTCAATAAAGGGAATAGCGGATAAAGACAATAGGATGTTATTCATTCCTACGAATGATCTTTTTGAAGATAAAAAGAAATCAGAGTATTTCAGTGATAAGTTACATCCGAATGAAAAAGGGTATCAGCTCATTGCGAATCGGGTTTTGGAAAGTTATGATTTCAAATGAAAGCAAGAATGCACAGAAAGGCATTCTGTGCATTCTTGCTTTCTAGGAATTTAATATCGCTTTTAGTTGAGGGAACTGCAAGTCATGGAGCTGCTTGTATCTGCCATTGTTTTGCAATAACTGTTCATGTGTTCCTTTTTCATGAACCTGCCCTTTTTCCAGAACGATTATTTGATCGGCATCATGAATGGTCGATAAACGATGTGCAATCACAATTGAAGTCCGGTTTATCAATAAACGTGACAGAGCTTCCTGTATCAAATGTTCGGATTCTGTATCCAAGGCCGCCGTTGCTTCATCGAGAATGATGATTTGCGGATTTTTCAAAAGTGCCCTGGCAATGGCAATGCGCTGTTTTTGTCCGCCTGAAAGCTTGACTCCGCGCTCTCCAATTTGAGAATCATAACCATCAGGAAAGGCACTGATAAAGTCATGCGCATTTGCCGCTTTGGCGGATTCGATGATTTCATCATCTGTAGCATCAAGTTTTCCATACATGATGTTATCACGGATGGAACCGTTGAATAAAATGATATCCTGGGAGACAACTCCCATTTGTCCCCTTAATGATTTCAGTGATACATTTTTGATATCATGGCCATCCATTTTGATTGTTCCATCTTGCGGATCATAAAATCGGATCAAAAGGCTCGTGATGGTCGATTTTCCTGCACCAGAGGAGCCGACCAGAGCGGTTACTTGACCAGCTTTCATGGTCAGGTTTAAACTGCTGAGCACAGGAACATTCTCATCATAAGAAAAATTAACACTTTGAAATTCAATTTTCTTTTTTATGGAAGGGAGTTCAATGGCATTTCCCTTGTCACTTATTTCAGGTTGTGTTTCCAATATTTCAGTTATCCGCTCAAAGGCGGCGGCTGATTGCTGGACAATGCTGATGACACGGCTAAAATTGCGAACGGGACTCTGCAGCAACCTCAAATAGGCGAGGAAGGCCACGATTAATCCTATTGTGAATTCACCTTCCATCACTTGCCAAGCACCGAACACAATGACTGCTACAAGGCCGATATTGTTCAATAAATCAATAATCGGACCGAACATGGAACGTAGTCGAACGGACTTAATGTTTGCAGCCATATTTTCCTGATTACGCTCGGCAAACCGCCTTGATTCGAACTCTTCATTCGTAAAAGATTGAATGAGCCGCATTCCTGAAATGGAATCCTGTAACTGGTTGCTGACATCTCCTGCGGAACTTTGCACAGACCTAAATGACATCCTGATGCGTTTCCCGAATACCCTTGTGATATAGAACATGAAAGGGAATATAAAAAGAAGGACAATGGTCAGCTTCCAGTTAATGAAAAGCATATATACCGCCACGGCAATGAAAGTCACCGTGTCCGTCAAGACTTGGAGCATGCTCGAAGAGATGAGCTGCTGCAGTAAATTGACATCATTGGTCAACCGGGACATTAAGTCACCAGTTCGATTTTTGTCAAAGAATTTCATATCCAGTGTTTGAATGTGGTCATACATGCTATTCCGTATATCCATAATAGCTCTTTGACCGACCTTGGAAACGATATAGCTGTTAAAGTAGTTCAGTAACGCCAATAAGATGCTGGCACAAAGAATTCCTGTGCCAATCCAGATCAACAAATCATATCTTTTTTCGGGAATGACTTTATCAATCGTAAACTGCGTCAACTGGGGGATGGAGAACTCAAGCAATGAAATGAAAAGCATGATACATAATATCAAAGTGCAAAACTTCCATTTGGATGGTACCCGATTGAACATTTGTTTGAGCATCAACCATATGCTTCCTTTTGAAGGTATTGCATGCATGGAACTGCGGCCTTTGTGGCTGAATGGAATATGTCCTCCACTCATAGCGATCACTCCTATTTAGACTATCTATGATGAATTTTGAAAGTCATTTGAATTTTACCTTAATGACTATGATAGAGCTTTTCAAAAAATAGACAACTTTTAATCGGTTCGTTTGTGTCAAAAAGTATTATTATTTTACACATTCCTATAGTAAATGGAATAATTAAAGGAGATTAGCGAGGCTTATAAGAGGAGATGCTAAAAATGAATGAAAATGAAAAAATCAGGGAAGAGCTTTTAAATGCGGTCAACGGACTATCGGATGAACAGCTGAACGCCCATCCTGAACCTGGACGATGGAGCATCATCCAGGTATTGGATCATTTATATTTAATGGAGAGGGCCATAACAAAGAGCATATCCGATAAATTGAAAAGCAACGATAGCATTCCTGCTGTGGATAAACCGATCGAGCTTACTTTAAATCGTGAAGTGAAGGTCCAGGCGCCGCCATTTGTCATTCCGTCAGAATCATACCAAACTTTGAGTGAAGTTAAGGAAAAGTTGTCCGAATCCCGAAAAGCTTTTGTACAGGTCGTTGACCATGCAAAGGAAATTGATCTCGAACAAAAGTCATTACCACATCCTTTGTTTAAAGATTTAAGCTTGAAGCAATGGATCCCGTTCGTGGGACTTCATGAAAAACGGCATTTATTGCAAATTGAAGAATTGAAAGCAAAGTTATAGAAGAAACTCATCCGTCTTTGGTTGAGTTTTTCACTTTCAGACAGATATTCGTAAAGGAAGGATTTTTCAGTGAAAGCCACTTGGGTAAGAACATTTTTGGTATTGGGCTTTATAGGATTGTTACTGGGGCTCTTGTTCAAGTATATGCTTCCTCCTGATCTGGATGAAATCGAACTGACTGACGAGCTGAATCCGATCGTCGCCGAAAAAAAGGACGAGCTCATTCAATTGGCTAATGACAAAGGCATCCCGGTTATCATTACGGCGGGGTTCCGGTCTTTAGCCGAGCAAAATGAACTCTATGAAAAGGGCAGATCAGACTCGGGCAACATCGTAACGAATGCAAGAGGTGGCGAATCGCTGCATAATTTCGGTTTGGCGATAGATTTTGCCCTCCTTAACAAACAAGGCGAGGCCATTTGGGATATGAGTTATGACGGCAACGATAATGGAAAGTCGGATTGGATGGAAGTCGTAACCATCGCTAAAGGGTTAGGTTTCGATTGGGGAGGGGATTGGGCAGGGTTCAAGGATTATCCGCATTTACAAATGACATTTGGCTTAAGCCTGCGTGAGCTGCAGCAGGGCAAGCAGCCAAAAGGGCAGTGAAAGCGGTTGGCTTCATTATAAGCCGCATAATTTTGACTAATAGCAGGAAAATAAGCATGTGAATTGCTTTACAGGTAAGAATTCGATAAAGTGGACTAGTGAGAATCAGACATAAAGGAGTGCAGTCACCATGGAAGAAACAAAAAATTGCCGGGACTCTTTGGTCATAAAAACAAGCCTTGTCCTCCCGCCGGATACAAATAATATTGGTACGATGTTCGGAGGCAAATTAATGGCATACATTGATGATGTAGCGGCTATATCAGCCATGCGTCATGCTCGAAGCAACGTCGTTACTGCATCAACTGATTCTGTCGATTTCCTGCACCCTATTCACGAAGGAAATGCAGTTTGCCTTGAAAGCTTCGTGACGTATACGGGCAGAACATCAATGGAAATCATCGTAAAGGTGGTTGCAGAGGATTTAGTTACAGGAGCCCGGAATTTATGTGTCATTTCATTCTTGACATTTGTTGCCATTAATGAAGAAGGTAAACCAATTCCGGTTCCGCGTTTGGTTCCTGAAACAGAGATGGAAATGAATTTAAATGAATCAGCAAAACAACGGGCCCAAATTAGGAAAAAACGAAGGGAAGATACACAGTTCATTGCAAGCACTTTCGGTGTGAAACTGCCATGGACCGATCAATCAAATCCAGGATTATATAAATAAGATACGCATCCCTTCTGCCGTTCTTATTAATGATTGAGACCAAATTCATTGTGATTTGGTATTTTATTCATTGCCAGGAGTTTTGGGGAAATCACTACTACCATCTTACAGCTTAACCGTATGGGAAAGAAATGTGAAAAGACGCTTGGATAAGTCCAAGCGTCTTTCTTATGTTATCTTGTTAGGATTTATACTATTAGCACTTTAGTCATCGCTTGCTAAAATACCAAAGAAGCGCAAGATGTTAATGAATAGGTTAATGAAATCAAGATATAGATTCAAGGCCATGAGCGGTACTTCTTCGGCTGTTACCCCGTAATGCTTCATACGATTGAAATCATATAAAATATAACCACTGAAAACTAAAATCCCGATAAAGGAAAAGACCAGCATGGCTGTAGAGCTTAATGGAGAGAAAATGTTGAAAATGCTAATGACAACTAAAGCTAGCAAGGCAGCAAATAACATTCCTCCCAAGAAAGAAAGGTCCCTTTTGGTGGTTGTGGCATAAATTGACAGCCCTCCAAATACGACTGTCGTCGTAACACCTGCCAGGATCACCACATTTGTCCCTGCAGCAGCTAGGTAGTGTGCGATGATCGGATAGGTCGTAATTCCAGAAATCAACGTGAAACTATACAAAAATGTGTAGCCGATTGCTTTTTTCCTCCGCAATATAAATGCTCCAATCAACATGGCGATCTCAAGTATCGCTAACGGAAGAAACAACGATGGCGGTACAAGAGTGCCGAGAGCCATCCCTAAAACGGAAACGGCAAAGTGATAAAGCGAACGTCCGCATGACCGACGGCATATATGTTTGTACAGTTTGTGAATACATTCAATCACCTCATCATTTATTTTCTACCGTTTTCTACGAATCTGTTTTAAAAAGGTTTCATTGCATTACATCAAAATTTGGTGTTTTTTTTAAAGTAATGAAATATATATGAAGTAATTACCTTTTTTATGATATTCTTACAAATATACTAATTTTTCTGAAATATTAAAATACTTCAATCGGAACCATTCCGCAGTACGTAAAACGACAAGGTCAATAAATGGGCATAATCTTTAAAAAAGATATCTTGAAATAATAAATTCAAAAATATTGATTCTATATATTTAATCGGACTTCAAAACTTTACTGTATAACAGTTATAAAGGAAATGATTTTTTATTGCAGAAAATTATTCCTAAAGTTATAAAAAATGAAAAAAATGTGATTATTTTCTATAAAAACTATTGTATAAATGTAAAAAATTGATTAAAATTCTAACTAATTATCAGAAGATTAATTATTTTCCCGATAAAATAGTTTAGGGGGAGCAAGGATGAAGAAAGCTATTTTACAAATAGAGAACCTAACTACCTCATTTCGAATCGGTAGCAAATATCATGCAGCGGTGGATGATGTTTCGTTTACGGTGAATGAAAATGAAATTGTAGCAGTTGTTGGAGAATCAGGTTGTGGAAAGAGTGCCTTGGCCTTATCTATCATGCAATTACATAATAAGCAGAGAACGAAATCCGAAGGAAATATCAATTATAAAGGTCAAAATCTACTAAAGTTGAATGATGTACAAATGAATAAAGTCCGTGGTAAGGAATTGGGTATGATATTTCAGGAACCATTAACGGCTTTGAACCCGCTCATGACCATAGGAAAACAGATCGAGGAGAATCTTGATTACCATACTGAACTCTCCAGTGCTGAAAAAAAGAATAGGACGATCGAACTTTTGACACAAGTGGGAATTCCATATCCTGAACGGACGTACAAGCAATATCCGCATGAGCTCTCGGGCGGAATGCGGCAAAGGGCAATGATATCGATTGCCATTGCTTGCAACCCTGCACTGGTCATTGCAGATGAACCCACGACGGCACTCGATGTTACGATTCAAGCACAAATACTTGATCTGCTGAAGGATATCCAAAGCAGGACAAAAATGGGGATCATCTTAATTACACATGATCTGAGCGTCGTAGCAGAGGTCGCTGACAGGATCGTTGTCATGTATGCAGGTCAGGTAGTGGAAACGGGAAGTGTTAAAGAGATATTCAACAATCCGCTGCATCCATATACAAGGTCGTTATTAAATTCGATTCCTTCGGCTGCAAACGAGAAAAATCGTTTGCACGTTATCGAGGGAATCGTTCCATCGATAGCGAAAATGGATCGGATAGGATGTCGCTTCCAAGATAGGATTCCTTGGATACCTAAGCATGCGCATGAAGAGACACCCCGGCTTCACGAAGTGGGCAATGATCATTTTGTGCGCTGTACGTGCTATAAAGAATTTTATTTTCAAGCTGAAGGAGATGCATCGGCCCATGACATTACTCAAATTAGATAATCTGAAAGTGCATTTTCCAATAAGGGGCGGTTTTTTCAGAAGGGTGGTTGATCACGTAAAGGCCGTGGACGGTGTTTCCTTTGAGTTGCAGCAAGGGGAAACATATGGTTTGGTCGGGGAATCCGGAAGCGGCAAGTCCACGACAGGCAAGGCAGTGGTCAAGCTGAATGATGTCACATCCGGACAAATCCTGTTTGAAGGCAGGGATTTAGCATCTTTAAGTAGAAAAGAAATTAAACCATTTAGAAAAGATATCCAAATGATTTTCCAAGACCCGTATTCATCATTGAATCCCAAGAAGAGGGTACTGGACATCATTGCCGAACCGCTGAGGAACTTTGAACGGTTATCACCTTCAGAGGAAAAGAAAATCGTCCAGGACTTCTTGGACAAAGTCGGACTCAGTCCGGAGTCGATTCACAAGTATCCTCATGAATTTTCAGGGGGGCAGCGCCAGCGTATTGGGATTGCCAGGTCTTTGACATTGAAACCTAAACTGATCATTGCGGATGAACCGGTGTCAGCACTGGATGTTTCCGTTCAGGCACAGGTATTGAATTTCCTTCAGGATCTCCAACAGGAGTTCAATTTGACTTATTTATTTGTCGGTCATGACTTAGGTGTAATCCGGCATATGTGTGACCGGATGGGAGTTATGTATCGCGGTAGATTGGTAGAGGAAGGCAAAAGCGAGGAAATCTATGAAAATCCGCAACATATATACACGAAGCGCCTGATTGCCGCCATTCCGGATTTAGAGCCGGAAGTTCGCGAAGATAAAGTGCAGCTTAGAAAAAAACTCACCTCGGAATATGAGTCTACCTACTCAAAATATTTCGATGAGGATGGACGTGCCTACGATTTGAAGCCAATCTCATCGACACATAGAGTCGCATTACAATAAGGAGGTGTAAGGAATATGTGGAAGTTTATCCTAAGGCGTTTATTAGTTATGATCCCGCAGCTCTTTTTATTGAGCATCATCGTTTTCATGATGGCAAAAGCAATGCCGGGAGATGCACTGTCAGGTCAGGAAATCAATCCTAGGGCCAACCCGGCCGAGCTTGATAGGATCAGGGAAGAACTGGGTTTGAATGACCCTTGGTACCAACAATATATAAGGTGGGCATCCAATGCAGTACAGGGGGATTTCGGTATTTCCTATACACATAAGACGCCCGTCATGGATGTTATAGAAGACAGGCTTTGGAACACGGTGTTCCTGGCGTTGGTCACGCTTATCTTTACATATATGCTTGCGATTCCATTAGGCATACTTAGCGGAAGGTATAACGATACCTGGGTGGATAAAACCGTTACGGGTTATAGCTATGTAGGATTTGGCACGCCGATTTTCATTTTTGCTTTAATCATGTTATTCATTTTCGGATTTGCCCTGGATTGGTTCCCGTCTGGCGGCAGTGTCGATTCAAAAGTGGATGAAGGAACATTTGCCTATGTTGTAAGCAAGATCAATCATTTGATTTTACCAGCTTTAAGTACAGCTTTAATTGCAACAACAAGTACGATCCAATATTTGCGAAATGAAATCATCGATAATAAAATCAAGGATTTCGTAAGGACTGCGCGTTCGAAGGGAGTGCCTGAATCAAAAGTATATTCACGGCATATCCTGAGAAATTCCTTTTTACCGATAGCGGCATTCTTAGGTTATGAAATTACCGGATTGATCGGCGGCGCGGTCATAATCGAGACCATTTTCAGTTATCCGGGTCTGGGGCAGCTTTTCCTTAGTTCAGTCAGCCTGCGGGATTTCAGCGTTGTCACGGCCATCGTCATGATGACGGGATTTGCCACTCTGCTTGGCACTCTTCTTTCGGACATCATACTTAGTGCGGTCGATCCGCGCATACGGATAGAATAGGAGCGGGGTGAGCGTATGGAAATGAAAGTAGAAACAGGAAAGAACATACAAGTGAAAGATGTGAGCCCTTCAGGAATCAAAATCATCTGGCAGGAAATCAAAAAGGATAAGCTTGCCATGGGCTCATTGATCATATTAGCAGCCATATTGATTTTTGTTTACGGTGCGTCGCTCTTCATGGACGCCAAGGAAATAGCGAAGGTCGATTTTCTCTCCATTTATATGGAACCATCTTCAGACTATTGGCTTGGAACCGATTATGGCGGCCGGGATGTATTTGCACAATTGATAGTGGGTACGAGAAATTCATTCACGATCAGTTTGTTCATTACATTATTCACGGCTATCATCGGTTTATCATTAGGGCTTCTGGCTGGCTACTTCGGCGGGGCAACCGATAATGTTATCATGCGTATTATCGACTTCGTGATTGCCCTGCCGCAATTGATGTTCATCATCGTTGTAGTCGTGATTGTACCGATCTTCAATGTATATGTTTTCATTTTAATCATGACGATGTTTTTATGGACAGGCAAGGCCCGGCTGATTCGTTCAAAGGCTTTGTCAGAGCGTGAGCTGGATTATATCCACGCCTCACAGACACTCGGGACGCCACATTGGAAAATCATCCTGTTTCAGCTTCTGCCCAATGTCAGTTCACTGATCATCGTTAACTTCATTTTGAACCTTGCTGGCAATATAGGCCTAGAATCCAGTTTGACTTTCTTAGGGTTCGGTCTCCCGGAGAGCACACCGAGTTTAGGGACGCTCATCAGTTATGCTCGAAATCCAGATGTTCTGGAAAACAAGTGGTGGATATGGGTACCCGCATCACTCATGATTTTAGTGTTGATGCTGAGTATAAATTTCGTTGGTCAAGCGTTAAAACGCGCAGCCGATGCAAGACAAAGAAGAGCATAAAAAAGGGGAGTGTATGATATGAAAATCAAAAGCTACAGTAAGGTATTAAGTGCATTGGCCATTTCGTCTCTACTGCTTGCTGCATGTTCGGATGATACGGAGAAATCGTCAACGAAAGAGAAAAAAGGGAAAGATGTCGAACAGGTCGATACCTCTAAATTCCCGACAAAGACGACGAATCAAGGAGAGCCGATTAAAGGCGGCCATTTGACATATGGATTGGTATCCGATACCCCGTTTGAAGGGATATTAAACAAAGTTTTCTATCAAGGCGAGCCTGATAACCAAGTTATCACATTCTTTGATGAAGATTTATTGGATACAGACGAAAACTATGTTTTCACGAATGAAGGTGCCGCTTCCTATGAGATTTCGGATGATCATAAAACGGTCACGCTGACGATTAAGGATAATGTAAATTGGCATGATGGAAAGCCAGTGACAGGCGCTGATTTAGAATATGCATACCTTGTCATGGGAAGCAAGGATTACAAAGGTGTACGCTATGATGAACAAATGGCTTTAATCGAGGGTATGGAGGAGTATCATGAAGGGAAAGCGGATAAGATTTCAGGCATTAAAGTCGACGACAAGAAAATCACTTTCACTTTCAAAAAAGCGAATCCTTCCGTCACGACTGGATTATGGACATACCCGCTTCATAAAGAATACTTAAAAGATGTTCCAATTGCAGATTTGGAATCTTCGGATAAAATCCGTAAAAATCCGATTGGTTTTGGACCATTCAAAGTGAAGAAAATCGTTCAAGGGGAAGCGGTCGAATTCGAAGCGAATAAAGATTATTACCGCGGTGAACCTAAATTGGACAGTGTCACATTAAAAGTCGTGAATCCGGCCGTTGTCGTCAAGTCACTTGAAAATGGTGACCTCGATGTAGCGGAGGTCCTGGCTGAGCAATATGATCAGGCCAAGGAATTGGATAACATCGAATTATTGGGGAAAGTGGAATTGGCTTATTCCTATATTGGTTTCAACTTCGGTCATTATGATAAGGAAAAAGAAGAAAACGTTATGGATGAGAACCCGAAATTCGGTGACAAACGCCTTCGTCAGGCAATGGCATATGCCATCAATAATGAAGAAGTTGGCGAAAAGATGTTCAAGGGCCTTCGCTTCCCTGCCAACTCTGTCATTACACCGAACTTTAAATATAACAATAAAGATGTAAAAGCATATGAATATAATCCTGAAAAAGCTAAAAAACTTTTGGATGATGCAGGTTTTGTAGATACGAATAACGATGGCATTCGTGAAGATGCAGACGGAAAAGAGTTCAAGATCAATTTTGCTTCCATGAGCGGTTCCGATGTTTCTGAGCCACTAGCAAGATATTATATCCAGCAATGGGAACAAGTTGGTTTGGACGTCGAATTGCAGGATGGAAGGCTGCATGAGTTCAATTCATTCTATGACCTGCTGAAAAAGGATAATGATGAAGTTGATGTATATTCAGCTGCATGGGGTGTCGCTTCCGATCCGGATCCATCAGGAATTTGGTCCAGATCTGCAGAATTTAACTATACCCGCTGGGTGAGTGAAAAAAATGATGAGCTTCTTGCTAAAGGGATTTCAGAGGAAGCCTTCGATGATCAATATCGAATCGATACGTATAATGAGTGGCAGGAATTGATCCATGAAGAGGTTCCGGTCATTCCGACATTATTCCGTTATCAATTGGCGGGAGTGAATGAACGTGTGACAGGTTATGATTATCTCGCTGGCCGCCAATATCAGTGGCATAATGTCGGGGTAACGAAATAATTTAATTGATGACAATCGGCTGCCTTTATGGGCGGTCGATTTTTTTGCGTTTTAATGTAGAGGATAAAGGTTATATAGATAATAGTAAGTAATTGGAAGGGTGATATTGATGGAAGTGAGAAATCCTAATGAAACAAAGAGAGAGTTAGAAATATTGTTTACTGAATCGGTTGGCCGTTTACTGAAACCTCTCGAAGAGGAAATCATTGCAGACATTGTAGCCTATCCAGACGAAAAGAGAATTGCCTTCTTGGAATATATGAAGGAAATGTCCAACAAACAAAGACAGTTGAAGTAAGTTGAACTTTCATCATGAAGGAGGTTTTTTTATGAGGAACGAAGATATGGACAGATACAAAGTATGGCGCGATAAGTGGAAAAGAAGAGTGAATATGGAGAACTTAGCGTTATATGGAATTTCAACAATAGTTATGGCCATGTTGCCTGTCCTGGCTTTTATGAGTTAAATCATTAAAGGACCGCCTTTTGGCGGTCTTTAAATATGTTAAAAGTTGCCATAAAAAGATATAATGAAGCAAGAGGAAAGGAGAGATGATACGCATGAGTGTGATCGAAGAAAAAGAAATTGTATCTTACATAAAAGAATTGGTGTCCATACCCAGCCCCTCCGGCTATACAGAGCAAGCCATTAAATACGCGGCTGATTTCATGGAGCAGAGGAAGGTTCCTTACAAGATCACGAATAAAGGGGCATTGCTTGCTTCATTGAAAGGCGAAAATGATGGCAAACATCGTTTGCTGACTGCCCATGTCGATACACTGGGGGCCATGGTAAAGGAAATCAAGGCGAATGGCCGTCTTAAATTGACAATGATCGGCGGTTTCCGCTGGAACTCAGTGGAAGGGGAGTATTGTAAAATCCATACAGCTGACGGAACCATTATCACCGGGACCATTTTAATCAATCAGACCTCTGTCCACGTATATAAAAATGCCGGCGATGCCAAGCGTGATGATGAGACAATTGAGGTCCGGATAGATGCTGTCGTGAAGACTAAAGCGGAAACAGAGGCCATTGGCATTTCTGTTGGAGATTTTGTCTCCTTTGAACCAAGAGTGGAAGTGACGGATACAGGCTTTTTGAAATCAAGGCATTTGGATGATAAAGCTAGCGTTGGCATCCTCCTTCATATCATTGACCTCATTTCCGCAGGAAAAATAAAATTGGCATATACGACCCATTTCCTGATTTCCAACAATGAAGAAATCGGCTATGGCGGAAATTCCAATATCCCTGAGAAAACAGTCGAATATCTAGCAGTCGATATGGGCGCGATCGGCGATGGACAATCGACGGATGAATTCAGCGTATCCATTTGCGCAAAAGACTCCTCAGGTCCATATCATTATAAATTGCGTCAGCATTTAGTTTCACTTGCCCAAGCAAATGCCGTCGACTACCGCGTCGATATTTATCCATATTATGGATCGGACGCTTCTGCTGCAATCCGGGCAGGATATGATGTCGTACATGGTCTGATCGGACCGGGAATCGATGCCTCACATGCCTTCGAGCGGACACATGTTTCTTCATTAAAGCATACAGCCAATCTGATTTTGCACTATATCCAATCAGAGCTGGTGTAATCGTGAAAAAAGCCCGTACTCATGTGCGGGCTTTTAACTGTTTTATAGCGCTATTTTTAGTATAGTACTGTGTTAGTGAAATGCACGTGAATTTCGGTCATTTACTCGTGATTTGGAGTAATACTCGTGAATTTCGATCAAATACTCATGAGTTTTGGTGTTTTACTCGTGAATTTCGGTCATTTACTCCTGATTTGGAGTAATACTCGTGAATTTCGATCAAATACTCGTGAGATTTGGTGTTTTACTCGTGAATTTTGGTCATTTACTCGTGAGTTTGAGCGTAATACTCGTCATTTGGCGTAAGTACAAAAAATAAAGATTTACAATGATAATTCTTGTGGAGGTTCACCGTTGTTGTTCATCAATCGGATGCTTTCCGGCTTAATTTGCAGGATTAAATAATTCGGATCTTTCGGACCTTCGAACCAATCTTCAAAGGATTCATTCCATAATTTATCCTTCAGTTCCTGTGAATCGTTTATTTTCGAGGTACCTGAGATTTCCAGGTAAGAATCGCCCAATCCTTTATTATCATAGCCGATCAGGATATGAACATTAGGATTCTTTTCAATTTCATCAATTTTTTCCGTCTTTCCACTCGTTGGTGTGTATAAAGTTAAATCATCGTTAAAGAATGTCATATAGCGTGAATGTGGTTTGTTGTTTTCAACTGAAGATAAAACTCCTATTTTATGATCACGGATGATGTTCAATACTTTTTCTTTAATTTGGTTTTCGCTCATTTTTGCACACTCCTTTTTATTTTTTTACTCTATTACTTTTCCTCTCTTTACATTAAGTTAAACAAAATTCTACAGTTTCCCATTTTTATGAATGAAGATTGATAGAAGTTGCCATACTAGTCATTATGTGTTCTATTTTGAGCAATTTCATGATGTTAATCCATTTGTAAAGGTGAGTATGATGAATGAATTGTGGTGAATTACTTATCATTGGCGGGGCAGAGGATAAGTGCCTTGAAGGTGAAGTATTAAATAAATTTGTCGAGCTTGCAACCCGTAATAGGGATGGCGGAATAGGAATATTGCCTACAGCGAGTGAAATTCCTGAGGAAGTGAGTACAGAGTATATCAAAATTTTCAGGGATTTAGGCGTGGGCAGGGTGGAAGTGATCAAGCTGGATTCAAGGCAGGATGCAGATGACCCAGCAATTTGTGAACAGCTGACATCTTTTTCCGCCATCTTCATTTCAGGGGGAAACCAAAGCCGATTGTTTGAGCTGATTGGAAAAACCAAATTCCACGATGCCCTTTCTAAAGCCTGGCATAAAGGAATGGTGATAGCAGGGACAAGTGCTGGTGCTTCCATTTTAGGTAAGCATATGATCATTGCTGCTGACACGATGCTGAATGACAATAAGTTAAAGGTTGAGATTGGGATGGGTTTCGGCTTCCTTGACGATTTGATAATCGATCAACATTTTTCCCAGCGTGGCCGATTTGACCGCCTGTTAAGTGCGATAGCAGGGAAAAAGGAAATTATGGGTATTGGCATAGATGAAAATACAGCAATTTTAGTTAAAGACGGTCATTTTGAAGTAGTTGGCCAACATCAAGTATTGGTGCTTGATGGCAGCACAAGTGACTATATCAATATCACATCTTCTGATAATGGCAGTGAAGAGTTGACTCTTTCGGGATTTAACCTACATGCACTAACCAGAGGATACCGTTTTGACCTGCTTGCAAGGAAATTGTTGATGAAAAAGGGGATCCAACAATGATAATCAATCGAGTCCGTTATTTAAAAGGACCTAATTATTTTGCTTATACACCGACGATTTGCATTGAATTGGATATAGGGGAACTGGAACAGAAACCATCTGATTCAATACCTGGATTCAATGAAAAATTGTTAAAGGCACTCCCGAACCTGGGAAGCCACACATGTTCAAAAGGGTATCGAGGCGGTTTCGCCGAGAGGCTGAGAAAAGGAACATGGATGGGACATATATTGGAGCATATGACGATTGAGCTTCAAAACCTGGCCGGAATCGAAGCCATTCGTGGAAAAACGATAATGATGGAAAAGAAGGGCTTTTATTATGTGACCTTTGACTATCAGGAGCCTCACTCAGGTCTTCAAGCTTTTTTAGCAGCAAAAGATATAGCGGAAGCCATCCTGAATGGTGAAAAGCATATAAATGTACAATCTTATGTAAAACAAATAGAGCAGTTATATTATAAAAATAAACTGGGGCCAAGTACCGAAGCCATTTTTAAAGCAGCACAAGCAAAAGGTATCCCTGTCGAGCGAATGGGTGATGAAAGCTTACTGCGTTTAGGAACCGGTACAAGGCAGAAGTATGTCCAGGCGACAATTTCCAGCCAGACTTCGAATATTGCCGTTGAGAATTCATGTGACAAATCATTGACCAAATCAATTTTAAGAGGGTGTGGACTCCCTGTACCTGAAGGGGAAGTTGCCCATTCCATCGAAGATATCTTTGCCTCGGCGGACAGGCTGGGTTTTCCGCTGGTCATTAAACCGTACAATGGGAGGCAGGGGCAGGGCGTCATCACCCATATCAAAAATAAGGATGAACTATTCAATGTAATCAATTGTTTGGAGTCGCATGTGGAGAAGTACATAGTCGAACGACATATTGAAGGACATGATTATCGGTTACTGATAGTCAACGGTGAACTTATAGCCGCTAGTTTGAGGCTTCCTCCCTTTGTTATTGGCAACGGTAAGGAATCGATACGTAAATTGATAGAAAAGGAAAATTGTAATGATTTGCGGGGAGAAGGACATGAGAAGGCAATGTCAAAGATCCCGCTTACACATACTGTGACGTGTTATTTGGAAAAATCGAATCGGACGCTCGATACCATTCCGAATCAAGGGGAATTGGTTCAAGTTGTCGGCAATGCAAATCTTTCGACTGGTGGAAAGGCAATCGATGTAACGGATCAGGTTCATCCCACCATTAAAAATATGTCGGTTGCTGCCGCGAAAGCGGTTGGTCTGGATATAGCCGGAATCGATTTTATCTGTGAGGATATATCCAAACCAATCGAACATTCACGGACTGCGATTATTGAAGTGAATGCTGCTCCGGGAATTCGAATGCATCATTATCCGAGCGAAGGGAAAAAAAGGGATGTAGGCAAGGCCATTGTCGATTATTTATTTCCGACTCGGGAAGAGGCAGCTATACCGATCATCGCAGTGACCGGAACAAATGGAAAGACGACAACGACCCGATTGGTTCATTATTTTCTTTCTAATGAAAATACAAAGGTGGGTATGACGAATTCAGATGGAGTATATATCGGCGATGAGGTAATGGATCAAGGTGACTGCAGTGGCCCGGTCAGTGCAAGAATGGTATTGGCCCATCCTGAAGTTGATGTAGCCGTATTGGAAACGGCCCGGGGAGGGATTCTTCGTGAAGGTCTTGCTTTTCGTAAATGTGATGTGGGGATCATTACCAATGTAAGTGAGGATCACCTCGGCCATGATGGAATCGATACATTGGATGATCTCATTAAATTAAAGAGGCTGGTAGCCGAAGTCGTAATGAAAACAGGCTATTGTGTGCTGAATGCAGATGATCCGAATGTAGCAGCCATGAACGCTCATACAGATGGAGAGGTCATTTACACCTCTACTAATGCCACCCAGCCTCACGTGAAGGCTGCGATAAATGGGGGATGTAAAGTTTGGTACGTCAATGAACAAGGTGTAATCTGTCATTCATCTGATGGTGTCATCCGACAATTTATGGATTGCACCAAGATTCCAATAACGATTTCCGGCATGGCACGTCATAATATCGCCAATTTACTTCAAGCGTTAGCCGCAGCCGAGACTCAAGGCATTTCAATGGAAGAACTACGAAGGAAGGCTGCCAAATTTATGCCTGATACGAATTTGTCCAAAGGACGTTTCAATTTAAAAAAGTTGAAAGAGCGCACGATCATCATCGACTATGCCCATAATGAAGCAGGATTGAAGGCCATATTCGAAACGGTCAGTGCCTATAACAAAAATCGTCTTATCACTGTTTTGGCAGGACCTGGGGACCGTATTGATGAAGAGCTAATCAGGCTCTCCAAGGAGGCGGCCATGAATTCTGATCTATTCATCATTAAAGAAGACGATGATTTGCGGGGCAGGGAGCCGTTCGAAGTAGCCAGACTGCTTCAGGAAGCTGCCGTAGAAGCAGGGTTACAAAAAGATCGGACCTTAATCGAACCTAATGAATTGGACGCATTCGTAAAAGCGTGGGAAACATCACAACCGGGTGACCTATTATTGTTCTTTTACACGGATTTCGAATATGTAGAGAAGTTTTTCGAAAAGGTATCAACAAATCCATTGCCAAAGAAATAAAATAGTGAATTTCGCCCTGAAAATCCACTTTCCATCAAGGCTAGCAATTACTCGCGAAAATTTAACTTTATGAAAATAAAGCTAATCCAATTGGATTAGCTTTTTTTCATAACCGTTTCATTTGCAGCGGGAACACCGGCATGGTCTTTTTTATATATTCGCTGAAGCACGATGGACTGAACAATCATGAATATACCTCCGATTGACCAGTATAACGGCAAAGCAGCAGGAGCGGAGAAAGAAATGAATAAAATCATTGCTGGTGAGAGCAGGCTCATCATCTTCATTTGTTTCTGCTGTTCCTCCGGCATTTGTCTCATGGAAATGACCGATTGGAAGTAATAAATGACACCAGCAATAATCGCCATGGCAATATTCGGCTGACCAAGGCTGTACCAAAGGAAACTATGGGTCGCAATTTCATGTGAGCCTTGGATCGCATAATAAAAGCCCATTAGAATCGGCATTTGAATTAAGAGCGGCAAACAGCCCATATTTAAAGGATTGACTCCATGCTTTTGGTAAAGCTGCATCATTTCCTGTTGAAGGGCCTTTTGTTTAGCTGGATCTTTCGTCTCTTTGATTTTCTGCTGGATTGCAGTCATTTCCGGTTTCAGCCCATTCATCTTCGTTTTCATGCTAAGCTGTGTTTTATATTGCTTGGCAGTCAGTGGAAGCAAGACAAGGCGAATCAAAAATGTCATCATGATGATGCTTAAACCATAGTTGCCATTAAATAAATCAGCATTAAATTCCAACATTTTTGTCATAGGGTTAACCAAAGCGGTATGAAATGGACCGCTCGTTGCTGCTGAGCATCCTGTCAATAGGGTCGTTGCCAGAAATAGTACTGCAATTAGAAACATGTTTTTCTTCTTCAATATAATTTCCTCCTCAAATTGTTAGTGGTTAAACAAAGAGAAGGAGGCTTGGCTCATCGGAATCATCTGGTGAATCCTTTTGCCGGATAAATGTGAAGAAGCGCTGTGCACCGCGCCAGTCAAAAATGCTGCCCGCATGAACGGGGGATTTACTTTTATCTGTATGAACGGAAGCTTGATATTTGTCGTTCAAGAGCGATTGCTTTTTATTTAAGAAGTAAAACGCAGCCAGTGGAAAGACAAAGGTAAATAAGTAACCTGCCCATACCGCATGGCGAACGGTCTGATAATCGAATTCTAATAATAATTCCCACATAGGAATCCCTCGTTTTTTCTAAGATAAGAAAATTTGGCCTCCCACAATGATTCAGGGCCTGAAATGACTTTTGACTTTATTGAGTTTAAATCATTAAGAACACTATATCAAATTCTAGTGCAAGAAAGCTAAAAAATACAGGGATTTTTTCAAAAAATAAACAGGGAATATTTTCTGACGCATTATTTTCCGTTTAAAGATTCAGTAGAACCACAGAGTCGAGACAGTAATTAGGAATGAAAATGCACATATGGCCGTTCGTCTACATACGGATAAAAGAAAGTTCAATTATGAGGTGAAAAAGTATGAAACCATACAATTCATTCTATCAACACCATAACGGTACTGAAAATATCTATCAAAATGCACATCTCCGAAACATGGATAATGATTTCTTGGCGATTCCATATCCAAAACAGATAATGGATGTAAGGACTCCTCCTGGCCCGCCTGGCCCGTCCTATGGGGACCATCCGCCGCCGCGGCCGCCGCACGGAGGAGGCCCGCCTCATATAGCTCCGCCATTATTCACTCCACAACTTCACGATGGAATGTCTAAGGCAATGGACACTGATTCAATGAAAGGGTGTTTATACAAACATACGTATGTTTGGCTTAAAAATGGCCGCTCATTTTGGTTTTACCCCACATATGTCGGCTATAATTCCGTGGCAGGTTATCGATGGAGACGAAGTCAACAGCGATGGGCATATTATGGAACGGACGCGCATGAGATACAATTCTTTCATTGTTATTAAAATAACAATCCGCATTAGCGGATTGTTCAGTTGTGGACAAAAGGGGGTCGAATAAAATGGGTGTGGGTCGAATAAAGTTGGGTGTAGGTCGAATGAAATGGTGAACGGTCGAATAGAGTGGGGTGTAGGTCGAATAAATGCGTGGACGACCGAATAAAGTGCGGTGTAGATCGAAAAAAGTGGGGTGTGGGTCGAATAAAATGGTGAACGGTCGAATAAAGTGGGGTGTAGGTCGAATAAAATGATGAACGGTCGAATAAAGTGGGGTGTGGGTCGAATAAATGCGTGAACGGTCGAATAAAGTGCGATGTAGGTCGAATAAATGCGTGAACGGTCGAATAAATGCCTGAACCCCAACAAAAGTGCTCCGGCTGAAAACAACGGGGAAGTTTTTTTAAGAAGGAGGTTCGGAATGGTCTCACCCCGAACCATGATTATAAAAATTTCTGTAACCCTTATTAGAGTGAAGAAGGCAAATTCATTCAATGATTCAATCAAAAAAATAATCAGGAAAATCAGAAATGATCCCATCTAACTGCATCTTTTTGAACATGCGGATTTGTTTTTTATTGTTGACGGTCCATGTATATACTTTCATCCCGTGCTTTTGGATTCGCATTTGCAGTTTCGTACTCAAAATCGTTTGCTTTGGATTCAAAAATGATGCAAACTCGGCAATCTCCTTTAATTTTTGGTCATTAATTCGCCGTTTTATCAAAACGCCCACTTGTATGTCTGGCATTAATTGATGAAACCTTTTCATGGATTCCATATCGAACGAATGAACCATTATCCTATTTTCACTTGTTGAATATTCTTGGAATTTTCCTAATTCTTCTGCAAGTTTCCGTTCAATGCCGGGATAAGCAGATGGATGTTTTAATTCGATTAAGATTCCGACTTTTGACCCGAAATTTTCCAATACCTCACTTAATAAAGGAATTTTTTCGTTTTTAAAACGGGAATGATACCAGCTTCCTGCATCCAGTTCCTTTAATTCGGCAGCCGTGTAATCACGGATGTTCCCTTTGCCGTTCGTGGTTCGATCCAGAGTTGGGTCATGATGAACCACAAGTACATCATCTTTACTAAGATGGATATCCACTTCCAGGAAATCAGCTCCCAATTCAATAGCTTTATTATAAGATGCCATTGTATTCTCGGGGCAATATCCAGATGCACCGCGATGTCCAATTTTAAGTGGTGAATGCTGCATTTTGAAGTCCTCAGGGAAAACACCCTTTGTTCGATTAGAATAGATGGCGAACAGGACAAGTATGGTTACCAAGATAATAAGAAAAAATGCAATCATCTTTCACACTCCTTTTAGGAATTAAAATTCTTAAATATTCTTTAGAAAGAATATAAAGAAGTTTTCAGGACAGCCTCATTTCACAATTTTACATGTTAGCCAGGGAAAAATCATGTTTTACACAATGTTATAATCCCGACTTAAAGGATTTATTGGAGAGGTATGGAATACATATAATTTAAGTATCAATAAGGGGGGAAAGCAGATGGAGTTGCAGGTGAAACCGAAGTCTAAAAAATCGAGGGGGAATTTTGGTTTATATTTTTCCCTGCCCATTCTGTCTTGGGCGTTTTACGATTTTGCCAATACGATTTTTTCTTCTAATATCAATACGATTTTCTTTCCATTCTTCCTCCAGGAACAGATTGGGGAAAATGCCGTTCTTGATCAGATTGCCAGTACCTTCATCTCCTACGCAAATGCGATTGCCAGTTTGTTTCTAGTTTTGTTTTCCCCGCTGTTCGGTGTCATGATCGATCGAACGGGAAAAATGAAAAAATACATTATGATTTTCACACTCATTTCCGTTGTATGTACATTTTTAATGGGGGTATTTGGAGGGGCGCCGTTCGATGGGAAGCTTCTTGGCATTCCAATTTCCTTGGCGATCGTCATTCTTTTATTTGTGATAGCAAAGTTTTTCTATCATTCGAGTCTTGTTTTCTATGATACGATGATGAGTGATTTAGGCACGAAACAGCAATTGCCGCTTATATCAGGATTTGGCGTGGCGGTAGGCTACCTTGGAACGTTAGTGGGCCTGTCCATCTATCCATTCATAAGTAAAGGGAGTTCACATGAAGCCTTTATTCCCACGGCCATTTTATTTCTGGTTTTTTCCCTTCCATTGTTCTTTTTTTTAAAAGAGTCTCCAAAACAGCAAAAAGCGAAACAACCTTTTTTATCCGGTTATAAGGAAATTAAATCCACATTTAAAGAGATGAAATCCCATCGATCGGTTTTTACATTCATGATTGCTTATTTCTTTTTAAATGATGCAATTGCGACCACTATCGGCATGATGGCCATATATGCCAAGACTGTTGTTGGATTTTCCTCAAGCGGATTCATTTTGCTTTACTTGGTTTCGACAGTATCGAGTATTGCCGGATCGTTTCTGTTTGGATACATCACGCAGTCGAAGGGGCCGCGGCTAGCTGTGACATATGTGGGGGTTCTGCTTTTGGTTGCTTTATTTATAGCGCTCTTTGCACAAACCGCTCTATGGTTCTGGGTTGCCGGAAGTATGTTCGGCATTTCACTTGGTTCGATGTGGGTGACATCACGGACATATATCATTGAATTGACCCCGGATGAGAAGAGGGGGCAATTTTTTGGACTATTTGCATTCTCAGGAAAAGTCTCTTCAATAATCGGTCCGCTTTTATATGGAACAATAACGTTGGTATTCCATGACCTCGGTACATTGGCGAGCAGGATGGCATTGGGCTCATTGATCATCATGGCGGTAATAGGTCTGGGCTTTCTTTTGAAAATGAAGGGATTGGAAGAAGTGAACTAAGAAAAAAGGGAATGGAGCCGGCCTTAATGCCGTATCCATTCCCTTGCATAATCTTATACCAAAATCAAGGTGACATCGACGTTCCCGCGAGTCGCTTTTGAATAGGGGCAGGTCATATGTGCTTTTTTGGCGAAGTCTTCAGCCTCTTCCCTGCTTAGGTCGGGAATGGAAACATCCAATCTTACAGCCAATTTAAAGCCTCCGTCATCCTCATCTTTACCGATCGTGACATTTGCCGTCACGGAAGTATCGACTTTTTTCTTTTCTTTTTGCAGAACAAGATTCAAGGCACTGTCAAAGCAAGCCGCGTAACCGGCTGCGAATAATTGTTCCGGGTTTGTGGCGCGCTCACCGGAACCACCTAATTCCTTCGGTGATCTCACATCGAAGTCCAAAATCCCGTCCTCTGATTTAACATGTCCCTCACGACCGCCTTGTACGGCAACTGTAGCTGTGTATAATGGTTTCAATGAAAACAACTCCTTTGTTTATTCTTACTATCATTAGTTCCCTCCTGTAAGTCTTGTTAAACAAAATGAAAGCGAGTTTATGAAGAGTATTGTGTGAAAATGGTTTTAAATTGGTTTTAAATTGGAAGATATTGTTTTATAATTTACTGTATTAGGAGATGTAATACACCCATTTGCAAGGAGGGTTTATGATGTTTGAGCTGGATGTTCAAAATGGAAAGCCGATATATGAGCAATTGATGGATAAGTTAAAGGAACTAATGATCAATGAAGTTTTACAGGAACATAATCAGCTACCATCTATTCGAATATTGGCTCAGGAATTGACCATCAATCCAAATACGATCCAGAAAGCGTACAAGCAGCTTGAATCTGACGGGTTTATATATACATTACCAGGCAAAGGGAATTTCGTGGCTCCTCCTAAATCCTTGAAAAATTCATTGAAAGAAGAAAAGATCAGAAACGAGCTTTCAAGGGTACTCGCTGAAGCTCTTTATATCGGAATCGATAAACATGAAATTTATAGATTGATAAAGGAAATCAGTCCATTGGCAAAGGGGGGAGATTCATGATTGAAATAAAACAGGTGAGTAAATTATATGAAGGAAAAGAAGCGATTAAAAACGTCACCTTGGTCATACAAAAAGGCTCCATATTCGGGTTATTAGGTTCAAATGGGGCGGGGAAAACGACTTTATTAAAAATGCTTTCAGGCAATCTGATACAGGATGCAGGAGAAGTTCTAATTGATCGATCATACGTGTTTGAAAACCGTGAAGTGAAAAATCGTTGTTTCTTCCTTCCTGATACGCCTTATTTCCTGGCTAACTATACGATCATGCAAATGGCAAGTTTTTATAGCCATATTTATAGTGAATGGAATCAAGACCGTTTCTATCAATTACAGGAAGTATTTCCGATACCCGTACAAAATAAAATACATAAACTATCGAAGGGTATGCAAAGACAGGTTGCTTTTTGGCTCGCACTCTCGACGATGCCGGAAGTTCTCATCCTGGATGAACCGTTTGATGGGTTAGATCCGGTCATGCGTAAAAATGTGAGGCAGTTGTTGATTCAGGATGTATCGGAAAGGGATATGACGATTTTACTATCGTCCCATAATCTCCGGGAAATTGAAGATTTAGCCGATCATGTAGGGATTTTACATAGGGGTGAGCTTGTGATCCAAAAGGATTTGAATGACTTAAAAGCTGATGTACACAAAGTGCAAATCGCCTTTAAACATAAAATTCCCCACGGTTTATACCGCGGAATTCAAATTCTCAACAAGGAAAGACGCGGCAGCGTGATCGTTTGCATCGTTAAAGGTAAAGAATCCATGATTAAATCGCACTTTAATCAGTTTCAGCCAGAAATATTAGATATTCTCCCCCTTACTCTAGAGGAGATATTCATTTATGAAATGGGGGATATCGGTTATGTCATCCAGAATAACCTGGTTTAATAGAGAATTGATTATCTATATTTTCAGAAGCACTGGCTGGATTGGTTTCCTGTATCTCGTCGGCCTCATATTTGCGCTGCCTTTGGAAATGTTAGCGATTATCTTGAATGAGAACAATGAATATGTGAAATTTGAAAACCTCTTTTCCTGTCAGCAGATGATACAGTTTGTCTTGGTCATCGTTATTCCAGTATTACTTGCCATCTTCCTTTTTCGGTTTTTACAAGTGAAACAAGCCTCTGACTTTATTCATAGTTTACCGATTACTAGACGCAGCATCTACATTCATATGATTGGGACGGGAATTGGCTTCTTGGGTTTGCCGATATTATTTACAGGTTTAATTTTGATACTATTCCACTCGGCAATTGATATAGAAACGCTATATACCATGCCTGATATATGGTCATGGATGGGGACTACATTTATTTTGGAAGCTTTGATCTTTTCTGTTGCCGTTTTAATTGGCATGGTGACGGGATTATCAGCCTTTCAAGGACTGCTGACCTATATTTTTCTTGCTTTGCCGGTGGGGTTGTTTGTACTGTTTGCAGCCAATGTGAAGTTTTTGATAGCAGGATTTTCTGCAGATTATTATCTAAGCTCCAATATGAAGGGCATCTCCCCCTTATTAGCAGCAACGGAGATGGAAAAAATAGACTTTTTATCTGTTAATACTTTAATTTATAGTATATTAACCTTACTTTTTCTGATTAGTTCTCTTTTTCTCTATGAGAGGAGAAAGCTGGAGCATGTATCGCAGGCATTTGTTTATCCGAAGATTAAGCCATTATTTAAATTCGGCCTGACATTATGCATGATGCTGTTTACAGGACTGTATTTTAGCGAAACGACAAGCCAACCAGGGTGGATTTTCTTCGGATATACCGTCGGTTCTTTACTTGGATATTATTTAGGGGAAATGGTCCTGCAAAAGACTTGGCGAATACGGGTCAACAAGAAAGGTTATGCAGCATTTATAGTGGCTATCATTGTGCTGGCACTCATTATAAAAATAGATCCCCTTCAGTATAAGGCCAAGATTCCTGATGAAAAAATGATTAGCCAAATTTATATTGGCAATTCTCCTTTATTTTTTGAAGATGGTGACACATCGGATAACGCTTCCAATTATCTTAAAGAGAAGGAAAATATAGAAGCGATCAGGTTATTGCATCAGGAAATTATCGATAAGGGTAAAAAGGTTTCCTTTGGTGAATTGAATGATGGACAATCCGTATTCCTGCTGTATGAACTCAAGAATGGAAAACGGTTAGCAAGGGAGTATCATTTGCAAAACTACGACTCATACAAACCGCTATTGGCGAAAATTTATGAGTCGAATGAATATAAAGAAATGGTTAATGAGTTATTGAATGTTTCTGCTGATGACGTATCTAAAATCAAGATAACGGCGAGCGGACAAGTGGACAAATCAATAACGATCACGGACGGTCAACAGCTGGAAGCAGCCGTAAACGCATTGTCGGAGGATCTGAATAATCAATCGTTCGACCAAATGACATCTTCTTTTGGTGCTTATGCCTCCATCGACATTCTCTTGCATAATGACAAAACCATTTATATGAATTGGGACTCTTCATATACTCAGTTTTCAAAATGGATGGAAAGTACCGGACAATCGGAAAAAGCAAGGTTAATGGTTGATGATGTCTCTTATATACTGGTTGCGAAGACCGATTCGAAAGTTTATCATTCGTTTTCTGAAAGTGAAATCGCACAGCAGATTGAACAACAGCCAAACCGCTTGAAAATTAAGACCGCTTCGGAAATCGAGACGGCCATTGATAATGCCCAAATCGATTGGGGCGGGGAGTACTCAGCTGCCTTTTATTATAAAGAAAGCAGAGATGTGGACATCAAGAGTTTTTCCGGTGAACATGTTCCCGGCTTCATTTTGGATCATTTTAATGAAAGATAACGTGAATATGCCGCTTGTACATATAACATATAAAGGAAAGGATGCCGTCCAATCTGGGCGGCATCCTTTTCCAATGTCCATCAATATGTTTGTGTATCTATGCTTTAGAGTTTTATGACGTTTTTAGCTTGGGGTCCGCGGTTTCCTTCTTCGATTTCAAATTCAACCTCTTGACCTTCATCAAGGCTCTTGAAACCTTCTCCTTGAATGGCGGAAAAATGTACGAAAACATCGTCTTCGTTTGGTACTTCGATAAATCCAAATCCTTTGTCACTATTGAACCATTTTACTTTACCTGTTACTGTCATTCGATGAATCCTCCTAAAAAGTTAAAAAATATTAATGGTGATGATTTTACCGTGATGGAAAAATCAATTTCACACATTATCCAGCACCCTCTTTCAAGTTAAAATCATCATACGAAGATGCTTGATAATATGTGAAAGCCTCTTATGAGGCAATTTCCATTTTTTTAATATATACCCACCTTTATAAAGGATAAAACAAATGGAATTAATTTATACATTCCCATTAGGGAAAATATTATTAGACAGGTTTTATAAGGGGAAGCATAACGGTATTGTCGCACAGGAGTTTCCTGGATTGAAATTTGACCGGGCCAATAGGAAAAGCCTTTAGAGTGGAGAATAGGAAAACAATTTGGCATTAAAGTTTTTCACGAAAATAATCGGGTATAGGATAAGTAAGAAAGAAAGGACTGATGAAAAATGAAGAAATTATTAAAAAGGGCCCTCATTTTTGCTGCTCCAATCATATTCAAGGAAGTAAAAAAACGCTGGAAGAACAAGCGGAATCAAAAAGCGATTAAACCTGCAAGGTAAATAAGTTAAACCATGAATAAATGAACGGTAACCATATGGATTAAGATAAGGGGCGCTGATTAAGCGTCTTTTGTTTTGCCATCTGAACAAAACCCCTTATGGTGATTCATTCACCTCTACATCTTTCCTTCATATCGTGTTAAAATAGAAAGGTTGATTGAAATGAATGCAGAGTAGCCAAGGTTTAAGCCTTATGATATATTTCTTCTTACATATATTGTGTATGATCAGGATTTTTGCATACAAAGAAAGGTTGCCATTCCAATGTAAATAATACAAATGAACCCCCTATAAATTTTTTTATTGATGACTCCAATAATGAAAGGAACATTTTATGACTACTTTAAAAGACGAGGTTCAATCCCGACGGACCTTCGCAATCATCTCTCACCCGGATGCAGGGAAAACGACTTTGACAGAAAAATTATTGCTGTTTGGCGGCGCGATCCGTGATGCCGGAACAGTTAAAGCTAGAAAAACAGGGAAGTATGCAACAAGTGACTGGATGGAGATTGAAAAGCAACGGGGAATTTCAGTTACATCTTCAGTCATGCAATTCGATTATGATGATTTCCGTGTCAATATTCTCGATACACCAGGCCACCAAGATTTCAGTGAAGACACATATCGTACACTGATGGCTGTTGATAGCGCCGTGATGATCATTGACTCGGCAAAAGGTATCGAGGATCAGACGGTTAAATTATTCAAAGTATGCCGGATGAGGGGTATCCCGATTTTCACTTTTATCAATAAAATGGACCGACAAGGTAAAACGCCGCTAGAATTGCTTGCCGAACTCGAAGAGGTATTAGGTATAGAAACATATCCAATGAACTGGCCGATTGGGATGGGAAAAGACTTCGTGGGCATTTACGACAGGTTCAATAATCGGATTGAACAGTTCAAAACGGAAGGGGAAGAGCGTTTCCTTCCATTGAATGACGAAGGTGAACTCGAAGTGGATCATAAACTTAAGGATTCCCAGTTATATGAGCAAACTTTGGAAGAAATCATGCTGTTGACGGAAGCGGGTAACCAATTCTCTGAAGAAAACATTGCGAATGGAAAACTTAGTCCCGTATTTTTCGGGAGTGCTTTAACGACGTTCGGTGTTCAGACGTTTTTGGATGCTTATCTGAAATTTGCACCAGCCCCACAAGCGCGGATGACAACGTCAGGTGAAATGGACCCTGTCAGTAATGATTTTTCTGGTTTCATTTTCAAGATCCAAGCGAATATGAACCCAAAACACCGTGACCGGATCGCTTTCCTTCGCATTTGCTCCGGTAAATTCGAACGTGGGATGAGCGTCAACCTGAGCAGGACAGGAAAACCAATCAACCTTTCTTCTTCCACTCAATTCATGGCTGATGATCGGAACACCGTAAATGAAGCGGTAAGCGGAGATATCATCGGTTTATATGATACAGGTAACTACCAAATTGGCGATACGATTACAACAAGCAAAGACATGTTTCAGTTTGAAAGGCTGCCTCAGTTTACACCGGAACTATTCATGAGGGTAACAGCTAAAAACGTCATGAAACAGAAACACTTCCATAAAGGAATTAACCAACTTGTACAAGAAGGGGCAATTCAGCTCTTCAAAACGGTCCGGATGGAAGAATATCTGCTTGGTGCGGTTGGGCAACTTCAATTCGAAGTATTCGAGCATCGAATGAGGAACGAGTACAATGTTGAAGTCGTGATGGAGCGCATGGGCAGCAAGATTACACGCTGGGCTGAAGATGAAAAGCTTGATGAAAATCTTCATAGCTCAAGAAGCATCCTTGTTAAAGATCGGTTTGATAAATATGCATTCTTATTTGAAAATGAGTTTGCTCTTCGTTGGTTCCAAGATAAAAATCCTGATGTGGAATTATATAATCCAATGGATTTGAAATAATGAAGAAGCCCGTGTTATATACGGGCTTCAGACTGTAGACAAACTCGATGAAAATCAAGTTTGTCTACAGTTTTTTTTTGTGAAAAACTCGAACGTTGATTTCCACTACAGGCACTCGCTTTCCGCGGGCGGTCCGGGAGCCTCCTCGACGCCTTGCGTCTGTGGGGTCTCCCTTGGACGCGTTTTTCCCGCAGGAGTCTCGCACCTTCCGTTCCAATCTACTTTGTCTTAAATTTTAGATAGAACCCTTTGTCTACAGTTTTTTTTGTTTGAAAACTCGAACGTTGATTTCCATTACAGGCACTCGCTTTCCGCGGCGGTCCGGGAGCCTCCTCGACGCCTTGCGTCTGTGGGGTCTCCCTTGGACGCGTTTTTCCCGCAGGAGTCTCGCACCTTCCGTTCCAATCTACTTTGTCTTAAATTTTAGATAGACCCCCATTTGTCTACAAACTCGAACCCCGTGTGTTATGAATACAAGAGATTTTTTCATTATCTGGAGATATTTTAATTCTACTATAACTATCGCTTACCTTACGGGTGACCTTATAGACAGGGAATGACTAGTGCCGAGAGCCTCATAATGGCCTCAGCAGACTTTTCTCGTGGGAATGTGGGGTAATTACTTCTATCATTCTAGTTCGCTTGTCCTACACTTGATTCATGCCAATTAGGAATGGAACCATGAAATCCCATCCTGCCACTCCAATTGTCATGATATTTAACATAAAGATCATGGAACCATAGGGAGATACAACCAAGAGCATTACCCCAATTTACACCAATACCATTTATCCTCTATTATTTAACAGAAGATACTAAATTTTCTAAACAATAAGGAGGAATGGAAAAATGAAATTTTCTAAAGGGAAACTTGTTTTATCAGGCACCCTCGCTGCCGGGCTTCTTCTATCTACAACCTTTTCGATTCATCCATTGGCGGAGAATCCAGAAGTGACGATTACCCATAAAAATATTGAAGACATTTTATCGAACTTATCCAAGGAGCAACGACAAGCGATTCAGAAGCTGAACGCTGGTCCTAACTTCACCATTTCTCCAGATATAAAAACAAATAGCCCGGAGCTGGTTTCCATTATTGTTGAGTTCGAACAAGCTCCTGCACAGGTCGCCGTCAAAAAACAAGCGGTGCTTGGGAAAAAAATGACGATTGCTTCTGCAAAAAATAACGTAGATCAGTCACATCAAGAATTTAAAAGCTATATTGAATCTTTGAAAAAGAAAAAAGATTTATCCAAGTATGATTCCAGTAAATTAGCGATAAACAGAGAATATAAACATGCATTTAACGGCGTTTCCATGACGTTGCCAGGAGTTGCGGTAAAAGATTTACTTCAATCAGGGACAGTTAAACGAATCTGGAATAATGCAAAAATCCAATTGGAGCTCCCGGTTCAAGAAAAAGGGATCACTCCAAAAATGGCTGATAGCATTCCTCAAATTGGAGTAGATAAACTTCATGAAGAAAATATAAAGGGAAAAGGGATTAAAGTTGGTGTCCTTGATACTGGCATCGATTACAATCACCCCGATTTAACCAATGCATATAAAGGATACCGAAGTAAAGAAGGTGAGAATCCTAAGGACATTGAGCCTTCATCGGTTAAGGGCTGGGATTTCGTCGATAATGATGCAGATCCGATGGAGACAACCTATGAAAATTGGAAATCATCCGGTCAACCGGAATTCACCAGCAGTGGTTCTGCTTACTATACAGCTCATGGTACACACGTTTCTGGAACGATCGCCGCAACAAAAACAAATGAAGTGGATTATGCAGTGAAAGGTGTTGCTCCTGAAGCTGACCTCTATACATACCGTGTGTTAGGACCGTATGGTTCCGGTTCCAATGAAGGTGTAATAGCAGGAATTGATAAAGCAGTCAGTGATGGTATGGATATCATGAATCTATCACTTGGATCATCTGTCAATGATCCGCTTGATCCTACTTCTGTAGCGATCAACAATGCAATGCTTTCTGGAGTTGTTTCCGTTGTTGCTGCCGGTAATGCGGGGCCAGGTGCGAAAACTTTAGGCTCTCCTGGAACAGCTGCCCTTGGCATTTCAGTTGGGGCAAGTGATTCTGCCATGAAGATCCCTACCATAACTGCTGGTGCTGGAAAATATACATTTGAAAACATGAAACTATTAGGCAAAAACTTTTCGGATCGGATTGAAGACTTAACTGGTCAATCGTTTCCGGTCGTTTATGCCGGCATTGGACAGGAAAGCGATTTTGAAGGAAAAGATGTTCGAGATAAAATCGCTCTTATTGAACGGGGAACCCTTACGTTTGATGTGAAAATAAAGAATGCAAAGGCAGCTGGGGCAAAAGCAATTATAATCTATAACAATGTGGATGGAGAAATCACCTCATATGTTGGGGAAGGAACCGACTTTATCCCTACTTTTCGATTAACCAAAGAAGATGGGGAAAAATTAAAAGCTATCGAAAATGGATCCCTTACATTTAAAGATACAGGGAATACAAAAACAGTCGGAGATAATTTGGCAGACTTCAGTTCCAGAGGTCCAGTTAACGGAAATTACGATATTAAGCCAGATATTGTAGCGCCTGGCGTAGCCATTTTCTCCACTGAGCCGGAATATATCAATAGTCCAGATGAAGGGATTGATTACACATCATCCTATGGACGTATGCAAGGTACATCAATGGCTACACCGCATGTTGCGGGAGTCGCTGCATTAATATTACAAGAACACGGGGATTATGACCCGTTTGATGTGAAAGAAGCTCTCATGAATACATCCGTTGATTTACAAAAAGATCATTCGGTGAATGAAGTTGGAGCCGGCCGTATTGATGCCTATGATGCCGTGCATGTGGATACTTCGATAAAAGTATTGGATAAAACCGAAATTGTCGAAGGTGATGAAACGACAGAAATTAACGAGGAAACGGGCTCACTTGCATTTGGCCGGGAATATATAAGAGACAATGATGAAGCGATTGAACTCACGAAAAAAGTGGAAATTGAAAATAAGGGGAAAAAGAAAAAATATACCATTGATGTTGAATACCATAAAAATATAAAAGGTGTACAAGATGCCAATGCAAATGGCGTAAAGGTAAAAGTGAGTAAGTCGGTTACTGTGGCTAAAGGTAAGTCCAAAGTAATTGAACCAACTATCAGCGTACCGGCAAATGCAAAAGAAGGGGCATATGAAGGGTACCTTCACATCACAAATTCTGAAAATGATGAAGAAACGTATCAAGTTCCATTTTCGATCACAGTAACGGATAAAGGTATTGATTACGTTGAAACGGACAGTCCATCCATTGCTAATGATTTCCCGTTTTGGCAATACTATAACCCATTTATGAATGCTATGTTTCAGCTGAAAAGTCCAATGGAAACAGTGGATGTTATCCTAAAAGATACGAAGTCAGATAAACCATTAGGATACGTAGGGAGCCTAAATGCTTCTAGGTTCGAACCAGATAGACCGTATTATATTCTTTTTGCGTTTACTGGTCATGTATATCCATTTACAAACGATCCAGAGCATCCGATTTCCGATACGTATAAGAAACTTCAAGAAGGGGACTACACTCTAGAGTTCATAGGAAGTGATGAGTCGGGAAAAACTTACTCAGCTGGTACTGCTGCAATAGTCGATAACACCCCTCCAGACGTAAAATGGGACAAAGAACCAGGAGTATATGAAATAAATGACTCGATGTTTACCGAAGAAGATGGTCAGAAGGCTTTCTATGTACACGGAAATGTCAATGATGCGACAGTAAAAGTACTTCAAGAGAAAGGTTTGGACTATGACCAAACTTCCAATACTATGTTTTACGACACGAGCAAATACGCATATTTTGGCAGGGAATTCCCAATCGATCCTGATGGAAATGTGAAATTCGGAATCGAAGAAAGTGATATTGCAAATGATGCACTTTATCTAAGGTTGGCAACTACAGATATGGCAACAGCAATGAATCCTCAAGATTATGTGTTTTTAAAAGAAGGGACTGAATATGTCACATCAAACTATGATAAAGAAGTGCTGAAAAAGGATGATACCTTTACCATGACTTTATCAGTCAATAATGTAAAACAGTTCCTTTCAGGAGAATATACGATCAAGTATGAAGGTGAGCTTTATCAATTTAAAAATGCTAAACTTTCCAGTAAAATAAAAAAATATGCAAAAGAAAAAGGGTTAAATGTTTCTTTAACCAAACCTGTCGTTAATGATGATAATCAATCTAAAGAAGTCAAGGTTGGCGCTGAATTGACAGGAAAGGCATTTAAAGGTTTAAACGGAGATATGCCTCTACTGGATGTATCCTTTAAACTTGTCGACGATACCTTTTATCATTTATATGCGGGAATGGATGTAGGAGAAGCTTCTTATATAAAACAAGGGGGCAATACTGCAACCGATCTTCCATATTACAGTGTTGACCGATATAAAATCATTTCTAAGCACTCAACTTTGAACGGATCGATTTCTCCAGAAGCGTTTTTAAGTGAGGAAGGATATATTAAGCCAGGTAATATCACAAAAATCGGTGTGAAAGTTTATGCGCAATCCAAAGCAGGGAAAAAATACTCGGGAACACTTGATGATTGGGGTCAATTCTCGATCAAAGGGATCCCTGCATCTAACCAGGAATATACGCTTGTCGTCGAAACGCCATCACATCTCAAGAGCCATACAAATTTCGTTCCAGGTAAAGAAAAAGACGGAACTCTATTAGGACAGAATATAAGACTCAGACCAGATCTGAACCTAGCGGGGGATATCAATAAAGATAAAGTCATAGACATAAAAGATATTCAGGAAGTCGTCGATGCATATGGTATCAAGGATAAATCCATCATCAAGGAAGATATTAACCAGGACGGTACCGTCGATGAATTCGACGTCAGATATGTCGAGAAGAATTTCTTGACGAAAGGTCCGGATGCACCAGTAAATAAAGTACCGAAAGAAAAGATTGGCAATAAAGGTTTGGAATACTTTTTACGCCTGATTGGACTAGAAACGAATCAATAGCATTTGCCCCAGGAAAAATATATTTTCCTGGGGCTTTTACCATTTTGCTATAATTGGAGGAAAAAGTTAGCATGGGGGAATTTTTGGTGGAGGGTAAAATCATTAAGTTTTATCGGGAAAAAGCCCAAATGACACAAAAGGAGCTGGTACAAGGAATTTGTTCCATTACACATTTAAGCAAGATTGAACGAGGGATTACCGAGTATTCCAAAGAGATGATAACCCTGTTATCCGAGAGGCTGCAGATCAATATAAAAGAAGAGGTCAGAAAATATCATCTATTGGGCCAAAAACTTGATGAGTGGCAGAATGCTTTGATTTCACAACAGACGGAAGACTCAGCTAGGTTAAAAAAAGAAATAGAAGATGAGCCGCTTAAAGAGCTTCCTGATTTTCATGCATCCTATAATTTAATCCTCTCAAGGTACCATCTATTCATGAACCTTCCGGAGAAAGCGTTTGAAAGGATACAAATTATCCAAGGGAAAGAGTCACAGCTCTCATCGTACGAACGCAATTATTTAAAACATATCATGGGCATCTATTATTTCCTGACCGGACAATACAAAGATTGCATCAACATCCTTACTAGCATTGATCATTCTGGATACCATCACAATGAATATTATTATCATCTTGCACTGGCACACCATTCAACACATTCAAATATTGCATCATACTATTATGCTGAAAAAGCGCTAGCCTATTTTCATAAAACATTGAATGTACTAAGAATCATCGATACCGAAACGATGATGCTTGTTCAATTGAACGCAAGGGAGCTGCACGACTTTGAGGAAACCAAGAAAAAATACGATTCCTTAATCAAGATGTGTGATGCTTGTCAGGCATATGATCGAAAATCCAAGCTCCTTAACAATCTTGCTTTCGAATGTTATAGAAGGAAAAGGTTTGCTGATGCAAGAAAATTATACGAAAGGGCGCTTCTGCTCGTTGATGAAGATAATCCTTTTTACACGATGTTTTTGGATGGATACATCAACAACGCGATAAAAGGAAAGTTATTGAATGATACAGAGCTCACGGACCTAGCTGAAAAAGGATTGAGACTTGCCCGAAAACATAATGGCATGCCACCCTTTTATTTTCAATTGCATCTATTTGCAATCCAGGAAGAGGAAGAAAAATTCTACCGTTTAATAGAAGAAGAAGCTCTGCCCTTTTTCAGGAAAACAGGCTACATAGTCCTGATCGATCATTATGAGAAAAAACTGTTTCATTATTTTGTAAAGATCAATGAGACAACCAAGGCATTGCAATTAGCCCAAATAATTATCGAATCACATAAAAGTCATTATGATGGAATGAATTGAACATATATCTATCGGAAGGAGCTTGGTAATGGTTTGCGTTGTATCAGTGGAGAGAAGTATCACTGATAAAATCGAATTGTACTAAATTATTCCTTTGACAATCTCCTGAAACTCCTATATATTTAGCTAGTACTTTAGTGCTTAAAAGCGTTTCAGTAATTGTAAGGAGTGAAAAGGTCCTAGCCTTACCTCAGAGAATATACAACATTGAAAGCGGGGAAAAACATCATGCGTCTTGAAGATGCAAAGCTAAAACTCTCCTTACTTGAAGCAATTGGGGTTTTGGCCATTCTATTCTTAATCATTGCAACTGGTATCATACACTATGGACTTGCCCCCCATATTCCAATAATAGCGGCAATCCTTTTCTTATTTGTTTATGGGAAGATCAAGAAACTGCCATTTTCAATTATGGAGGCGGCTATAGTCAAAGGTGCAGGTACTGGTATGGGAGCCATTTATATATTCTTTTTCATTGGAATGCTGATTTCCATATGGATGGCAAGCGGGACGATCCCTACCATCATGTTCTATGGGTTTGACTGGATTTCTGGTGAATATTTTTATGCAATCACATTTTTGGTGTGTTCGCTAATTGGGCTCTGTATCGGGAGTTCACTTACAACATCAGCCACTATCGGCGTTGCTTTAATAGGTATGGCGGCGGCGATGGATTTATCGTTGGCGATTACAGCCGGTGCAATCATTTCCGGTGCATTTCTTGGGGATAAAATGTCTCCATTATCCGACTCTACCAATCTTGCATCTGGAACGGTTGGAGCACCATTATTTGAACATATTAATAATATGCTTTGGACTACGATTCCAGGTTTTTTAATATCACTTATCATCTTTTACTTCCTTTCACCGAATGTCAAAGTTGCTCGTGTTGAGGAAATCGAAGCCATGACCAAAGCCTTGGAAATGGAAACGAATATAAGCATATGGAGTTTGATTCCGTTTGTCATCGTTCTAATCATGGCTTTGAAAAAGGTGTCAGCCATTCCGACATTGTCGGCAGGAATCATTTCGGCAGCCATCATCGCTTTCATTCAAACGCCTAATTTGACGGTTGCAAAACTGGCAGATATTTTATACGGCGGATTTGTACTCAAGAGTGGAATGGATCAACTTGACTCAATCTTATCGCGGGGCGGAATTGAAAGTATGATGTTCTCCGTTTCGATGGTGTTGTTGGCATTGGCCATGGGCGGACTATTGTTCGAATTGGGAGTCATACCTTCTATATTAAAAGCGATCCAGGATTCATTGACGAGTGTAGCGAAAGTGATTTCCGCTACTGTATTTGCAGGAATCAGCGTGAATTTCCTGGTGGGTGAACAGTATTTGTCAGTTATACTGCCTGGGAAAGCCTTTCAGCAGAAATATGAAGATTTAGGCTTGCAGCCCAAAACGCTTGCGAGGGTACTTGAAGATGCAGGAACAGTTGTGAATCCTCTGGTTCCTTGGGGTGTCTGCGGTGTATTCCTGACACAGGTATTGGGTGTTTCAACCCTTGAATATGCTCCATTTGCATTCTTCTGCCTGCTTTGTCCTTTACTCAGTCTGATTTCTGGCTTTACGAAAATCGGTATCCATTATAAATAAAAAAACAGGCGGTCGGGTCTCGACTGCCTGTTTTTTTATGTGAAGTTCCATAACCTTATAGAGAAGGGGACCCCCTGACATGAACAGAAATGTCAGGGGGTATTTGAACGATTATTTTGAGGACGCAATCTCATCTTTTGGGATGGACACGACCTTTTCTTTCTGTTCAAGCAAGTTCATTCGCATAACGACATTTTGGAATATGCCCATTGAAAGCATGAGCAGCAGTAAGGAAGATCCTCCATAACTGATGAATGGAAGGGTGATCCCGGTAATAGGGATAAGTCCAGTCACTCCGCCAACGTTGATGCCGACTTGAATGCCGATCATGGATGAGATGCCGATCAATAAAAGGCTTCCAAATGGATCCTTGCATTTTGCTGAAAGTACATATCCCCTTAAAACGATAAAACCTAGTGTCAATAAAACGAACCCCACTCCGAATATCCCGAGCTCTTCTGCAATGACAGACATGATGAAATCAGTATGTGATTCAGGCAGGTATCCGTATTTTTGTACACTGTCACCAAGACCCACTCCAGTAAGGCCGCCGGATCCTATCGCGAATAGTGAATTTACGAGTTGATACCCGCTTTCTCCTGCCGTTCCGAAAGGATCTGCAAACCCAGTAAAACGAGACATCTTATTTTCAGAAAGAACGGAAGAAAAATTTCCTGTCACTATTACACCTAGTGCAAATATGGCAACGAAAATCGCAGTAATCAAAGAGAGTTTGAATATACTCTTAAAGGACATACCGGATGAAATGATCATGGTACTTGAAATCAGGAAAATGACCGCTGCCGTTCCATAGTCAGGTTGTATTCCGATTAAAAAGCAGATGAATACAAGAAAGAAAATCGGCGGGATGACGGCTTTATCAATACTATTGATTCGATCCTGCCTTTTTCCATAAATGGCTGCCAAATAAATAATCATGGCTAACTTGGAAAATTCAGCGGGTTGAATCGACTTTGTCCCTAATTTGAACCAGCTTGTGGCATTTCCTGCTGTATGGCCGAAGATAAAGAGGAGCAAAAGGATACCAGCCATTCCAAACATCATAGACATCAAGAACATTTTGTTTTTGTACATCTTATAAGGAAGAATCATCGTGACGATCATTGCCACGAATGAAATGAGAAAGGCCGTTTTTTGTTTCTCAAAGAAGAAATCCATAGGCATGCCGTATCGAGCAACAGCAGTAATCATGCTCGAACTGTAAATCATGACTAAACCAAACAAACAGAGTAATACGACAGCGATGAAAATAGGGAAGTCGTATGCTTTAATTATTCTTTTCACTTGTGCGCTCACCTCAAATATGTATGCGCGAAAAAATCGCCTTCTTATATAGTAACGGAAAATCGTTTATATAGATAATAATTTTTATTCGATATATGAATTTATCCTCCATAAACCAATATTAAACACTAAAACCGAGAAACTTGTCTGCCGGATTTCCTTTTTGCTAATAGCCCAATTCGGATTCCTATACATTACCTTCGATAGCAAACGTGAATACTCCTTTTAATATCTGAAAAATTTTTACTATATATTCCATTTGGCGGTTCTGTTAAGTCTGGAAGATTACTATTTAAGGTTATTTATGGAAAAACCTGATGTGATGAAGTGGATACTGTAAACAAATTTGTTAGAGTGACTCATCTTAAAAGGTATACTTATTTTAGCCCCGGTTATGTGGCACGGAATGGTGCAGGGATTTAATGAAGAGAGCGAACCGGTTGTGAACTTGGTTCCAATGGATTATATTATACAGGCTCCTGCGTCTCTGGCATGATATAAAGAGGGGTGGAAAAACCTCGTACGTTACGTTTAGTGAATTAGGGAAGGCCTACCTCCTTGGTCGATCTTAATTAAAAGCATAAGAATGATAGGGAGTACCAATAAAAATAAGGTTAAGCAAGGGGAGTAGTTATGGAAGAGATATATGACAAGCTGGAAGTGTTTTCTCCGGCAACAGGTGAGAAGATTGCGGAAATCGTGCCAACGCCATTGAAGTCGATTCCTCATATATATAAGAAATCAAGACATGCGTTCCAAGAATGGTCGAATCTTTCCATCAAGGAACGGCTGCACTATTTAAAACGGCTTCGTTTATTGATGGTAGAAAAAATGGATGAAATAGCTGAAGTCATTTCAAAAGATACGGGAAAAGTGAAAATTGAAGCGCTGGTTGCTGATATCATGCCAACGATTGATGCAATAAAGCATATCGAGAAACATGCATTGAAAACTCTTTCCGGACGAAAGGTCACCACTCCGCTCATGTTAATTGGAAAAAAATCTTATATCCAATATATGCCCCGTGGAACGATACTCGTCATTTCACCATGGAATTATCCGCTGCAGCTTTCCATGGTACCCATTCTTAATGCTCTAGCAGCGGGAAATGCAGTCATCGCCAAGCCCTCAGAGGTAACACCTTTAGTTGGGGTTTGCATCGAAAAGCTGTTTCTTGAAGCTGGTTTCCCGGACGGAATTATACAGTTTGCCCATGGAGGAAAAGAACTGGGTGCGGCATTAACTGAGCAAAAGCCTGATTATATATTTTTTACTGGATCTGTAAGGACTGGGAAAATGATTGGTGAGGTCGCAGCTAGACAACTGATCCCAACGACTTTGGAGCTTGGCGGGAAGGATCCGATGATCGTTCTGCGTGATGCCAACCTGGAACGGGCTGTTAACGGGGCGCTTTGGGGGGCTTTTACAAATAGCGGGCAGGTGTGCATGAGTGTTGAAAGGGTTTATGTGGAACGTCCTGTTTATAAGGAATTCCTCATGCTTCTTAAAGAAAAGACGAAGTCCATGAGGCAGGGGGTGCATTCGCAGGATGACATCGGTTCAATGACCTTCCCGGCACAAGTTGATATTGTGGCTGGACAACTGGAGGATGCACTGAATAAGGGGGCCGTACTTGAAGCCGGAATACCTCCGAAAGAGTGGAAAACGGGACAGACCCATTTCATTCCGCCGACGATTCTGTCCAATGTCGATCATTCCATGAAAATCATGAAAGAAGAAACGTTCGGACCAGTGTTGCCTGTTGTGCCTTTTGATACGGAGGAAGAAGTGATCGCCCTGGCAAATGAAAGTGAATATGGACTCAATTCCAGCGTTTGGACGATGGATAGTGAAAAAGCAAGCAAAATTGCGTCTCGGTTAGTAACAGGGGCGGTGACGATCAATGATGTGCTGATAACGGTTGCTAATCATCATTTACCATTTGGCGGTGCCAAACAAAGTGGGGTTGGCCGCTATCATGGCGAGCATGGATTAAAGATTTTCTGCCATGAAAAAGCGATCATGATCGATAAAGGTAAAAACAATACAGAAATACAATGGTATCCATATGAAGGGAAATACACGAGTTTTTTATCGCTGTTTCAGAACTACTTTTCTGCCAAACCGAACTGGATTCGTTTCGGCAAAGAATATTTGCGATTGATTAAAATATCCAAAGGGTACAGAAAATGAATCCATTTATAAAAAAGATTGTTATTTTCATAACGAGCGCGTATACTATGAATATACTTAATAACTGATTTTCCTTTTCAAAGGGGAGTAGCGTTAGGGTTCGCCCTAAAACAAAGTCGTCATTACGTGAATGTTAAACATTCATCGGCTTTGTTGACATGTTTTCATGTTCAGCAAGACCTTTGCCTATATGGCAGAGGTCTTTTTATTTTGCCAATGCCAGTAGGAAGGAAATACTAACTATTGGAGGTTGAATGGATGGAAGCATCAATATTATTGGAATATGGTTGGGTCCTTCTTATCTTGGTTGGATTAGAAGGGATACTTGCTGCGGATAACGCAGTCGTCATGGCTGTCATGGTTAAGCATTTGCCAAAAGAACAACAGCGAAAAGCCTTGTTTTATGGTTTGATGGGAGCTTTTGTTTTCCGCTTTGCAAGCTTATTCCTTATTTCCTTTCTTGTCGAGGTGTGGCAAGTTCAAGCAATCGGTGCGATTTACTTACTTTTCATTGCTTTTCAGCACATTTACAAAAAATACGCTGGTAAAGGTGAGAAGGAAATCACGAAACCTAAAAAGCAATCCGGCTTTTGGATGACCGTGGTAAAGGTTGAAGCGGCTGATATAGCTTTCGCAATCGATTCGATGTTGGCTGCTGTCGCACTGGCTGTTACACTTCCTGAAACAGGCTGGATGAAAGTCGGCGGTATTGACGGAGGGCAATTCGCTATCATGTTCCTCGGCGGCATGATTGGATTGATCATTATGCGATTTGCAGCAAATGGGTTCGTGAAGTTGCTTCATCAGCGTCCTTCCCTAGAAACGGCTGCATTTTTGATAGTGGGTTGGGTAGGAGTGAAGTTGGCGGTACACACACTCGCACACCCTTCACTGGCTATCATCGATCATCATTTCCCTGAATCAACTCTTTGGAAATCGATTTTCTGGGTCGTTTTGATTGGAATTGCAGCAGGTGCATGGATCATTTCAAGCAAAAAAGAAAAAAAAGAAAAAGAAGAGAAAAAAATACAGGAAGCTTAAAAAAACAGGCGTGCTGGTCACGCCTGTTTTTTTTGCTTTTTCATGTATTTTTGGAGATGACCCTCAAAAGCGCAGGGATGTTTACGAATGATATGTTAAAAGATGTGAATATTAAATTCCGGTTATAAAAATGACAAATGTCCCATTGTATTGGACAAAAATCAGGAAAAAGATAACTTACTGTAATTGCACTGTAATAAACGAGAAAAAACTAAGTATTTTATCATGTTGATATATTATGTGATTTAATTTTTAATGCAAAAATAGTTCTTTTGGTACTGTCTTTTAGACTCCCTCCGCTTAAGATAAGTATGTTGATGCGTATTTTATGTTCAACAGGAGCGAGGTGAGCAAATGCTTGGATTGTTGTTTACAGCATTCAAAAAAAAGCGTTCTTTAGAAGAAACCGTATTGAAAATTCAACAAGGCGATATTAGCCTTCGTAATGATACCATAGAGTCATTCAAACCTTTTATTGCGAAAACAGTGTCATCGGTTTGCAAACGTTACATATACGAATCAGATGATGAATTCAGTATTGGACTGATTGCTTTTAACGAGGCAATCGATAAATATTCCCCGGAAAAAGGCCGTTCTTTATTGGCATTTGCCGAAACCCTCGTTAAACGAAGGGTTATAGATTATATAAGAAGCCAGTCCAAACAAAAAGAAGTCCTATTGGATTTATCACTGAATGATGATAATGAGCAAAGCCATATATATATCGATAATGAAAATTCCATCAATGAATACGAGAAGCAGAAGGAATCGGAAAGAAGAAAAGAAGAAATTCTGCTTTATATAAGCCATCTAGAGGATTTTGGTCTGTCATTTGAGGATTTAGTTGAAAACTCTCCCAAACATGCAGATGCCAGGAAGGGAGCTATTATGATCGCTAAATTGTTAATGGAAGATGACGAACTGAAAGAAATCCTGTTTGCAAAAAAGCGGCTGCCCGTAAAACAGCTTGAGGGAAAAGTGGAAGTAAGCAGAAAAACGATTGAACGGAACAGAAAGTACATCATTGCTGTGGCAATCATAATAAACGGAGATTTTTTGTATTTGAATGATTATATAAAAGGGGCTATCGATGAATGAAAAAAGGAGTTATTCTTTCAGTTAATAAGCGATTTGTTACCCTATTGACCCCCGAGGGTGAATTTCTGAAAACCAAAAGGCAGGAACGGGAATATGAAGTGGGTGAGGAAATCACTTTTTCACCTGCTAAACAAAAGTTCACTTTAGCCTTTTTCAATTTTCATTCATCTTTCAAAAAAACGGCCGTGCTAAGCATTGCCTCCACCTTCTTGATTCTGTTTTCGATTCTTCCTTCTTATTTCCCTGGTCCTGTGTCGGCATATATGACGATAGATGTGAATCCAAGCATTGAATTGGAGCTTGACGATGATTTAGAAGTTCTCAAACTTACCGGTTTAAATGAAGACGGCAAGCTTGTGATTGGTCAGCTGAAGGACTGGAAAGGCAAGGATATAAAGACTGTTACAAACCGTATCGTTGAAACGACGAAGCAACTTGGTTATTTGAAAGGAAATAAACAAATTGTGGTTTCCACAACGTTATTGGAAAAAGATAAAGAACTGGATAAGAATTTAAAAGAAGAGATAAAAGAAATTTCTGAGCAGGATAATGTTTCTAACACAAAAATGAAAGTGATCCAGGCAACAAAAAGCGATCGGAAGCAAGCAAGGGAACAAGGCATATCCACTGGAAAGTATCTCGAAAAGAAGTTGAATGAAGATAAAGATAAGGATAAGGTAAAAGTCAATAAGAGGGAGCCTGCTCCAGCACCAGATAAAAAAGTCGAGGATAAGGGTGTTAATCCGAAAGAGAAGAGCGTAACGCTGAGTACGGAAAATAAATCGGATGGAGAAAAGAAAAAAGAGAATAATGAAATTGAAATAAAGCAAAAGCAGGCCAATGAAGCCAAACCGACTGAACGGAAAAACGCGGGTATGGAAGTTACCAAAATTAAGAAACAAAATGAACGGGAAGATACAATTGGAAAACGGAAACGGGATGCAATAAATGGACACAAGAAAAAAAGCAACGAGAAAAAAGGAAAATCCGAAAGCGACCACAGCAACCAATCAAAGAACAAGCAGAAAAATGAAAAGAATGATAAAAAGTTCGATGTGAAAAAAATTTCTTCAGCCAAAGAAAATAATAATGATCATTTAAAGCACGAAAGTAAAAATAAACAAGCTAACCAAGTGAAGCAGGCTAATCGGGATAAGCAAGCAAAACAGCATAAGGAAAATAAACAAGATTGGGATAAGTCGAAAAGGGGTATCGGCAATAATGGAAAAGGAAATGGACATAATGATTAAAAAGAGTCCAGCATGCAGCTGGACTCTTAGCCATGGATATTTAATTGTGTTAGGAATTACTGACCTTTAAGTTGAGATTGTGCTTGTTGTACAAGGCGTTTCGTAATTTCTCCGCCAACTGAACCATTGGCACGTGCTGAAGTATCGGAACCTAATTGTACACCGAATTCAGATGCAATTTCATATTTGATTTGTTCTAATGCTTGTTCGATTCCAGGAACAAGAAGATTGTTACTGCTGTTAGCCATTTTTAAATCTCCCCTTTACTTTTTCAACGGCTTTTGCCGCTGTAATGATAGTATAAGTAGAATGTCGAGTTTTACTTATATGAGCAGTACCAAACTTATTGGTAAACCTGCCTTTTTGTTGTAAGTAAGTCAGTTTTAAAAGAGAATGGAAAAAAGAATGAAAAAAGGGTAAACTAGATATTTAATGGTTATGTGATTCACATAACTATATAGGAGTAAGAAAGGAAACTCTTTATGTTTGCTATCAAAAAAATATTATCAAAGTTAACACCAGCTCAGCTTATTGTCGGTTATTATTTTTTGGCCGTCACTATCTCGACCGTACTGTTGAGCTTGCCGGTTGCTCTGAAGCCAGGCGTGGAATTTAAATTCATGGATGCTTTATTCACAGCCGTAAGTGCAGTTAGTGTGACAGGTCTGACAGTTGTTAGTTTGCCTGAAGTGTATAATGAGGTAGGCTATTTCATTCTAATGTTCGTTCTCCAATTTGGCGGTATTGGCATCATGTCACTCGGAACCTTTTTCTGGCTTATAGTGGGAAAGAAAATCGGTTTGAAGGAAAGGCAATTGATCATGACTGATCAAAATCAATCGAATCTTTCGGGCCTTGTTAAATTATTGATCCAAATCATTCAGATATTTGTCGTAATTGAAATGATTGGAGCTCTCGTTTTAGGTATTTACTTTCTGAATTTTTTTCCAGACTGGAAAGAGGCCTTTTTAAATGGCTTATTTTTAGCCGTAAGTGCCACCACGAATGCTGGTTTTGATATTACCGGTATATCGATGATTCCATTTAAAGACGATTATTTTGTACAGTTCATTACGATTATCCTGCTTACCCTTGGCGCCATTGGGTTTCCTGTTTTAATTGAGCTGAAAGAGTTTTTGTCCAATAGGGCCCGTACTTATAAGTTTCATTTTTCTTTGTTCACGAAGCTGACCTCTGTCACCTTCTTTTCCCTTATAATTGGGGGAACGATCCTGATTTACCTCCTGGAAATAAATGGATTCTTTAAAAATAAGAGCTGGCATGAATCGTTCTTCTACTCTTTATTTATGTCCTCCAATACTCGAAGCGGCGGGTTAGCAACAATGAATGTGAGTGACTTTTCGGAACCGACCCTTTTATTGATGAGCATTTTGATGTTCATTGGAGCATCCCCAAGTTCAGTCGGGGGAGGAATCCGGACAACTACATTGGCCATCATGATTCTATTTTTATGGAATTTCATGAGAGGAAGGCGTTCCATTAAAGTGTTCAAACGGGAAATTCACCCCGATGATATCCGAAAAGCGACTGCAGTTATGATCATGGGATCCCTCCTTTGCATAATGGCGGTCTTCATTTTATCAATTACCGAAAATTTCACTTTGATGCAAATCATTTTTGAGGTATGTTCGGCTTTCGGCTCAGTCGGCCTTTCGATGGGAATAACGCCTGACCTCAGCAATACCGGTAAAATTGTCATCATGATCATTATGTTCATTGGCCGTGTCGGGATAACCTCCCTCCTGTATATCATAGGCCATAAAGAAGTTACGGAAAATTTCCATTATCCAAAAGAACGCGTCATCATTGGGTAAATGATTTAAGTTTAACAGTGACCTTTCCACCCGTGGAAAGGTTTTTTGTGTTGTTTGCAGGAATCATGGATAAAATGTTGAAATTTACCTATAAGTGAGTTTTCCACCATTTCTATTTAAAAGATATGCTAATTTAATCCCTTACTTGGAATTCGATCAGATGAAGTATAAATCATTTTGGTAAGGAGGTGGAAGAAGTGAAGAAATATACAGGAAGAATCTTTGTCCCTGCCCTTTTCTTCATATTGATACTGCCCTATATAGGGTGGCTGGGTCATGAAGAACGCAGGTTTTCCGCCTTTGCAGGAATATATTTAATCGTAATTTTGACCATAGCCTGGTGTTTGGGTGCCAACTTTGATCATAAACGTAAAACGATTGCTTTATTGCAGGATAGCGAAGGGCGTTATCGCATTATCTCCAATTACTCCAAAGAACTGGTCAATAGCTTCAATGAGGTTATTTTCCAGACGGATGATAAAGGAAATTGGCTGTACTTAAACCCGGCATGGAAATCGATGAGTGGTGCAACCGTGAATGAATCCCTGGGGCTTCACTTTTCTAAACATATGGATAAAAATTCTTATCAGGATGTATTAAAGGCCTTTGCGGACACCTTTCATCGAGGGAATAAATACTTTCGCGCGGACATCAAACTAAATGCGAAAAAGGGAACAAGTTGGGTTGAAGCATTCGTTAAACTAATTTATGATGACGCTGGGAAATTCATCGGGACGGCGGGCATATTATCGGAAATCAATGAACGTAAACATGCGGAAGAGAAGCTTGTGAGCCTAAACGAACATTTGGCAATCACATCAAGCAAATTATCAACGGCTGCCCAACTTGCGGCAGGGATTGCACATGAGGTCAGGAACCCGATGACAGCGATAATGGGATTCGTGAAGTTGATTAAAGATGGCGGTGCCGAAAAGCAGGAGTACTATGATATTATTTTTTCGGAAATAAATCGAATTGAGCAAGTGCTGAATGAACTCTTGCTGCTATCGAAACCTGCTGAGGCGGTTTTTCTTGAGAAGGATTTAAAGGAAAGCTGCAACCATGTCGTGACGTTGTTGGAGACAAACGCCGTACTGAACGATATTCAAATTCATAAAAATTATGATTCGGAACCTATTTTTATGTACTTTGATGAAAACCAAATCAAGCAAGTACTAATAAACATGATAAAAAATTCCATAGAATCGATGCCGAATGGCGGAAATATTTTTGTAAGCATAAATGGGGAAAATGGGGAAGTTTTTTTGAGCATTTTGGACGAAGGGGAGGGTATTCCGGAAAACTCCCTGCAAAAAGTAGGAGAACCATTTTTTACTACAAAAACATCAGGAACAGGATTGGGTCTTTCCGTTTGTTTTAGAATCATCGAAAATCATGGCGGAAAAGTTTTCATCACAAGTGAACTGAAAAAAGGTACGAAAATCGTATGTATATTTCCCACCGTCCAAAAAAAGGAATATAGTGGGAAAGAAAAGGTCCAGGTACAGGGCTTTGAATGATAAGAAAATAATGATTTAATTGTTGAAAAAATCTGAATGTTGTGTATATAATTTAAAAGTAATAACATACTAACCGGTCAGTTAGTTTAAAAGGAGGATTCAATTTGAACTTTGAACATACTCAAAAGGTGAAAAACTTGGAAAAGAAGTTAACGGAATTCATGGAAAAGTACGTATACCCAAATGAATCAATATACAAAAAGCAGCTCGAAGCACAGAAGAGCCGCTGGAGTGAAATACCCCCGATATTATCTGAATTGACGGCAAAAGCAAAGGAAGAAGGATTATGGAATTTATTTTTACCTGATAGCGATTACGGTGCGGGTTTAACAAATATAGAATATGCCCCGCTTTGTGAAATCATGGGTAGGTCGACGATAGGACCTGAAATCTTCAACTGTAATGCGCCGGACACAGGTAATATGGAAGTGTTGGTGCGATACGGTTCGGAGGAACATAAAGAACGCTGGCTGAAGCCCTTGCTTGCTGGGGAAATCCGCTCATGCTTCTCGATGACGGAACCGGAAGTGGCGTCTTCCGATGCGACCAATATCGAATGCAGGATAGAAAAGACGGGTAATGAGTATGTCATAAACGGCCGAAAATGGTGGTCTTCGGGAGCAGGCGATCCTCGATGCAAGATTGCCATCGTCATGGGTAAGACAGATCCTGAGGCGTCCAAGCATGAACAACAGTCAATGATTCTTGTACCGCTGGATACACCGGGTGTCAAAATCGAGAGAATGCTCCCTGTGTTTGGCTATGATCATGCCCCGCATGGCCATGCTGAAATCACTTTTGAAAATGTGAGGGTCCCGGCAACGAATATTCTATGGGGTGAAGGCAAAGGATTTGCAATTGCCCAAGGACGACTCGGACCCGGAAGGATTCATCATTGCATGAGGCTGATCGGCGCTGCTGAAAGAGCACTTGAAGAATTATGTAAGCGCATTCAAAACCGTGTCGCTTTTGGTAAAACATTGGCGAGACAAGGTGTGATCATGGAGTGGGTCGCCGATTCACGGATTGAAATCGAACAAGCGAGACTTCTGACCCTAAAAGCCGCTTATATGATGGATACTGTCGGGAACAAGGAAGCGAAGGCGGAGATTGCCATGATAAAAGTGGTGGCACCAAATATGGCATTGAAAGTGCTGGACAGGGCCATCCAAGGCTTTGGAGCTGCAGGGATCTCCGATGATTTCCCTTTTGCTGCACATTGGGCAAATGCACGGACGTTAAGGCTTGCTGATGGGCCAGATGAAGTTCACCGCTCACAAGTTGCTAAAATAGAACTTCGAAAATACCAACAAAAGCATGAGGTGAAAATATGAAAGTTACCGATTTATTCGATTTGACTGGAAAGACGGCGATCATAACCGGCGGAGGGAGAGGATTGGGAGCACAAATAGCGACTGGCTTTGCCGAAGCTGGGGCGAATGTCGTTCTTTGTTCAAGGAAGAAGGAGGCATGCGACGAAGTTGCTTCACAAATCGAAAAGCTTGGAGTCAAGGCGCTTTCCTTCAAGTGTGATATCACCAATCCGTCAGATGTACAGGAAGTTGTTAACGAAACTTGCCGAGAATTCGGTGCCATCGACATTTTAGTAAACAATAGCGGGGCATCCTGGGGGGCACCGGCCATCGACATGCCCCTTGAAGCATGGCAGAAGGTGATGAATGTCAATGTAACCGGAACCTTTATCATGAGCCAGACAGCAGGCAGGGTCATGATTGAGCAGGGACATGGGAAAATCATAAATATCGCTTCCGTCGCCGGATTAGGGGGGACCGACCCTAGGGTGCTCGATACGGTCGGATATAATACGAGTAAAGGGGCGGTCATTACTTTAACGAAGGATTTAGCTGTTAAATGGGGTCAGCATAATATCAATGTAAATGCAATCGCACCAGGGTTCTTTCCGACAAAAATGACGAAAGGGGTTCTTGAGCAAGGAAAGAATCCTATCTTGGATTCCACTCCGCTAAAAAGATTAGGGAGTGATGATGATTTAAAAGGGGCAGCGGTTTTCCTTGCCTCGAAGGCATCTGATTTTGTGACTGGAAATATCCTGATCGTCGATGGGGGTTCACATGCAAAGTAATGAAAGGTAAGTAAATATGGCTGGAGGGTATGAAATGATGAATGAAAAAAAATGGCTGTCCGTTTATCCTGATTCAATATCAAAGGAAATCAAAGTCCCTGAGTTTCCGATGCAAAGAATCCTTCAAAATGCATCTCAGTCCCATCCAAACAATACAGCTATTACTTTTTATGACCGAAAGATATCCTATCAGGAACTTTTTCATGCGTCGCAAGCCTTTGCTTCAGCCCTGCAAAAAAAAGGTGTTCAAAAAGGCGACCGTGTCGCCATCATGCTGCCTAACTGTCCGCAATACGTCATTGCGTATTATGGTTCGTTGACAACAGGAGCCATTATCACACAAATTAACCCAATGCTGGTTGAAAGGGAGCTGCAGCATATTTTACAAGACTCCGGTGCAGAAACGATCGTGGTATTGGACGGATTATACCCAAAAGTGAAAAGTGTACAGCAACATGCAAATTTGAAAAATATTATCGTCGTAAGCCTGCAGACTTCGGATGCAGATTTTCAGCCTGATGCTTCGTTTGACCAATTCATGAAAACAGGAGATGGCAAAATCAATCCAGTATCAATCGATCCGGAAAATGATATAGCCGTTCTTCAGTATACAGGAGGAACGACTGGCCGTTCAAAAGGAGCGATGCTGACACACAGCAATATTCTGGCCAATGTCGTTCAAACGTATGAATTCTTCAAGCATGAATTAAAAATAGGTACTGAAAGAACGCTGTCGGTCATCCCGCTTTTTCATGTTTTTGGAATGTCGTCCGCAATGAATTTATCCGTGTATATCGCGGGTGACTCGATCATGCTGCCCCGATTTGAAATAGAAGAAGTGCTGGAAACGATAAAGCGTGAACAGCCGACCACTTTTCCTGGTGTTCCCACCATGTATGTAGCGTTGACGAATCACCCGAGGGCAGAAGAATATGGAATGGGCTCAATTCAGGTCTGTAACAGCGGAAGTGCACCGATGCCCGTGGAACTGCTGCGTGAGTTCGAACGAAAATCAGGTGCAAAGATATTGGAAGGCTACGGTCTTACGGAAGCTTCGCCAACAACTCATTGTAATCCGGTATTTGCAAAAAGGAAGCCGGGGAGCGTCGGGATCGGAATCCCTTCGACTGAATATAAAGTGATGGACCTGGGTGACGGGACAAAAGAAGTGGCCACTGGCGAAATGGGGGAATTGGTCGTCAAGGGACCACAAGTGATGAAAGGGTACTGGAATATGCCGGAGGAAACGGCGGTAACGCTTAGAGATGGTTGGCTTTATACGGGTGATATCGCCAAAGTTGATGATGACGGGTATCTCTATATTGTCGATAGGAAAAAAGATTTGATCATCGCAAGTGGTTATAATATATATCCGCGAGATGTGGAGGAAGTGCTTTATGAACATCCTGCTGTCCAGGAAGCGGTTGTCATCGGCGTTCCGGATGCGTACCGAGGAGAGTCGGTAAAAGCGGTGCTTGTACTTAAAAATAATAAAACGGCAAATGAGCGGGAAATCATCGACTACTGCCGTGCCAACCTATCGGCCTATAAAATTCCGCATTTCGTTGAATTTCGTGAAGAGTTACCGAAAACAAATGTCGGAAAGATTTTAAGGCGGGCTTTAAGAGAAGAACTTTCCAGGAAATAAGAGGGCTTTGATAGTACGAAAGCGTATGATATCAATTCAGCTGAAATTTTAACAGATTGCGAGGGTGCTTACATGAAAGAAAAAATGACAGAACATAGCATACGCTTATTTGAAAAGAAGGGCTTTAGTGAAACGTCGATTTCTGATATCGTCGAATCGGTCGGGGTGACGAAGGGAACGTTTTATTATTACTTTACGAGCAAAGAGCAATTGCTTATGGATATTCATCTCGCTTATATAGACGAGTTGCTTAGTGAGCAGGAAATGATCATTTCGGAACCTGGGAAAAGCTGTAAGGATAAGCTTTTCGATATGGTATATATGCTTATAAAAAGCATCAGAACCAAAAAATCCAGCGCAACGGTCTTTTTCCGTGAAATGAAAAATCTAAGTGACGAAAAACTTGCACAAATCCTTCCTAAGCGGGATGAGTTCCGTAATAAAATCGAGCAAGTGCTGATTAGCGGCATCGAGAGCGGAGAACTACGTTCCAATCTCGATGCATCCATCATCTCTTTCGCTATTTTGGGTGTAGCCAATTGGAGCTATCATTGGTTCGACCCAGAAGGTGAAAAAAACGAACAGGAAGTTGCCTCCATTTTTATGGGGATGATTCTGCAGGGAATTGAAGCGTGACCAGGTAACATACTAACCAGTTAGTTGAAGGGAGATAGAAGGCATGGCCAACAAGCAAATTCAATCGATAACCGTAATTGGGGCCGGGCAGATGGGGCATCAAATTGCGATGCTTGCTGCACTTGGAGGGTACGAAACGATTCTTCAGGATGTTCAGGAATTAGCGTTGAATACAGCCAAAGAAAAACTGGACGCCATTTTGACTAAATGGGTTCAAAAAGGAAAATTGTCTGAAGATCGTAAATTGGCTGCTTTTAGCCGTCTTCAATATACTACCGATCTTGAGAAAGCGGCGAGTGGAGCTGATCTGATCATTGAAGCGGTAGTTGAAAAACTTGATGTGAAACAGGAGGTCTTCGCTAAACTTGAAGAATTCGCCTCCGCGGAAACCATTTTTGCTACGAATAGTTCAACGATCGTCAATAGCCTGCTTGCGAGTGTGACGAAGCGCCCGGATAAGTTTATTAATATGCATTTCTTTTTTCCGCCTCTAGTTATGGATTGTGTTGAGGTTGTCATGAGTGATCAAACATCGGAGGAAACAGCCGAGCTTGCGATGGAAGTGACAGAGAAAATGAATAGGACAGGAGTTTTGTTGAGAAAAGAGATATCGGGATTCGTAGCCAATAGAATTTTGGGAGCGTTGCAGCGTGAGGCCCTATATTTGTATGAAGAAGGAATTGTGGATTATAAGGATATCGATTTAATTTGCAGGAAAGCTTTAGGCCATCCCATCGGCCCTTTTGAACTGATGGATCTATCAGGTATTGATGTAGGATATTTTGTCATGCAGCAGCGATACAATGAAACTGGAAATCCAGAAGACAAGCCGAATGCTTGTATAGCAGAAAAGGTGAATAAAGGGGATTTAGGAAGGAAAACAGGAAAAGGCTGGTATGATTATCCAAATCAAGGGGTGAAGAATCGATGACAAAATTAATTAGAGTGGTTAAGGAAAATAAGCTTGCGATCATCACCATCGATAATCCTCCATTAAACGTAATCAGTAAACAAGTATTCAGGGAGTTGGGAGAAACATTCGATGAACTTTCAAAAGATAATGAAACAGTTGCGGTACTCATAACAGGTGCAGGCAATATCGCATTTGCGGCTGGTGCTGATATAAAAGAATTCCCTAGCATGATGGGGAACCCGAATATGAAGGAAATTGTAAAGGAGGGTCATGCCGTCCTAACCAAAATAGACCAGTTTCCTAAACCTACAATAGCTGTATTAAACGGCCTGACTTTGGGCGGCGGATGTGAACTGGCTCTGGCCTGTGATTTGCGAGTGGCTGAAACACAGGTTCAAATTGGTCTGCCGGAAGTGAAATTAGGCTTATTTCCTGGAGCTGGCGGTACACAGCGTTTGTCCAGACTTGTCGGAAACGCAAAGGCAAAAGAGATTATATTTACCGGTGATCCGCTAGGCGCCATGGAAGCGGAAAAGATCGGGCTTGTCAATAAAGTCGTCGAGCAAGGCTGCGGCTTATCGGAAGCGAAAATCTTGGCCTCACGAATGACAAGGCACTCACTTCAGGCACTTTCGAGAATCAAGAAGGCGATTAATGAAGGAAGTGAAGCCACGCTTGAACAAGGACTGGAGATTGAAACGAATCTTTTTGAAGAAATCTTCCAAACTGAAGATGTTAAAGAAGGGGTTTCCGCATTCTTGGATAAACGTAAACCTGCTTTTGTACATCGTTAATTCAAGGAGGGGTCTTATGCATGAATTGGAAGTCGACGTCCGTTTTTCCGAAACGGATGCTTTGGGCCACATCAATAACACAAGCTATTTCATTTACCTTGAAGAAGCGCGCATGAAATTTTTTGAAGCTTTGGGCTTAGCTACGAATGTCGAGTCATGGAACTTTTTGTTAGCCTCCACTAAATGCGACTTTATTGCTCAGGGATATTTCAATCAACTCTTGACCATTCGTTCATCTATAAAAAAGGTAGGGACGAAAAGTTGTGAAATGGCCCATGATATCCTCTGCTCACAAACTGGGGAAATCATTGCTAAGGGAAGTGCAGTTTTAGTTTGTTTTAATTTTTTGAATCAAAAAAGTGAACCTATTCCTGAAATGATTAAAGAAAAACTCATTTCACATCTTGTTCATAATTAGAATGAAGGAGTGGAAGAACATGGTTGGCGATACGATTCCTGTTCGGCCCGGCGAGGAACTGAATATTGGTGCATTAGAAGGTTTCCTAAGAAAAAATGTATTGGACCTTCCAAATGAACCGTTAGAATTGCAACAATTTTCAACGGGCTATTCCAATTTGACTTATCAGCTGAAAATTGGTGAGTGGGAGGCTGTTCTAAGAAGGCCACCGCTTGGCCCTGTTGCGCCAAAGGCACATGATATGAAGCGTGAACATCATATCCTTTCCTCGATCAACCCATATTTTCAAGCAGCTCCCGAGCCTATTCTGTTCTCGGATGATGAATCGATTGCGGGGGCCCCTTTTTTCCTAATGGAAAGGAAACATGGAATTGTAATAGATACCGAATTTCCCAAGGGAATCGAGCCTACTGTTGAAAAGTGCCGACAGCTTTCTCATGTCATGGTCGATCGGCTTGCTGATCTTCACTCGATTCCCTATGAGAAAACTGCGTTGGTGGAAATCTCCAAACCTGAAGGGTTCATTGAAAGACAAGTGGGCGGATGGATTTCCCGCTATGAGAGAGCAAAGACAGATGAAATCAAGGAAATTCGACCGCTCATCGATTATTTTCAACAGTATATCCCGAAACATAGCCAGACTTCCATTATCCATTATGACTATAAGATCAATAATGCCATGTTTAACCAGGACCTTACAGAGATGGTTGGTTTATTTGATTGGGAAATGTCCACCGTTGGTGATCCGTTAGCCGATCTAGGAGTGGCTTTAAGCTACTGGACGGAAAGCGGTGATCCGGAACTTATCAAAATCGGTGTGGGTAAAGCATCCGTTACCACTTTACCTGGTTTCCCGACACGAAGGGAATTTATCGAGATGTATGCAGCTAGAAGCGGCAGGGATGTTTCCAACGTCGATTTTTATTTAACATTTGGTTACTTTAAGTTGGCTGTCATTCTTCAGCAAATTTATTATCGATATAAAAAAGGCCAGACTAATGATCCCCGTTTTTCCAATCTCGGAAAAACGGTTAAAAGCTTACTCACTCATGCAGCAAATGTAGCTGCGAAGGAAGTTTAATATTATGGAATATATACAAAACATTCATTTGCTGCTAAAAAAAGAAGAGATAGATGGAAAAAAGCTTCAAGAAGGGGAGAAAGTTGCGGTCGTACTTGATGTATTATTAGCGACCACTACGATTATTTCAGCACTTCATGAGGGAGCACGCCAGGTGATACCTGTCATGGATCCAGTGGATGCCTTGGTGAAAAGCCAGGAATTGGACCATGGGGATGTTGTAGTTGCAGGGGAACTAAAAGCTAAGCCGGTTGATGATTTAATGTATCCGAGTCCGACGCTATTGAGTAAGTTGGTACGCGGCAAAACATTAATACTTTCCACGACTAATGGAACGGTTGCGCTGAGAAATTCTGCAGCTGCCAAAAAGGTTTATATCGCATCTTTGTTGAATAATCCGTCTGTTGCAGAAAAAATAAGAAAACATCATAAAACAGAAACGATCATCATCGTTTGCTCGGGAAATTCAGGTGAATTCAGTCTGGAAGACTTTTACGGTGCAGGTCATTTGATAGATTGCCTGATTGCTGGGTCGCAAGGCTCGTTCATACTCAACGATGCAGCAAAGGCTGCCAATGCGCTTTATCGCACGAATAGCGAAAATGCCTTTGATATCCTGAAATCATCATATGTCGGACAGCTGTTTGACAAACATAGTTTGATCGCCGATTTGGAATTGGCGGCGCAAAAAGGTTCGTTGGATCTTGTCCCGGAGTTGGTGGATGGAAGGATCGAAGCTGAATTGAAAAGGCAGGAAACGTAGTTCAAAATCCAGATAAGGAGTGAAGGGGATGAGGTTTTCACAATCAATAGCGGTGGTGACAGGTGCAGGCTCAGGTATTGGGAAAGCTACAGCGATGCGCCTATCGGACGAAGGGGCAAAAGTGTTATTGGTAGGGCGGACGAAAGGAAAGCTGGAGGAAGCAGCTGCAGAAATCAATGCGAGGCATACGATTCCCGTGGCCGACATTTTCCCTGCAGATGTTACCGTCGAGGAGGATGTAATAGAGCTGGCCATGTATGTGAAGGAACAATATCGTGACCTTCACATTTTAATCAATAACGCAGGTGGATCAAAGTCCTCGAAGCTTTTGGATACATCTGCTGCTGATTGGGATATGATTCAGCATGTCAATTTGAAAAGTGTCTTTCTTGTTTCCAAGTACTTGGGGAAAGTGATGGAAGAAGGGGCGGACAGTGGTAATGAAGGCTCCTCCAATCGGGCAATCGTGAATGTGGCTTCACTGTCAGGGCATCAGGCAGGGGCATTCATCCCGCATTACAGCTCTGCTAAAGCAGGTGTCATCAGTTTAACTAAATCATTGGCACTGGAACTCGCTGCAGTCGGCATTCGGGTCAATTCCGTATCACCTGGATTCATTGAAACTCCATTGACGGAGGATGGATTGCAAAATGAAAAATTCGTAAAGTCCATTCAACGGAACACGGCACTGGAAAGAGTGGGGAGAGCGGAGGAAATAAGTAATGTCATTACCTTTGCTGCTTCCCCGGAGGCTTCCTATATGACTGGGACGGATTTATTGGTGGATGGCGGCTGGTTGATCAAATAGAAAAAGGGGATGGGTAAATGTTAAAAGAACACTTATTGACAGAAGTAATCGATAATGTAATGATCCTTACTTTGAATCGTCCTGAAAGTTTGAATGCGTTTAGTCCTGATATGATCGCAAGCTTAACGAAAGCGATTAAGGATGTAAAACATACACCACATATAAGGGCCGTCGTCATTAAAGGGGCGGGAAGGTCGTTCACTGCAGGAGGAGACGTAAAGTCGATGGGGAAGGCCTCTGCAGGTCAATTGTATGATCATGTCGGCAGAATGAACGAATGCATAATGGCTCTCGATGCCTCTGAGGTTCCCGTAATCGCTGCCGTCCATGGATTTGCGGCAGGGGCAGGATTCAATTTGGCACTCGCTTGTGATTTGATCGTGGCTTCCGATGATAGTCAATTTGCCATGAGTTTTACACAGGTAGGCCTGATTTCTGATGGAGGGGGCTCGTATTTTTTACCTAAGTTAGTAGGGCCCCACCTTGCAAAGCAGCTCTTCTTTTCTGCCGAACCGATTTCTGCGGAGCGCTTATACCAGTTAGGTGTCATTAATTATTTATACCCACTCAATCAACTTGAAGAAGAATCATTGAAACTTGCGGAAAAGCTGGCAAATGGACCGACAAAGGCTTATGGAATGATGAAAAAGCTCGTAAGTCATTCATTTACGGCTACACTTGGTGAAATACTCGAACAAGAGCGCATCACGCAAACCTTGATGGCTTCAACAGAAGATCATCTGGAGGGAGTTGCAGCATTCAAAGAAAAGAGAAAACCGGAATTTACAGGGAATTAATGAGGGAGGGATAAAGATGAAAGCCATTCATTTTGAAGAATACGGCGGACCGGAAGTACTGAAATTGACTGAAATGGAAAGACCTGTGCCAACTGGGCATGAAGTTCTGATTGAAATCGATTGTGTCGGCGTCAATTATGCAGATACAGCCAGAAGGGAAGGGCAATATGTAGTACCTACGCCGCTTCCTTTCATTCCAGGTGCGGAAGTGGCTGGCGTTGTGGTGGAGGTTGGTGGAAAGGTGACTAAAATCAAACCTGGTACAAGGGTCGTGAGTTTAATTGAATCAGGTGGGTATTCGGAATACGCCCTATCTGATGAGTTCTCGGCCATTCCGCTTCCTGATGCCATTCAGTTCCATGAAGCTGTTGCCCTGCCCCTTCAAGGTCTGAGCGCCTATCATATTTTAAAGACAATGGGACGCATGCAACAGGGGGATACGGTATTGGTCCATGCTGCTGCAGGTGGAGTAGGAACGATTGCTGTCCAGCTAGCCAAAATCTTCGGGGCTGGAAAAGTGATTGCCACAGCCAGCACAGTGGAAAAGTTGAAACTGGCTAAAGAGATGGGGGCAGATGAACTCATCGATTACACGAAAGAAGGATGGGAAATGGAAGTCCGTGAGGTCACGGGAGGAAAGGGAGTCGACGTGGCGCTGGAAATGGCTGGAGGGGATATTTTCAATAAAACATTGAAATGTTTGGCACCATTCGGACGTCTAGTTGTTTTTGGTAATGCCAGCCGTAAGCCATATACGATGAATCCGCAGCAATTAATGAGGCGCAATCAATCCGTTGTAGGTTTTTTCCTGCCACAGATCATGAAACACCCAGATTTACTGTTGCCCAGCATTCAAGAACTTATTGCATACGTCGCGTCTGGGGAACTTAAGCTAACCATCGGGGGCATCTATCCAATTGAAAAGGCAGCAGCCGTCCATGAGGAAATGAACGCACGTCAAACAAAAGGGAAGTTGATTTTGCAGGTTAAATGAGAAGAAGGGGTGTGATGCACCCCTTGTATGATAATGGGATTCTTGCCCTTCTAGAACGACTCAATCCGCATCGGTGCTGACATCCTTATCGGGATGCATGAAAGGCGGCTGCGGTGCTCTTTTAGCCTCTAACAATTCACGGTTTTCAGTTGTATTCCAGCCTATATCATTGGTGGGGTGTATCCATTCGTCTCCAGCCATGATTTCCGGATCTGTATCTTCACTCCAATTTTCAAGTGGTGAGTTTTCGGATGCATATTTACTGTCGCCGATGACGACTCCATAATCATTAACGAATGGAGCCTTTGGTTTTATGCCGGTTCCTTTAAAGCTTGGTGCGTTAATTTGGTGCGGTTGTGTATCGTCGATAATTGGTGAATCCAATTTTTTTTTCATATAGCGACTCCCTTTCCGTTTTACGGTTATTTTTCTCGTCTGTCCCTATATTATCCCTGAATAATTTCCGGCATTTTTACCCCACTCTAAAGAAGTAAACTATATTAAAAAGGGTGGATGAAAATGAAACGGAAAGCCAATGTGGATGGTGCTGTCAAAGCAAGTAAAACGCCAAAAAGAAACCAAGCTGAAAATGAATTTTCCAATGAGTTCGCAATGGAGGAAAACGCGATGAAAGGTGCCAACCGCAATTCAAAGCAGGGCAGAAAAGGAAGAAGTTAATGGATAAAGAAAAACGGGACAGCGGGGAAAAGATGGGGGAACATGTACGGACGGAATTTGGAATCGAATTCAGCGGCGATATGAACGCAACAAAAATTTATGAGATTTTGGCAAAAGAAAATAAAAAACGTGAAAGTGATAAGTAAATAAGGACGGACCCAATTCTTGGGTCCGTCCTTATTCTTAAAGTATGATGCTGCCAGATTTTGATTGAGGGAAAATCGTTGATCCCTTACCACTCGGATCAAAATAGGCAAGCATGAACGATGGTTTATCGACGATTGTTCCCTCAGCTAAATACGTTTCCAAATCAAAGGGAAGTGCCTCGAGCAATGTGTGTTTGTGTATTTCCTTTTCATTAAGGGCCAAAGCTGTGAAAGAGGAACCAAGCTGTCCAGGGTTATTCAGAATATCTTCATATATCTCTTTCCGCCCATTTTTATCTAATGAAGCTTCCCACCAAGGTTTACGTGGTTTGTATTTTTGATTGATGAAATAATCCAATTTCATGAGTCCGATAATGTTTTTCAGTTCGGCAGATTCCCGGGAAGCCAAAAACTGCTGTAAACGTCTGAACAAGTCTTCAAGCTGATGTCCGATTCGTGACCACCCTTGTTCATCCCAATAGGTACCGAAATCTTGAAAGAAGTCGAACGGTGATTGAAATACCGTTTGGACAAGATATTCCGTGGTATGGTCCATTCTATGATCGTTCCAGTATTTTTCAAGGACATCTTCAACTTGTTTAATGCGGACAATGTCATCGAAGGATAAAACATTATTCCCCAGGATTTCATAGGGAGCATGTTCGCTGTATATATATTGGTGTTCATCGGCACGTATCCGTAAGCCAGTGCCACGAAGCATCTTTAAGAAACCAAGCTGCATCTCTTCGGGTCTGAGCTCGAAAACATCATTGAAGGTCTTTCTGAAAGAATGATAATCTTCTTCAGGCAAACCTGCAATAAGGTCTAAATGCTGATCAATTTTCTGCCCTTCTTTTACCATGGTTACGGTCCTTGTCAGTTTTTCGAAGTTCTGCCTTCTCATTACTAGATCATTCGTATGATCATTCGTCGACTGTACTCCTATTTCAAAGCGGAACAATCCTGCAGGGGCATTATCATTCAAGAACTGGATAACTTCCGGACGCATGATGTCTGCCGTGATCTCGAATTGGAAAACCACACCGGGAAGATGTTCATCGATTAGGAATTGAAACATTTCCATGGCATAGCTTCGGCTGATATTGAACGTTCTGTCAACGAACTTAATTGTCTTGGCACCATTAGCCATAAGGTACCTGATATCTTCTTTAATCTTTTCTCGATCAAAATACCTGACACCCACTTCAATCGATGAAAGGCAAAATTGGCAGCTGAACGGGCACCCTCGGCTAGTTTCGATATAGGTGACACGTTTAGATAGGTCTCCGCGGTCTTCCTCCAAACGATATGGAGTAGGGAGGGATTTTAAATCAACCTTGCCGTTCTGAGGCTGGATGATTTTTCTCCCATCCTGCCGATACGCAATGCCGCCGACCTTCTTATAGTCATTCGAACCTTCGATTTCAGATAAAAGGGCCTTGAAGGTAACTTCACCTTCGCCAATTACGATGAAATCAGCCCCGGGAATCTGATCAAGCCATTCCCCAACATCATAGGTGACTTCAGGTCCGCCCAGGATGATAACCAATTCTGGATTGATCTTCTTCAGCATGGCTACGACCTTCATTGTTTCCTCGATGTTCCAAATATAGCAGCTGAACCCGATTACGTCAGGTTTTTTGGAATGAAGGTCACCAACTATGTTCATAATCGGATCTTTTATTGTATATTCCGCCAGCTGTACATCATAATCTGGCTGGGCATAAGCTTTTAAATATCGGATGGATAGCGATGTATGGATATATTTTGCATTAAGAGTACTGATTATTATATTCATGTTAAAGGGCGTAAAGTAAACGCCTGACTCCTTTCGTGTACATGTCTTTTTAAGCCAACAAGCACTAACGAGTAATTTTACCATAGCGTGCTTCATTTGAAAAATGAGTTATTGTATTGAAGGGGAATCTTTTCCCTTGAAGGTCGATATGAAATAAAAACGGATAAAGCAGAAAATGCTTCATCCGTTTTATTTAAAAAGCTTGTTTAATATATTCTTTTGTTTTAGTCATGAAACGTTTTGTTTTGGTCGCCTTCAATTCGATGATCGGCTGTGCCATCGTAGCGATCATTTCACTTGATAATAACACCGTAATCAAGAAAGAGAGACCGGCGAGCATGATGAAGCTCTCGGTATTGCTGAAGTATTCCTGTATGGTGCTTTCACGGAAGAACCGAATGAAGAAACCATGCAGCAGATAGACATAAAGGGTTTGTTTACCCCAATTCGTAAAGAAATATTGTCCGCGTGGGATGAATGAAAGGAAGCTGAACACTGAAATTATGCTCAATCCATAAAATCCCAGACGTTTGAACATGGACACGATTGTCGCATCTTCAAGTTCGGCATATGGTTTCGAACCGAGCAGCCATTTATAATTGATATCGGTATTTAAATAAAATCCGATAAAAATCACTAACATGACACTAAGTGAAGCCAAACGAATTTTGGGAGTGAAAAGTTTTTTTAAATGGTCCTTGCTTAAATGGTATCCGATCAAGAACATCGGGAAAAAAACGAATGTCCTGGAAAGACTAAGGTAATTGGAGATATTGTCAATATATCCAATCAATAATGCGATTAAGATTGATAAACCTATGCCTACTGATGGCTTTAGCTTTGAAAAACCAAGCAGCATGATGTTCCAGCAGAATAAACTGATCAAGAACCATAGCGACCATTGGGGATCAAGCAGGTCTACGGTGATGGCAGAGCGTTCATATAAAAAATAATAGTAAACGGTATATATCAATTGGAAAATGATGTAGGGTAAAATCAGTTTTTTAGTAATTTTACCTAAATACCCTTTTTGATAAAAACCTTTTGCAAAGAAGCCTGAAACCAGGATAAAGGCAGGCATGTGAAAGGAATAAATGGTTTTATATAAAGCATAAATCGTTTCACTGTCATGTATATACGTATTCAGCAAATGTCCAAAGACGACAAAGGCCATGAGAATGAACTTGGCGTTATCGAAGAAAAAATCACGTTGTTTCATTGTTGCCTCCATTTAATAAATTTTTAAGGTAGCTAGAAAGAAAGCATTGTTATCTCTTATACCCTAAATACCTTGTACGAAATCAATATTTATTAAATTTATTATAAAAATCTTAAATTAAGCTTAACGCGAAGTTTTATAGTATTCAATATACTATCATTTGATATATAGTAAAATTTTGTAATTTTATCGTTTTTCGAAAATACCGAGGAAAATCAAGATGGATGTCGAATAAAGTTTGGTAAGTTGGGGTTTTGATGAGGGGGTTAATATGAATATCGGTTATGAGAATGAATCGGGATATAAACAGGAAATTATAAAGTTGAATAAACAAATCGAAGGGTTTTTGAATATTTTCAATTCAATGTCAGAGCCTTATATTAGGGTTGATGAGGAACTGCGTATCACTTTTGCCAATGATGCCTCATGTGCCCTGCTGGAATCATCGAAAAATCAGCTGGAGTCCATGAAGATAACTGATTTTCTCGATGTCATCCCTTTAAATAATCAGGAAGTGTCAAGTTCCCTAAAAACCTCGAATGAACCTGAAAGGCAAATTATCCAGCTTCATACCGGAGCCCTTAAGCAAATAGAGTTTATGCGTATAGGCGAGCTTTCCGAAGGACAGCAGTTCTATCGTTTGAGGGATGTGACATTGGATGTTTCTTCGTCAAGGGAAACAAGGATGTCAAGGCAGATGTTTTTGGACATTTTTGATACAGCCATAGAAAGTATCGTTCTATTCGACAGTTCAGGAATAATCATGGAAGTGAACCATGCCTTTATCCATGTCATGGGCATCCCGAAAAAAGAGATTGTCGGTAAGAATATGAGGGACCTCATATCCCCTGATTATCGGGGATATTGGGATGAGAGCATACAAAGAGCCTTTTATGAGTCGAACTTCAAAGGAGAGGTAGAGATTGAGGTTGGGGATGAACTGCATCACTTTACTTTTTCCATAAGTTCAACGGTAGGAAATGAATTATATATGTCGGTGCTTCGAAGAATTACAGAATCAAATATAATAGAAAAAAAGTTAGAAACGAGCGAACGGATTTTTGCGGAATTATTCGACCAGTCGATGGATGCGATCATATTCTGGAATGATGATGGAATCATTTTTCGGGTCAATCATTCAGCATGTAAAATATTCGAATCCAGCAGAGAGGATTTGATAGGCAGTTATATCTGGAAATACGTGTACAGCAATAATCACCATTTTGGTCAGATGATGGAAACGTTTGAAAGAGACACCCAAGTTCGGGGTGAGCTGATTTATAAAATGCCTAATAACCAAATTAAATTGCTTGAATTGACTGCCAAAAAACATGAAGGTGACGGGTATAACGTAACGATATTTCGAAATGTCAGTGAGCGCTGGTTGATTGAGAAGGAATTAAGGGATAGTGAGAAGAAGTTCAGGAAAATTTTTGAGGGAACTTTAGACGGCTTGATTCTCTGGAATCATGAAGGGTTCACGGATATTAATGAAGCAGGTCAAAAAATATTGGAGATTTCAAAGCGTAAACTGATTTCTTTATCTGTTAAGGGATTCATCAAAAAAATTCCTGAAAATGCTCCTGTCTTGAACGCTCACATTGAAAATGTTTATAAGCATGAGGTCTACTCATCCATCATTCCAATAACATTCGAAGATGGAAGAGTAAAGCATATTGAATTTTTGACAAGGAAAAATTTATATTCGAACCTGAATTTAAGCATTTTCCGAGATGTGAGTAAAAATCTCGAAATGCAGGAACAGATCAGGAAATCGGATACTTTGAATGTCGTTGGTGAACTGGCGGCCGGAATTGCTCACGAAATCAGGAATCCAATGACAGCCTTAAAAGGTTTTATCCAGTTACTTGAGGATGGTGTCAAGGGGGAGTTTTCCACATATTTTCATGTGATAACATCTGAAATTAAGCGAATCGAATCCATTATCACGGAATTTTTGGTGTTGGCAAAGCCGCAGGCTCTAAAAATTTTTAAACAGGATATTCATACAATTTTGAGAGAGACACTAGAATTACTGGCCGCTCAGGCACTGTTGGAAAATATTCAATTCGAGACAGACTTTGAAGAAGAGGAATTTAAGGTTTTATGTGAAGCGAACCAGTTAAAGCAAGTGTTCATTAACATCATCAAAAATGCATTGGAAGTCATGCCGGATGGCGGATCTGTTCAAATTAAAACAAGCCGGTTTTCAGAGAAATACGGCTGCATCTCAATTACCGATAAAGGTATGGGGATTTCAACGGAAATGCTAAAAAAATTGGGCGAACCTTTTTATACGACGAAGGATAGGGGAACCGGACTGGGGCTCATGGTCAGCTATAAAATCATTGAAGAGCACAATGGCTATATAGAGGTGGAAAGCGAAGTGGGAAAAGGGACGAGCTTTCATATTTATTTGCCTTTCGAGTAAAAGATATTTGCGACATTACTGCCGAATAACTGGCTATGCCTGCTTTGATGTGGCTTGGAAGGCAGTAGGCGGAAAGGGAGTGGATTCTGAGAATAACTAGGACGTTTTTCGTGAAAAAGGTTCTATCTAATTTATTAAAGGGATTGGAACGGAAAGCGTGTGCCTGGAGTGGACAAATAGTACTTATCCTAAAAAACTGCAGGCAGACTGGCATTTCTTCGAATTTTCTACAGTCTGGGGAATCCTTTATTGGATTCCTTTTTTTGTTCCATCATTATTATCTTGGAATCACAATTAAGCTCATAAAAAATGTTGTGCTTTCATAAAAGGGAACTGTGCCGAATTAATTAAGCGGAAACTAATAATCCCCTCAAATTGGGTGACTTTCGAATCATTTCTCGGAGCTGGCTTCATATGATTCTTCCTGATAATTATCAGGGTTTTATGGTTAGAAATTTCCGTCATATCCTGTCTGCTGGTGGGTAAAGCTTTATCGCAATTTAAGAAGTTTTGTCTTTTTTTGCGAATCTATTTACATATAAGGCATATTTTGTAATACTTCTTTATTATAATGTAACTTTAAAAGGGCAGGAGTAGTGAATGTTGTTATGAATTCTAGGTGTGCAATGGAAATTTGTTCTGAGATTCGAATGAAGCGTTGGGAAATGATGGAGTTAGCCAAAATGTATGGACTAGGTCATGAGTATACCCTTCGCCAAAGCGAGCAGCTTGATAAACTAATAAATGAGTATTTGATCCTTCAACATCATTCATCGGAAGTGAGAAATAAGCGGGAAGAAATGGTTGTTATAGTGCAGCAGCCCTTTAATGATGACATAACCTTTTAAGGGAACTGAATGCGTGCATGACCTTTTAAATTGGCAGGCAGGGAGACAATCCCCTTTTTGCGATTTCTCATGAAGGAACCTTTACGAACATATCATTTAAAACAATTAAAGAAAGACTCATATACACAAGAAATATCTTTGGAATTTCATGGGCTTGGGATTATATCGGGAGAGGTCACCAGAAGGTGTCCTTCATGCATCGGGATTGGTTTAGAGGCCTTATTTTTCTGAATGGATTACACTGATAAATGAAAAGTAAGGGCTGACTCACTTGATGGAGCCAGCCATGGCAGGTGGGGGAAATTACAAAACTTCCAATAAAATTACCATGAACAAAAGGCCGACGATGAAGGAATAGGTTGATGTGCGTTCATTACCATCCCCATGGCTTTCAGGAATCAATTCCTTATAAACGATGAAAAGCATGGCCCCGGCGGCGAAGGCTAGGCCGTATGGAACCAGGAACCCAATGTAAGAGGTTAAATAATAACCCAATAATCCTGTAATTATTTCGATGGTACCGGTTAAGGTTGCTATAAGGAACGCTGTGAGTTTACCAATTTTTTGATTAATTAAAAACAAAGCCACCAGCAAGCCTTCCGGAGCATTTTGCAGGCCGATGGCAAAAGCGATCAAGTTACCTGTATCAGCTGTATCAGACGCATAACTGACCCCGACGGAAAGACCCTCAGGAATATTATGAAGTGTAATGGCAGTGATGATGAGCAAAGCCTTTTCATCGAACTGAATGCCACTTTTCGTATGGCTGAGATCGATATGAGGAATGTTTTTTTCCATGATCGTTAATGTCAATACCCCGAGAAACACTCCAATGACTAGCTGAATATACCCTCCGGTGGCCAGAGACTCCGGGATCAGGCTCAATAACGAAGCAGCCATCATGATTCCAGCGGTGAATGCCAGAAGAGTGTCTCTGAATCGATGTGTGATTGAACCTTGAATGAACAAGATCGGTAACGCACCAAACCCTGTAGACATAGCAGATAGGATGCTGCCTAATAAAACTCCACTCATAAATTTCTCCTTTGTATGGTACTTATCGTTACTGTTTTAAATTTTTGGGTGAAACAATAATTTATTGTATTTAGACACAAAAAATATGTTCCAGGAAATAACAATTTTGCAGTTACTCTTCTGCATACCATTTTTTCAATGTTTGATCAGTCGGCAGCGACATGCTGATGATTCCCAGCAATGGCAGGAATCCCACTAGCTTAATCATGGATTCGATTCCAATTATATCGGCAATGGCTCCTAATGAAACGGATCCAATGGCACCCATTCCAAAGGCTAACCCTACAGTCAACCCTGCCATCGTTCCGACTTTCCCCGGGACCAATTCCTGTGCGTATATTACAGTGACGGAAAAACTGCTCATTATAATGAATCCCGCCATCAATAATAAGATAAAAGCGGCTGTAGGAGGTACGAATGGTAAAAGTGCTGTTAGTGGCATGCTGGCAGCGAATGAAAAGAAAATGACATTTTTGCGCCCGAATCTATCAGCAAGCGGACCTCCGAAAAACGTACCTACAGCACCAGCGGCCAAAAAGGCAAATAGGAAAAATTGTGCGGATTTTATCGTGAATGAATACTGCTCGATCAAATAAAAACTATAAAAGTTCGTCATGCAAGATACATACCAAGAACGTGCAAAAATAATGAATAATATCAATACCAGGGCTTTTGCCACTTTATGGGACCGCTCTTTATTGATTACTTTCGCAGCAAGCTTTTTAGGCTGGAAGTGAACTAACTTTTGGGAATACCACTTGGCAATATACAGCAATAGGATAACGGCCATTAAGGCAACCAGGGCAAACCAGAGTGCGCCTTTTTGCCCAAAAGGAACAAGTACGATGGCTGTGATGAGCGGGGCAAGTGCCTGCCCGCTATTCCCTCCGACTTGATAAATTGATTGTGCCAGGCCTCTCTTTGATCCGCCTGCCATGTAGGCAACCCTGGAGCCTTCCGGATGGAATATGGCTGACCCTAAGCCCATCAAGATGACTGCACCAAGGATAATGGTATAGTTTGGGGCAAGTGCAAGAATGATGACTCCGATTAAAGTACTGGTCAACCCGATGGGCAATGCATATGGAAATGGCTTTTTATCAGTATAGAACCCAACTGCCGGTTGCAGAAGCGATGAGACGATATTCAGGCAGAATGCAATCATCCCCAGCTGTGTATACGTTAACGACATTGATTTTTCGAGGATTGGGAACATGGCCGGTACGACGGCCTGTAGAGAATCATTCATTAAATGGCATATGCCTATGATGATCATGATTTTAAGAGTCATATCCTGTTTTTGCGGTTTTGTTTTAATGGCAGCGATACTTCCCATCTGTTTATTTCCTTCTTCCTGATTGAGATTTTTACCTATTCAATAAATAGATTCAAGAGGCATGCACCGTATGCATGACATCTTAAAATAAATCGGAATCGTTACTAGTCTTCATAAAAAAATGAAACCCTTCAATGTATTGCTATGAATGTTTTATCAGCGGTAAGCTGATTGTAACGGTTGTACCGATTTGAGGTTTACTTGAAAACTCGATGGTACCGTTAAAAGATTCAATAATTCGTTTACACACAAATAGCCCTAATCCGGTTCCTTCCTTTTTCGATGTATAGAAGGGATCGAACACTTTATCTATATCTTTTTCATTCAGTCCTTGCCCGGTGTCGATGATCATGATTTTAGCCCATTCATTTTCATGGTGAATTTGAATCTTTAACTTTTTCCCAACTTCCATGGCCTCGAAACCGTTTTTGGCAATGTTAAGAATGACTTGTTTGAGTTGGTCCTTTGTACAATGAACCCGGATCGGCTCCTTTATGATATTCCATTCCACTTCAATATTGAAGTGACGTGCTTCTGATTCTATTATTGGTCTCAATTCAGCAATGATACTGCGAATATCATATAAGGATAAAGTCTGGGCCATTGGCTTCCCTAAAATTAAAAATTCGCTGACGATGCTATTGATCCGTTCAATTTCCTTCATGATGACAGAGTAATAGAACTGATCTTGTTCTTCAGGGTGTTTTTCAACCAATAATTGCACTAGCCCCTTTATGCCGGTAAGTGGGTTTTTTATTTCATGTGCAGTACTGGCAGCTAAAGTACCGACAAAATCTATTTTTTGGCTTTCGTTTAGTAACTTTTGTTTTTTGGTATTCCTGCGAACGATCAGTTCCTCCACGATGATATAGATCATGTGAGTAAAAAAGAAGGTGAAAAAGACAAGCATTAAAAAAACATTCATGTCATTTGTGTTAATCTTATCGGGCACTTTGACCGATAGTGTCCAATCGACTTCGGTCAAAGGGAAATCCACCCATTTTGAATGTCCAGTGAATCCTTCGGCATTCATATCTATAATTCGGGTTTTGTCCTTTGTTTCCAATTTAAAGGTATGACCGGGGTTAAGGATCTTTAATCTTTTTTCCATATGATCCAGTCTGATTTGTGCTAATAAAAACCCTTGCACTTTTCTATCTTGATCCAGAATGGGAGCAAAAATGGAAAAATAATTAAAATCATGGCTATGTAGCTCTTTTGTTTCTGCAACAACCGCTTTTTGAGTTTTTAAGGCACGCTCAATATCATTCTGTTCAATTAAATAGTTATGATGGAAATTCTTATTCGTCCCTGAAATGGACACACCGTCGCGATTTAGCCAATACACTCCTGCATACCTGGAATCTGTATCTTTGATCCATTTCAAAAGAAGTTCTGTTTTTTTGTCATCCATATAAAGCATGGAACTGCTAAGGCTAAGCAGCTCAAGGCTTTCCTTCGTTTCACTGATAACTTGATCTATGTATTCTTGATAAACCGTTCCCGCCCATTTAGCTTGTTCCTGTCTTTCTTTTTGAATGGAACGATCTAAATGCATCCAATAAATGATAGAGAGAAAAATTAATGGTAAAATAACAATAAGTAGATATGTGGTGAATTTATGCCTTGTTTTCATGTTTGTCACTACTTTAGCTTTTTTTTCAAGTATATCAAAATGATTGATTAAACAATAGTGCATACTAACAGGGCAGATTGACAAAGAAGTCTTTATGTCATATAATAACTTTTAATTCAAGATATTTTAATTAAAAATTTTTAAGGTTGTGAAGTTATGGAGAATAATAACATCCAACAGTCTTTGAAACTGTTTATCGTGATGTCTAGAGCTCATCGATCCATTAATGATGTAGTAAATAAACATATAGCTGAAGAGGGTTTGAATCCAACAGAGTTTGCAGTACTGGAATTACTTTATCATAAAGGGGATCAGCCTCTTCAGCAAATAGGCGGAAAGATCCTGCTGGCGAGCGGCAGCATTACCTATGTTGTGGATAAACTTGAACAGAAGGAATATCTACAGCGAATTGCATGTAAAGAGGATCGCCGTGTAACCTTTGCAAAAATAACGGATAAAGGAAAGACCTTCATTGAAGGAGTATTTCCTGAGCATGAAAAAAGAATCGATGATATCATGAGTGTACTTACGCAAGATGAAAAGGCCACCGTGATCGAATTGCTTAAAAAGATTGGGTATTCCGCCCAAAATTAGCTAAAGAACCAGCACCCGGATTGACTGCAGGTGCTGGTTTTTTTATGTCTGATAAAACCTGAATTTGTTTCGAGGACATAGAGGTTTTTAATAACGCTGTGGCGAATTTTTATATTACGATAACCGTGACAATGATGAATGTGACCTGGATTGGAAACTGTTACTCTGGATTATACAGGAAAAAAATGTTTTTATATCGTGAAAAGGAGCGTACATATGAAATTTAATGAGTATGGATATAAACGTCCTGAAATGGATGAAATTAAAACACGGTTCATGAAAGCTTTGGAAAAGTTTACTGACGCTGCTAATGCCGATGCACAAATAAAAGCCATGGAAGAAATAAATGAAATTCGAAATTATGTAGGTACGATGTTTAATTTGGTCTATATACGGCATTCCATTGATACCAATGATGATTTTTATAAAGCGGAGAATGATTATTTAGATGACTTCTCCCCTGAAATGGAAGAGTTAACCTCCAAATTTTACAATGAACTCGTTCGCTCGAAATATCGCAAGGAGCTTGAGTTGAAATGGGGAACTCAACTATTTGACCTGGCAGATGCCCAACTCAAAACTTTTTCGCCCGAAATCATACCACAGCTGCAAAAAGAAAATAAATTATCAAGCGAATATTCACAATTGATTGCCTCTGCAAAAATCCCCTTTGATGGAAAAGAATTAACACTAGCGCAGCTTCAGCCTTTTATGGAGTCCTCGGATCGTGAATTAAGGAAAAATGCAAGTGAGGCATACTACGGTTTCTTTGAAGAAAAGCAGGAGGAATTGGATCGTATATTCGACGACCTTGTCAAGGTGAGGCATGGAATTTCGACAGCGCTCGGTTATGGGAATTTCGTGGAACTTGGGTATTATCGAATGACAAGGACTGATTATGATGCTGAAATGGTTGCTTCATTCCGCAAGCAGGTGAAAGAGGAAGTGGTACCGCTTGTCACCCGGCTGAAGGAACGTCAGCGCGAACGTCTTGGATTGGAGAACCTGAACTATTATGATGAGAATTTTCATTTCAGAACGGGTAATGCCACTCCAAAAGGCGATGCCGGGTGGATCATCGAAAACGGGAAAAAGATGTACAAGGAGCTTTCGCCTGAAACGAATCAGTTTTTCAACTATATGATAGATAATGACCTGATGGACCTTGTGGCGAAGAAAGGAAAAGAGAGCGGAGGCTATTGTACTTTTATAGAAGACTATAAAGCTCCATTCATCTTTTCCAATTTCAACGGAACTTCCGGGGATATAGATGTTTTGACACATGAGGCAGGTCATGCATTCCAAGTGTTTCGCAGCCGTGATCTTGACATTCCTGAGTATTATTGGCCCACATATGAAGCATGTGAAATCCATTCGATGAGCATGGAATTTTTAACTTGGCCATGGATGGAGCTATTTTTCAAGGAAGATACGGAAAAGTATAAGTTTTCCCATTTAAGCGGTGCCCTCATATTCCTTCCGTATGGGGTGGCTGTTGATGAATTTCAGCATTTTGTCTATGAAAATCCTGATGCTTCACCAGTTGAAAGAAAGCAGGCTTGGCGTAAGATCGAGATGGAATATTTGCCGCATCGCGATTATGAAGAAAATGAATTCTTGGAGAATGGCGGGTATTGGCAGCGGCAAAGCCACATTTATCAATCACCTTTTTATTATATCGACTATACATTGGCCCAGATTTGTGCTTTCCAATTCTGGAAAAGGTCGACTGAAAAAGATGAAACGGCTTGGGAGGATTATTTGAATCTGTGCCAACTTGGAGGCAGCAAGTCTTTTCTTGATCTCGTTGAATCTGCGAATCTGAAATCCCCATTTGTTGACGGGACTGTAGAGTCCGTTGTGAAGGTGATAGACAAATGGCTCTCCACTGTAGATGATAAGGCATTATGAAATATCAGGCTTGATGATACGAACTGGATACTTGAAGGAATGGTCTAACTCCGAATCATGATTATAAAAGTTTTATATAGAAAGAAACCTTATTATTGGATTGAAGAAATTTTGCGACACTCCTGCCGAATTACTGACTAGCCGAGACCCCACAGGCGCCTGCTTTGATGCGGCATGGCAGACAGTCGGCGGCAAAGGGAGCGTATTTCTGAAATCAATTGGAACTTTTATTAATTTGTTTACACTGAACGCTTGGAGATTATTCCAAGCGTTTTTTTAAATCTTTCATACGTTCGGAATGATGATTCACAGTGAAATGCATGAGGAGTTTCAGACTGCACAATGAGAGGAAGTAACCCAGGAAAAAAACAGCCGACGAAAGGAATATTACTCGGCTTGTCTTAAATGTCTCTTCCTTACATATAAATGTAGGGAGGAGGTGAGAGTATGCTGTCAAGGTGGTCAGGGAGTTTTCAGATTGCAGCGGTTTATGTAGGCACAGTCGTCGGTGCAGGATTTGCAACTGGAAAAGAGATTGTCGAGTTTTTTACCCGTTATGGCTTTTATGGTTTTATCGGGATTTTAATAGCAGGTTATATTTTCATTTTCACTGGAACGAAAATCATGCTCATTTCCGCAAGGATCAGAGCATCTTCTTATGAGGAGTTCAATCAATTTCTTTTTGGCAGGAAAATAGCAGGAATCATCAACATCTTCTTCCTTATCATGCTTTTAGGGGTGACAGCTGTCATGATTTCGGGCTCTGGAGCCGTTTTCGAAGAACAACTTGGCGTGTCTAAAAGTATAGGAAGTTGGTCTACGATCATACTGGCATCCTTGGTCCTGATGATGGGCATGCGCGGTGTTTTCACTGTGAACTCGTTTGTTGTACCAATCATGATCTGTTTTAGTTTGATCCTTTTTTTCTCGACTTTGGGTAATGGGGATTTCTTTAAGACCCTTACAAAAGTTCCAGATGAAGTGATCACCGTGAAAATGCTTTTATCACCATTTGCCTATACAGCCTTTAACCTTGCTTTGGCACAGGCTGTGCTGGTTCCGGTTGCGTATGAAGTTCGAGATGAGAAGGTCATTAAACATGGAGCAATCCTTGGAGGGATTTTCCTTACGATCATTTTATTGACGGGGCATTTTTCACTTATGACACTTCCTGACGTGAATGGTTATGAAATTCCTTCAGCAGTTATTATGAGAACGGCAGCCAGTCAGTTATATTGGATGTTCATTTTGGTGATTTACGGGGAGATATTCACTTCGGTCATCGGAAACATATATGGATTACAGAGGCAAATCAGCAGTTATATTAAATTGCCAAGCATGCTGATCATAGCGGTGATTTTTTTAATAGCTTTGATCATTAGTGAATTCGGCTATGGAAGGTTACTAGGATATATTTATCCGGTTTTTGGATACATAAGCCTCCTTTTTTTAATTCTGGTCTGGAAAAGCAAGGCGGGGAAGGAGTGATGAAGAACGGGGGGCCTGAACTTAGCCCTCCGCATCAGGGGGGAATCAATGTTCATCCTTTCATCAGCGTCTTAGCCATCTCTAGAAAAGCATCCCGGTAATCTCGATCTTTTTTTGTGAACATAGTTAAGCGGACGGGTGCTTTTTCATCCTTGATCAATATGGAAGTGATCACATCATCCCCACTTTCCACTTCAAATCCCGTTCCGCCCTCGATTTCAAGTGAAGGATCCCTAATCGTTTCTGAAATGCTTTCCAGCTGGGATTGAACATTTTTTTCCACCTCATCCCAATTGACATCCGTCTTCAATAGTTCTATTCTCATATAAATGGAGTCATCTTCAGTCAGGAACACAATATCCTTTCCAGGTTCTTCGGCACTTAATCTGAATTGTTGCAAAACATAAAGGCTGAACGGTTGATTATCACTTTTTTTTAAGAACGCTGTTTTTTCCTTTGCTTCCCCGTTAATTGAATATTGCAGGTTTTGCTCCATCAGTCTTATTTTGTTATTACGATTATCTCCTTGAGAGGTATTGCCTTCGTTCCCCTCTTTTACTGAACCTTCTTGTGGCTCATCTGCATTTTCGTCTGTGGTCGTACCGCAGCCAGTCAGCAGAATAGCGGCGAATGTGACACAGCCAATATAACGTGTCCAACGAGTCATTTGTTTCCCTCATCTTTCTGATAGAAATTCCAATCTGAATTTGGATATGTTGCACCACATACAAGTGTTTTGCCCTTTAATGAATTAGACGGAGTAAAATGGAAATGGTTACAAAAAACTGAAGAATCAATTCATACGCTTGCTAAAAAGTAAAAACGGAATGGTATAGAGAAACCATCCCGTTTTGTATTAACCTATGATTTTATAATTTTTATGGTTGACGACGGTTTTCTGTTCAAGTTCCAAATCACGATAATTTTCCATATACGTGACGTCCACGATTACTGAGTTCTCGTTCACTTTCTCGACGATTCCTTTTAAGCCTTCTCTAAATTCAATGATATTTCCAACTTCCGCTTTCTTCATGGTAATCATCCTTTCCCATTTTGTTTCCAATGATCAAAAAGTAACTATGGAGTAATTGGATTATTCGAACATCTTGCCGTTTAGATTTTGACGTGGGAAGTGCCAGTAAGAGAATTAGTTATCTCTCATGTCGGTACAGTAAGCTAAACTTTTAAAGGGAGGTGCGATTCTTGAAATGGACGAGCTGTAATGATGTGGCATAATTTGGTATATATTGCAAACGCAGTTATACGTACCAGTATGTAATTCTATGTACAAAATATGCCAATCATTTTACATTATGATATTTTACTATACAGTTTGCACTATTTTAAAGCATACGTAAAGAATAATGTAGCAAGAGGGCCTCAAAAAATTCTGATTTATATTTAGTGGCCTGCTTATGTTAAAATGAAAACGGAATTTCTCCTGTCTGAATATGATGGAACATTTGATAATTAAGGAGGATAATATGATGAATGCAGATGAAGCAAAAGAGGTACTCGATAAACTGGCGAACCGGGAAATGGATGAATTCAGGATAACAAAAGAAGAATTTTTAGCTTTTCGTGAGATTCTTGTTAAAAGGGAAGACTTTAAACATTTTCGGGGGAATGCCCAACATAACGGTGTGATAACTTATACGTATTTAGAAGAAGCGAGAAGTTAATCGATGTAAATAATTTGGGGTGGCTCATGATTGAGCCACCCCAAATTATTTACAATGGAAAAATCACTTGTTCCTTAATTTTTTTAAAGCGGACCTTCTCCATGATTTGACGGCTGCTGCAGTGACTTGATAGACCTCAGCGATTTCAGACACTGTTTTATTTTCGAGGTATGTCTGTAAAAGCCAGCGTTGCTGATTCAGTGTCAATCCTTCCGTGTAGGTTAAGATATTATCGATGGCAAAGGCCTCTTCATGCATCGTAAAAGGATCCTTAATCTCTAATATGAAGGAATCAAAGGGTTCAGTGCGGATCTCATATTTATGATGATGCTTTAATTCGTTCAGAATTTTGCCTTTGATTACCGTATAGGCATAGTTGGAGAATTTTCCGTATTCCTCATTGAAATTCCCCAATGACTCCCATAATGCAATCAAGCCTACTTGAAAATATTCTTCCTTATTTTTATAGATGGAAAGTGAGCGGATAATATGATGGATCATCGGGGTGAATTCCTTCGTTAGTGCTGAGAAATCTTCCATTAAGCAAGTCACCTTTAGAAAGTGCACTTTTCTGTATTCCCGGGTGCTTCTACCATAAATAAAACGATCATATATAGCCAAAATGCGTAACGGAAAAATGGAGGGGGAAAAAGTGGGTTTTAAGGGAGCTGAAAAGAACCTTATTGAAGGGAAAAACTAGATTCAGATAATCTTGAAAAAGGTGACCAAATGAAAAAAACACATCCTGATATTGGATGTGCCGAAACAATTCACTACTATTTTTTTTAGTTTTTCCTCTTCATTCAATGTAAAGCCATACACATGAATGCTCCGTTTGTCGAGAAAAAGGGAGTTTGGAAAGGTCTCATTCCGAATTGTGAATTTAAAACTTTTTTAGGAGGGGTTGTAAAATTTGGTAGGGCACTCGCTTTTCCCGCAGGAGTCTCACGCCTTCCGTTCTAATCAAATATGTTTTAAAAGATAGAACTCCTTTTGTCTACAAACTAGATAATAACGAAGGTTCGAAAGGCTCTCACCCCGACCATTATTTTAAAGGAAAATAGGTTCCTACTTGTTTTTTGCTTATTATACATATGATGGAAACTATCTGGATGGAGGCAGGCAGACGGCGGAAAGGGAGCGGATTTCTGAAATCCGCTGGATCTTTTTAAAATAAAAAACTGCAGGCAAACGGATCTTCTTTTAATTTGCCTGCAGTCTATACATTTAAAGATGTGTAATTTTCCAAATCATCATTTAGTTTTTAAAAATAAGGAAGCGGGGGAGAAAAGCAGTAACGAAATATTTTTGGTTGTATTTCATTTTGTATCACCCCTGAAAAATTCCAAATGCGAGTTCGGAAGCAGGCATATTGATAAACCGGTGAATTAACTTTGCGATTTTCGGAAACCGGCATCCTGTGCGTCCTGTTCGGTACAAAACATTTCTTCTGGTTTAGTTATTTCGTAATATTGCCCCGAAGGAATGTGATATATTTTATTGCCTTTAGAGTTTATATTCCCTTTAATTTGCGGGTTACTGCAAGATCCAGTCGGATTTTCCACTGATACTTCTTTTGACTGGGAATCATCAAACCCCTTTGAAGTTGCATAGTTTTCAATAGACCAAATACCGATTTCGTCTCTTTGGGCTTGTTTCTGAGTATCTTCCAATTCTTCAAGATATTTCGTGTTCGGTGCATAAACATAAGCTACCCTTGCCAGTCCTTTTTTCAGCAGGAGTTTATTCACCATTTTGCCATCAACATAAAAATAGGCCAGCAGCCGGCCGTATTTATCCCTTTCACCTATGCCGGTTTCTACTTCCACTTCAGAGCCCGCAGGCATGAGTTCCTTGGCGAACTTGCTTGCTTCAGGTCCAAAAGGCTGAACGGGCTTGGATGGGTGCACGGTTTCTGGAGTATCTACCAAAAGGAGCCTGACCGTTTCTTCATTTCCATTATCCATTTTGATTTTTACTGTATCTCCGTCAACAACTTTGATGATCTCGGCTGTGAATGTCTTGCCTTTTTCTTCATTTGAAATTGAATCTTCCTGTTTGGATTGATTAATCTGGTCATCTGATGCTGCCTGGCAGCCAGACAACGTAATCAGGCAAAGTGCAGTCAGGAGAAAAACATTCAGATAAGAATGTAACAAGGAATTTCCGTTCATGATAAGTCCCCCCATTTATTAAGGTGTTTTCCACGTCCGTCATGGATATATTCGGCAGGACTAATACTAACCCATAAAAAAGCGAAAGAAAATGAAAAATTTTACATGCATCGCTACCCCGTATCATGATAGTTTCTTATAATGATATGGTGGAGTAAGGGAGGCAGGCGTGCAAAATGATATTTAGGCTTGAAAATATTAGGTATAAAGGGATTTTGAAAATTGATGATTTGAAAATACCCGCTTGTATGGTTACTTGCTTGACTGGGGAAAGCGGTGCAGGAAAAACCTCACTGCTCCGATTATTGAACAGGATGGATGACCCGGATAGCGGTTCGATCTATTATGAGGATCAGCTGCTGGATAAATTCAACCCGATAGAGCTCCGGCGTAAAGTCACAATGCTTTCTCAGGCACCGTTCACTTTACCTGGTACGATTGAAGAAAATCTTCAGATTGGCCTGGAATTGACAGAACGGGAAAAAAAGGATAAAGCCGAATTGGTTAAAGCACTTGAGACCGTCCAGTTGCAGAAGTCTTTAGACGAGGGGGCGGAGAATCTTTCTGGCGGGGAGAAACAGAGGCTGGCACTGGCGAGGCTACTTTTATTGAAACCCGAGGTGTATTTACTGGATGAGCCGACCTCGGCTCTCGATGAGGAAGCCGAGCTGACGGTCATGAGCCGTTTTTTAGAAGAAGTAAAGCGGGAAAAAGGAACGGTCATCATGATAACCCATTCAAAACAGCTTGCGGACATCTGTGCTGAAAAGAGGATCGTTCTGAAAAAGGCGAAGGAGGGTGACTATTAATGGAGGCGAATGGGATAATAGATATTGAGTTCTGGCGTCTTTGTGCGGCCTACGTGTTTGTAGTAATCCTGCTCATAATCGTGAAATGGCGCGGGATTTCACGGGAAAAGCAAATCGTGCTCGCTACGGTACGGATGACGGTCCAACTCGTTCTCGCCGGTTATGTTTTGACATATATCTTTGAAAATCCCCACCCTTTACTTTCTTTGGGATTTCTATGTGCGATGTCCCTGTTTTCCATCCATAATATTTTTAAGCAAGTGTCCCATACACTTAATAAGAAAATCAAAAGGATGGTTATCCTAAGTATGTTATCAGGTCCCATGGCTGCCTTGTTTTATTTTAATGTGGTCGTGATCCATTTCACCCCATGGTATGAGCCGAGGTATTTCATTCCAATTGCTGGAATGATCGTGGGAAATGCGATGACAGGAGTGACATTGGCGCTTAAAAACCTCCATGATGGGATTAGCAGTAATCGTGAAAAGGTAGAAGCGATGCTGATGCTTGGAGCGACTCCAGCGAGAGCTGTTAAGAAATATGTGGATGCTGCATTCGACTCGGCAGTGCTCCCGACTTTGAACAATATGCTCGGGATGGGGATTATCTTCCTCCCAGGAATGATGACAGGGCAAATCCTGTCGGGGATAAGCCCGCTAATCGCTATTGAGTACCAGATTGCGATACTAATCGGGATTCTCGGAAGTGTTTCATTAACGGTGGTCCTTTTCATTATGCTGAGTTTCAGGGCTTTTTTTACCAAAAATGCACAGCTGTCCATTTAAACATTGAAGAATCTGAAAAGTAATAGTTGCAGTTCCTTCTATATTTTTGTACTATTTTGTAGGTACCAATAGTTTTGGTTTGTTTGTTGGGAATGATAATGCTATCCTGATAAGGAAAAGGGCATTTCTTTTTTTCGTTTCTTTCCTGATGGATGGAGAAAACCCCTTACATAACCTATTTTTGTTAATTTATCTTAAAGGAGATTGATTTATATGGTAGAAAAAACATTTACAGTAACTGCAGAAACAGGAATTCACGCTCGTCCGGCTACATTGCTTGTACAAGCTGCAGGAAAATTTGATTCAGAAATAAACCTTGCTTATAAAGAGAAAAAAGTGAACCTTAAGTCCATTATGGGTGTAATGTCTCTAGGTATTGGCAAAGGGGCGGAAATTACGATTTCTGCTGAAGGAAGCGATGAAAATGATGCACTAAACACACTTGCTGAAACGTTAAACAGAGAAGGATTAGCAGAATAATGTCCACTTTGATTAGTGGAATAGCAGCTTCAAACGGAATAGCCATCGCTAAAGCCTATCGACTGACTGAGCCAGATTTATCGATTGAAAAAAGAAGCATAGAAGATGTCGGGGCTGAAATATCCCGTTTTAAGGAAGCTATTCAAAAGTCAACAAATGAATTGGAGATAATCAGGGATAAAGCCGAAAAAGATTTAGGGGCCGATAAAGCCGCTATCTTTGACGCGCACCTGCTTGTTTTGGCTGATCCGGAACTTATCACTCCAATTCAGGATAAAATACAATCAGAAGGCGTCAACGCTGAGTTTTCCTTAAATGAAACCGCAAGCATGTTCATTACGATGTTTGAACAAATGGATAATGAATACATGAAGGAACGTGCGGCGGATATCCGTGACGTCACGAAACGGGTTCTGTCACATCTTTTAGGTGTTCATATTCCTAATCCGAGCATGATTGCTGAAGAAGTGATCATCATTGCGGAGGATTTGACTCCATCCGATACAGCACAGTTGAATCCGGCATATGTTAAAGGATTTACGACAGATATTGGTGGACGTACATCCCATTCAGCCATAATGGCACGTTCATTGGAAATTCCAGCAGTCGTTGGAGCGAAGTCAGTGACCTCGTCCATTGAAAATGGTGACTTGGTCATAATTGACGGGCTAAAGGGTGAAGTTCACATCAATCCTACTCCTGAACTCGTGAAACGCTACGAAGAGGAGCAGGAAGCCTATGCCATGCAAAAGGCTGAGTGGGCGAAGCTGGTTAATGAAAAAACCGTTACAAATGATGGCCATCATGTGGAATTGGCAGCCAATATTGGTACGCCGAAAGATCTTGAGGGCGTTCATCAAAATGGCGGTGAAGGCATCGGGTTATATCGTACGGAATTTCTTTATATGGGCAGAAATGACTTTCCAAGTGAAGAAGAACAGTTCGAGGCATACAAAGCGGTGCTGGAGGGAATGTCAGGTAAGCCTGTAGTCGTCAGAACGCTTGATATTGGCGGGGACAAGGAGCTGCCATATTTAGAGCTTCCTAAGGAAATGAATCCTTTCCTTGGATACCGTGCTATACGCCTATGCTTAAATGAGCAGGAGATTTTCCGGACTCAGCTCCGTGCCCTGCTTCGTGCAAGCATTTACGGAGATTTGAAAATCATGTTCCCGATGATTGCCACGCTTGCTGAATTCCGCGAAGCTAAAGCCGTTTTGGCTGAAGTTAGGCAGGAATTGCTTGATAATGGTGTTCAAGTTGCCGAAAGAATTGAAGTCGGAATCATGGTTGAAATCCCTTCAACTGCAGTGATGGCGGATGTTTTTGCTAAGGAAGTCGATTTCTTCAGCATTGGCACTAATGACTTGATTCAATATACGATGGCCGCTGACCGAATGAATGAGAGAGTATCCTATTTATATCAACCATACAATCCAGCGATTTTACGCCTGGTTAAAATGGTAATAGATGCAGCTCATAAAGAAGGGAAATGGGCCGGAATGTGCGGGGAAATGGCTGGAGATGAAGTGGCCATACCGATATTGATCGGATTGGGCCTTGATGAATTCTCAATGAGTGCCACTTCGATTTTAAAAGCACGTTCTCTAATTAGCCAACTTTCACTTGAAGAGATGAAAAAACTATCTCAGGAAGTTTTAGGGCTGGATACGAATGATAATGTGAAAGAAGCGGTAGTTAACGCTTTGAAGAAATAAATATATCAGGAAAAACGCACCCCATCCACAGAACCTTCGGATGGGGTGCTGTCCTGTAATTCTTGCTTGATTATTTGAGAATAAATGTTTATTGCTTCATAATGGGGGTAAATAAAAAGCAAGCACAGTTGTTTAGCTCTATTAGGGCAGCTGACATTCTCATTTCCCCCTTTGACGCCGGTTGGGTTATCCAACCGGCTATTTTTTGTAAATAAAAATCACAATAATGATTATTCAGATTTTTCACTTTACGGTTATGACGATATAATGGAATTATGATTTTAAGAAAATGGAGGTTAAATATTATATGGAATTACATTTGGAAAAGAAAAATGCATTGATTTTAGCTTCAAGTCAAGGTTTGGGGAAGGCTATGGCAGCTGAATTGGTTAAGGAAGGGGCAAATGTCATGCTGGCAAGCCGTGATGGAGAAAAGCTTGCCGCCGTACAAAGGGAATTATCGCAGCTTGGGACGGGTAAAGTTTCTTATAAGGTAACGGATATAACAAAAGCTGAAGATATTAAAAGCCTGGTTGGGCAAACTGCTGAGGAATTCGGCGGTATCGACATTCTTATTAATAACGCCGGAGGTCCTCCAGGGGGTTCATTTACGGATTTCAATGATGAAGAATGGCAACAATCCTTCGAACTTAATTTACTAAGTTTCATCAGGACGATCCGTGAAAGCTTGCCACATTTAAAAAAACAGGGCGGGAAAATCGTTAATATTGCTTCTTCATCCATTAAGGAACCGATTCCAGGATTGATATTATCGAATACATTCCGGACGGCAATCGTTGGATTGTCAAAGACGTTAGCTTCAGAATTAGCACCGGACCGGATTTTGATCAATACAGTCGGTCCAGGAAGAATCGCAACAGACCGCGTTCAGCACCTTGATGAAATGAATGCGGAGAAACAAGGCGTCACTCCTGAGGAGGTGACTGAACAATCGATTAACAAAATCCCTCTTGGCCGTTATGGGGAACCCGAGGAATTTGCAAGGTTCGTTACTTTCCTTGTTTCAGGCGCTAATACATATTTAACGGGCCAGTCGTATTTAGTTGACGGAGGAATGATAAAGTCCATTTAAGACTTTTTGAAACAAAATGATTGGGAGGAATCTGCAATATGCAATCGAACAAAGTGATCGGCTTCATAGGTTTAGGAGTTATGGGAAAAAGCATGGCCGCAAATCTTCTTAAGGCGGGATTTGAGGTGTTTGTTTATACAAGGACGAAAGATAAGGCAAGTGAGCTGCTCTCACAGGGAGCGAAGTGGGCATCTGCACCAAAGGAAATTGCGCAGAGAGCCAATGTGATCATTTCCATGGTGGGATACCCTAGTGATGTGGAAGAAATCTATCTGGGGGAAAATGGGCTTATCGAGAACGGGAAACAAGGAACCCATTTAATCGATATGACGACATCCACTCCATCTTTGGCAGTGAAAATTGCAGAAGAAGCCAAGAAAAGGGGCATGGAATCATTGGATGCACCGGTTTCCGGAGGAGATATCGGTGCTCGTGATGCGAAGCTTACGATCATGGTCGGCGGGTCTAGTGAGGCATTTGAAGCTGTCCTGCCCATTTTTGATATCATTGGCAGCAATGTTGTCCATCAAGGCCCGGCTGGCTCAGGACAGCATACGAAAATGTGCAATCAAATCGCCATTGCATCAAATATGATCGGAGTGACTGAAGCGATTTCCTATGCCAAAAAGGCCGGGTTGGATCCGGAACGGGTTTTAAGGAGCATATCATCGGGTTCCGCCGGAAGCTGGTCACTGTCCAATCTTGTGCCGCGAATGGTTGAAGGGGATTTTGAACCTGGTTTTTATATCAAGCACTTTATCAAGGATATGAAGATTGCACTTGATGAAGCGGAAAGAATGGGAATGGACGCTCCTGGATTAAGCCTAAGCAAATCCCTATATGAGGGGCTGGCAGAAGCTGGCGAGGAAAATAGCGGTACACAAGCATTATATAAACATTATAATTAGTGCTAGCATTTCTATATCATGAATAAGCTGATAGCGACAGCCTTTACAAAAAGGAGTGAAAGCTATGGGCGAATTCGATGATATCAATATGAAATTCCAGGAATTAGAAGATGGTCGATATATTGTAAGGATTGAAGGTTTTAAGCGAGAAAAAACCATTCACCAAACAAAGCCCATTCGTTGGGATCTGAAATTAATGAATGAAAGTCCGCTGATACTGCCGGTGAAATTCAGTCATATCGAAACGAATGCCGGTTTTCAGATCCTGATGCGCGAATTGAAGAGTTTAGGTTTTTCAAAGCCGCGCTCCGCAAAGGAATTTGAAGAAGTGATGGCTGATTTACTTGGGTCAATCGTTGAAGTGAGCCTTACCACGACAAATAAGGAAGAGGGATATCGGGAAATTCGTTTCTTACGGAGGTTGTATTAATTGACTGACTTGGTGAAAAACCTTCGGTAGCATACAACTTTGAAAATAGGAAAACGGCCTTCAATTGTTCATTCAATTGAAGGCCGCTTTATTTTCGGTTACTTTATGGCTAAAAAAGCCTCAATACGATCCAAAGCCTTTTCAAGGGTTTCCATGGAATATGCATAAGATATCCTGAAGTACCCTTCACCAAGGGGAGAGAATGCATCTCCAGGGACCACTGCCACTTTTTCCTGTTGAACAAGCTTAAGGCAAAAATCAAGCGAAGAGGAATAGCCTTCAGGCAGCTTTATAAAAAAGTAAAAGGCACCATTTGGTTTGACTACTTCCAGATTCATCGCTTGTAAGCGGCTGAATACGTATTCCCGTCTCCGTGCATACTCAGTCTTCATGGGGATTACATCATCTCTGCCTGCCGTCAATGCTGCCAAGGCAGCTCTCTGCGATATGGAGGCGGCACAGGTCACATTGTATTGGTGAACCTTCAGGAGATGCTGAGAGATGGCTGCAGGCGCAAACAGAAGGCCGATTCTCCACCCGGTCATGGAATGGGACTTGGACAGTCCGTTCAGGACGATGGTTTGTTCTTTTAAGAAAGTGCCAATCGAAACATGCTCCTGATCGAATACCAGTTCACTGTATATCTCGTCAGCCAATATGAAGATGTCCTTGCCCCTGACAAGTTCGGCAATGTCCAATAATTCTTCGGCAGATAATGTAACCCCGGTCGGATTCGATGGATAGGGCAGAACGATGCACCGGGTATGCTCAGTTATGTATTTTTCAAGTATATCAGCAGTCAAACGAAATCCATTTTTTGTTGTATCGGCATAAACAGGTGTTGCCCCGCACATCTTTATGATGGGTTCGTATCCCGGATATACCGGACCCGGTAATATTACTTCGTTTCCTGGGGTGAGGATCGTCCGGAACGTAATGTCTATGCCTTCGCTGGCACCAGAGGTCACTATTACTTCATTCTCCGGATCATAGTTAAGCTTGTATTTATCCTTTACATAATTTGAAGCGGCTTCCCGTAATTCCAAATAGCCCGCATTGTGTGTATAAACGGTATAGTCATTATCGATGGCATGTTTTGCAGCTTGTTTAATATGCATCGGAGTTGGAAAGTCAGGCTGTCCTATCGTTAAGGAAATGGTGCCTTCGATATCAGCTACCATATTGTAGAATTTACGGATTCCTGATATTTTAACGTCTTTTACTAGAGGGTTTATTAAATGTTCCATCTATGAATATCCTCCCTTTTCTTACTACATGAATTATGTACAATGTTTGACTCATTCATTCTATTTTATCATTTAGTTTGGAGGGGGGAGAAAACTTTTTGAGATTAATGAATTAAAGGTATAATGTATGATAAGAAAATTTTGAGGATTGATACATATGATAAGGACTTGCGCAATAACTTCTAATCATGAAGTCAGTTTTGGTTTACCGCTAACCGAAATGAATAATTCGGATATCGAGTGGTACTGGGTGGATTTTTCCAACCCCACAAACAAGGAAATCGAACTTTTAACCAATCATTTTCACTTTCATCCGCTGGCAATCGAAGACTGCCTGGATGATTTTAACCAACGTCCCAAAATGGATTTTTATGAGGGCTACCAATTTCTTGTGATACATGCTCTAAGGGAGAAGGTATTTAAAGCAGTGGAATTGGATATGTTTGTTGGTGAAAAATGGATAGTCAGTTTTCATAAGGAAGACATGCTTGAACTGGAAAAAGTATGGGAAGAAATTGCTGGTAATAAAATGTTGAAGCAAAGTCCCTTTTTCTTGATGCATAGGATAATTGACAGGATCGTCGATGAATTTTTCCCGCCTGTTTATAAAATAGAAAGCGAATTGGGCAGCATTGAGGAAAATACTGAAAATGACACGATTAACGAATTGATGGATCAGCTTTTCGATTTACGTACAGATATGTCCAAGCTCCGTCGGACCATATTGCCGATGCGTGATTTATTGTACAGAATGATCTCATCAGAGCGTCTGAATTACTTGAAGGATCAGCACCTTTATTTTAATGATGTGTACGATCATCTTCTTAAATTGACTGAAATGCTTGAATCGTATCGAGATTTTTCGTCAGATATCCGAGATAGCTATTTGTCTGTGAACTCTAATAATATGAATTCTACGATGATGACGTTGACTGTCATCACTACCATTTTCATGCCGCTGACCTTCATAGTGGGCGTATACGGGATGAATTTTGAATATATGCCGGAATTAAATTGGCATTATGGCTATTTCATCATTCTTGGAATGATGGGCGGAATTGCCTTGATGATGTTTTTATTCTTTGTTAAAAAAGGATGGCTCAATCCAAAGAAAAGGTCGTGAAGGAGATGAAAAGACCCAACTGACCTGCTATTTTAAGTGGGTTTAGAAGGGCTGCAAGGAGTTATTTGCTGATCCACCCAATATGGAGGTTTTTATCGAAGAGACAGCCTTACGATCGATATGATGGCCGGTATGGCAGTGGTGAATAATGAGAATGGAAAAAGGGACTCTGATGGGTCCCTTTTTAGTTTGGTATTAATAAATAATCACTTCTTGATTCTTTTTTTAGCTGTGCCCTAAACAAAAGAAATATTTAACCGAATTATTAGGTATGAGTTCATTGATGAAACCATGGTATTTTTCCTAGCGGTTAAATGATTTATGGATTATGAAATGAAAAAGTAGAAGGGCGGGATGAAACAATGGAAGCAAATAAAGGAATATTACTTGAAAGTGGAACGAATGAGCTTGAGATAGTGGAATTCGGTCTCGGAAATAATAAATTCGGCATTAACGTAATTAAGGTGAAGGAAATCATCAATCCTGTCCCCATTACGCTAGTCCCGCATTCGCATCCAAATGTGGAGGGGATCATTGAGCTTCGCGGAGAAGTCCTTCCAGTTGTGAATGTGGCGGATGCTTTAGGATTTCCGCCATCTGAAACTCCTGAGCAGGATAAATTCATAGTGGCTGAATTCAATCAGCAAAAAGTGGTTTTCCATGTCCATACCGTAACACAGATCCACCGTATTTCCTGGTCACAAATCGAAAAGCCTTCAGATATGTATCAAGGCCTTGAAAGTCAGATTATCGGAGTAATAAAATTAAATAGTGACATGTTACTGTTACTAGATTTTGAAAAAATAATGGTCGAAATCAATCCAGAATCAGGAATAAACATCCAACAGGTTAAAAAGCTTGGTATCCGGCAAAATTCAGACAAGAGAATCCTGATTGCAGAAGATTCTCCATTACTGAGGAAGTTGCTGTTTGATACATTGTCAGAAGCTGGGTTCAAGTATTTTGAGTTTTATGAAAATGGACTTGATGCATTTAATTATCTGGAGAATTTAATTGATTCAGGAAAAGTGGTTGAAGAAGAAGTGCAACTGGTGATTACCGATATTGAGATGCCTCAAATGGATGGGCATCATTTGACTAGAAGAATAAAGGAAAACGGGGAACTCGCTGGATTGCCGGTGATTATTTTCTCTTCTTTGATTACGGACAGCCTGCGTCATAAAGGTCAGGTCGTAGGGGCTGACGCACAGATCAGCAAGCCAGAAATTGCAGAGCTAATAAAGTTGATAGACAGATTGGTATTATGAATGTGAAACGGGCCTGTGAGGCATTACCTCACGGCCCGTTTGGTTTATCAATGATGATTAATACTTGGAACCTTTTCCTAAAAAGGAGGATGGAAATGGATTGTGGAAAGGTTGCTTGACCGACCCACGCCCGTGAGCCCTTTTCTCGGTGTTGGTAGGGTTAGGTTGTTTTTCACCTGCTTGTCCAACGTAAGATTGCAGGATCTGTTTTGCCTTGGATAATGACAATGCGGCTTTAGGGTTCCTTATGGAGGCTGCCCGGCTGCCGAGGTGGGGTAGTTTTTTCAAATCTTCCTTAGTGGGAGGTAAATGAAAAACATATGATCCGCATTCGACAATGACGTCGGATTGTTGTGCTGCAAAGCGAGGGTTATCAGAGAAATGAAGTCCAATCTTCTTCGCTTTTCCTTCTTGCATAAGCTTGCTTAATGCGAGCCGTTTTAAATTATATAAATTTTTGGGCTCCAATGCAGTCTTTGCATGTTTATTGACAATAAACACGGCTTGGGCAATGGAGTTAATCGAAAACTCATCCCTTTCAGAATGTCCTTTCGTTTGGTTCATCATGGAAACTCCTTTTCTTAATAAGGTTAGAAGGACGTTACAAACAGACGTCCTTCAATCAAAACCTGTCTTATATATTGGTTGAAATAGAGACGTGTGCGCAACCAGGCACAAATAGTGAAAAAACAATGCATGTACATCTCTAAGGTATGACCATCATTTCCTAACATTTTACCTTCTATTCATTTTCATATTATACCACTTCAAAATATATAGTGAAGTAAAATTCAATCTGACGGCTTTTGGTCCAAGAAAAAGAAGGCGTTCAATGTCGCCTTCTGTGCAATCCTTATTGAGTGTATATATTGATATTTTCGGATACCCCAGCCTGTGCGCCGAATTGTTGTTGCTGGTAACCCTGAAAGCCTTGATAAGCAGGATAAGCTGGATAAGCAGGGTAAGGAGGGTAAGCGGGCGGGTATGGAGGAGGATATGGAGGATAGACAGGTGGACGGTTATTGAATAGCAACGGTCCAATTGCCAATCCTGCAACAAAAGCTACAGGCGCCAATAGAGGAAAGAAAGGAAAGAAGCGCTCGTCATTCCAATATTCAGGTCCATATTCATTCCCATATGAATTTCTGTATTCGTTCTGTAGCATCATGGTCTGTGGATAGTGGTAGTAAGGAAAATACTGTGTTTGCATAATTAGCCTCCTTTTCTCAAATTCTTTACATAGTATGGTTTTTTTTAAGAAAAGAGCCTGTTTCATCTTAATCTGTTATAATGAGTCTACTTATGAGAAGAATTCGGGGGGACCTAAATGGATCGATTAAAAAGCATCTTTGCAGTCGGTTTTGGAGGAGCGGCAGGAGCAATATTGCGTTATTGCGTAATCTTGACTGCTGGCCATTCCTTCTTCCCGTTTGGAACCCTATTGATAAATATAGTAGGCAGCTTTTTGCTTGGAATGATCAATGGCTATTTCGCCGCGAAAAAGAAGTCGCTTGTTTTTTTAGTGCTGGGCAGCGGGTTTTGCGGCGGCTTCACCACGATGTCCACATTTTCCCAAGAAGTGGTTAATCTACTGCAGACTTCTCTGCCATTGGCGGGACTGTATCTTGGAGCTACGCTTTTATTTGGTTTGGTCGCTGGTTTCCTCGGACTGGGCCTTTTTAATAGACAAAGAGGTGACTCGCTTTGATTGAGTTTCTTTCTGTTTTTATAGGAGGTTTTTTTGGGGCGGCCTCCCGATATGTCTTGCAGATTATTTTTAATAGGCTTTTGCCAGCGGTCTCTATACCCATTAGCATTTTACTGATTAACCTTTTAGGTTCCTTCGGGCTGGGATTGGTGTTTCCGCAAAAAGAGAGCTGGGCTTTATCTTTGCAGGTTTTTCTGACGATAGGTTTTCTGGGTGCTTTTACGACCTTTTCGACATTCAGTATGGAAACGCTTGAACTTATTAGAAAACACCGTTATATAGATAGCCTTATCTATATAACGGTGTCTGTTTTAGGGTGTATCGGCACTTTCCTGTGTGGCTATTTAAGTATGGTATAACCTTTATGGCATTACCGTTGATTCTGGTAAAAAAGACCTGGTTTTCTCGATATACTTCTAATGCTATAATTCATAGGAGTCCATTATAAATGATACATGGCAACAAGTTGTTTTATCCGCACAGGTTTTGTTAATAAGTCTGGCGGTTTTCCCCTGTTTTCGTTTTCTATCATTTTTCGGCTTGTAATTCGTAAACAGTCAACTCCGGACGTGAAAGAAAACGATAGGGGAGACGGGTAGTGCCAAGCCCTCTATTAACATGTAACGTTAATGAATCGATTTCATATGTGCCTTCCCGGTACTTTTCAGCGTATGGAGGAGTTACAAGGGCACCGGCAAACGGAATTTGTACTTGGCCTCCGTGACTGTGACCGCTTATTTGATATTGGATGTCGTAAGTCCTTGATATGTCGGCAAGATCAGGGGCATGTGAAAGCATAATGGTGAACACTTCTTCCGGGATGCCGGAAAGGGCTTTTTCAAAATCCGGCTTTCCTAGCATGGCATCATCAACCCCGGCAATGATTATTTCTTCAGCCGTTAATAAGGTTATCTTAGCTGAGGTATTCTGCAACATGGTAAAATGGGATTTTTCCATGATATCACTGTAAATTTCTGAGCCATATCCCCCATGATCATGGTTACCATAGATGCTGAACTTTCCAAGCGGCGCTTTGAGCTGATTCAAAACGAGAGGGATTTTCTGGTGAGCCTTGTATTTATTAGGCTGGTCCATTAAATCTCCGGTAAAAAAAATAACATCAGGGTCCAGTTGATTTATCTTATTGACAATTGCTTGTAAATCTTTAAGCTGAAATTGAAAGCCTAAATGCGTATCACTGAATTGGACCATTTTCATGCCATGAAAACTTTTTGGGATAAGCGGGTGTCTGATGATTTTGTGCTTGATTTCTAACCATTTCGGCTCCAAATTATGGGCATAATAGTTTCCGCCAATACCTAAACCGGTTATGGTAGCCAATGTACCAAGACTTTTCTTTAAGAATGTTCTTCTTGATATGGGTTTATTCAAATTAATCAACCTATCTAATATAAAAATGTTACTTCCTCATACTAACAAACAATATACATAAATTGAAGAAAATATCTTCTATAAGCCTATGAAAAACATGTAAACTGGGGTTTGATGAAACCGTATCCGGTTTGAAATTGAACATCTATACGGAGGTAACATGATGACCGAACCAATGTTTATTACACTGATTATACTTCTATGCGCGATTGCGCTTTTTATACAAGGAAAATTTCGAGCTGATTTAATTGCACTTAGCGCACTTTCCATACTGGGTTTATTGGGGATTCTTACATTGGATGAACTGGTGGCCGGGTTTGCGAATCAAGTGGTCATCATGCTGGCTGGGCTATTTATCGTCGGTGCCGGCCTGTTAAATTCAGGAATCGTGGAAAAGGCAGGAAATAAGTTGTTAGGTTTATGTGGGGGCAGTGAATGGAAATCGCTGCTTATCGTCATGCTGACTGCAGGAATATTAAGTGCATTTCTAAGCGGAACAGGAATTGTTTCCATACTGCTTCCGCTCGTTATGAGCATGGCCTTACAACAAAAAACAAGTCCGACAAGGTATTTATTGCCCCTTGCCTATGCAAGCAGTATTGGGGGGTTATTAACACTTACCGGTACTCCCTCCAATATGATCGTCGCTGATGTATTACGGCAAAACGGAATAGGGACTTTAGAATTTTTCGACTTTACACCTGTTGGCTTAATCGCCTTTGCAGCAGGGTTATTCTTCATGTTGACACTCGGGCGCCTGTTGCTTCCCGAGAAAACGATTGCAGCGAATAACAGTGTCAAGGGACTGTCTGCAGGGGAGCTTGCCGGCATGTACAAAGTGTATGACCGATTGCATTATCTGCACATACCGGCTACTTCCGATATTGTTGGAGAAAGGCTGTCAGACCTCCAGCTTCCTATTCAGTATGAATTGACTTTGATTGAAATCCAGCGGAAGCCAAAGGACAAACAATTGCCGCTGCTGCAAAGACAGCTGACGATTTCAGCCAGGGCGGATGAAGTTCTTCATCCCGAAGATGTCATTTTGGTGTTTGGAGAAGAAGAAGCAGTAGAGAGATTGGCACTTAACTATGAACTGGAGTTTAAACATTTCAATACAGAACAAATAAAGAAACATTTTCTTAGCAGTAGATTTGGATTGACAGAAATATTGATCGTCCCGAATTCGGATTATGAAAATCAAACCTTGATAGATGTGCATTTTCGCGAGAAATACCAATGTAATGTGCTGGCAATCAATCGGAATGGCGAATATATTCAAGCGGATGTCGGAACGGAACGCTTGAAACCGGGAGATGCAATCCTGATACATGGAGAATGGGAGAACATTGAGAGGATTTCCTCGGATTTACAGGATGTCATCGTTATTGGAAGTACTTCAGAAGATGGCTCTCCGGTCAACTCCAGGGGCAAAGCTTGGATCGCTTTGGGAATCACTGCATTGATGGTCATTCTTTTATCGATGGAGTCCGTCCCTGCTGTATTATCGGTACTGACTGCAGCATTGTTGATGGTGATCACTGGCTGTGTCCGTTCGATGGAGGATGCATACCAAAAGATTAACTGGGAACCTGTTCTCTTGATTGCTGCCATGTTCGGAATAACGGCTGCTTTGGATAATACGGGTGGAGTGAGAATGATAAGTGATTGGCTGGCCGTTTTATTCAGTAATATCGGGGCACACGGCATATTGGCGGTCTTTTACCTCCTGACACTGATACTGAGCCAATTCATCCCATATGGAGCCGCGACGGTAATCATGACGCCCATTGCCCTGACATCTGCGGTGAATCAAGGAATCGATCCGCTTCCTGTGTTTCTATGCCTTGCCGTTGCTGGAAGTTTGGCGTTATCCACTCCAAGGGTAGCCACTACCAACGCGCTTGTCATGACGGCGGGTGATTACAAGCATAAAGATTTTATCATGATCGGGATATCCATACAGATCTTCATTGGTGTTATCATGGTGATCACAATTCCGTGGTTCTTCCCTTTTTGATCAGACTGAAGGCATTGTTCCATTTATGGACAATGCCTTTTCAATGTATTTCTTTTCAAAACGATAGGATGAACGGGTATTTTAATGTTCTGAAAAATGAGTTGTTCAGTAGGAATTAAAATTATTTATTATCAATGCCGGAAACTAATGGTATAATTTTGGCATATTGGTGTTTTCGTAATTAGGGGGAAGATGCATCATGGATACAGAAAAGATATTAAAGAATTTAGACAAGGTGACACCATTCTTTCAACCGATTTTCAGTGCAGATCAACATCAGGTAATCGGGTATGAAATTCTAGGGCGCTATGAGGAACAGGCGGAATATAAAAGCCTTGGCCCTTTTTTTCACGATTCTGCAGTGCCGGAAGAGTATAGGGTGGAAGTGGATAATTACGTACTTGAAATTGCCTTGGAGAGAATAAAAGACTATGGTGAAGATTTTCTTATCTTTATCAACAGAGATCCTAATTTGCTTATGCTGGATCATGGCGAAGAATTCATGGAGATATTACATCGTCATTTTCAACCGGGGGAAATGCACCGGATCGTGCTGGAATTATCAGACACGATCAGTCCGGAAAACTTAGATCCTTTGCAGCATGTGCTTGCTTACTTTAAAACATATGGGATTAAGATAGCTTTAGATCATTTAGGGGAAGATACGCAATTGGACCGAATCGCACAGATTTCTCCGAATATTTTAAAAGTTAACCTGGACCAGCTTCGCATTTCAGGTGGAGATGCCTATCAGGTCATCCTGTTTTCTCTAAGCATGCTTGCACGAAAAATCGGCGCCAATTTACTATTTGAAAACATTGAGTCCGAATACCAGCTTCGCTTTGCATGGAAGAATGGGGGACGATATTATCAAGGGTATTTTTTGGCGAAACCGGAAGGCGAGTTCATTAATAAAGATTTACTTCGTGAAAAATTCCATCAAGAATGTCAGTCTTTCATTTCTTTAGAGACCAAGAAGCTTGAAGCCGTTTATCAAAAGACTTTGCAATTCAACGAGAATATGCAAAACTTCTTAAAGCAGCATAAACGGGCTGGCTCCCATGAAGAGTTTCTCGGAGTTTTGGCGAAAAAGTTGGATTCCGTATGTTTCCGGCTTTATATTTGTGATGAAGAAGGGTATCAAAAATCTCCCAATATCCTCCATAAGGACGGGCAATGGTTAGTCCAACCGAGCTATATGAATAAAAATTGGAGCTGGAGACCTTACTTTCTCGAAAATATCGTAAAGATGCGTAATCGGAAAACAGGAATACTATCCGATTTATACAGTGATATTGAAACGGGAGAAACCATTCGGACCTTTTCATATCCCCTGAATAATAAGGAATACATTTTCTGTGATCTTTCTTATAGTTATTTATATGAAAATGAAGCATTGTTATAAAAAACGATTCATGAATATAATCGCTTTAAATGTGTAACGATAAGCAGAAATGATGCGCTTGGAGGAGACATATTTTGAGCACGTACATCTGGATTCTAATCATAATCGTTACAGTCATGGCGTTATATCTGCTCTTTTATACTTATTCTGTGGCAAGGGCACAGAAAGTGAAAGCCAGATATGATTCGACTATCGATGATACAGTTAAAGAACATCCTTATTTAAAGAACCCGATATTAGTTTCTCTTTTAGTTGGGACGATTTTGGTTGCCGGTTTTATTTTTTACTATGCTTTTCGATAGGTGTAAGAAGAAGATTTCAATATCATGAAATCTTCTTTTTTATTGTGAAGAATGGGCAATGGTTTCAAGGTCTAACGGAGAAATTAATTTTTGTAGTTTGGCTTTGATCTTGACGGGTATTGAAAGACATGGGCAAAAATCCGAATCATTAGGAGAAATTCTATAATTAGGAGATGATTGTAATGAGTAAATATTTAGTTGCATGTCTTGCCAGCGTCCTTTTATTTTTAAGTGGAGGGTTCACTGCTTCAGCGGAGGGCTTACATAGAGAGGAAGTATTATCCTTAGTACAGGATGCCATGGAGAATCAAGGTTCGATCAGTGAGGAAGTACGTACTAAGGAAGCGATTGAAGGGAAGTTGGATAAACATTTCACAGATGACTTCATCGAGAAGTTCGTCCAAGCGAATGTAGTGAAAGTCGATGGCGGTTATACCGCATTTGGATCAGATTTCGCACCATATTATATCCCATTTTTCAGCTACGACAAAAATACGGAAATTATATATGGGAAAAACGGTGACTTCATTTATGTTCAAGAGGAATTCCAGGACACAGGGGACGGACCTGTATCGATGGAAAAACATGTTGAATCGGTTACTTTGAAAAAGGAAAATGGGGTTTGGAAGATAATGGACGTAAAGTATGGAAGTGAAAAAATGGAATAAGGGATTTAGAGGAAAGTCCTTCAAAGCTGAAAAGTATAGAGGCTGAAATGAAAAAGTCCAGGGAAGGTTACAGCCTTCCCTGGACTTTTTGTTATATATTCAGTTCTTTCTTTATTTCGTCCAATTCAAAACCAATAATGGCTTTCCCATCGATGACGACCGTCGGTGTGGAATAGGCGCCATATTTATTCGTTAGTTCTTTTCGTGCATGTCCATCCGCTTTAATATCTTTTTCTTTGTATACGACATTATTATCATCAAAGAACATTTTCATGATTTTGCAGGGAGGGCAATCAGGTTGGGTATAGAGCGTAACATCTTTCATTTCATTCCTCCATGTATGCTTTAGGTAAGGTTTACTTTTTCATTATAGAGAATGCCAAGACATTTGAATAGGAAAAAACCTTAAGGACCATTCTACCGATCTTTATCCTGTTTTATCAGGTAGTCTATCAATCCCATGGAACAAACGTTAAGGTCCATGGCAATGATATCAAAAACAGGATGATCAGCGGTGATTCCCTTTTCGCTTAAATGAACAGCGACCTTCGTGAAAATATTTTTACTGGTAGCTGCCACTTGTTCCTCGAAGCCAGCATATTCCCTATATGCCGATTTGGCAGTCTCCACGAATTTAGGCAGCCAGTAATGAAGTTGTTTATAGACTTCATTAGGATTTTCCGATACCCCGTAATGACCAAAATATATACGTTCGACGCCGATGCTTTCATACAATTCCGCTGCAGCAAGCATCGCATCGGGATTAAATTGGTTTGGGGATGTGGACGGTAAGTAAAATTCCAAACCTTCTTCATCGAGTTCACGATAATAGATGCCTACGGTGTCACCTGAAAACATCCCTTTTGAAACTGAATCGAAAATGCTTAAATGATGGTTAGCGTGTCCTGGCGTGTCATAAAAGGTCAACTTGGAATTTTCACTTGTTTTTAGCGATTCCTTATCATGTTTAGTCAGGATTCTATCTATTGGAATAGGTAATATCGGATTGAAAAGCTTGTTGAATTCTTCACCATAGACCGCTTTAGCCCCAGCGATCAAACGTGTTGGATCTTCTAGATGCCGTGCGCCTTTTGGGTGGACGATCACTTTCGCATTCGGACAATGTTGTAAAAAAAGTCCAGCTCCGCCTGCATGGTCCAAATGAATATGGGTAAGAATGATATATGTAATATCTTCGAGGGCGATTCCCAAATGTTCGAGCCCCTTCATTAAGTGGGGGATGGAAGGGCTGGCAGAAGTTTCGACTAAGGTGATGTCTTCATCGGCAATTACATATGTTCCTGTACGATTTCTTCTATCCAAATCAAAACCATCAATCAATGAAATGCGATATCCAAGCTCACTAATGTTTTGCAACTGAATCTACCCCCAGAAAATTTTTCATGTACAAAATCCATTCCTTATTTTATTCTGTTAATAGTGCCATGTAAAGAATGAAGTTTTAAATTATTCTGAATTTATTTCAGCGTGGCTACTGGATAGAAAAGTATGGTATAGTGAAACCTATCGAAAAGGTTTTATTCAGAAAGGAGAGGGAGTATGTCTCAATTACAGGGCATCCTTACCAGATTGAAAAGTCTTCAAGAGCAAGCGAAGGAATCTGAATCTGCTCAACGTTTTTTTGAAATAGATGGTGTGAAAAAGTGCCAGGTTACATATTTCAGCAAAACAGAAATGTTCGAGCTTGAAGTATACAGTGATAAAGGGAAATCATCTAAATATCAATTCGATAATATTGATATGATTACCATTGAAATCTTTGATCTTCTTCAATCTTAAAAAAATCACAAAAAGCCGCCTTCCATTGGAAGCGGCTTTTTTATTTTGAACCGGTCAATTTTTACTTGAATGAAGTAGTGATTTTTACGACATCTTATTAATTGGAGGGATGTAAATGAAAAATCCAATGGTAATATGCCCGGCATGCGGTGAGGAAAGGGAAATGGAAAATGTATTAACCGCACAATCCAACCAAAATGTGATTTACCAATGCTCGGAATGCGGTTTTAAACAGGTTAACATCAAAACTAGTAAGGGCTAAGGGTCTATTGCGGAAATCCCGCCGATTGGGATTTTATTGGTCTAGGAATGAGCCTTTTCCGCTTACATATGTTAAACTATAGAAAGAGCTGTATATAAAAACATATGGTAAGGGGTTTTAACATGATCGGTACTCATGATGGGGATTTATTGGAAACCAGCGTTAAAGACTTAATGATTTCTTCTGAACGCGTGGCCCACGTGCAGGTAACCAATAATTTAGAACATGCACTATTGGTATTAACAAAGAGCGGTTATACGGCCATTCCTGTGTTAGATCCGATGTATAAACTGCATGGTTTAATTAGCACACCAGTCATTCTTGATTCAATCTTGGGACTGGAGCGAATTGAATTTGATAATCTTGAGAATAAAAAAGTTTCCGAAATAATGAATATAGAAATACCTCGCCTGCATATTGAAGATACATTGACCAAGGGTGTGGAATTGTTGATTGATCATCCGTTTGTCTGTGTAGAGAATGACGAACATGTATTTGAAGGTATCTTAACGAGAAGGGCAATCTTGAAAAAGGTATTTAAACAAAATACACCTGATAAATAAGCAAGGCATAAAATGATGGTTAACCTCAAGACTCGCCAGTTGGCGAGTTTTCTTGTTTTTTTACATATTCTACCCAGCTAGTGGTAAAGTCTATAAAAACAATTAAGGTCTAAGGGGAGGATGCGGGAATTGGGCCAAGCAGTGGATAGTGCAAAAGTGCAGAATAAAAAATTGAAACGTCCCTTCATACTAGCTGCCATCATGTTGGCTATGTTTATGAATGCTATTGAAGGAACGATCGTTTCGACGGCAATGCCAGCCATTGTAAGTGATTTAGGTGGTTTTTCACTTTACAGCTGGGTGTTTTCAAGTTATTTGCTAATGAACGCCGTAACAGTCTTGATTTATGGTAAGCTATCGGATATTCTCGGAAGAAAACCTGTCTTATTGTTTGGAATCGTTGTCTTTTTAATTGGCTCCATTCTTTGCGGCTTTGCCGATTCCATGACGGAACTCATCATTTATCGCTTTGTACAAGGATTCGGGGCGGGAGCTGTAGCTCCTGTAGCTTCGACGATTGTTGGTGATATTTATAAAAATGAAGAGAGGGCCCGCGTTCAAGGGTATCTATCGAGCGTTTGGGGCATTTCAGCGGTCATGGGACCCGCTTTGGGCGGCGTGCTCGTTGAATCCCTGACATGGAAGCTTGTCTTTTGGGTTAATGTTCCTTTGGGCTTATTATCTTTTATTGGGATTTGGCTTTTCCTTCATGAAAAAATCGAAAAGAAAAAACGTGATATCGATTACCTGGGTGCAGCGCTATTGACGTTATCCATATCCACTCTCATGGTGATACTCGTAGAAGGAGGAGTGAAATGGTCATGGGCTTCAGCTCCGGTCATTTCCTTGGCATTAGTGGCCATCATCACCTTCATCTTATTCATCCTTCAGGAAAAGAAAGCGGCCGAACCGATGATGCCATTTGAAATTTGGCAGGAGCGTTCGATTCTGATTGCGAACCTTGTATCCCTGACGACAGGGGTGATGATGATTGGATTATCAAGTTTCCTCCCGACATTCGTTCAGGGCGTGATGGAGCGCTCACCCACGGTAGCTGGTTTTACATTGACAGCCATGTCGATTGGCTGGCCGATCGCATCAATGATCTCAGGCAGGTTATTGATGAAAATAGGATTCAAATCAACCTCCCTCCTTGGAGGGTGCTCATTGGTCCTAGGGAGTTTGATCCTAGTATGGATGAAGCCGGAGGCCGGGCCACTGATTGCTGCCATGGGATCATTCTTTGTCGGTGTAGGCATGGGGTTGACTTCTACCTCATTCATTGTCGTCATTCAAAAAACAGTTAGCTGGGAACGCAGGGGCATTGCGACAGCTTCCAATATGTTTATGCGTAATTTAGGTAATACGGTAGGTGCCGCATTGCTTGGAGGAATCATGAATATGAGACTTCAAGCTTATTTGAACGAGCATGCGCCTTCCGGCTCGGGAGTGACGATAAATACGGCTAACCAACTGTTGAACAGTGAAGAACGCATGTCGCTTCCTGAAAATGTGGTGAAGGTTTTACAGGAAGGACTTACATTGTCACTGCAGACGATTTATCTCATTGTTCTAGTCTTCTCTATAATCAGCTTCCTGTTACTTACGAGATTAAGAAAAAATAAGAAGGCATAGGAAAAAAAAGGCAGACTCTTTAAATGGAGTTTGCCTTTTTTTAAGGAAACGCGACTCTGATGATCAATTGAATCAATAATGCGATCGTGACCGAATGTAAAATGAATTTCAATTGTCGAGTGGAGATTTTTTGAGCCACCCGCAGGGCCAGCTGTGATCCGATCAGGGAACCTATCGTGTAATAAATGGCGATCTCCCAGGCAATGTTACCGGCAAGGAAATAGGTGATGAATGCAGCTGTACAGCTAATGAAAGTTTGGAATCTAGTAAAAGCCAGGGATTGAAGGTAGGTGGCCCCATTTCTTAAAAAGGTATACATGAGCATGGTTGCCTGTCCCGGTCCGAACATACCGTCATAAACACTGATTCCGAATAGGGATGGGTAAACCTTTTTTGGGAGATGCCAATCCGCTTCACCGGAAGGTTTCGGTTTTTTTATGAAATTCATGATCAAAGCGACAGTCAAAAGACAGATGGCCAATAGATTCATCGCCTTTTCAGAGAATGAATTAGCAAGCAGCCCGCCACAGAAGCCACCGAAAAGGGCAAATGGGATTAACTGGAGGCCATCCTTCAGTTTTAACTGTTTCTTCTTGAATAAAATATAAAAACTGGAAAAAGAAGAAAACATATTGGAAAACTTGACTGAACCAATAACCTGGTGGATGGGTAAACCTATCAACAAAAGGGATGGCATGCCGATAAGACCGCCGCTCCCGGCCAATGTGCCGACAAAGGATGCTGCAAAACTGATGACAAGCAATAAAATGATCGTCAAAGGATATCCACTCCGTTTCTTTTCACTTGTATTATAAGCCGACTTTGTTGATAATAAAATTTAAATAAATTAATTCATCATGATAAGATTTGATTATCAAGAGGTTGGTGTGTATGTCATTTTCAGAATTTCATTTATTATCCGTGCTTGCTCAGGAAATGAATATGAGAAAAGCGGCTGAGCGGCTGTTCGTTTCCCAGCCTGCTTTATCTCAGCGTTTACAATCAATAGAAAAGGATTGGGGCTCGAAACTGTTTTTGCGTTCACAAAAAGGGCTGTCACTGACGCCAGCAGGCGAAGCGGTAATTCGTTTGGCCAATGAAGTCATAGAAAAAGAAGAAAAGGTCAGGGAAAGTATCCAAGCTATGGACCATGAAGTATATGGGACCTTGAAGATAGCCTGCGCCTCGATTGTCGGTCAAAATTGGCTGCCGCAAGTATTGAAAAAGTTCGTCCAAAAATACCCGTATGCCAAAATTTCCTTGATCACTGGCTGGAGCAGTGAGATTTTAAAGTCTTTGTATGAAGGGCAAGTGCATATTGGCATCATAAGGGGAGCCCCGGATTGGAAAGGGGTAAAACAGCATTTATTCACGGATATGCTTTATTTGGTGGATACTGAAATGAAGGAACTGAATCAAGTGTTCGAAACGGACCGGCCATTCATTCAGTTTAAAAGCGATTCGAATTATTACCAGGAAATCCAGGACTGGTGGCATCGGCAATTTAAAACGACACCAAAAAACACCATAGTCGTGGATCAAATCGAAACATGCAAACAAATGGTGTTTAATGGTATAGGATATGCGATCCTGCCAGCCATCACTTTACATGATAAAGATACGAATGTTTTTAAAATCCCTCTACTGGATGGGCATAACCACTCAATCGAACGTGATACATGGCTTTGCGGCTATGAATCTGCCTTTCAGTTAAAGCAAGTCCAGGCATTCACGGAAGTGGTGAAAGAGCATATTCGTGACCAAGGAATGTTATAGGTCCGCCTACGAAAATGTCAATAGGGCAGAATAATATATAAGAGTGACATTCAACTTGTCTTGCCGGCTGTTGTCTGGTAAATTTAAAACGAGTAATGATACATATTTAGGAGGTTTACCCGGAATGAATAAAATGGATGCACACGAAATTATTTCTTTTATCTCAAATAGTAAAAAATCTACACCTGTAAAGGTATATGTGAAAGGCGATTTAGAAGGCATGGATTTTGGTCCAGCTTCTAAAACTTTCATTACAGGAAATACAGGGGTTGTATTCGGTGAGTGGTCTGAAGTCGAAGAAGCAATCAAGGCAGCAGGAACAAAAATCGAGGATTATGTAGTTGAAAATGATCGTCGTAACTCTGCCATTCCTTTATTGGACCTAAAAGGCATCAAAGCCCGTATCGAGCCTGGTGCAATAATCCGTGACCAAGTATCCATTGGAGACAACGCAGTCATCATGATGGGTGCATCAATCAATATTGGTTCTGTTATCGGTGAAGGTACAATGATCGACATGAACGCAATACTGGGCGGACGTGCAACAGTGGGCAAAAACTGTCACGTAGGTGCAGGTGCCGTTTTAGCAGGTGTGATCGAGCCGCCTTCCGCACAACCGGTCATTTTGGAAGATGATGTGTTAATCGGAGCCAATGCGGTCGTACTGGAAGGTGTCAAAATCGGTGAAGGTTCCGTTGTGGCTGCTGGTGCAGTTGTAACGAAAGACGTTCCTCCATATTCCGTGGCTGCTGGTATCCCGGCGAGGGTCATTAAACAAATTGACGAAAAAACAAAATCAAAAACAGAAATCATGCAAGAACTTCGTCAACTTTAATTTCTTTAGTGAATATTGCCTGAAGCGTGGATAACTATATCCACGCTTTCTGTATAGGGAGGGAATAACGTGAAAATAAATCCTTTTGCCGAGATCCGGCGTGATTTGCATCAAATACCGGAGATAGGATTCAAGGAATTCAAGACGCAGCAATACCTACTGAATTACATAACGAACCTTGCCCAGGAGCGAATGGAAATCGAAACTTGGCGGACTGGGATATTCGTGAAAGTGAAGGGAAGGAATCCGCGAAAAACTATTGGCTACCGGGCTGATATTGACGGTCTGCCGATAAAAGAGGAAACCGGATTGCCGTTCACATCCAACCACGAGGAATATATGCATGCCTGCGGTCATGATTTTCATATGAGCATAGGTTTGGGGTTATTGACATATTTCACTGAAAATCCGATTGATGATGACTTGCTATTCATTTTCCAGCCTGCAGAAGAGGGGCCTGGAGGAGCTGAACCAATGCTTAAATCGGAAACCATGAAAAAATGGAAGCCGGACATGATCCTTGCTTTACATATTGCTCCAGAGTATCCAGTTGGTACGATTGCCGTAAAAGAAGGGCTTCTATTTGCCAATACATCTGAATTATTCATCGATTTGAGGGGGAAAGGGGGGCATGCAGCCTATCCGCATGAAACAAATGACATGGTCATTGCGGCCTGCTCGCTTGTAGGGCAGCTGCAAACAATCGTTTCAAGGAATGTCAATCCACTTGATTCAGCTGTCATTACAGTTGGGAAGATTACTGGAGGCACCGTTCAAAACATTATTGCGGAGACAGCACGGTTAGAAGGCACAATACGCACCCTTAACCCCGAATCGATGGTAAAGGTCAAGTCAAGAATAAAAGCGCTTGTGGATGGTATACAAGTGGGATATGAGTGCTTGGCTGATATCGACTATGGAGCGATGTATCACCAGGTATATAATGAAGAACGGTTGACCAGGGAATTCATGGAATTTACAGAGAAGTCAAACGCTGTCCATTTGCATTGTTGTACTGAAGCGATGACCGGTGAAGATTTTGGATATATGTTAAAGGAGATTCCAGGATTCATGTTCTGGCTGGGGGTTTCATCGGAATACGGATTGCACCACGCCAAGTTAAGTCCTGATGAAAAAGCGATTGAACTCGCGATCAATCACTTGACGGAATATATAACGTTTAAAGGAAGCGAAGCGTAAAAATGCTTTTCAGTACAGAACATGCTCTAAAGAGAGAACGAATCACGTTGGAGGGCTTATTGTGAAAAAAGAATTTGCGGTGATTGGACTTGGCCGTTTTGGAGGCAGCATAGTCAGGACATTAGCTGAAGAAGGATTAGGGGTTCTGGCCATCGATGCTGACGAAGATCGAGTGAATGAATTTGCCAGGATAGCTTCACATGCCGTTGTAGGGGATACTACGGATGAAAATGTGCTGAGAAACATAGGTATTCGTAATTTTGATCACGTCATTGTAGCGATTGGCGAGAATATTCAAGCTAGTATATTGACGACCCTCATGCTTAAGGAATTGGGTGTCGGAAATGTAACGGTTAAAGCGCAAAATGATTATCATGAGAAGGTTCTCCGGAAAATCGGGGCCGATTTTGTCGTGCATCCCGAACGAGATATGGGAAGAAGGATTGCCCATAATATCGTCTCCAATAATATTCTCGATTATTTGGAGCTTTCTGATGAACACTCCATCGTCGAAATTGTTGCCAGCCAAAAGATGAATGGAAACTCGATATTTGACCTTGATATCCGTGCTCACTATGGGCTGAATATCGTCGCGATCAAAAGAGGGAACGAAATAAATGTCTCCCCGCAGGCGAGCGATTTAATTCATAAGGGTGATATATTGATCGTCATCGGCGCGGATTCGGACATCAATCGCTTTGAAAAAAAAATTGTGGAATAAGCAAGCGTCCTGCTAAAATCGAGCAGCGCTTTTATCAAAGGAAAACAAAAAGGTTTCGGAATGGTCTCATTCCGAAACCTTTTTTGTTTTTTAAATTGGATTTGAAGTAGTTATAGAGAAATAGCCTGCATCGACATTTTTTAATTCCCTTAAGTAGTCCTACGAAAACCATTCTTTTCTTTTACATCTGCAATTACACGCAATATTGTTTCTTTGCGTTTCGCATATATAGATTTTACATCGACATAATGATCTTTACTTTCTGTACACTGTGATAAAAGTGAACAAGTCGTACAAATGGGTTTGGATGATTTATACTCTCTATTTTGGTTTATTTCTTCTTGAAGGCGTACTGATAGGCTCGTGTTTCCGGCACTGCTTTCCACAGTGTGGAATCAACAAATACATGCTTCTTATCAGTTTACTTTCGGAAGCTTTCCATTAAGATGCGATAGAAAATCTATTCAAGCATCCTTATCACCTCAAGTTTTAATACTGTTTTTTTAAAATAAAAAAGACTGTAGGCAAAAAGAGTTCTATCTAACTGTTAAAACAAAGTTGATTGGTGCGGGGGTTCGAGACTCCTGCGAGAATACGCGGCCAAAGGGAGACCCCACAGGCGCTAAGACGCCGAGAAGGCTCCCGGACCGCCCGCGGAAAACGAGTGCCTGTAGTGAAATTCAACGTTCGATATTTACACAGCTAAACAAAAAAAGCCCAGCCAAATGATGGCTGGGCTTCTATTATTTATTGCACTTCCATGATGATTGGTAGGATCATCGGACGGCGTTTAGTTTTTTCATATAGGAATGGAGATAGAGTGTCTGTAATTTCATTTTTGATTTCAGACCATTGTGTAGTTTTGCGATCCATCACCTTATTTAGATGCTTGGTGATCAAGGATTGAGCATCGCTGATCAGGTCTCCTGATTCTCTCATATAAACAAATCCGCGTGAAATGATGTCAGGACCCGATGCGATTTTGAATTCCTTCATATTGATGCTGACAACGACGACGACAAGACCTTCCTCGGAAAGAATCCGACGATCTCGGAGAACGATATTACCGATATCCCCGATGCCGCTTCCATCGATATAAACCGAACCTGAAGGGATTTTACCAGCGATTTGTGCTGTGTTTTCACTTAAGGAAAGAACTTCACCATTATCCATGATAAAGCAATTTTCTTCCGGAACTCCGCAATCGACTGCATGGCGGGCATGAAGTTTTTGCATACGGTATTCACCATGGATTGGCATGAAGAATTTTGGTTTTATCAGGCGAAGCATTAGCTTTTGTTCCTGCTGTCCTCCATGCCCCGATGTATGAATGTCATTCAAAGGACCTGAAATGACGTCTGCTCCTGCACGATATAATTGATTGATCGTTCTGGAAACACTGATTGTGTTACCTGGGATAGGTGAAGAAGAAAATACGACAGTATCACCAGGGATGATTTGAATTTGGCGGTGAGTGCCATTCGCTATGCGCGACAGCGCTGCCATTGGTTCACCTTGGCTGCCTGTACAAAGGATGGTTACTTTATTCGCAGGCATGCGATTCAATTGCTGTACATCAATAAATGTATCTTTAGGCGCTACGATATAACCAAGATCTTGTCCAATTGATATGGCTGAATCCATGCTCCGGCCAAAAACGGCTATTTTACGTCCATTAGCCACGGCTGCTTCCACAACTTGCTGAAGGCGATGGATGTTCGATGCAAACGTTGCAAAAATGATCCGGCCGTCAACCTTACGGAAAATGTCTTGAATGGTATCGCCGACACGGCTTTCGGACATAGTAAAGTTCTGCACTTCACTATTTGTGCTATCCGAGAGTAAGCACAATACGCCTTCTTTACCGATTTCCGCCATCTTGGTCAGGTTAGCAGGCTCGCCCACTGGTGTGAAGTCAAATTTAAAATCACCAGTATGGACAATTTGTCCAGGTGGCGTTTTAACGACGATCCCATAAGAATCAGGGATACTGTGAGTTGTGCGGAAGAAAGAAACGGACGTCTTCCGGAACTTGATCACTTCATCTTCACTGATTTCAATCATGGTTGTCTGACGTAAAAGGCCGTGTTCCTCCAATTTATTACGAAGCAGTCCAAGTGCCAGCTTCCCGCCGTATACAGGGACATTCACTTTTCTAAGTAAATAAGGAATCCCGCCAATATGGTCTTCATGACCATGGGTAATGAAAACACCTTTAATTTTATCTACATTTTTCTCTAAATAGCTGTAATCTGGAATCACATAGTCAATACCGAGAAGTTCATCTTCAGGAAATTTAATTCCAGCATCAATGATGATGATTTCATCTTGAAACTGAACAGCATATGTGTTCTTACCGATTTCGCCTAAACCGCCCAGGGCGAATACAGCTGTTTGATCGTTTTTTACAAATTTCATAAATTATAGCTCCAATACTTTGTAATCTTCATTTTGTTTTTCATATTCTAAATATGCTCCGGTTACGGGTAGTACGATTTCTACGTTATAAGGTTCTTTTTTTAGTTTTAAACGGACGTCACGAACGGATTCACCTTCGACAAACATTGTTTTAGTATTCTCCCTGATGGGAACCTCTGATATGGTTACTTGATAGTATACCTTAAAAACCATTTTAATCTCTCCTCACTTGTTTGCATTGCTTTTTTCATTATATATAAAAACAACAATTTTTTCATGTTTTTCAACATCATGTAAAAATAAACCCAGCTCCGCCATAAAAACGGAAGGGGTTTGATGAATTAAATATACCAATGTTTAAAAGTATATAAAAAAATAGATGGCAGATTTGGTATCAACCCGATTGTAGCTTCCTCTATCTTATATCCTATCCGTTTTTGCCATGTGTAAAACTTAAATCATCTGATCTTTTTTTCGCAAACGATTTCTTTCTAAATTAATATAGTATCACTGTGTACAGCGTTTCATGAAAAGACAACGACTCATATTTTGATTGAAATATGTATTCACCTGACCATATAAAAGCCAAGAAAGAATGCTTAACAAGAACTTTACAACAAGGAAGAAGCCCTCCGCAAGTTTTTGAAGGGCTGTCCGAAAAAAATTCGCATATGGATGACGGCCAAGGCAGGAATGAGTGGCAAATCATGCGATAGATTTTTTTCTTAAAAGATCATTCCACTGTTTAACAAGCTTTTTACGAAGCTTTTTTAACATGGCGATCACGCTCCCTTAGTTATTATTGTATAGGATTATTCAATAATGTAAATACGTCTTTACAGGTACTTGGCCCATTTTTGAAAAAAAAGGCTCATTCAAACAAGCAACTGGGATTTTAGAGGCAAGAAGGGTGGGAGAAGTGTAATCTGGAAAGCCTTAGCTGGTTTCTAATTAAGAATAGTATATGCCCATTCCTGAATAAAAAACGTAACTTTGAGTTGGATACGGTAGAGTTACTTGACTTATCTTGATGACAATTATTAAATGGGTACATATTAAAAAAGGAAAAAATGAATGAATTGGAAGTGAATCGTTAGTGAAAATCGTATTCTTTGATATTGACGGAACATTGCTTGATCATGAAAAAAAGTTACCTGCTTCAACAAAAAAAGCCGTAAAGCAACTGCAGGATAGCGGGGTTTTTGTAGCGATTGCCACAGGAAGGGCTCCCTTCATGTTCGAGTCCTTAAGGGAAGAGCTTGGCATCGATACATTCGTAAGTTTCAATGGACAATATGTTGTTTTTGAAGGGAAAGTCGTTTATAAAAACCCTTTGAGCATACCTGAAATAAAACGGCTCCACGAACATGCTGAAAAAAATGAAATCCCGATCGTTTTCATGAATGAGGAGACAATGAAATCGAGTGTTCCTCATCATAGCCGAATTGAAGAGGCATTAAGCAGCCTGAAGTTTCCCCATCCTGAACATGTGGCAGATTTTTATGAGGACCATGATATATACCAAGCGTTATTATTCTGCTCGGAAGATGAAGAAGGGAACTTTGTTGGGAATTATGATGACTTTCACTTCATTAGATGGCATGAGTATTCGACGGATGTACTTCCATTCGGGGGTTCGAAAGCTGAAGGCATTAAAATATTAATGGAAAAAGTCGGGTTTGCTCTGGAGGATGTTTACGCTTTTGGAGATGGCTTAAATGATATAGAGATGTTAAAAGTAGCGGGATATGGCGTGGCAATGGGGAATGCCGGTCAACTTGTGAAGCAAGAGGCCGACTTTGTAACGAAGGATGTCGATGATGATGGCATACTTTTTGGTTTGAAGGAGCTTGAATTGATATAAAAAAAACAAAACCCCCGTCCACCAACAGGCGGGGGTTTTGCTTATTACGTTACCTTTCCACCGCAATGGAATTTTCCGGAATGGCATAAGGGTCTTCCGGGTTGATATGATCATAGAACATGATTCCATTAAGGTGGTCGATTTCATGTTGAAAACAAATTGCTGCGATGCCTTTCAGGCGGAGTTGAACCGATTTTCCTTCCAGGTCCGTACCCACAACAGTTATTCGAGCATAACGTGGCACGTAGCCAGAAACGGGACGATTTACGGAAAGGCAGCCTTCTCCGGATGTCAAGTATGCTTTTTCCACTGAATGGCTAATGAGTTTAGGGTTGAAAAGTGCATAGCTATACAGTTGATCATCTTTTTCTTTCAAATGTACTGCAATCATCCTTTTTGAAACATTCACTTGAGGTGCAGCCAGGCCAATTCCTGCCCTTAACCCATATATAGCAGCAATATCGGGCTTCTGGCTGTTTTGGACATATTCCATCAGGCTGGCTAAAAGTTGTTTATCTTCAAATGATGCCGGAAGCGGAACCTCTACCGCGACTTGCCTTAAGATTGGGTCGTCTTCATTAACAAAATCATCCATGGTTAGCATAATCTCTCACCCCATAAAAATTCTAATAATATGTATAGGGTTATTTTAACAAAAAAAATGCTGAAAGTTAATGGATGGCCTAATTAAAGAAAAATGGAAGGAATGGAATCAAATCGATTAATTCCTATTCCAACCATTATTTTATTGCCTGTTGAGGTCTATTTAAAAAAATAAATCATTTTTTGTGAATCAGGGTAAATAGTTAACATTTTCGGGTAAAGGTAATAGTAATTACCTGCTTAGCATAAACACGCGCCGACAATGATTAGCAGAATGAACAGGACAATGATTATTGCGAAGCCGCTTCCAAAGCCGCAGCCTCCACCATCACCATAACCATAGCTGGGTGCAACGGAAACCGGATAACAACATTCCTGGTTGGAACCTCCATACATAATTTCATACCTCCGTTTTTGTATTATTAAAATGCTGACCACTCTGATTTGAAACGGTCCCTACAGCCTATGCAGTATGGTTTAAAGGGTGTAGGCTAGCGCCCAGTAATGAAAAAAACCTGTTCGGAATATTATTGTAACAAGTGTCAGCGGCTTATAAGGGAATTTAGGGAAATATGAATCTTCGAAGAATTATCAGAAGGAGCTGTCTATTTTGAATCGTTTTGGCCCATATGTTATTTTACTTCTTGCTTTAGTGGTTTTGACTGGTTGTTTCAATGGTTCGCCGGAAGAAAGAATCCACAAAATCCTAGAGAAAACTGCAGAAAAGGAAAGTGATTTCACCGAGAATCAAGAGCCTCTTAATGATTTGGAGAAAAAAGAAAAAGAAAAATATGAGAAAATCATTAAACTTGGATTGGATGATTATGAACAGATCGTCGAGCTATCAGATGAAGCAACCAAGAATATCGACCAAAGGGAAGAAATAATTGAAAAGGAACAAAGCAGTATGCAATCCTCAAAAGAACAATTCAATCAGATTGACGAACAAATCGGGAAAATAGATGATGAAAAGATAAAAAAAGAAGCGACTGAAATGAAAAAGGTCATGAGTGAGCGCTATAGCACCTACGATAATTTATATGATGCCTATCAACAAAGTCTGGCTTATGATCGTGAATTATATGAACTGTTTAAAAAAGAGGATTTGAAAATGGATGAATTACAAGTGCAAATCGAGAAAATCAATACTTCTTATACAAAAGTTTTGAAAGCGAATGAGGAATTTAATGCATTAACGGAAAAATCAAATCAAAAAAAAGAAAGTTTTTATGATAGTTCCGGCATAGAAATGGCTGATTCAACAAAATAATATAAATAATGATGGGCTGTGATCCTCAATCACAGCCCATATTTTATTCCATCCAGTCCGATTATGGACTGAAAATTTCTAGAATGATCTTTTTTTGTGTAACCGGATTGATGTGAGCTTTTATACCTGTACTAAAAAAAATCGATAATTAAAAATCTAACAGCAGCGTTATATGAAAGCGTTTGAACATTTTTTTGGAATATTATTCCGATGCCTCTAATGCCTTTAGTTAAAGCGGTTTTGGAATCGATGGGATATGCGGGGGAATTGAAATGTTATCCTTCGCCAACCTTAAATCGATAAAGACGTGAATTTTAATAGTACAGTTGTAAAGTGAAAACTAATACAGAGAAGAAGTATGAGTGCTGGAAATTGTATTAAATCAAAATTATAAGGAACTCCAAGTGATTGACTTGATGTTAATTCATCTTGTAAACTTAATCTATAAAAATTCTTGTATCATTTTCCTTGATTTTTTTTATGGTACAGAATAAGATTGAGACATATTAAGCATATCCACGTTTGAGGGATTGGTCTTAAGGGGAAAATAAAAGAATGCATTGTGGAAGAAACTAAAAAGCAAACTTTTTTTGCTTTATAGAATAATAATAGCAAACCTTTTTAATGAAAGGATGAGGTGCCAAATGGCTCAAAAAACTAAGCAAGCTAAAATTAATGTTCAAGATCAGCTTAAAAAAGTAGAAGAACAATTTGAAACTTTTCAAATTTTAAATGAAGAGGGAGAAGTCGTTAATGAAGCGGCTATGCCTGAATTAAGTGATGAACAATTGCAAGAATTAATGCGTCGTATGGTTTATACACGTATCTTGGATCAACGTTCCATATCACTGAACCGCCAAGGCAGATTAGGTTTCTATGCACCGACTGCCGGTCAAGAAGCGTCTCAAATCGCTTCCCAGTATGCTTTGGAAAAAGAAGATTTCATTCTGCCTGGTTACCGTGATGTTCCGCAAATCGTTTGGCATGGTCTGCCGCTTTGGCAAGCATTCTTATTCTCCCGGGGACACTTTAAAGGAAATCAAATTCCTGAAGACGTCAATGTCATTTCCCCTCAAATCATTATCGGCGCTCAATATATCCAAGCTGCCGGAGTGGCTCTTGGGTTGAAGAAACGCGGGAAAAAAGCTGTTGCCGTTACATATACGGGTGACGGTGGAACCTCACAAGGTGACTTCTATGAGGGAATTAACTTTGCAGGTGCATTTAAAGCGCCAGCTATCTTCATCGTGCAAAATAACCGTTTCGCGATCTCGACACCGGTTGATTTGCAATCAGCAGCTAAAACATTGGCTCAAAAGGGTGTGGCTGCAGGTATTCCTGGAATCCAGGTTGATGGTATGGATGCGTTGGCCGTTTATACAGCCGTTAAAGAAGCACGTGAACGTGCAATCAATGGTGAAGGCCCTACATTGATTGAAACATTAACTTACCGTTATGGTCCGCATACGATGGCTGGGGATGACCCGACACGTTACCGTACTTCCGAAATGGATAACGAGTGGGAACTGAAAGATCCATTGGTTCGTTTCCGCAAGTTCTTGGAAAACAAAAAGCTTTGGAATGAAGAATTAGAAAACGAAACGATAGAAAAAGCAAAAGACGATATTAAAGAAGCAATCAAATTGGCTGATGCAGAACCTAAACAAAAGGTTACAGACCTAATTGAAAACATGTATGAAGAAATGCCTTATAACTTAAAAGAACAATATGAAATTTATAAAGAGAAGGAGTCGAAGTAAGCCATGGCTCAATTGACGATGATTCAAGCAATTACAGAAGCATTACGTACAGAACTTAAAAATGACGAGAATGTACTCGTTTTTGGGGAAGATGTTGGTCTTAATGGAGGGGTTTTCCGTGCAACGGAAAATCTTCAAAAAGAATTCGGTGAAGATCGTGTATTCGATACACCTCTTGCTGAATCTGGAATCGGTGGATTAGCGGTCGGTCTTTCTTTACAAGGTTTCCGTCCTGTTCCTGAAATTCAATTCTTCGGATTTGTATATGAAGTAATGGATTCCGTAAGCGGTCAGCTTGCTCGTATGCGCTACCGTTCAGGCGGACGTTACAGTGCACCTGTTACAATTCGCTCACCTTTTGGAGGAGGAGTGCATACACCGGAAATGCATGCTGATAGCTTAGAAGGTTTAATGGCTCAGCAACCAGGGTTAAAAGTAGTTATCCCTTCCACTCCTTACGATGCAAAAGGCTTATTGATTTCTGCGATTCGTGATAATGACCCTGTCATTTTCCTTGAGCACATGAAATTGTACCGCTCTTTCCGTCAGGAAGTTCCTGAAGAAGAATATACAATTCCATTAGGAAAAGCGGATGTGAAAAGAGAAGGAACGGATTTATCCATTATTACGTATGGTGCGATGGTGCAGGAATCCATCAAGGCAGCTGAGGAATTGGCTAAGGATGGTCATTCCGTCGAAGTGGTCGACTTACGTACTGTATCTCCATTGGATATCGATACAATCATTGCTTCTGTAGAAAAAACAGGACGCGCTATCGTTGTTCAAGAAGCACAAAAGCAAGCTGGTATAGCAGCGAATGTTGTAGCGGAAATTAACGAACGTGCCATTTTGAGCTTGGATGCTCCAGTACTGCGAGTGGCGGCAGCTGATACGGTATTCCCGTTTTCACAAGCTGAAACAGTATGGCTCCCTAATTATAAAGACATTATTGAAACGGCGACTAAAGTCTTGAAGTTTTAACAATCTTAAGTAATGGAATGAATGTCCTGCTTGGGAAAGTAGTTTTGCATTAACGGTAATGCAAGATAAAGGACTTTATTCAAAGCACTAAGTATGATTTAATATAGGAGGTTGAACTCAGTGGCATTCCAATTTAGACTCCCTGATATCGGAGAAGGTATACACGAAGGTGAAATAGTGAAATGGTTTGTAAAACCAGGAGATAAGATTCAAGAGGATGACGTGCTTTGCGAGGTTCAAAACGATAAGGCCGTCGTTGAAATCCCATCACCGGTGGAAGGTACCGTTGAAGAAATCCTTGTACAAGAAGGAACGGTTGCCGTTGTTGGCGATGTACTTGTAACATTCGATGCTCCAGGTTATGAAAATCTTCAGTTTAAAGGGGATCATGGAGAAGAAGCGAAGGCAGAAGGCGAGAAGAATACGGAGGCCCAGGTTCAAGCAACTGCTGAAGCTGGACAGGAAGTCAAGAAAGAGGCTGCTCCGGTTCAAGAAAATAGCGGAGTAACGGGCGCAGGAGCACAACCACAGGTTGAGGCAGATCCTTCACGACGTATTATCGCCATGCCTTCTGTCAGGAAATATGCACGCGAACAAGGGGTAAACATTCGCGAGATCTCTGGTTCTGGGGATAACGGCCGCATCATGAAAGAAGACATAGATGCTTTCAAAAACGGCAAAACAGCTCCACAGCAACCAGCAGCTCAAAGTGAAGCTTCACAACAAAATGATACGGAAACAACCGAAAAACAAAAAGTTTCAATTCCAGAAGGGCAATATCCTGAAACTCGCGAGAAAATGAGCGGTATGAGAAAAGCGATCGCAAAAGCAATGGTTAAATCCAAGCAGACAGCTCCGCATGTAACATTAATGGATGAAGTCGATGTGACGCTATTGGTTGCTCACCGTAAGAAATTCAAGGAAATTGCTGCAGAAAAAGGAATCAAGCTTACATTCCTACCTTATGTTGTTAAAGCGTTAACAAGTGCATTACGTGAATTCCCTATGCTTAACACATCATTTGATGATGAAGCTAGTGAGATTATCCATAAACACTATTACAATATCGGAATTGCGGCAGACACAGATAAAGGACTGCTCGTTCCAGTTGTAAAAGATGCAGATCGTAAATCAACTTTTGCTATTTCACAAGAAATTAACGAATTAGCGACAAAAGCCCGTGACGGCAAATTGGCTCCTAACGAAATGAAAGGTGCTTCTTGCTCCATTACGAATATCGGTTCCGCAGGCGGTCAATGGTTCACACCTGTAATCAATCATCCAGAAGTTGCCATTCTAGGGATTGGACGCATTGCCGAAAAAGCAATTGTACGCGACGGGGAAATTATCGCCGCTCCAGTTCTGGCATTATCACTGAGCTTTGATCACCGCATGATTGATGGAGCAACAGCTCAACATGCATTGAATCATATCAAAAAGTTATTGAACGACCCAGAATTATTGTTAATGGAGGCGTAAACAATGGTAGTAGGAGATTTTCCAATCGAAACAGATACTTTAGTAATCGGTTCAGGCCCAGGGGGATATGTTGCCGCAATTCGCGCAGCGCAGCTTGGACAGAAAGTAACGGTCGTTGAAAAAGGAACAATCGGCGGAGTTTGTTTGAATGTAGGCTGTATCCCATCGAAAGCTTTGATTTCGGCTGGACACCGTTTCCATGAAGCTCAGCATTCAGAAGATATGGGTATCTTTGCAGAAAAGGTTACTGTTGATTTTTCTAAAGTACAAGCTTGGAAAGGTTCTGTTGTAAAAAAATTAACAGGCGGTGTAAGCAGCCTGTTAAAAGGTAATAATGTTGATGTTGTAACTGGCGAAGCTTATTTCGTTGATGAAAACAGCATCCGTGTTATGAATGAAGACTCAGCCCAAACATATACATTTAAAAACGCAATCATCGCCACTGGTTCATCGCCAATCGAGATTCCGTCATTTAAATATACGAAACGTGTACTTAATTCAACTGGCGCTCTTGCTTTGGAAGAAGTTCCAAGTTCGATCGTTGTAATCGGCGGAGGTTACATTGGAACTGAGCTAGGCGGAGCATTCGCTAGCTTTGGCACTAAAGTGACCATCCTTGAAGGTACGGAAGAAATCCTTTCTGCAGGCTTTGAAAAACAAATGGCAGCACTTGTTAAGCGTAACCTTAAAAACAAAGGTGCTGAAATTGTAACTAAAGCTAATGCTAAAGGCGTGGAAGAAACTGAAACAGGCGTTACAGTTACTTATGAAGTAAAAGGCGAAGAGAAAAAAGTTGAAGCCGATTACGTTTTAGTAACTGTTGGACGTCGTCCAAATACTGCAGAAATCGGCCTGGAACAAGTCGGAATCAAAATGACTGACCGCGGTTTGATCGAAACGGATAAACAATGCCGTACAAGCGTGAAAAACATTTACGCAATCGGTGATATCGTTTCTGGACCTCAGTTGGCTCATAAAGCTTCTTATGAAGGTAAAATTGCAGCTGAAGCCATTGCAGGACATTCATCTGAAATCGACTATCTTGCTATTCCGGCTGTTGTATTCTCTGAACCGGAACTTGCTTCTGTCGGTTACAATGAAAAAGAAGCGAAGGAAGCTGGAATCGAAGCGCTTGCTTCCAAATTCCCATTCGCTGCAAATGGACGTGCTCTTTCCTTAAATAATACGGACGGATTTGTGAAGCTTATCACTCGCAAAGAAGACGGATTGGTTATTGGAGCACAAATTGCAGGACCAAACGCTTCTGATATGATTGCAGAACTTGGTTTGGCTATCGAAGCAGGAATGACTGCCGAAGATATTGCAATGACAATCCATGCACATCCAACTTTAGGGGAAATCACAATGGAAGCTGCTGAAGTTGCCCTTGGAACTCCTATTCACATCATTAAATAATTGTTTTATAAAAGCGTACTGCTAATGCAGTACGCTTTTTTTTGTATTGATTTGATATACAAAAATGAAGGTTTACTGGCCATTCATGATTTTCTTCACACTTGTTAAATGAAAAGGACAAAAAGGGCATAAGCTATAAAAAGGACTTCTTACTTTTTTCCTTGAAAGGGTTTGAAAAAGTTAATAGAGGATAAAAAATAAGATGAGCGATTTGCTATACGAATATTTTTTGCCAATAAAAAGATCATGGCTGATATATTCATATTAAAATGAGGTGGATCACTTGAAAAACTATCTGGTAATCCTCTTTCAACTAATCGTTTGGAGCGGGTATACATTAGTTGAATGGCTGTCTGTTAACGATCGATTCGTTTTTAAAGCATTCATGTTTCTGGTCTTTTCCTATTTAGCCATCTATATTGGAAAGATGATTTTAAAATCCAATAGACGAACCATGCTTGTTACCGTGATAAGTCTATTATGTTACGGGATTTTACAAATCCTTTTAGAAACGCTGGTACCCGTTTATTGAATTTTTAAGTAAGCCGCAATGACACAAGCAACCACGGAGGAGTCATGATTAACAAAGTAGTAGCAATATTTACATTTGTATCATTTTTGTTGATGGCTTGTAATGATCCGAGTTCCGGTCAAACTGAAAATGAGAATCAAAAAAGTGTTGAAACGGCAACAACGATCCAAGATGAAAGCCATCAAGAGAAAGATTTGAAAAAAGAAACGTCAAAAACAATTGGCGAAAGGAATGTAAAGGCAAAATATCGGGTGGATAAAGAGAATTGGTCATTTAAACCCATTGGGGATGCAAATCCGAAAGTTGTGTTGTTAACATTTGATGATGCACCTGATAAATATTCCCTGGCAATCGCCCAAACCCTGAAGCGACTTAAAATACCTGCAATATTTTTCGTGAACGGTCACTTTCTTGAAAATGATAAAAATAAAGCGATGTTAAAAGAAATTCATGAAATGGGTTTTTCTATCGGCAATCATACTTATTCCCATGTGAATTTAAAAGAGTTGACCGAAAAGGAACAGGAGCGGGAAATCATAAAATTGAACAATTTGGTTGAGGGCATTACAGGGGTACGCCCTAAGTACTTCAGGGCGCCATTTGGATCGAATACCGAGCATTCAAAAAAAGTCGCTGAGAAAGAAAAAATGTTGGTCATGAACTGGACATACGGATATGACTGGGAAAAAGAGTATCAGGATAAAAAAGCTTTACCGGAAATCATGTTGAACAGCCCTTATTTAGGAAATGGCGCGAACTTACTGATGCATGACCGGAAATGGACGAGTGAAGCGATAGAGGATATCGTGAAAGGTTTTCAAAAGAAAGGTTATGAGATCCTTGATCCAAAATTAATTGAAACGCCTGCATGAGCCAATTTCGGCATCTGCAGGTTTTTTTTATTTCCTTGGATAATAATACATCACCCGTTTATTGAAGAGGTGAAGCTGTGCCCGTAATTTCTTTGCAAGGAACTTGCACAATTCATTTGCTTTTCCCTTATCACCGAAAGTGGCTGTTTCAGGGAGGGTGAATTGGATATAGGATTGAATCCGCTCAGATCCATCTTCATCCTTAACGACCTCTTGGTCGACGCCTATCAATATCATGTGATATCGATCTTCTTTGGATTGGAGGTATATTGCCTTATCTTTCATTCTTTCCGGTTCTTTCATTTCATAAGGAAATGCCTTCTTATCGTAGTCCCAATCCAGCTGCTTGCCGGTTTTCGCTGTGATCATTCGATAATAGTTCAGTAATTCTTTCACGTCTTCGATGGTTACAGTCCCTTTCGCGGACTCAGGAACAAGTTTGATATAGGCATTTTCAGTCATGTGGATCCCCCTTAAATAGATAGAATGTAAGAATATATTAACATTTTATGGATGTATTATATACTTATCTATATGTAAATGAAAAGGCGAAATTCCTTTTTCACCTTGCTATGCTGAAGCAAGGCGTGTGATGAAATATGTAAAAGCAGCTACAGGGGGCCCTTCGTTTATAAAAAAATCTCGTGTATTAATAAAAAAGAATATGTCTAACGAACGATTGAAATCGATTTAATCCAACATGAGGTTTCATTAAATGGGAAAAAGTATATATGTTATACTTTTTAGCTTGAAATAATAAATGTGTTATATTATAATTCATGTAAAGCGGTTACATTACGTCATTGATGCATACAATATAGGGGAAGGGGTTGTAAAAATGGGAACTATCGTATGTCAAACTTGCAATAGCACGATTGAACATTTTGAAGATGAAAAAGTAAGTGTACTATATACACATAATCACAACTGCCAAAGCTGTGATACAGCTGCCTCTGAAAAATAAATCGAAAAAAGGTTTTCAAGATTAATAGAATTTAAGGGTGTTTCAGGATTGTAACCTGGAGCACCCTTTTTATAGAAGCCAGTGCTTAATAATAAAAGGTTCAAAAAAACCAGAGCAGTACTCTGCCCTGGTTTGATGGAATCGATCAATTCTTAATAATGCGTAAATATTTTATTTCTGGGTCTTCTGGGCCTTGAACAGGAAGGCCGGCCTCAATGTTTTTCCGGATGTAATTGATATTATCTTCAGTAATCAATTCACCTGGAATGAAGATCGGGATTCCAGGCGGGTAAACCATGATGAATTCAGCGCTGATTTTGCCGACCGATTCCTCAATGGGCACCACTTCGGTTTCTGCATAGAATGCCTCCCTGGGTGATAAAGCCAGTGGTGGTGTATCAGGAAGCAGGACTTCAATTTTTTCATGTTCAGCAGCCATTTCCTTAAACTCATCCGATAAGTCTCTAAGTGCAGCGATCAGCAGGTCCGCTTCTGTTTTTGAGTCTCCAGGTGTTATCAGGCAAAGGATATTGTACAAGTCAGAAAGTTCCACTTCGATATTATGCTTTTCACGAAGCCATTTCTCAACGTCGTATCCGGTGATATTCAATTCCTTAATGGATATGATCAATTTAGTCGGATCATAACTATATGCTGCCTTACTCTCGAGAATTTCGCTGCCAACACAGTATAGATAAGGAATCTCATTAACGGCCTCACGGATATACCCTGCGAGATTGATCGCTTCATCGACCATTTTCCTTCCTACCGTCGCAAGTTGTCTTCTAGCCGTATCCAGTGAAGCCAGAAGGATATAGGAGGTTGAGGTGGTTGTGAGCATGCTCAATATGGCTTGAACACGATTTGCGGAAACCAATCCAGTCTTAACATTTAATATGGAACTTCCCGTCAGTGAACCTCCCAGTTTATGAACACTGGTTGCAGCCATATCTGCTCCAGCTTGCATGGCTGACATCGGCAAGTCTTCGTGGAAGTGAATATGGACACCATGCGCTTCATCTACGAGTACTGGGATTTGGTGGGAATGAGCCACTTCCACTATTTTCTGCAAATCAGCCGAAATGCCGAAATAAGTGGGGTTGATGACAAGCAATCCTTTTGCATCGCTATGTTCGCTTAAAGTTTTTTCAACGGCCTCGACGGTGATACCGTGTGATATGCCCAAATCTTTGTCTATTTCAGGAGTGATGAAAATGGGAACGGCTCCAGAAAATACAATGGCAGACATTACGGATTTATGTACATTCCTTGGAACGATGATTTTGTCCCCAGGTCCGCATACTGTCATGACCATCGTCATGATTGCTCCACTTGTTCCTTGAACGGAAAAGAAGGTGTGATCTGCCCCAAAAGCTTCAGCGGCAAGATCCTGAGCTTGTTTAATGATCCCTTTTGGCTGATGGAGATCATCGAGTGGAGCGATATTGATTAAATCTATGGACAATGCATTTTCTCCAATGAAATTACGGAAATCAGCGTCCATTCCTTTTCCTTTTTTATGACCTGGAATATGAAATTGAACGGGATTTCTTTTTGCATGCTGCAATAAGGCAGTGTATAAGGGTGTTTCATTCTGTGACAATTCTTTGTGGCCCCTTTTCAATAAAATAGGTACGAAATATTTGGGAGCATATACTCCCTTTCTATGAACGATCGTATGTTTCTCCGATTCCATTCAAATGGTTTGTAAGCTTGTGGATAGACATAAAACATATGAATTATAGCACGTCTTATAATAAATGCCTAGAGTGACTTTAATGTCCTGACTTAATCAATTTATATATGACTTTGTTGTTAAGGGCTCAATAAAATTATCTGCAGTTTATAAATGTCCATTTTCCTAGTATTTACTGGATTTACTCAAGAATTCTTCTTTTATTAATTTGTATGTGTGAGTTTAAAAATTGAACGGGTAAACAATATTTGCCATAATGAAGCTAATGATCATTCAGCTAAATAAACAAACGACCAGAATGAAAAGGGAGATGAGGAGTTTGAAGTGGAAAACGCGTGTGACTGATTTATTAGGCATTCAATACCCAATCGTACAAGGGGGATTGGCTCATTTGGCATATGCAGACCTGGCTGCGGCAGTATCGAATGCAGGGGGGCTAGGGCAGGTAACGGCCATGTCCTTGGACAACCCGGAGCAATTGGTAGATGAAATTAGAAAAACGAAATCATTGACGGATAAACCATTTGGTGTGAACTTTGCAATCGGTCAGCATGGAAGGCCTTATGAACACATGCTGGAAGCAGCCTTGAAAGAGGATATAGCAGCTGTTTCCGTAACCGGCGGCAATCCTGGCCCATTTCTTGATTACGTCAATGGCACCCAGGTTAAAAAACTCGTGCTTGTTGCTGCAAGAAGGCAGGCAATGAAGGCTGAACAGCTTGGGGCAGATGCAGTGATGGTGGTTGGTCAGGAGGGAGGAGGACATTTAGGCCGTGATGATATTGGAACTTCTGTGTTAATTCCTCAAGTTGTGGACTCCGTTAAAATTCCAGTCATCGCCTCGGGTGGTTTTGGAGATGGACGCGGTTTGATGGCAGCAATGGCACTTGGTGCAGAAGGAATCGAGATGGGGACAAGATTCATAGCAGTCAAGGAATGTGTTCATGCACATGAATTATATAAAAATGCCTTGGTTTCCGGCACGGAAAATGATACCGTTATCATCAAGCGGTCCATTGGTGCACCAGCAAGGGTAATTGCTAACAGCTGGACCGATAAGATCCTTGATATAGAAAAAGAAAACGGCGGATATGAACAATTGAAGGATTACATAAGTGGAAAAGCGAACCAGCGTTATATCCATGACGGTATTGAGGCTGAAGGCTTTGCCTGGGCTGGACAAGTGATGGGGCTGATACATGATGTACCATCGACTGCTGAACTATTCAGTCGGATTATCGACCAGGCGGAAGCAATTCGTTCAAAATGGGCAGACTGATATTAATGGTCTGCCGGACAACATGAAAAACTATCCAGAAGGAGCGTGTTTAGGGTATGGATTATCAATATCCAATGGATCTTGATTGGTCTACCGACGAAATCGTAGATGTGATTAAATTCTTTGAAGCGGTAGAAAAGGCTTATGAAAATAAAATACAAAAGGAAGAATTCATGAAGGCTTACCGAAGGTTCAAGGAAATAGTCCCCGGTAAGGCGGATGAAAAAAAGTATACGGATGAGTTCGAGTCAGTCAGCACCTATTCAGCCTATCTTGTTATAAAGAAGGCAAAAGGAATCGATGACGGAGAATGGATAAAAATGAAAAATTAAAAATATAATTTTTAGAAAACTCCATTGACTTACTGAAAAGATTGTTTTAACATAATAAACAAGAAAAAGATAAAGGCAGTGACGAAGAAGAGTACCTTAATGATGTTCTGCAGAGAGCCAGTGGTTGCTGAAAACTGGTGAACGAATTTAAGCGAATGGACTTCCGAGCCCCAAACCGAAACGGATGAACGGAGTAGGCTTTGGCGATTATCTCATCGTTAATGGAGATAGGCATGTTAATGCCGTAAAGTGAGCTAATTTAGCTAATTAAGGTGGTACCACGGGTTCCTCGTCCTTTGGATGAGGGCCCTTTTTGCGTTTTTTTGGAAATGATAATTAAATCTATGAATGAGAGTAGTAATCTTTTTAGATGCGTCACAGAGAGCCGGAAAAGGTGGAAACCGGTACGATATAAGAAGATGAATGGACTTATGAGTGGTTTCTTGAAATAAGTAGGGAAACTCGGCTGCCACCGTTAAAGGGTAATCGCAAGAATTTTTCATTCTTGCTTGAGAGGGAAAAATGATGCATTTTTCCAACTTGAGGTGGCACCGCGGTATACCGTCCTCTGCAGACACATATTTGTGTTTGCGGGGGATTTTTTTATTGGAATTTCAATATATATACCTTTTAGAGAAGCATCAAAAAATATCCAGAGGAACTGAAAACTCCGGCACTTGGCCAAAAGGGTTTTCCCTTCGGAGGTTTACAAAAAACGTATAAGAATCGGGAGGGAATTGAGATGAATAATTTGGATGAAAAAAAAATACTCCGTTTTAAAATGGACACAATTGAAGGGGATATCCACACACCCATTGCCATATTTCAGAAATTGGATGGTGACCAAAAGTTTTTATTGGAAAGTTCAAATTCGCATCATGACAACGGCCGCTACTCTTATCTAGGTTCAAAACCGTACTTGGAGGTGACGTCACTTGCTGACCAAGTATATGTGAAAGACACCGAAACAGGTGACCAAATCGTAAAGAACATCAATATCATCGAGTTTCTAAAAAACGAATTATTAGTCGAAATAGGAGAGGCTCCCATAAATCTTCCTCCTTTTAACGGCGGCGCAATCGGATATATGGGCTATGATATCATTCGTCTATATGAAAATATAGGTCCGGTACCTCCTGATTCTCTGCAAATGCCTGATGCTCATTTTCTTTTTTATAAAGAATTGTATATATTCGATCATGTTCTGCAGAAAATCCATCTATTGACTGCGGAAGAAGATAGTGAAAAAAGTTTATTGGAGATGAAGGGAAAAATCAATCAGGCAAGCAAGCCGTCAAAGGAAATATCGTCGGAATATTTGGAATTCGATTCGAATTTCAGTCAGGATGAATTCGAGAAAATGGTCCTTGAAGTCAAAGCGGCGATTGTAGCTGGTGAAGTGTTCCAAGTCGTTTTATCACAAAGGTTTAAAGCGGACTTCGATGGGGAGCCCTTCGATGCTTACCGACGTTTGCGATTAGCCAACCCGTCTCCGTATATGTTTTATATAGAATTTGGCGATTATACAATCATTGGGTCGTCTCCAGAAAGTTTAATCAGTGTTTCATCAGGAATGGTTCATGTTAATCCCATCGCCGGCACACGGCCGAGAGGGAAAACGGATGAAGAAGATAAGGGCTTCGAAAAAAGCCTGCTGATGGATGAAAAGGAACTTGCCGAGCATAAGATGCTTGTTGATTTAGGTAGAAATGATCTTGGCAGGGTTTGCGAAATCGGTTCAATCCACCTTACTGAGGAAATGGAAATTCAAAGATATCAGCACGTCATGCATATTGCTTCGAAGGTTAGCGGAAAGCTTAGGGAAGGGTACACGAGTTTAGATGCCCTTACGGTCTGCCTCCCTGCCGGAACAGTTTCAGGTGCTCCTAAAATCAGGGCAATGGAGCTGATCAATGAACTTGAAAATTGTAAACGGGGGATGTATTCGGGCTCGATAGGCTACATAGGTTTTGGAGGGGATCTTGATATGGCTTTAGCCATTCGGACGATGATCATTAAAGATGGCAAGGCCTATGTACAGGCAGGGGCTGGAATTGTATATGATTCAGATCCCAAAACGGAATATGAAGAAACACAAAATAAAGCACGCGCTTTAATGGAGGTTCACACTAAATGATTTTATTAATTGATAATTATGACTCGTTCACTTACAACCTTTATCAATATTTAGGGGAAGTGGAAAAAGAAATCGTAGTGAAAAGGAATGACGAAATCACCCTTGCGGAAATTGAGGAACTGAATCCAATGGCAATCGTCATTTCCCCGGGACCCGGCAGGCCGGAAGATGCTGGTATCAGTATGGAGATCATCCGCAATTTCTATGAGAAGGTTCCGCTTTTAGGCATTTGTCTGGGGCATCAGGCCATTGGTGCAGTTTTTGGTGCGAATGTGGTTGGAGCGAAACAAATCATGCATGGGAAAACATCGGTAATCGAACATGATGGAACAGGTGTATTTGCTAAACAGGACTTACAATTCCCGGTAATGCGTTACCATTCCCTTGTTGTTGAAAGGGCGAGTTTACCAGACGAACTGACTGTGACGGCAGTAGCACTGGATGATGGGGAAATCATGGCCCTGAAACATCAGGAATTCCCGCTCTACGGTTTACAGTTCCACCCTGAATCTATAGGGACGAAAATCGGCAAGGAATTATTACATCAATTTTATGAGATTGCCGGAACCTTTCAATCAGAGAAGCAACAATCCATTTTATAAAACAAAAAACGACTGGGGGAGTTAGCGGTGAAGGAATATTTAGCGAAGTTAGCAGAGCGTCAAACATTGACGGAAGAAGAGATGAGCAGAGCAGCCCAATCGTTATTTTCTAAAGATATCACCGAAAGCGAAATGGCAGCATTCATCATTGCCCTAAAATCCAAAGGGGAAACGGCAGGTGAAATAGCGAGCCTTGTCAGGGTCATGAGAAAAGAAGCAAGAAGTGTTCAAACAAGCTCCCTTAATGTAATGGATAATTGCGGAACGGGAGGAGATGGATCACAAAGCTTCAATATAAGTACAGCATCGGCCTTCGTGCTGGCAGGTGCCGGTGTCAAGGTTGCAAAACATGGAAACCGTAGCATTTCAAGCAAAACGGGCAGTGCGGATGTATTGGAAGAGCTAGGTGTTAATTTGTACTTGGAGCCAGACATGTTAAAAGAACTGTTGGAGGTAAATGGGATCGCATTCTTATTTGCCCCATCGGTCCACCCTAATATTGCACGGATAATGAAAGTGAGAAAAGAACTGAAAATCCCGACGATATTTAATCTCATCGGACCTTTAACGAATCCAGTCCAACTCGATACGCAATTAATGGGAATCAATCGACGCGATATGCTCGAGCTTTTTGCGGAAGTCCTGCATAAATTAGGCAGGAAACGCGCGGTAGTGATAAATGGTGCCGGATTCATGGATGAAGCGAGCCTGCAGGGTGAAAATTCACTCGTGCTATTGGAGCAGGGGGATATTATCCCATTTACGCTGCATCCTGAAGAAGTGGATCTTCCGGTTTATGGAAATGATGCCATTCGCGGCGGTGACGCCAAACAAAATGCCGATATCATGCTCAGGCTTCTCAAGGGGGAAAAAGGGGCCTATCGTGATACCGTTTTATTGAATGCTGGATTGGGATTATTCGCACATGGAACGGCAGCAACGATCAAAACAGGAATCTCCATGGCCAAGGAAAGCCTTGATAGCGGATCGGCTCTTGCAAAGTTAGAAAATCTGATTGCTTATGGCAATAGAAATAAGGTGGTCATGTAATGGAAAATATTTTAACGAAAATCATCGAACAGAAAAAGGTGGAAGTCGCAAGTTTAAAAGAAAGGGGCTTAGGTGATTCGGTCATGGTCAACATAGTCAGACCATCTTTGGTGGATCATTTGAAAACGGCGAAATCGATGGCTGTTATCGCGGAAATAAAACGGGCTTCCCCTTCAAAAGGGGACATTAAAATCAATGTTAATCCGATCGAACAGGCTCTTTCATATGAAAGCGGCGGAGCGGCAGCGATATCCGTATTGACGGATGAGGTTTTCTTTAAAGGATCAATTGCAGATTTGAGAAACGTAAGCGGGGCTATACGGATTCCCAGGCTGTGCAAAGATTTCATCATCGATGAAATCCAAATCGATCGTGCCCATCAAGCTGGTGCAACTATCATTCTATTGATTGTGGCAGCACTTTCTAAAGAACGACTTCATGAATTATATCAATATGCAAAAAAGAGTGGGCTTGAAGTATTGACGGAAGTCCATGATGAAGCCGAACTAAAACAGGCTCTCGAGCTGAATGCAGAGCTCATAGGGATCAATAATCGGAATTTAAAGACTTTCAAAGTGGATTTGGCTGTAACTGAACGACTGGCAAAGTTACTTGATCCAACACGCCATATCATTATCAGTGAAAGTGGGATCAAGACAAAAGAAGACGTGATGCGTGTGAAGGAAGCTGGTGCAAAAGCGATTTTAGTCGGGGAGACGCTGATGACTGCATCAAATCTTCCGCACACGATGGCTGAACTGCAAATGAGTATATAAGGAGATTAATATGTTAGTGAAAATCTGTGGGATAAAGACATTGGCTGCCGCTCAGACTGCTGTTGAATCAGGGGCAGACTTCATTGGTTTCATTTTTGCCGAGAGCAGCAGGAAGGTTGAGCCAGAGATAGTGGGAGAATTCGGAGCCAAACTAGCTGGACATGTTAAAAAAGTCGGAGTGTTTGCCAATCAAACTGAACAAGAAGTGATAAAAAATGCCGAAATTGCAGGATTGGATTATATTCAGCTTCACGGTAACGAGTCTGCCAGCTTCGCCCGCAGAATGCCCTTACCGGTGATCAAGGCCTTTGCCGTCAATTCAGAGAAAGACCTTGAAAACCTTCATGAATACCCAGCAGATTATCTATTAGTTGATCTTCCTAAGAGTTCATCTGGAAAGGGATTGACTTTGGATTGGGAAATGATACGAAAAGCGGAACTGCCACTGGGGAAGGTGATTCTAGCGGGTGGGCTGACTCCGGAAAATGTCGGAAAAGCGATTGATGCCGTATCACCGTTCGCAGTTGACGTAGCCAGTGGTGTTGAAACAAACGGATTAAAAGATGCTGCAAAAATAAAAGCATTTATTAATGAGGCAAAATATACAGCCGGAAAAGAGGAATGAATAGATGAACACTTATACACAGCCTGATAAAACTGGACATTTTGGAGCATATGGAGGCCGTTTCGTTCCGGAAACTTTAATGGCGGCGATTACGGAGCTTGAAGAAGTATATGAACAATCTAAAAATGATCCTGAATTCCAAAGTCAGCTAAGCTATTACCTGAAACAATATATCGGTCGGGAAACACCACTTTATTTTGCGGAGAACTTAACGAGACTGGCTGGTGGTGCAAATATTTACCTGAAGCGCGAAGACCTGAATCATACTGGGGCCCACAAAATAAATAATACGATCGGTCAAGCTTTGCTGACTCAGAAAATGGGCAAGAAAAAGGTGATTGCCGAAACGGGTGCAGGACAGCATGGGGTAGCAACGGCGACTGTGTGTGCATTGCTGAAGTTGGAATGCATCATCTTTATGGGAGAAGAAGATATCAGGAGACAGAAATTAAATGTATTCAGGATGGAGCTTTTGGGAGCCAAGGTCATATCTGTATCACAAGGAAGCGGGACACTGAAGGATGCTGTGAATGAGGCGTTACGGTATTGGGTGGCGAATGTGGATGACACCCATTATATAATGGGATCGGTTCTTGGACCGCATCCATTCCCCGTTATAGTTCGTGATTTTCAAAGCGTGATAGGAAATGAAACAAAGCGTCAATATTCGGAGGCGGTACATTCCCTGCCGGATGCAGTAGTCGCTTGCATAGGCGGAGGAAGTAATGCAATGGGAATGTTTTATCCCTTCATTGAGGATGAAACGGTAAAATTATACGGAGTGGAAGCGGCAGGGCATGGACTTGAAACGCCATTGCATGCTTCAAGTTTGACGAAGGGGAAACCTGGGGTGCTCCACGGGGCATTCATGTATGTTTTGCAGAACGAGGACGGTCAGATCCAAGAGGCGCATTCAATTTCAGCAGGGCTGGATTATCCAGGGGTAGGGCCTGAACATAGTTACTTAAAAGATACAAATCGGGTGGAATATACTTCGGTAACCGATGCGGAAGCCTTAGAAGCTCTAACGTTGCTTTCAAGGGAGGAAGGGATCATCCCTGCTTTAGAAAGTTCACATGCGATTTCCTACGGTTTAAAGCTTGCTAAAGAAATGGAGAAAGGAACAGGACTGGTGATTTGCCTGTCCGGCCGTGGTGATAAGGATGTTGAAACGGTCCAATCGTTGATGGGAGGTAGTAAACATGAATAAATTAACAAACGCGCTTCAAGAATGTCAAACAAAACAGGAAAAAGCATTCATCCCATATATTATGGCAGGAGATGGAGGTCTTGAACGGTTAAAGAGCCAGCTTCTTTTCCTTGAAAACAGCGGGGCGACTGCTGTTGAACTAGGTATCCCATTCTCTGACCCTGTCGCAGATGGACCTGTTATCCAACAAGCTGGCATCCGTTCTTTGGAAAATGGAACAACTTTAAAAGATGTCCTGAAAAAAGTAATGGAAATCAAAAATGATGTGACCATCCCAATTATTTTAATGGGATATACGAATTCAATCCTTGCATATGGACTTAAAGAGTTTACCAATGATTGTCTACAAGCAGGGATTTCCGGGTGCATCATCCCCGATTTACCGATTGAAGAAGAAGCTATCTTTTCATCAATCAAAACTGCAGGAATCGTTCTTATCCGCCTTGTGACACTCACGTCATCGAAAGAGCGTATCACTGAGATTACCGCAGGGGCGGAGGGTTTTATCTACGCAGTTACAGTCAAAGGGATTACAGGTGCCCGTGACGCCTTTGGGGAAGAACTTGGAGGCTATTTAAAGAAGGTAAAAGAGATAAGTCCGGTTCCCGTTCTTGCTGGGTTCGGCATATCAACGCCAAATCATGTACGTGATGCTATACAATACTGCGATGGTGTCATAGTCGGCAGCAAGATCATTGATTGCTTCGAAACAGGTAAGGAAGATCAAATTAGTGACTTGATACAAGCAAGTAAAGGTGTAGTGCAAAAATAGGAATGGAGAGACTCCCAGGCTGCCAGCTGCGGAAAGAGAGTGTCTGGAGGCAACGGTCATATTTTAAAAACCTAAAAAACTGTAGACAAACTCTATAATGATCGAGTTTGTCTACAGTCTGAGGAGAGCCTTAAGGCTCTCCTTTTATCTTAACCGGTTTTTTGTTGGATCCGAATACAAATCAAATGTGTTTAATTTAATTGATATAAGGGTAAAAGATGTTCAAACGCATCTTGAATGGTTTTAATGAAATCATCATCTTTTAACTTTATGGCGTCATCACGGGAAATTTTTATACCGCATAGAATTTCGGCTTTCTTTACCGTTTGCAAACGAGTGAACATTGAATTCAAATCATCTACTCCAAGACCTTCATGATGGATGACATCAGGTTTTGTATGGTCCATTGACCAAACATAATGGGAGGGAATGCTATTCACCAATCGGTCTGCCTGCTGCGCCAGATGCTTTCCGATTTCCGTTTTATTAGGGGCTTCATAAATGACGGCATACCAGATGAACATATGCGTTTCCCATAACCCGATTTGGAAATGCGGCATCATTTTATATCCTCTGCTGTTGGCAGCGAAGGCAACCCATGTATCATTAGGTGGATTCACTGTCCGTCTAGCATGCTTTGCAACGTGAGGGTACATTTCATCGCCGGTCATAACTGACAGTTTTTGAGAAAAGTGCTCTCCTAGGGCTTGTAATTTGGGTTGGATCCGTTCTTTTAAAGCATCCATGCGGGATTCCAATCCATCAATTTTAAAAACATCAAAATCACTTGCTGTAAAACTTGCTATATTCATTTTCATCTCTCCTACCGTAATATCTGCACATATTGTAGCATAAGTAAAAGTAAAATTTAAAAAATACGATTTGGGTTGGCGATGTAAAATTACTTATAGGTTAAAGCACAAATTAGTTGCTATTTGTGGTAGGAAATCATATGATAATATAAATTCAGAAAATTACGTTAATTGATGAAGGGAGAATGTTAATTATGAAACAAGTCATGAACCAAGCATTAAAAGCTAAAGAAGTTGAAAGACATAGAGCTGCAGTGTTAAGAATGGAAATGGACTATGAATTAGCAACCCTTTTTGAAGCAATTGGTGAAGAGAATGACCAAAAGAGGTCACAATGCAAGCAAAGGCTTGAACGCATCCGCTTGGAATTGTTAAAACTGAAAGCCTTGTAAATGATTGGCTGCAGAGATCTTGAAGGAGAATGAATAAAGGAAATGAATCAATTTCAATACAAGGAATTTTATTATAGATGAACGGACACTTTATTTTATAAAAAATATTGTGTCCGTTTTTCATTAAATGTCCAAAATATATAAGGTGGGTATTTTATTTTGGTTCGGTCCCATTTAATAAGGAAGGGAGACGTTTAGGTAAAGTGGTTTGAAAAGTATTTCCACGGGCTAACTCTTGATTGCGAAACCGATTAATGGATGGATGGTCAAGGAACCTTCTTTCCACATATGTTTTTAAAAAATGGAAAATTTAAGATGTTAAAAACTTGAAGGCAAGCTATATTTGCTTTAATCTTTAGAAGTGGATCATTTTAATGTAGTTTCTGATCATAAAGGACGGGGATATTATAATGGCATCGGTCAAGGAAATGGATACATATGCGAAGTTATGGATGAAAGAAGCGGGTACTAGGCTTAGGGCGTCCTTTAAAACCAAGTTGAATATTGAAATGAAAACGAATCCGAATGATTTGGTCACTAATATGGATAAGGGGATAGAAAAGTTTTTTTGCGAAAAAATCGGCGAAGTCTTTCCTGAACACCGCATTTTTGGCGAAGAGGGAATGGGCCATGATATTAAAGACCTAAAAGGTACGGTGTGGATCATCGATCCAATTGATGGAACTTTGAATTTCATTCATCAACAGCGGAATTTTGCAATTTCTCTAGGGGTTTATGTGGATGGCATTGGAAAGATTGGCATGGTTTATGATGTCTTCAGTGATGAATTATATCATGCGGTCAAGGGGCAGGGAGCATATCTGAATGATCAAAGGCTCCCATCACTTGAAGAGGCATCAGTAAGCAAAGCGATCATTTCCATTAATGCTAGCTGGGTAACGGAAAACCGGAGGATTGACCCGAGTCTTTTGGCACCGCTGGTTCGGGATGCAAGAGGGACACGTTCTTATGGCTCGGCAGCATTGGAGCTGGCATTCGTGGCAGCTGGAAGGATTGATGCATACATTACCATGAGACTCATGCCTTGGGACTTTGCCGGGGGAGTTTTGCTGGTTGAGGAAGTGGGCGGGGAAGTTAGTAATATTAAAGGTGACAAATTGAATTATTTAGAAGGCGACTCACTTTTCGTATCTAAACCCGGGCTTCACAAAGAAGTATTCGATAAATACTTGTCAGGAAACTCCAGCCGTTAGCATCAAGGGCCTTATTGCATACAGGATAAATATCTTGCACGGATGGAATCAAATACTCATTTTGAAATAATTAACAAAAAAACTCGCTGTATGTCAGCGAGTTTTTTTTATATTATAATTTCCCGGCTTCGCGTAATTTCTTCTTCTGAGTGAAACCGAACCCCATTATTCCGCAAAGAATAACGATTGCAGCCAATATTCCAATCAAGCTTTTTTCAGCAATGAAGATGCCAATGGAGCCAATGCTGGATGTTGCCAATACCGCTAATATTAAGAAATTCCATTTAATGTTCATTAATATCACCCCTAATATATCTATTGTACATAATTTCTGTATTTGTTTCTAGTATGTTTGTGATATAATATGTAAGTTAATACTAGTGATACGTTATACACAAACTTTTTTAGGAGTGAATTTTTTGAAATTAAGAGAAAATATTCGTAATATAGCCATCATTGCCCACGTTGACCATGGTAAAACAACGTTAGTGGATCAGTTGCTTAAGCAATCTGGTACTTTCCGTGAAAATGAACATGTGGAAGAACGTGCGATGGATTCTAATGCGATTGAAAAAGAACGCGGAATTACGATTCTTGCGAAAAATACAGCAGTTCAATACCAAGATACAAGGATCAATATTTTGGATACACCTGGTCATGCCGACTTTGGTGGTGAAGTGGAACGGATCATGAAAATGGTTGATGGCGTTCTTCTTGTTGTTGATGCATATGAAGGCTGTATGCCGCAAACTCGCTTCGTGTTGAAAAAAGCATTGGAACAAAAGATCACGCCAATCGTTGTCGTGAACAAAATCGATAAAGATTCTGCTCGTCCAAATGAAGTGGTCGATGAAGTAATTGACTTATTCATCGAGCTAGGAGCTGAAGAAGAACAATTAGACTTCCCAGTTGTCTTCACTTCAGGTATTGCTGGTACTGCAAGCTTGGATTCAGATCCTGCTAAACAAGAAGAAGACATGACCCCACTTTTCGAAACAATCGTTGAAACGATCCCTGCACCAATCGATAACTCAGATGAACCGCTTCAATTCCAAGTGGCTTTACTTGACTATAATGATTATGTAGGACGTATTGGCGTTGGCCGTGTATTCCGCGGTAAAATGCATGTAGGTCAACAAGTTTCATTAATGAAACTTGATGGGAAGGTTAAACAATTCCGTGTAACGAAAATCTTTGGTTATATCGGCTTGAAGAAAGTTGAAATCCAAGAAGCCGTTGCCGGTGATTTAATTGCCGTTTCTGGTATGGAGGATATTAACGTAGGGGAAACAGTTTGTCCGACTGAACACCCTGAAGCTCTACCTATCCTGCGTATTGACGAGCCAACATTACAAATGACTTTCCTTGTAAATAACAGCCCATTCGCAGGCCGTGAAGGTAAATTCGTTACAGCTCGTAAAATTGAAGAGCGTTTGAGAAACCAATTGCAGACTGATGTCAGCTTAAGAGTCGAAAATACTGATTCTCCGGATGTCTGGATTGTTTCAGGTCGTGGGGAGCTTCACCTTTCCATCCTGATCGAAAACATGAGACGTGAAGGTTATGAACTGCAAGTTTCTAAACCGGAAGTTATCGTTCGTTTGATTGATGGTGTCCGTTGTGAGCCGGTTGAACGTGTACAAATCGACGTACCTGAGGAGCACACTGGTTCGATCATGGAATCAATGGGAGCCCGTAAAGGTGAATTATTGGATATGATCAACAGCGGAAGCGGTCAAGTTCGTTTACTGTTCACGATCCCAGCTCGCGGACTTATTGGCTATTCAACTGAGTTCTTAACGATTACACGCGGATATGGTATCATGAACCATTCATTTGACAGCTACCAACCAATGGCCCAAGGTCAAGTCGGCGGAAGACGTCAAGGTGTACTTGTATCTATGGAATCAGGAAAAACTACACAATATGGTATTATGCAAGTAGAAGACCGCGGTGTTATTTTCGTTGAGCCAGGTACGGATATTTACGAAGGCATGATCGTCGGGGAACATAACCGTGATAGCGATTTGACAGTTAATATCGTTAAAGCGAAACAAATGACAAATATGCGTTCAGCAAATAAAGACCAAACTTCTTCCATGAAAAAACCAAGAATCATGTCCCTTGAAGAAGCTCTGGAATATTTGAACGATGACGAGTACTGTGAAGTAACTCCGGATTCAATCCGTCTTCGTAAAAAAATTCTAGATAAAAACGAGCGTGAAAGAGCAGCTAAAAGAAAAAAAGTTGCTGTTGAAGAAAAATAAATAGCAAGAGGAGGAGAAAAGATTGGATATCCAAGAGCGATTATCATTTTTTGCAGCATTGTACAGAGTGGATGAAAATCCTGAAGCAGGAATGTGGTATTTATATTTGACGGTCTTTGGATTATGCATCCTTGTCTATCAGTTAGGTTTTGCCAAAAAGTTACCATTGCTAAAAAATGTGGTCATTTATGTGGTAATGGCACTTGGATGTACCCTTCTTTCTTTCTTTGCGGTGTTTCTTCCTATGGGGGAAGCATTAGTCATCGCTTCGCTTGTTCTGGGAATTTATAGGATCCGTCTTCATAATTCGAGAAAAGAAGAACAGGCTTAAGATGATGAAATCATTACAGGATGCTTTATACAATTGGTTGACGATCAAAGTTGTCTGTGATGCAAGGCCTGATGATACAGCTGCACGCGATACAGAAATGTTTTTCATGCAGATGCTGAAAGACGATCATCAGGTGATAATCGATTCGGTTACAAAGACAGAACCTTTTTATTTCGTCGAGTACCTTTTGGGAGACGAAATGAAAAAGCAACGTTATCCGATTGAATTGATTGATATCATGTTAGACCAAATTCAGTTAGAGCCAGAAAAGTATAAAAATATTGAGTAATGATAAAAAGAACCGTGCGATTTACGCACGGTTCTTTTTTTATATGGCTTTAGGGAGGAAAAGTCCGTAAAAAAGATGTAAGATTGTCCACAAAAAGAAAGCTGTCAAATCAGAAGGAAGGACAACTTCTGTTTTCGACAGCGCCGATAGTGGGAAGTAAAGCATGATGGCGGGAATGATCGTGATAAAAGCAAGTGCGTATTCGTTCCATCTCCTGAAAATTTTTAAAGGATGAAGAATATAAGCGTAAATAAACGTAATGGCAAGTGAAAAAAGGAGATGGAAAAAGAACAATGATGTCTCACTCCAGGAAATAGCTCCAATTAGAGGAAGGAAATCCACATTCAATAAAAGCTTATACACTTGCTTGCCGGAAAACATTTCTACCCACTTCATTATCAATCCAAGCAGAACTCCATTGATGAGACCAATCAGGCAAACTTTATAAAATATTCTACCATTCATCTTCATTTTTGATCGTCCGGTACAGACGGAAGTTTCCGGTTGCAATCCGTTCGTTCGTACGCTCTTCTATGCGTTGGTTGCATGTATTGCACATATAGGTATGTATAGGACGGTTTCGAAGTTTCTTTGCTTCTGGGCTATCGTCAGGTATAGATTCAATTTGATCGCATATTACACATTTAACCTTCATATTAGTTGAACCTCACTTCAATTCGAATATGCTTTTAAGTATACCAATATTTTTATGGTAAAACGAGGATAAAGTGAAACTGACATTTGAAAGTTAATGTTACTTGGTGCATGGCGGGTATAGACAAAAAACCCGAAGATTCACTTCGGGTCAGGAAAATTCATTCTTTAAAGTGATTGGATTGATCATTTTGCTCTTTATCGAGTTCTTTTCTTTCCGTTTCATCATCAAGTTTATTTTTTTCATTTTCAATGTTCTTGGACGGCGTTGGGGTTAAAATATCACCAGGAACCTCAGGAATGACTCGACTTGTGATGTCAGCCAGTTCATTTAGTATCCCGGTTACCGGTTTACCGTCTTTAATGTCTCTGGCCACCTCCCTGATCCGCTCATTTATATCCGGGTCAGCGACGATGAGGGCATTTGCACCTTCAGGATCATGTTTTAAAGTTTCTCCAACAGAGTACTTTATCGTTCCGACCTGTGAACGCTCAATATCTTGGTCAATATCTATTCCGACGATGGCATATTTGCCAAGTACGACTGCGGTGGCATCGTTCACCTCCGGAATGGATTTAGCCAAACCGGTGAGTCTTTCCGCTGTTTGCTGGCCGGTATTTCTGTCTGCCTCCTTAATGGTCGTATTATTGACTTTCGTTATATTGTTTTTCGAGTTATTTTCAGACACTTCGTTATTATTATCCATTGTGCAACCTGACATCAACAGAACCGCAGCGAGCGGCAATATGATTTTTCGCAATGTAAAGCCTCCTTAATGCTCTTTTTTTGTTCCAGCCTGTCCATCACTACCAAGTCTGATGCATATAAGTATAAAATGCAGTGAAACATGGTGTTATCAATGTTGGGGATTGCATTCTTTGCTGGAAGTTTTCTTTATAGTCTGTAAATGTTCTTCTATCTTTATGCAAAGGAACATATATTTTATCAACAGTCTCGTCCGCTACATAAATGCTGAGTGTAGTAAATGGTAAGGCATATCCTATAGAGCAGGCAGGAGGCGTCATATTGGGGAAAAAAATCTATGTTTTAGATACGAATGTCCTGTTGCAGGATCCGTATTCGATTTATTCATTCGAAGATAATGAAGTTGTCATTCCAGCAGTCGTATTAGAAGAATTGGATTCGAAAAAAAGGTACATGGATGAAATCGGAAGGAATGCCAGGCAAGTATCGAAATTGATCGATGGCTTTCGGGAAAAAGGGAAGCTTCATCAGAGCATTCAGCTTCATAATGGAGGCAGCATAAGGATTGAACTCAACCATCGTTCATTTCATAAGCTTCAGGAAATTTTTGTGGAGAAAACGAATGATAACAGGATATTGGCAGTCGCGAAAAATTTATCATTGGAAGAAGAGACGAAGGAAGCTGGAAAAACGGTCATTTTGGTTAGTAAAGATACACTCGTCAGGGTCAAGGCTGATGCGATCGGTCTTGAGGCAGAAGATTTTTTAAATGACCGTGTCGTAGAACTGGACCATATTTACGCTGGGCACAAAGAAGTGTTTGTACCGATTGATAATCTGAATAAGTTTTATGAAAAAAGTTTTCTGGCACTGGAAGAACTGACAAAAGATTCATATTATCCAAATCAATTCCTGTTGATGAAGGACACGCTGGGCAGTTCAGCTTCTGCGATAGGGATTGTGGATGAGAATTGCAGGTTCGTTAAGAAATTGATGTATGAAGGGGAACATATCTGGGGAATTAAACCGAGAAATGTCCAGCAGACGATGGCCCTAGATTTGTTGCTCCGTTCGGACATCAAGCTTGTGACGCTCATTGGTAAGGCTGGGACAGGTAAGACTTTATTGGCATTGGCGACAGGATTGATGCAAACTGAAGATTTGTCACAATATAAGAAACTTTTGGTTGCCAGGCCCATTGTTCCGGTTGGTAAAGATATTGGTTATCTGCCAGGGGAAAAAGAAGAAAAATTAAGACCATGGATGCAGCCTATTTTTGATAATCTCGAATTTTTGTTCAATACGAAAAAACCTGGGGAATTGGATGCCATTTTAGCAGGCATGAGTTCGATCGAAGTGGAAGCCCTAACCTATATCAGGGGAAGGAGCATCCCGGATCAGTTCATCATCATCGATGAAGCGCAGAACTTAACGAAACATGAGGTCAAGACCATTTTGACGAGGGTCGGGGAGCGAAGCAAAATTGTGTTAATGGGAGATCCGGAACAAATAGATCATCCGTATTTAGATGAATATAATAATGGTTTGACATATGTGGTGGAAAAATTCAAGACCGAGCGTATTGCAGGCCACGTTAAATTGATAAAAGGGGAAAGATCTGGATTGGCCCAGCTGGCAGCTACGCTTTTATAATGCAATCGGCAAGGGATATCCCTTGCCGATTGCTCTAAAGTTTTTGGCGAGAATGGACTAATTCTTATTTAACAGTGAAAGACCGAACATTTTTTATCGGATCATTGATGTTGGAAGCGTCTCCGAAATAAATTTCCAAAGGACCGCCCTCGGATATTTTAAGCGGCTTTCCTTCCTTGGAAAAGCCCAGGAAAAATTCAAGTGCCGTTTCCAATGGGAATGTAAGCTCCTCATCATCGGTTGTAACGATGACTTCAGTTACCCCATTTTCAGGTTCGGCATTTTTTAAAAAAGGTTCAAAAGGGATGCCGAAAGTCCCTTCCAGCAATCTTTGCTTCTCGAACTTTCGTTCCGTTTTTAATGTGGGTGGCATTATTGCGCCTTCCTGTATTTCTTTTTGCCAATGTTTGGAGGCAGCAATCGTATATTCTTCTAATTCATTGACTTGGACTCTTTCTGCGTGGAAATATGTATTTATTTCAACTTTACGGTCATCAAAAATCCATACTCCGGGATCTAGTGTAATTGGATATTTCACTTTTCCATTTATAAATACGATGGGTTCCAAATATCTCATTCCTTTCTGTTGCTCTTTAATGATTATAATCAATTATAATTGAATTGTCACATCTTCACGATGGTGAACAATTTTCATGGCTGGGTATATTCATTTGAGAGGTGATTGTGTTATCTCAATGGCAAATTGTTTGTCAATGTCCTTGCTTTTTCACAAAACTAAAGGTAGAATTTAAAGATAAGATTTAATCGCTCTGAGCGGGGGGATTTAACATGGCATCTGATATGCTTGTCAATCATCGAGAAAAAGCTTATGCTTTATTAAAAGCAGATGCTGACAAGATTCTAAAACTGATAAAAGTTCAAATGGAAAATCTCACTATGCCTCAATGTCCTTTATATGAAGAGGTCCTTGATACACAAATGTTCGGTCTATCAAGAGAAATTGATTTTGCCGTACGCTTAGGTTTGGTAGAGGAAACCGAGGGTAAATCCCTTTTGGAAACCCTTGAACAGGAATTGTCAGTTTTGCATGAAGCATCATTAAAAAAATAATAGATAAAACATACTAACTCAAACAAATCTCGATGATTGTTTGAGTTTTTTATTTATGTACATAATTAATCAATAGTGTTATACTATATCCAATAGTGACATACTAATTGGTCCTTGGAAGCTCAATTTGAGTTTTTTAATTATTTTGAATTTTTATTTTGATATTGGCAATTTATAGTCCTGTTCCTTTGCTGCGGCATTGGAGTCTTGGTGGGAAATCAGATTTAATTCCTTGTTTTTATATACGAATATATGCAATTTTTTATTTTTTTATTGTATTCAGTTAATTTTAGTATTATTGTTATATTAATTGAATGTTAAATTAAATTGATAATATATTATTATAGCTAAATTTTCATTTGTTAATGGTATAGGGCTCTTTTTAAACTTTATCGAATGTAAAAATCGAAAATATAAAATATATCGAAATAATTACATCAGCGATAAAATGAGCTTAATCAGATTGGACTCCTTATTTGGGAAATCAATTCATGAATAAAAAGTGGTGGAAATCTTTCACGCTTTTTTTCTATATATTCAATAAAAATACATATTGATTAGGGTGGTAGCAATGGCGAAACGTATAGAAAAAGTACTTGCGGCAAATCGTGGGGAAATAGCGATAAGGATTTTTCGTGCATGTACGGAATTAGACATTCACACAGTTGCAATCTATTCAAAGGAAGATTATGGTTCTTATCACAGATATAAAGCGGATGAGGCATATTTGGTCGGGGAAGGCAAAAAGCCGATTGATGCATATCTGGATATTGAAGGCATAATTGCGATTGCCAAAATGAGCGGAGTCGATGCGATTCATCCAGGTTATGGTTTTCTTTCAGAAAATATTGAATTTGCGAAACGTTGTGAGGAAGAGGGCATAATCTTCATCGGACCAGAATCAAGACACCTAGATATGTTTGGTGACAAAGTGAAAGCCAGAACACAAGCTGAACTGGCTGATATTCCGGTTATCCCTGGTAGCGATGGACCGGTGACCAGTGTTGAAGAAGTCAAGGAATTTGGTGAACAATATGGTTTTCCAATTATTATAAAAGCCTCTTTAGGCGGCGGCGGACGCGGAATGCGGATTGTCGAAAAAATCGAAGAAGTTGAAGAGGCTTATGATCGCGCAAAATCAGAAGCTAAAGCAGCTTTTGGTAATGATGAAGTCTATGTAGAGAGATTCATACAAAATCCGAAGCATATCGAAGTTCAGATTTTGGCTGATACTCATGGGAATATCGTCCATTTATATGAACGTGACTGTTCCGTTCAGAGACGGCATCAAAAAGTTGTGGAAGTGGCACCTTCCGTTTCCCTTTCCGAAGATTTAAGGGAAAGGATTTGTGAGGCAGCCGTCAAGTTGGCGAAAAATATTGATTATGTGAACGCTGGTACGGTCGAGTTCCTTGTCGCAAATGGCGAATTTTACTTTATTGAAGTCAATCCACGGGTACAGGTTGAGCATACCATTACTGAAATGATTACGGGCATTGACATCGTTCAATCTCAAATCATGGTAGCTGAAGGGCATGAACTCCATGGCAAAAAGATCGGGATTCCCGAACAAGCGGGAATTAAAACTCATGGATATGCGATTCAATCAAGGGTGACGACTGAGGACCCATTGAATAATTTCATGCCCGATACCGGGAAAATGATGGTTTACCGTTCCGGTGGGGGATTCGGTGTTCGTCTGGACGCAGGGAATGGGTTCCAAGGTGCGGTCATCACACCATATTATGATTCCCTTCTCGTTAAACTTTCGACTCATGCGCTTTCATTTGAGCAGGCAGCTTCCAAAATGGTTCGTAACCTTAAGGAATTCAGGATTCGTGGAATTAAAACTAATATCCCCTTCCTTGAAAATGTTGTTAAACATGAAAAATTCATAAATGGGGAATATGATACATCATTCATTGATACAACACCGGAATTATTTAGCTTCCCAATCAGGAAAGACCGTGGGACAAAAATGCTTTCATATATCGGAAATGTGACCGTGAATGGATTCCCGGGAGTCGAGAAAAAGAAAAAGCCGGTTTTTGATCCAGCTCCGATTCCGAATGTTGGTGGTCTGCCGCTTATCTCTGGTACAAAAAATATACTTGAAGAGCAAGGTGCAGAGGGACTGGTCAAATGGATTAAAGAACAGAAAGAGGTATTGATCACCGATACGACTTTCCGTGATGCACATCAATCTTTACTGGCGACGAGAATCAGGTCGAAAGATATCCTTGATATCGCTGAGCCTACAGCAAAACTCCTTCCTGATTTATTTTCAATGGAAATGTGGGGCGGGGCAACTTTTGATGTCGCATATCGCTTCTTGAAAGAAGATCCATGGGACAGGCTGTTAAGTTTCAGGAAAAAAGCTCCGAATGTCCTTTTGCAAATGCTATTAAGGGCTTCAAATGCAGTTGGTTACAAAAATTACCCTGATAATGTCATTCGTGAATTCGTAGAGAAATCAGCGGATGCAGGCATTGACGTTTTCCGTATCTTCGATAGTTTAAACTGGGTTAAAGGAATGGAATTGGCTATTGATGCAGTTCGTCAATCAGGCAAAATTGCGGAAGCTGCCATTTGTTATACAGGGGATTTGAATGACCCATCACGGAGCAAGTATAATATCGAATACTATAAAAATATGGCGGTGGAATTAGAACAAGCCGGTGCCCATATTTTAGCGATCAAGGATATGGCCGGCCTCTTGAAACCTGAAGCTGCTTACCGCCTTGTATCGGAACTGAAAGAATCGACATCCCTTCCGATCCATCTGCATACTCATGATACAAGCGGAAATGGCATTTACATGTATTCTAAAGCGATCGAAGCTGGTGTGGATATCGTTGATACGGCGATAGGTTCTTTGGCTGGACTGACTTCGCAGCCAAGTGTACAAACACTTCATTATGCATTGGAGGGGTCAAGCAGACAGCCTAAATTGGAAGTCGATTCTCTAGAGCGTTTAGGAGAATACTGGGGAGAGGTCAGGAAATTCTATCATGACTTCGAAAGCGGCATGAATGCACCTCATACCGAGGTTTACAAGCACGAGATGCCAGGCGGTCAATATAGTAATCTGCAGCAGCAAGCCAAAGCAGTGGGGCTGGGAGACCGCTGGCATGAAGTGAAAGAGATGTACCAGCGCGTCAATGTAATGTTCGGCGATATCGTTAAAGTAACTCCTTCATCCAAAGTTGTTGGGGATATGGCTTTATTCATGGTACAAAATAACCTGTCTGAAGAAGATGTTCTGACAAAAGGAAATTCCATCGATTTCCCTGATTCAGTCATAGAGTTATTCGAAGGCTATCTAGGTCAGCCAGTTGGGGGATTCCCTAAAGAGCTTCAGGAAGTTATCCTGAAAGGGAAGAAACCTATAACAGTAAGACCGGGTGAATTATTGGAAGAAGTGGACTTTGCAGCACTTAAAGAAGAATTATTCAAGGAATTGGGACGGGCAGTCACTGATTTCGATGTGCTTGCATATGCCCTATATCCAAAAGTATTCCTGGAGTACAATAAAACGATTGAGCTGTTTGGAGATGTTTCCAACCTCGATACCGCTACTTTCTTATATGGCATGAGGCTAGGGGAAGAAATCGAAGTTGAAATTGAAAAGGGTAAAACGCTCATCGTAAAATTGGTTTCAATCGGTCAGCCATTGGCTGATGGAACAAGGGTCGTTTATTTTGAGTTGAATGGTCAATCACGTGAAGTGATCATCAAGGATGAAAACATTAAATCTTCCGTTGTATCAAAAATGAAAGCAGACCCAAAAAATAAAGAACAACTCGGTGCGACAATGCCAGGTACGGTTATTCGCGTAGTTGTCGAGAAAGGCGATCAGGTCAAGCAGGGTGATCACCTAATCATTACGGAAGCGATGAAAATGGAAACTACCGTGCAAGCACCATTCTCCGGGACCATTAAAGATATTTATGTTAAAGATGGAGAAGCGATCAGTACTGGAGACTTATTGATTGAAATAACTAAGTAATCTAGCTGACTGTGACCTTGTAATGATTTGGGGTATATGGGGTATGCTTGAGATTTCAAGCTGCTCTGTACCCTCTTTTTAGGCAATGTACGGTCATCTTGAGACAAAACAAAAACCACCATTCCCGGGAATGGTGGTTTTTGTTTTGTCTATTTGAATTTGATTGAACAATCAGACATTAACGGGCGGGTACCGTTGGTGTTATATCCTGTTCATCCTGTCCTTTGACTGCGTGCGTGGAGTTCCCTTTTTGCTGAGCTAGGGAATTTTTTTTACTTCTTGATGTCAATAGCATCAAATAGCTCATTACACCAAAAAAGCAGGCAATGAACAATGCGTGCGTCAATGCGATATATAAGTTTTGCCTTGAGAAAATGATAAAGGCTCCAGCGGTGACCTGTAAAAATACGAGAATGAATGCAGCAATCCAACCGCCATATAAAACTTTTTGATTTTTGTAATGTTTTTTGGCGATATAAGCCACATATGATACCCAAATGAAAATAGCGCCTGCCATTGCACGGTGCCCCATCTGAATCCATTCATAAAGGTTGGAGGGGAGTGCAGCGCTGTCATTTACACATAAAGGCCAATCCTTACAGATAAGACTGGATTCTGTATGCCTTACAAGAGCACCCGTATAGACGACTGCCAGACAAAAAATCAATACGCCAATAATATGGAATTTCATACGTTTGTCAACTATAAGTTTTTCGGCTTCGAACTTCTTGTCTACTTCAAAAATCAACAATGTCAGTAAAAAGACGGAAGCAAAGGAAATGAGCGATATGCCAAAATGAAGGGCAAGGACGAAATCGGATTGTGACCAAATGACGGCAGCGGCTCCAATCAACCCTTGCAGTAACAGAAAACCAAAAGAAAGGACGGATAAGAAACGCGCTTCACGAATATGACCGATTTTTTTCCAAGACATATACGATAAAATTAAAACCAAGAATCCTCCAGCACCTGAAACGAGCCGATGGGAAAGTTCAATGACCAATTCAATCGTGATTTTGTCCGGGATCAATTGGCCATTGCACAATGGCCAGGACCTGCCGCAACCCATGCCGGAATCCGTCTTCGTGACTAAAGCTCCACCAAGTAAGATGAAAAGCATTACAATCGTTGTTAAAACAGCAAACCATTTAAGAGACGATTTCACTAGTAGTCCCACCTTTTTCTCTGTAGCAAATAGGATTGTTCTTAAAATTAATAATAGCATAAGGTTTTTCATAATATTTGTCGAACTTCCTCGATATTACACAAAATAGAATGATTTTACAAGTTCAGTTTATATTATAGCTATTAATTAAAATGCCTGAAATAGTTGAAAGTTGCAAAAGACTTTGATAGAAATAAAGGGAGTGTAAACCTTCAAGTAGGAGCAAAATAGGGATAGAGCCTAGGGGATGATGATAACAGCATACTATTCATGTTCTTGATGAACATCTAATTAACAGCAGTAAATTATTGAGACACAAATTGGTCAAAAATTATCCGAAAAATTTTCACAAAAGCTTCCAAAAATGTGTTTTAATATATTGAAGAAATGATTTTACTAAATTTTACTGTTATTAAGCATGATATTAAGAATGATAGCTCTCGATGGATTCCATTGACAACGGTCATTGGTAAATAATTTACTTTTTGTTTACGCTTCCTTGGTTACAAATATCGAAAAGTATGAAATAATGTTCTATAGCATATGTAAGTATTTTTTTGCATTTGCGTCTGTGCTGAATGATTTAAAGGAGGAAAACAAATGTCAGAAACAAGGGGTTTGTCAGAAGCTGTCATGGAGGACAGTAAAGCCGCCCTTCAATCGGATATACCTGAAACAACAGCTTGGAAGGATTTTCTCGCACTTATAAAAGTGGGGATTGTCAATTCAAATATAATTACAGCTTTTACCGGCGTGTGGTTAGCTCTTCATTTTTCGGGGCTTAGCTTCTTAAACAATCTAGATGTAGTGTTTTATACACTTGCAGGTTCGGCGCTCATTATGGCTGGATCTTGCAGTTTCAATAATTATTATGACCGAGATATCGATCATTTAATGGAAAGAACGAAAAACCGTCCAACGGTAACTGGAAAAGTACAGCCTTCAAAGGTATTGGCGTTAAGTTTCGGCTTAATTGCTGCAGGGCTGATTTTACTTGCATTGACTAATATGACAACTGCCATACTAGGTGCATTCGGCGTCTTCGCCTATGTTGTTTTATATACCATGGTTTTCAAGCGTAGATTTGTATCGAATACGATTATAGGCAGTATATCCGGAGCTGTGCCTCCACTTATCGGGTGGGCTGCAGTCGACCCGGGCCTTGATAAGATCGCCTGGGTCCTGTTCGCGATCATGTTCTTGTGGCAGCCGCCTCATTTTTATGCACTAGCAATGAGGCGTGTCGAAGAATATCGTGCAGCCGGGGTACCTATGCTTCCGGTCGTAAAAGGCTTCAAGGCCGCAAAAAGGTCGATCATGCTATGGATCGTCTGTTTAATGTTTGTACCTTTCTTTTTAACTCCATTAGGAACACCGCTAGTTATTCTTGCTGCATTATTGAGTACGGGGTGGCTTATTTTGGGAATTAAGGGGTATAAAAAGAAAGATGATGTTAAATGGGCAACATCCATGTTTGTATATTCTTTAAATTATATGACCATTTTATTTGTAGCGATGGTTATTGTCACTCTCATCTAGTTTTGGTTAAAATAAGCTGGCGGCCTGTTCTTTTACAGGCTCCAGCTTACTGATATATATTGCACTGACCGCGACTCATACATATTAACGGAACCAACGGGGTCATACATAAGAGCGGTTACATGGATCATCTTAATAATTCCTTAGTTTAGGGATTCTTTCTTTTTAGAAATTGACATAGAGAGAATATTCGCAATTGCGCCCATTTTTATTTTTGTGAGAAAATTTTGACGAAAGAGGGGTTTCTGAAGCTATGAAAAAAAGGCTGCACAAATGGCGCCTAATTGCTCTGCTGGGTATTGTAGGACTTGTCCTTTCGGGCTGCGGCGAACCATTTCTATCCGCGCTGAAGCCAGCTGGCGATGTTGCGCAATCTCAGTATGACTTACTGATATTGAGTACACTAATCATGGTACTGGTTATTATTGTTGTGATTATTTTGTTCGTTGTAGTTTTACTACGCTTCCGTCGGAAGGAAGGCGACGAAACAATACCGAAACAAATTGAAGGAAGTCATAAACTCGAAATTATCTGGACTGTTATTCCTATCCTTCTTTTAATTGTTCTGGCTGTTCCAACCGTCGTCACGACTTTCGACTTAGCCGACACAAAGGCAATGGATAAGAAAGATAAGGATGGAAAAACAAAGGATGCACTTGTCGTGAATGTCAGGGCGAACCTTTATTGGTGGGAGTTTGAATATCCGGACCTTGGCGTTGTAACAAGTCAGGATTTGGTTGTGCCAACCGATCAAAAAGTGTATTTCAATCTAACTGCTTCAGATGTTAAGCATTCATTCTGGGTACCGTCTGCCGGAGGAAAGATGGATACCAATACAGAAGGGGTCAATCAGTTTTTCTTAGAATTCGATAGTAAAAAGGCTGAAGATTCAAACAACTTGTTTTACGGAAAATGTGCTGAACTTTGCGGTCCTTCACATGCTTTGATGGATTTTAAGGTCGTACCGAAGTCCAAAAGCGATTTTGAAGCTTGGACTAAAGATATGAAAGCCGCGAAGGAACCTGTCGTTGAAGGTGATCTAGCCAAACAGGGTGAAGATGTCTTTAATCAAAGTTGTATAGGCTGCCATGCGGTGACACCAAATGACAGCAGGCCTGAAGCTGCTCGTCAGGCTCCGAATCTCGCTACATTCGGTGAACGCCAAAAAGTGGCTGGCGTATTGGATCATACGGAAGAGAATGTGAAAAAATGGATCAAGGATCCTGAGAAGTATAAACCGGGCAACACGATGACCGGTACTTACGGCGAACTTTCGGATTCAGATATTAATGCACTGGCAGCTTATCTATTAGAGCTTAAGGTGGAAGACAAATAGAACATTGATTAAGGAGGTTAAATCGTGAGTACGTACGCTAATAAAAAAGGATTTGGCGCTACGCTTTGGGATTATCTGACGACGGTGGACCATAAGAAAATCGCCATTTTATATCTTATCTCTGGCGGATTATTCTTTGTAATCGGCGGTTTGGAAGCGATGTTTATCCGTATCCAGCTTGCAATCCCAAATAATGATTTCGTAAGTGCCGGATTTTATAATGAAATATTGACCATGCACGGTACAACTATGATATTTCTGGCAGCCATGCCATTGGTGTTTGCTGTAATGAATGCGGTTGTACCCTTACAGATAGGGGCACGTGATGTCGCGTTCCCATTTTTGAACTCGTTAGGTTTTTGGTTGTTTTTCTTTGGAGGAGTCTTTCTGAATCTTTCTTGGTTTTTAGGGGGGGCTCCTGATGCAGGCTGGACATCATATGCATCACTTTCCCTGCATTCCGAAGGCCATGGTATTGATTTTTACGTCCTGGGATTACAGATATCAGGATTGGGAACATTAATTGCGGGGATCAATTTCCTTGTAACCATTATTAATATGCGTACGCCTGGTATGACATATATGCGTATGCCGCTGTTCACATGGTCAACTTTCGTTGTTTCCGCATTGATATTATTCGCTTTTCCTCCGCTTACCGTAGGATTGGTGTTAATGATGTTCGACAGGATGTTCGGCTCGAATTTCTTTGATGTAGCAGCGGGCGGGAATACGATCATTTGGGAGCATTTATTCTGGATATTCGGTCACCCGGAAGTATATATCCTGATTCTTCCAGCTTTCGGTATTTTTTCCGAAATTTTCGCTACATTCTCAAGAAAAAGATTATTCGGATATTCATCGATGGTATTTGCAACCGTTTTAATCGGTTTCTTAGGTTTCATGGTTTGGGCGCATCACATGTTTACGACTGGTTTGGGACCTATCGCGAATGCGATTTTTGCCGTGGCTACCATGGCTATTGCGGTGCCGACAGGTATTAAGATATTCAACTGGATTTTTACGATGTGGGGCGGAAGCGTCAAGTTCACGGTACCGATGCTTTATGCAGTTGCCTTTATCCCTACATTTACCATGGGTGGCGTGACAGGTATCATGCTCGCATCAGCACCAGCTGATTATCAATACCATGATAGTTATTTCGTTGTTGCCCATTTCCACTATGTAATCGTTGGTGGGGTTGTATTGGGCTTACTGGCTGGAATCAATTTTTATTGGCCGAAAATGTTTGGAACGATGTTAAGTGAAAAATTGGGACAAATCACATTTTGGACGTTCTTGATCGGTTTCCATTTAACATTCTTCATTCAACATTTCTTAGGTTTGATGGGGATGCCTCGTCGCGTATTTACATTCTTGGACGATCAAGGTCTTAATACAGGTAATATGATTAGTACAGTTGGAGCCTTCTTAATGGCATTTGGGGTCTTGGTTATGGTCATCAATATAATCATTACATCCGTGAAGAATGAGAAGGTCGGCAATGATCCATGGGGAGACGGCCGTACGCTGGAATGGGCCATCCCATCACCACCGCCGTTTTATAATTTCAAACAACTTCCGCTTGTCCGCGGATTAGATCCTTACTGGGTTGAGAAAATGGAAGGGAAAAAGGAAATGACTCCTGCAGAACCACTGGGGGATATCCATATGCCGAATTCATCCATACTACCTTTAACGATTGCCTTGGGTTTATTTGTTGCCGCATTCGGTGCTTTATATAATATGGATGATAAGACATGGACCCTGCCTATAATTATTGTTGGACTTTTGATCACATTCGGTTCAATGCTTATCCGTTCCGTTAAAGACGATCATGGTTACCACATTCATAAAGAAGACCTTATGGACAATAAAGACAAGGGAGGTAAGGCATAATGCAAGCAGATGAAAGATTCACGGATGCCACTTGGCCTGCTTCTCCCGAGAAAGCGACTTTAGAAGGTAAAAATAAGTATTTGGGATTCTGGTTGTTTCTTGGTGGAGAGACGGTACTATTCGCCTCACTTTTTGCAACTTATCTTGCATTGAAGGATAAAGTTCCAAATGGTGATGCAGCCCTAGCTAAAGACTTATTCGAATTACCGCTGACTTTTGTAGCAACCATGCTTTTATTGACCAGTTCATTAACCAGTGTATATGCGATGTACCATATGAAGAATAACCATTTTAAACAAATGCAAGCATGGCTTGTGATTACAGTTGCACTTGGCTTTGCTTTTCTAGGTCTCGAGATTTATGAATTTAATCACTATGTTCATGAATTCCATCATACATTTACGAGCAGTGCATTCGGCTCCGCATTTTATACGTTAGTTGGTTTTCATGGAGGACACGTTGCTTTCGGTCTGGTTTGGATCATATCTCTTATGGTTCGTAATGCAAGAAGGGGCTTGAATTTATATAACGCTCCTAAATTTTATGTCGCGAGTCTTTATTGGCATTTCATTGACGTAGTCTGGGTGTTTATCTTTACTGTCGTATACTTAATGGGAATGGTGGGATAACTGATGGCGAATGAACAATCAAATTCAGCGAACCCGAATGTCGATTTAAAATATCGCCGTAAGAAAAATGCTGAAGAGATGAAACACCAAGTGATATCATTTACACTTATGATTTTCTTTACATTACTTGCTTTTGCTGCTGTAGGAATCGAGGGTTTTTCACATTGGTTCATTAAACCAGTCATTTTGCTGCTGGCAGTTGTACAGGTGATTTTCCAATTGTATTATTTCATGCATATGAAGCATAAAGGGCATGGCACCATTGCATTGTTCTTATTTTCGGGCCTTGCAGTCGGCTTGATAACTGTCCTTGTGTTCACAACGATTGTTTGGTTATAAACCATAAAAGAAATCGGCTATTGAATGATAGCCGGTTTTCTTTATGTGTTGATTAGCTAGAAAAAGAATCCAAGTTTATCTATATTTGTTACCATGTTTCATTTTAGGTATAATGAAAGTAAGAAAAAGTTTATGAACGAGGTGATTTTTTTGTCTATTGATATTTTCGGATTTCGCGCTTTGTGGAGTCCTTATTATTTTGCCGTCCTCGTACTTATAACCGTTGGCTATTTTTGGCTGGTTACAAAAAAAAGGGAGAAGTTTTCGGGCAGTTCAGTCCTATCCGTTAAACAGGCAACTTATTTTTTGATAGCCATGTTCCTTCTATATGCAGTAAAAGGATCACCACTGGATTTATTGAGCCATATCATGTTCAGTGCGCACATGTTTCAAATGGCACTGCTCTATCTCGTGATTCCGCCTTTATTTATCATAGCGATTCCAGATTGGCTTATGAGAACTTTCATAAACTCAAGGGGAGTGAAGCCGTTATTTCAATTTTTCACGAAACCTCTTGTCGCCCTTTTACTGTTTAATGTTCTTTTCTCGTTGTACCATATCCCGTTAGTGTTCGACTTTATCAAAACGGGGATGTGGTTTCATGCCGGATACACGGTCCTTTTATTTACCACTGCTGTTTTGATGTGGTTCCCGCTTGTCAATCAACTTCCGGAACGTGAAAGTCTATCAGGTGTGAAAAAAGTAGCTTATATTTTCGGCAGTGGCATTCTAATGACCCCTGCTTGCGCTTTGATCATTTTTGCTAATGATCCGATGTATGATACATTCACCAATGCGGAATCTTGGGCGAGTGCCATGGAGCTTTGCGTTCCGGCTTCAGCACTGTCCGGCTTAACGCTCAGTGGCCCGGAAATGTTCAATGGACTGCCATTGCTTGAGGATCAACAGCTTGGTGGGGTTCTGATGAAGGTGATCCAAGAAATTGTTTTAGGCTATGTATTAGGTGTCATTTTCTTTGCTTGGTTCAAAAAGGAGAATGGCGGCCAAAATGATATCGATCCGATACCTTCGGATTTTCAGACTGTAGAATAATTGTACGATAAAAGACTTGTCTTGGGACGGACAAGTCTTTTATCTGCCTTGCCTGTTTTTTGATTTAAAGCAAATAGCCAGTGATTCGACTTGGCTATTCTATAAAAGTGAGCATTCTGTTAATAATCCTTGATTTTATTGAATTTTATGATTGCCTCTTATAAAATGGTAGTTGATTAATAAATATAGAGAGGACTACAATACATATGTCTTTACCAATCCTTCCAACGATAAGTACAGCTTTCATTGTATTAAGTGCAATCACTGTTGCAATAGGCTGGTATCAAATTAAACAACGCAAAATCGAGACTCATAAAAAAACCATGATGGCAGCTGCGGTTTTTGCGGTAATCTTTTTCACTATATATCTTTCCCGGACGGTCTTCATTGGCAGTACGTCATTTGGCGGACCTGATGACATTAAAATTTATTATACAATTTTTTTGATCTTCCATATAACGCTTGCGACAACTGGAGCAGTTTTGGGGATCATCATGCTTACCACTGGTTTTAAAGGTAAATTCGCCATTCATAAAAAAATCGGACCTGCTACCAGCATCATTTGGTTTTTCACTGGGATTACAGGTGTAGCTGTTTACATCCTGCTTTATGTCATTTATCATGGCGGCGAAACAACATCTTTAATAAAGGCGATCCTAGGATTTTAAAATAACGAAAAAGCCTGGTGCAAAAAAGCATCAGGCTTTTGTAATGGATACGAAAAAAAGAGAGCATCACACATGATCCTCTCTCTTTGTACCTCACTTTTAACTTACGGCTTTTACAGGCCGTTGAATTGTGTAAGTTCTTCTTTGATTTGAGAGAGGATTTTTTCACTTTGTTTAACTAGTGATGCAGGGAAATCCTCTCCTTCTCCATATTCAACTCCGTGTGGATAATAGTGTTTTCCTAATAGAGGGACCATAAGTTTAATGACGGCCCTGTGAGAGCCTACATCGCCCTCTGTAGCATAGCCAAGTATTCTCAGGTAAAACGTGCCTTCTTTTAATTCGAACTTACGATCGTAACTGACTCTTTCGTAATCCCATTGTTCTGCACGTATTAAACCATATTGCGGCATTAGGTCATCTAATCGGTTTAAGTCGGCTGTGATGTTTTCGATTCCAAAGCTTTCAAATTTCACGAGTAGTACCTCCTATGTTTACTATTGGGAATTAAAATGACATACCGGGAAAATATTATGTACATGAATATATTAAAAATCTCCAAGTATGTTTATAATATACCATTTTATCCTATATTTTATAATAGTACGAAATGGTGGAAGTTGCAATGAACTCAACCATGGTATTTCAATCATTCACAAAAGTTCCATTTTTAAAATAAATTTAATGAAGGGGCAGTCTATCGTAAATTAGAAAATTATGATTGAACAGTGATATAATCAGGAAAGAAAGGTTTTTTGCATTGGATACATAAATTAGATAGAGAGAGGGAGTGTTCCTCTGCGCAATTTAGGTAAGGTGTTGGTGTTGATCGTTATTTTTTTCGTAATCGGTATTTATCTTAATATCGGCGATGAAGATGAAGGGAACCCTCTTATTGATGGTAACAAAGGTGTTAACCCCAATGGACATATAAATGAAAAAAGCCCTTCCTCTGAAAAGGAAGGGGTTACTAAAGTGACAGAAGGTCTGGCAGTAACAATCGGGAAAAATGCAAAAGAGATAGAAAAGGAATACGGTAAGCCAGATCGAATTGATATGTCCGCATATGGATATGAATGGTGGGTATATAAAAAGAATTATAATAATTATTTTCAATTAGCCGTTGAAAATGGAAAAGTGGTATCTGCTTATGGGATCGGTGATGAGGTCAATGTCGCTCCTTTTAAAATTGGACAATCGATTGATGCCATCTATTCCAGCTTATATGTGGAACCTACTGTTGATATTGAAGTGGGTGACAGTTCCTATCGTTTCGAATTGTCGGAGGAAGACATGAACATGAGACCGTTGATTGATTTAGGGAATATCAATGTTCAGCTTTATTTGGATAAATTCACAGGGACTGTTTCAAGCATCCGATTTTTGAATGATTCGGCCCTATTGAAACAACAGCCGTATGAGTTGACCTATCATGGTGAGCTTGTGACAATTAAGGATCTTTCTGAGGAAGACATGGCGAAAGTGGAAGATGGCAATGAGCAGCAAATATTCGATATTACGAATATAATGCGCAGCCGGTTTGATTTGGAGCCTTTAGAATGGGATGCTCCAACAGCAAGGGTTGCCTACCTTCATAGCCGTGAAATGACGGACACACCTGAAGGAACCCATGTTTCTGAAACAAATGGGGATTTGGAAAAGCGTCTCGATGCAGGTCATGTAAAATACAGGGCAGCAGGTGAAAATATAGCGGCTAATTATGTGGACGCAGCTGCAGTCATGGAAGGCTGGCTAAATAGCAAAGGTCATCGGGATGCGATGCTGAACGAGGAATTTACAGGTCTGGGCGTCGGGGTATATAAAAAGTATTACACTCAGAATTTCATAAAGAGATAAAAAAAACGGATCCGTTTGGGTCCGTTTTCTTGTTCTGGAAATAGCGCAAAGTTCCCCATCCATCCTCGCGCTGGACCTTCCCCTCTATGATAAGTTTGCCTACGTCAATTTGCATTTGCACGCAAACGGCAATGGAAGGTATTACGTAACGAACTTGGATATCCGCAGTAACGGAAGGTTGCCACCATGCCTTCATGAGTCTTGTTCAATCAAGAGGTGTGTCAGGCATGGCCATCGTGAGTGTCGTCACCTGTTCGCTTACATCCTTATTTAATTGCAGCGGGATTGAAAAATAAGAGCGGTTCCCTTGCTCTACTTTGGCTTTTAACCCTGAAACAATTCCCGATGAATCAGATAACTCTATTTCATCTGCAGCTACAGCCAGGTTCTGGATGTCATTGATTAAGTCACATTCACGCGCATGAAAATACATCCTTTTTTGCTTTGGAACATCCAATTGGATTTAAAATGGAATGTGATGCACTTTTTATTTACCTTTAGCATATGGTGCAATAGGCGATGTCTAAGTGTGAGGTGAGAGTAATGGCAAAAAGAAAACGGCCCTCCGTGGATCGATTTCGGGAGTTTGTAAAGGAGCATCCTCATTTAGTGAATGAAGTGAGAAGCAAACAAGCAACATGGCAGGAACTTTTTGAAGAGTGGTATTTACTCGGGGATGATCATCCACGCTGGCAGGCTGAAGGCAGTGTGGGTGAGACCAAAGTGAATACAGAATCCCCATCACCGCCGGACGAAAAGGGGGACCAAAGCACTGAGTTGATCGGTTCGTTAATGAGTGCAGTTAAAAATATGGATATGGGGCAGATTCAACAATATATTACGAATGCCAATCAGGCCATCGGTGCAATCCAAGGAGTGCTATCTGCTTTCCAAGGGAATAAATCAGGTGATACAAGTCCTCCCCCAAAAGAAAAAGAGCAGAGAGCTAACCCTTTTTTATTCACAAAAGATTAAGGAGGGTTTTTCATGCGTCAGAATATATATGAATTCATCCAAACAAACGAAGATATGCGAAATTACTTGAGGGTTCAGCCTGGATGGTACAGAAGGTTAATGCGTAATCCCCATGAAGTGGATGTGTTTGAAACCGAGGCGAAATATTATTTTGAAAAGTCGATTCCGCATCGGGTCTCTAAATTTTCGGAAAGCGTTCAGGTCGCCTCCATGATGCTTCATATGTTTCAAGCGATGAATGTTTCAGGTGAATGAAGAAAAAAAGAGTAAATTACTCCTTTTGGCGAACAATAAAGGCAAAAGGGGGACGATGGAATGAGAAAGTTGATATTGGCTCTAACAGTGTTGATGGCAGCGTCGGGTTGTGGGAAGAAAATACCGGAACCTGAGAATTCAGGAGTAGCCATACAAAGTGTTTCTACACTTAAAGCTGCCACCACTGTATCGGGCATCCGAAATTCAGATGAGGACTTTCGGGTAAAAACTTTTGTAAAAGGCAACTCTGTCTATGTAGAGTGCTACTTGAAAAACTATGGTTTTTCTGAATCAAATCCAGAACAGTTGGCAACTGTGTCCGTATTTATTGATAATCAAAAGAAAGTCGATATGAAAACGGCAGCATTTATCTTAAAGGAAGTCCCGAATGGCAAGCATAAAATCAAGCTGGAGATTTTGAATGGTTCAGGTGAAAAAACAGGGCTGCAAAAAGAGATTGAGGTACATATCACTTCCTCGATTTAATCAAACCATTAGCATCTAACAGGGAGAAATGGTAAAATGGTTGTGGAGGTGAGCTTGTTAATGCTTGCTACTATGGAAATCATCGACATTTTACAACAGGCTGATGGATTAGCTGAAATGATCCTTCATTCTGAAATAGGGGAAGAATACCTCCTTAGTTTATATAAATTACAAAGCGACAAAGAGGCTCAGCGGAAAATTTCCAAGTTTACTTCGCTAAAGGATCTATTTGAAGATGTTCAAAGGTTCGGTAAATATCATCCGGATTATAAACGCATCAATTTAGAAACCAGGCAAGCTAAACGAGACATGGATATGCATCCTGCCGTTGCTGAGTTTAAGCGGGCTGAGACCGAATTGCAATCCGTTCTTGATGAAATAAGCGGAAGGATTGGCCGAGCTGTTTCTGAACAGGTCAAAACTCCAGCGGGGAATCCATTTTTTGTTTCATCCGGTGGATGTTCAACGGGAAGCTGCGGAACCGGCGGAAGCTGCGGATGCTCTGCTTAAGGTAATTGCCATATTGTGAACAATAGGCCGGTATATTGAATGCAGCCATCGAAATTCGAAATTACTACGGAGTTCGGTGGCTGTGTCATGTAAGGAACCTTCGTCGAGACATTGTTCAATGAACCGATGAATGTATAAAGATTTTCTTGTTATTTATATTCCGGATACGTGACAAAGGGATTAACTGCGATATAAAATACAATCCGGACATAGGTTGCCGCAGCAAAACATCTTTTGCTGCGGCACATAAAAACGGTGCCGGAATACATATAAATGTTCTTCCTGCCGTACGAAAATGGTTTCACAATGAAGCTGCTTGCCACGCATTGAAAGGCTTGCGGCTTTTTTTATTAAAAAAGAAAGCTTACTATTATTATTTTGAGCCGGATGATAATGGATATATAAAAATGGTATACCTGTGAACTTTTTTATCGAAGCTTGGGTAATTTCTTCATTATCTAATAGATGATCAATAAATTGATGCCAAATTTGGTTTAAATCCATCGTTTGTTAGGCTCCCTTCACAGTGTTTATATTCATAATAGTGAGAGAATTTCGTTTATAATCTTTTTTCTTGGTTGAAAGTAAAGATTCTGCTATGCTACACTTAGTTAAAACCTTTATAAAAGGGAGTTATTGATATGCTTGGAGCGAGACAGGGAATCATCGTCTATTTACATACATTAAAACAAGCCAAAATGCTTAGGAAATTTGGAAATATCCATTATGTTTCAAAAAAGTTGAAATATGTGGTGCTTTATACGAATATGGATGAAGTGGAGCCACTAGTGGAAAAGCTGAATAATTATTCGTTCGTTAAAAAAGTGGACCTTTCTTACAAGCCTTTTTTGAAGGTGGAGTTCGAAAACTCCAAACCGGATAAAGCGAAAGAATATGATTATAAAATGGGAATTTAAAAAAAGCTGACTCATGCGGAGTCAGCCTTTTTCATTTCAGGGCATCAACATTTCTCAACCTAATGGGGGCAGATATCTATTCATTCGCAAAATGCCGATTAAGTGTTGGTAGTACAACTCGATTTCTGCAAAGAGCACCGAAGGTTTCACGTCGATTTCAATAATCGGTCTATCCAGTTCCTCCGCCAAGCTCTCAAAAAGCTCATAGCGTTTGTTTTTGGTGGCATGAGGGTTCGGTATACCTTCGCGGCAAATGTAAAGCGGCTGGAATTTCCCGGGATCTGTTGGGTGCATGACGATTACCAATGACGTTACCTTTTTATCATTTATAGTAGTATGCATGGCCAAAAGCCTTGCAACTCGATGTTTCTGATTGCGTCCTACTTCCAGCAACTCATATATATCGGAATATCCTTGTCCAATTTCAATAAAACGTTGAATCAATTAAACCTCTCCTAACTAACTTATTATTCATTACTTTATCATTATCCCTCATAAAAGAGAAGGACAACTTCATTGATGAAGCATGACAAAGACACTTAGATATCAGAGATTTAACAAAAAAAAGCCCTGCAAAAATATGCAGGGTCCTTCTATGTCTAACTAAGGACCAGAAGGCAAAGGGAGAGGAGAAACCGGAGGAAGAGCTTATGGGGAAACGTAAGCCTTCTCCGCGGTTGGCAACAACACCTAAAAAGGAATGTTGTTATTCACATTATTGCCAAAAACCACATTATTATTCAAAATGTAAAAGATTTATAATAAGAATCCATGGTCCAAAATGATACGTTGATTTTCATCTTGGAAATGAAGCCAAATGGGTTTAAATATTGGCTAGCTTTTTCTAATATGTTAGGATAGGAAAGTAACAGAAATTTGTCATAAAATGTGGTGAGGATTATGAGGGTCGTTTCCGGAATTTGCAAAGGAAGACCACTTAAGGCTGTACCGGGTACAGGAACCCGGCCGACTACTGATAAAGTCAAGGAATCCATTTTCAATATGATTGGTCCTTATTTCGAAGGAGGGCTAGTCCTCGACTTGTTTGCCGGGAGCGGTGGACTGGGAATTGAAGCGTTAAGCAGAGGCATGGATAAAGCCATATTTGTCGACCGGGATTTTAAAGCAAATCAAACGGTTAAGGCCAATTTGGAACTATGCAAGTTTTCAGACCGTGCAGAAGTTTATAAAAATGATTCAGAGCGTGCACTGAAGGCTTTGGTGAAAAGGGAAATGACTTTTGAATTGATTTTTCTTGATCCACCTTATAAGAAACAAAAGCTAGTCGAGATTCTTGAAGAAATACATAAATACCGATTGCTGAACGATATGGGATACATTGTTTGTGAGCATGGCCATGATGTTACATTGCCAGAAAAAGTTGGTGACTTTACCGTTAAGAGAAAAGAAGTTTATGGCGTCATTGCCGTTACGATTTATCAATGGGGAAATGTACACGAACAGGGGGAACTATGAATGTCCAAAATAGCGATTTGTCCGGGGAGTTTTGATCCAATAACATTTGGTCATCTTGATATCATTCAAAGGGGAGCGAATGTTTTTGATGAGGTATATGTGGTCATCGTGAACAATTCAGCGAAAAATTCACTTTTTACAGTGGAGGAGAGACTGGAATTGATTACTGAGGCGACTGCCCATATGCCGAATGTTAAAGTGGATTTCTATCAGGGATTGACGGTCGACTATGCTGAAAGCGTTTCCGCGAATGCCATTATCAGGGGATTGAGGGCGACTTCCGACTTTGAATATGAAATGCAGGGAACTTCGATGAACCGATTCCTAAACAATAAAATAGAGTCATTCTTTATCATGACGAAAAATCAATATTCTTTCTTGAGTTCAAGTATCGTAAAAGAGGTAGCGAAGTATGGTGGAGATATCTCCGAACTAGTGCCAAACGTCGTCCAGAAAGCCCTGGCCAAAAAGTACGAGGAACTGAAAGGATAGAAAAAAGAGCATTGCCTACGCGCAATGCTCTTTTTTTTGGTTTAAGAAAGGCCTTTGAATAGCCTTTTGGTAAATATGATGATGTATAGGATCAAGAACAAGAGTGTTAAAATGGGGCCGAAATCAAGCATGTTCTGATATAGGGAATTCACGTGTTCACCGGATCCGCTGACTGGGAATGCGTTTAACGGGCTGCCGCTGTACATATTGCCTTTATAGAATGGCTCCCAAAGCAAGATGGTAATAATGGATGCCAAAAGGCCATGTGCTATCCTAGCAAGAAAAAAGGGAGTGAAACGAATGTCTGTTGCGGCTATGATGCTGGCAACCTGCGCTTGAATGCTGAAACCGTTGAAAGCTAAGATGAAACTAGTCATCACAGTTTGCTGAAAGAGTGTCGCATCTTCGACCGTACTGGTTAATTTTGAACCAAGAGTCATTTCGAACATGCCTGATATGAAGGGGAGGCTTAAGGAATCCGGGAAATTAAAAATATGTAAAATTCCTCCGACCCACGATGCTAGCAATCCGGTAATGTTCATGTGAAATAAAAGCTTGTTCACCACCGAAAAGAGAATGATGAATCCCCCGATCATTAATAGGGTTTGGATGGATGAAAGTACCGCATCTCCAAGTAAACTGCCAAATGGTCTTGTTTCTTTTATTCTGGTTTGATGCATTTGGCTAAAAGCTTGTCTTATGGAGGGGAGCTTGGTCATTACTTTAGTATGCGATTTTTCTTCTTTCCAACGGTAAAAACGCATGATGATGCCTACACAAAAATTTCCTAGGTAGTGGGAAAGTGCAAGGATGATCCCTAAATGAGGATTGTGGAAAAACCCTACGGCAACGGCAACGAACAAGAACAATGGATTAGATGAATTAGTAAAACAAACGAGTCTTTCGGCTTCAATGCGTGTCAATTGTTCTTCCTGACGAAGCCTCACGGTGTATTTCGCTCCAGCTGGAAATCCTGATGCAAGTCCCATCGCCCAAACGAAACCGCCCACTCCTGGTACACGGAATAAGGGACGCATAAATGGTTCTAGCATGACACCAATGAACCTGACAACCCCAAAACTGATTAATAACTCCGAGAAAATCAAGAAAGGTAGAAGCGAAGGAAACACAATTGTCCACCAAATATTGAGTCCGCCTTTGGAAGCTTCAAAGGATTCTTGGGGGAAGATGATCAAGCCAACTGCCATCATCGTGACGGAGGTAGCTAACAGTACTGTTTTAGATTTTGATTTTAGCAAAATTCAGCCTCCTCTTGAAGGTTACTAAATAAGGGCAGTTCGTTTCGTATATAATAAAATATGAACTTCCTTTTCTCGAAAAGTAAGCGCATGATGAAATGTGGATTGTTCCGACATGTATAAATGAGGATGTCCCTCACAATGGAATTTCAATGAAACCCTGCACTTTATTGGCTGGCATAGTTTATATCTGCCATGCTTGTTTCACTGTCAATATAAATAATATGCTTCTATAAATCCGTTTAAGACCATAACTTTGAATGAGTGTTATTTCAATATTTTGAACTAGTTATAGCGGGAGGGATATCTTTGTCGAAACCAAAAGTCGGGCTTGCACTTGGGTCAGGAGGAGCTAGGGGGTTTGCACATATTGGCGTGATAAAGGTATTACAGCAAGAAGGCATTCCGATAGATATGATTGCTGGAAGCAGCATGGGAGCTATGGTTGCAGCCTTTTATGGAGCGGGTTCGGATATCGAGAGGCTGTATAAGTTGTCCCGTGCATTTAAGCGAAAGTATTATTTAGACTTCACCATACCTAAAATGGGCTTCATTTCGGGTAAACGGACAAAGGATTTAATCAGGGTATTTACATATGGCAAGAAATTTGAAGAACTTGATATTCCTGTGGCGGTCGTCGCCACTGATATAAAAACTGGGGAAAAAGTCATTTTTCAGGAAGGCCCAATCGCACCGGCTGTAAGGGCAAGCATTTCCATTCCCGGCATTTTCATTCCCGAAAAAATCGGAAACAGACTGCTTGTTGATGGCGGCGTTGTTGACAGGGTTCCTGTTTCAGTCGTGAAGGATATGGGAGCAGACATCATAATTGGTGTGGATGTAGCCCACGTGAAACAGGATATGGAGATAAACTCCATCTATGATGTAATCATGCAAAGCCTCGATATCCTGCAAATGGAACTTGTTAAAAGCAGGGAGTTTGCTTCAGACGTCATGATACGCCCCAGGGTTGAGAAATACAGCTCTAAATCATTTACAAACGTTCAGGAAATAATTAGTATTGGAGAAGAAGCTGCAAGAGGTAAGATAGATCAAATTAAGCAGTGTATTGTTACTTGGAAGGAGTCCTTTGAAGATGAGCCGTAAAATATATGTACGCACTTTCCTGGTGGTGGCTATACTTCTCATAGCATCAGCCCTTTATTCCCTACCTTTTTATGTATCAAAACCAGGAATGGCTAAAGAATTGGAGCCAATCATTGAGGTATCCGGAGGAGATGAAGCAAAAGGAAGCTTTATGTTAACCACTGTAAGGATGGGCCGGGCGAATATATATTCCTACATGCTGGCGAAATGGAGCAAATATCAGGAGCTTTATCCGGAAACCTCCATTCGAAGCGAAGATGAAACAGATGAAGAATATAATATCAGGCAGCTGCACTTAATGGATGGTTCTAAAAATAATGCCATTCAGATCGCATATGAAAAAGCAGGGAAAGAAGTCGATTACGAGTACCTGGGTGTATATGTTTTGGACGTGCTAAAAGGAATGCCGGCAGCTAAAGAACTGAAAGCGGGCGATCAAATCATACAGGTCGATGACGTTAAATTCAAGTCTGCACAGGAATTCATGGACTACATTAACGGAAAAAAGGCTGGAGATGAAGTGAAAATAGTGTATAAGCGGGAAGAGACGGAGAAAACGGCCGTTCTTTCATTGCAGCCTTTTAAAAATGACCCAAATAGGGTCGGAATAGGCATTTCGCTGGATGACAATCGAAAAGTGATCACAAAACCGGCGATTGCCATAGATTCAGAACAAATAGGCGGTCCTTCGGCTGGTTTAATGTTTTCATTGGAGATTTATAATCAATTAACAAAAGGCGATCTTACAAGTGGCTATGACATAGCGGGTACGGGAACGATGTCTGATGATGGGACAGTCGGTCCAATTGGCGGAATTCAACAGAAAATAGTTGCAGCCGATAAATCTGGAGCGGAAATATTCTTTGCCCCAAATGAAAACGGAGCAGCAGGTTCGAATTATGAAGATGCACTCATTGCAGCAAAGGATATCGACACGGATATGAAGATCGTACCGGTTGACAACTTTGATGATGCAATAGCCTATTTAACGAAGCTGAAAGGAAAGGAAAAATGAAAAAAAGCGCAGGCAGTCAACTACTGTTTGCGCTTTTTTTTTACTATTAAGGATGGAAGGGCCAAGCTTAAACCTTTCTTCATTTGAAAATGATGGGGGATTCATATTCCCGTTTCATCAAGGCAGCCTGATACGGTTCGGACAAGCCAAGTGCATACACCTGTGCCGCTCGCAAGTCCGTATCGATGTCCTGCTTCTGATAGGACGAAAGTTTAGAGATGAGCGGGAGGGGTAAGCCTTTTTTTACAGTGCGAAGGTATTCTTGTCCCCGGCCATTCATGCCAAGAAGTCTGATATAGGCTGGTTGTTCATTGTGAATCATCTGTTCTTTTAATGTATGGGTCAGTATGTGGACGCACATCCGCTGTAGTCGTGTCCATGTGTAGCGTTTTGTCTTCAGATCTGCCATGAATCCAGAAAAGCTCGAAGATTGTTTGGCCATCTCCTTTATTCGGTGTTCTATGCCTTCCTCGATTTCGTATATCCCTGCCAATTCGATTAAAGAGGAAGAAAGGATTCGGTATTTCAAAAGGGGCCAATACATTTCCCAGTCATGCAAGGCTTGGTAGCGCGTTAAATATTGCTCAAGACCATACATTGTCGGCTGAGGAATATAACTGGAAACAGGATTTAATTCCCTGTGTTCATGAATGGCTTTACGTATCCCCGTTGCGCTGGCAATAGGGTCTTTGGACAACTTTGTTTCATGGTATCCGGCAGCGACCCTTTGAATCGTATAAGGGCGGATGGAGTAGCCATTTGATAGGGCAGCACTTACATATTCCTTTCCAAGAATATTATTTGGCTTCGTCAAATCCAATGCCGCCTCATCATTGATGATCGAACGATAAGCCTGGGCAGCACTGGCCGGATAACTATTACCGGCATCCATAGCCGATTTAATTGCAGCATCGAATGCATCGGAATTATCCGAAAGAATTCTGTGTGCGGTGATGAATGGTTCAATTCGGCCATCCTCGCTTCCGAAGCAAAAGGATTCACAGCCAAGGGATTCCAAAAGGGAAATAGATCCTTTTGCAAATATCTCCGCCTTCTGTGTCGCGAAAGCATAGGGAAGTTCAATGACAAGATCTATGCCGCCATTCAAGGCCATTTCGGCACGGGTCCACTTGCTGACGATAGCGGGCTCGCCGCGCTGTAAAAAGGGCCCGCTCATGACAGCCACCACTACATCTGCCCCTGTTTTTTCTCTACTTTCTCTTGCATGTAAAACATGTCCATTATGAAAAGGGTTATATTCGACTACTAAACCGCAAGCTTTCATTTGATCACCTCAGAGAAAAACTTTGTATTTTATCAACTTAGTGCTAAAATAGTATTTCAAGTAAAATAACTATAAGTATTCGTCCGGATTTTTTTGTTTGTAATGATTCTTAAACCTAGACAATCAGTTAGGATGACTACATTATAGTGTAAAGAAAAAATATTGACAAACTTATAATTGAAAGCTATAATTATTTTTGTTGCCTTGAGGTGATTTCAATTGAAATGGACGATTAGTCAACTTCAAAAAATTCGGGACAAAGATTTACGGTTTGATGAACTGGTGGATGTCTTGGACATTAGAGAAAGAGACCCGCAAATTCGCGATGTTTCTCCGATCAGAGTAGCAGGAAGAGCTGATATCAGCTCGACCGAGATTACTTTTCACTTGCATCTTTCAGGTGAATTAACATTACCTTGCTCCCGTACACTGGTAGACGTTAAATATCCGATTGATATTGATACAAAGGAAACCTTTCTTTTAAAGGCAGATGGCGCCGATTTCTACGGAGACGATGTCACTGTTGTGGAAGGTGACGTTGTAGACTTAATACCGGTAATTAAAGAAAATTTATTGCTAGAAATTCCGATGCAGGTTTTTTGTGAGGATGTCGATTCGAATGAAGCTGCTCCTCAATCCGGAAAAGACTGGGCTGTTATTTCTGAAGAGGAAAATGAGCATAAGGTTGATCCGAGATTTGCAAAGCTTGCCGACTTTTTTGACAACAATAAAGAATCTTGATTGGAACGAAAAATCGTTAATCCGATTTTTCCAGCTTTTTTATATTTTTTAAGGAGGTGGGAATAATGGCTGTACCTTTTAGAAGAACGTCGAAAACTGTAAAAAGAAAACGTCGTACACACTTCAAGCTTCAAGTACCTGGTATGGTAGAATGCCCGAGCTGTGGTGGAATGACTCTTTCACATCACGTTTGTAAAGAATGTGGAACATATAAAGGAAAAGAAGTTGTCGCAAAATAATTTCTTGACCTACTTGAGAGCTTTGCTTTCTTGATGCAACACGCTAATCAAAGCGCAGGGATTTTTCTCTGTGCTTTTTTTACAAATATATTTGGCAGAATATTTTGAATCATCTATGTTTGCCGATGGTTTCGGAGATGGTGTTTACGTGGATCAAGTAATTAATGTTGAAAAGGATGAACGCGGTTTCATGAAGCTCCTGTTTAATAGACCGGAGAAAAGGAACGCCGTGAATTATCAATTGATGGACGAACTCGAGTCGATATTGTCAGAAGCTGCATGCGATGATGAAGTTAAGTTGCTGGTCCTGACAGGGGCGGGCTCCGAGGCATTCTGTTCAGGCGGGGATCTAAGGGAATTTCAGGATTTGCGTACAGAAGAAGAGGCCTTTGCTATGTTATCGAAAATGGGTGAAATTCTATATAAACTAGCAGTTTTCCCAAAACCAACAATAGCGCTCATCAATGGAAGTGCTTTAGGCGGTGGATGCGAAATTGCGACTGCTTGTGATTTCAGATTAGCAAAGAGGGAAGTTAAGCTGGGGTTTGTACAAGGTACTCTGGGAATAACGACAGGCTGGGGCGGAGCTTCACTTTTACTTGAAAAAATATCAGGGCAAAAAGCGCTAAAGCTATTATTGGATGCAAAAATACATAAAGCCGAGGAAGCAAAGGAATTGGGTTTCGTAGATGAGATAGTCGGAGAAGGTGCGGATGGATGGGAAAGGTTCGCAGAAGATTTTCTTCGCCATGAGACAGGGGTATTGATGGCCTATAAGCGATTGCTGGTCCATAAATGGCAGGGTAGCGGGCTTAGAGGGAGAATGGATGCGGAAATCCGGGAATGTTCTAAACTGTGGGCGAGTGATGAGCATCACGCTGCAGTCGATCGTTTTTTAAATAAGAAAAAATAAATATTACACGCTCTATATATCTTCTATCTTCCCTAGCATGTGCATATTATGAATTAAAACTTGCTAAGGAGGTAGAGAGATGACGATTGCGAGACAAGATGCATGGACTCATGATGAGGATCTGTTGTTGGCTGAAGTGGTGCTAAGGCATATACGAGAAGGCAGTACACAATTAAAGGCGTTTGAAGAAGTGGGGAAACAGCTATCGAGAACATCTGCTGCTTGTGGGTTCCGTTGGAACTCATTTGTAAGGAAGCAATATAAATCAGGGATAGAGCTGGCGAAAAAACAAAGGAAAGAACAGGTGGTCAATAATCCTGAAATGGAAAGGGATTCGGTAGCGGCGGTGGAAAATGTCACGATTGAAGAAAAGCCCCCCCGGCATGAAGATAAAGAATCTATCACCCTTCAGGAAGTTATATTATATTTAACCAAAATGGATGAATTCTTTCAGGTTGATAATAAGGAAAAAGAACGGATTTCTGAGCGGTCCCTATTTCTTGAACAGGAAAATGTCCGATTGCTGGAAGAGAATGCTTTGCTCCAAGAAAACCTGAAAGCTGTTGAGGAAGATTATCGTGCGTTAATGCAGATCATGGAGCGTGCAAGAAAGCTTAGTGTACAAGAGGACGAAAAGACGAATCCGAAGGTAAGTTTCCAAATGGATAAGAATGGTAATTTGGAAAGGGTCAATAAATGAAAAATGCGGGTGGGAAAATCCGCCCGCATTTTTCTTGGTATTCCTATTCCTGCGTATCTATTTCTTTTTTATCTTGTATGTCAAATGGGCTCCAAATCAGCGGGTTTTCTCCAAGGTCCCTGTCCAAATCATAGGAAACAGCAGAAAAGCCCATCTTTTTCCAAAAGTCTTGTGAATGAACTCTTGGGTTGGTTTTGATAGGCATGTTCAGGCTTTTGGCGAATTCAACCAAAGCTCTTCCATAACCTTTTTTCTGATAGTTAGGCAGGACTTCAAGTTTCCAGAGAACAAGGAAGTCCCTAGAATTGTCAAAGTACCGGTCAAATTTAGCGCTTCTTTTATACAGGCTCATGCGGGCTACAAGTTTGTCGCCATAAAAGATTCCGTAAAAAGGTGATTGGCTGTCATTTTCAATGATGTTAGCCTCTAAATCATCGAGCATGGACAGTTCCTGTATCCCGTATTCTTTGAATTTTTTGAATTCCTCAAGCGTTTTAAAATTTACAAGTAATCGTTCAACCTTGTATTCCATAAAAAAGCTCCCCCTTAATTCTGATAAACCTCTTCCGATAGTACCCTTTGAAAGTCATCCCACTGACCTTTACCATGTGGAATTCCAGCTTAGGTTATATCTAGTATGACATCATCGATTTATCCTAGCTGATAAATGCTTATAGCCTTTTATCCCCCGCCCTTTTCCCTTCAAAATTCGTGGGTAGAGATTGGAGTTATCTTTTGTTCCTATAAAGTCTTCAAAATGGCTAAGCTTTTCGTATCTAATATACCATTAAATTAACGCTTAAAGAAGAGAATATATCTTCAATGGCTTATTAATAATTCTTTCCATTGATATTTTATGGCGAGCCTTGTTGATGGCGGGTAAACTCCATGCAATCAGGTTGACGGCGTTTCCAAAGTTGTTGATGTGAAATTGATGCAGGATAAAAAAGATAATGTGATAAAATAGTAAATATATTTCAAAAAGTAAGGAAGGGTATTATGAGAATTGGAATCATTGGGGGAGGGGCCATCGGGCTGCTGTTTGCGTCTCATTTAAGTGAGAAACATAGTGTGACTCTCTATACTCATACTGCGGATCAGGCGTCCATCATCCAACGTGATGGAATCCGCCTTATTGCGGGTGGTGAAAGCCGGCTGCTGACAAGCATCATTTCTATGGGTCTGGATGAAGGGATATCGGATGTGGATTTTCTTATATTGGCCGTCAAGCAATATCACCTGCCGCAAATATTGCCTAGAATCAAAGGTATTCAGGTTCCATTGCTATTCTTGCAGAATGGCTATGGGCATATTTCTTATTTGAAGCAGCTTCAATCCCCGAGCATATATGTGGGGGTAGTGGAGCATGGGGCATTGAAACATGACGGGAATACCGTCGAGCATACAGGGCTCGGCATAACAAGGATCGCTTCCTTTAAAGGGGAACTTGAGCAACTATCGTTAGTGGATGAAAGGATCGATCATTTTCCTTTTGCGAAGAGTGAGGATTTTCACTCGATGCTGATGGATAAGCTTGTCGTCAATGCAGTGATAAATCCATTAACAGCGATACTTGGCGTGGAAAATGGAGGTTTGATCACCAATCCTTTTTATTACCAATTGTTTCAAGACCTTTTTGAAGAAGTTTCCGGTATTTTGGAAGTTCAAAATAAGGATGAGTCATTCGAAAATGTGAGGTCCGTTTGTATGGCAACAGCTGGAAATCGATCATCGATGCTAAAAGATTTAGAAAATGGCCGTCAAACGGAAATTGATGCCATTTTGGGTCATATCCTCTCGGAGGCAAAGAGCAAAGGGAAAAGTTATTGCCTGACGTCTTCTCTATATAAGATGGTCAAAGGAAAAGAGTCTCAGGGGGGATGAGGATGTGCCGTACGTAGTTTCAAACCTTGCCGCGATATTTATTACCTTGCCTTTCGCAGGGTATATACTTTTTTTTATTAGTGCCAAACAATTCACTGGGAACCATAGGCGCTCCGTTCAATTTGCAATGGACATGAGTACGCTGCTGTTCGTACTATCCGTCCATTATTTGATCATTACGATTTGGGATAAGCAAATTCTTTGGGTGATCATGCTCATCATGATCGTTAACGCATTCTTGGTGGTCCTTGTCCATTACAAGGTAAAAGAAGAAATCATTTTCCATAAGGTATTAAAGGGTTTTTGGAGAGTGAACTTCGCCTTCTTTTTTGTGGCTTACCTTCTATTATTTTCCATTGGTATAATAACAAGTATTACGAAGATATTGACTACATAACATAGAACATCGCATCAATTTTCTGCTGCTGGGCAACTTCTTTTGTTTTCTTAAACCGGAATGTTATACTCTAAAAAGAATTGTAGTTGCAGAGAAAGGGAGAACAGAAATGGAGATGAAAGATCTCGCGTTACCATCTTTAAACCGTTTTGCATCGGACTATTTACAAAACCGTCTTGAAACGGAGGATTATTTTCACTATGACTTAGCAAAGCCTGACATTTATCACAATAGATATAGTGAATTGATGAACCGCTCTTTTTCACGTGATGAATTGTCGGATTACATACAACAATACATGTCTCGTCTTTCATTCAGTGAGGCAGTTAATGGGAATATTGAAAGGTTGCGCAGGGATGATTCCGTGGTTGTGATTGGAGGACAGCAGGCTGGGTTATTATCAGGGCCGCTGTATACCATTCATAAAGTGATTTCGATCATTAAGCTTGCGGAAGAACAGGAAAAAGAATTGGGGCAGCCAGTCATTCCGGTTTTTTGGATAGCTGGAGAAGATCATGATTTAGCTGAAGTCAATCATGTTTATGTCATGAAAAATGGTAAACCCGATAAAAAAACCTATCCTTCCTATCAACCGTATAAAACAATGGTTTCTGACGTGGAGCTGGAAACGGAAAAGGCAGAGAAATGGCTTGAGGAAATCATTGAAACATATGGGGAAACGGCCTTTACGAATAAACTCCTGATTGATATGAAGGAAACCATTAAGCAATCGAATACCTTCGTCGAATTCTTCGCCAGGCTGATTCATGAATGGTTCAAAGAATATGGACTTTTACTAGTCGATGCCGGAGATCCGGAATTAAGGCGAATTGAGAAGGCATATTTTGAATCGATGGTCAATGAAAGTGGACGGATTGCTGAAATGGTCGAGGAACAGCAATCATTCATGCATGCGAAAGGGTATGCAAAAATGATTGAAATGGATAAACAGGCTGCTAATTTATTTTATTATGATCCAGAAAAAAAAGATCGATGTTTACTCGAGCGTGTAGAAGGCGGTTTCAGCGGAAAAAACGGTGAGGTATCATTTACCGAGCTGGAACTCTTGCAGATAGCCAAAAACCATCCGGAACGATTAAGCAACAATGTCATTACACGCCCGCTTATGCAGGAAATGCTTTTCCCTGTATTGGCTTTCGTTTCGGGGCCAGGGGAAATAGCTTATTGGGCCGAATTGAAAAAGGTATTTGAGTTGTTTTCCATGAAGATGCCGCCAATCATTCCTAGGTTAAACATCACGCTGGTGGAGCGCAGTATCCATAGCGATCTTGAAGAAATGGAACTCAGTTTGGAAACTGTTCTGACTGAAGGAACCGCTAATGCGGTGAAAAGTTACCTTGATTCCGTAAAGGATGAGACGATTGACAATCTGTTTGGGACGCTGAAATCGCAGCTTGAAGAGAACCATGAAAAGCTATTTGTCCATGCTGTCTCTTTAGATAGAGGACTTGAGCCGATGTTGAACAAAAACATCGAATTCATCCAAAAGCAATTGAATTTCATGTATGGCAAAATCGGTGACCGTACAAAGGAACGGCATTCGGTCATATTGAAGAAATATGAACGGATAGCAAATTCACTTTACCCTCTTGAATCACCCCAGGAGCGGATTTGGAATGTGTTTTATTACTTGAATCAATATGGGCCAGAGTTCGTTCGGGATATGATGAAACTGGAATACCGGTTCAATAATCAGCATAAATTGATTTTCATTTAGAAAATCATCCGTTTTGGGGAAAAGTGGCGGACTAATCATTTTTTTAATGGGTTGCGACTTACCAATCCTGACGGAGGGATTAAAAAGTAAAAAAAAGACAGGTGCTAAAGCCTGTCTTTTTTTTTGTTTCCTGGGCACTTGTCCGGTAGTCCTTCGACAGTAATAGAGGGTCTGCGTCTTAGTCTGAGTCCATTCGAGGGAAACGCGCGGTTCTTTGAATAATTTGCCTAAATAAACTTAAGAAGAAAAGAAGGGAATTTTTACTTGGAAGGAGAAAGTAAAAACAAGTGGAGAAAGGTGGGGGAATGTGGTACATTGAGATTAGAATGTGGGGGTAGTGGGTATGTTCATGGGAGAGTACCATCATAACATCGATATTAAGGGCCGTTTGATAGTCCCGGTGAAATTCAGGGAAAATCTCGGGGAGCAATTTGTTCTTACCCGCGGACTCGATCAATGTTTATTTGGTTATCCTATGGAAGAGTGGAAGCTGCTTGAAGAAAAGCTGAAAGCCCTGCCCTTAACAAAAAAAGATGCCCGAGCCTTTACCCGTTTTTTCTTTTCTGCAGCTACAGAATGCGAAATTGATAAACAAGGGCGAATTAATATCCCCACGCCGCTTACTTCATATGGCCAATTGGAAAAAGAATGTGTAATTCTTGGTGTTACCAATCGTATTGAGATTTGGAGCAAATCCCTTTGGGAAAACTATTTTTCAGCTTCGGAGGATTCTTTCGCTGAGATAGCAGAAAATATGATTGGCTTTGATATTTAAGGCTGCCCTCAGAAATAGAGTCACTCAATAACCGATTGGAAGGATGTCTAGCATGTTTCAACATACAACAGTGTTATTAAAAGAGACGGTTGATGGATTGAACATCAAACCTGATGGAATTTATGTGGATTGTACTTTAGGAGGAGCCGGTCACAGCGAATACTTGCTTTCACAGCTCTCTGATAAAGGCAGGCTTTATGCTTTTGATCAGGACGAAACGGCAATTCGGAATGCTAAGGAAAAATTGGAAAGCTATGGCGAACGTATTGTTCTTGTTCCTAATAATTTTAAATACTTAAAAGAAGAGTTGAATGCCCGGGGAATCGAGAAAGTGGACGGGATCCTTTATGATTTAGGCGTGTCATCCCCACAATTGGATACACCAGAGCGTGGTTTCAGCTATAACCATGATGCACCCTTGGATATGAGGATGGACCAAAGTGCTGCCATTTCTGCCTATGATGTCGTGAATACTTGGTCATTCCATGATTTACTGAGAATTTTCTTCCAATATGGAGAAGAAAAGTTTTCGAAACAAATTGCCAGGAAAATTGAAGCGGCACGTGAAATAAAGCCGATTGAAACGACGTTCGAGCTTGTGGAGTTAATAAAGGATGGGATACCGGCACCGGCAAGACGTAAAGGCGGACACCCTGCGAAACGAGTGTTCCAAGCAATAAGAATCGCTGTGAATGACGAACTTGGTGTTTTTGAAGACTCCTTGGAGCAGGCCATATCGCTTTTGGATAAAGAGGGAAGAATATCTGTCATTACATTTCATTCTCTTGAAGATAGAATTTGTAAAACGGTATTTAAAAAGGCCAGTAGCATTCCTGACCTTCCGCCTGGACTTCCAGTTATCCCGGATGAATTCAAGCCAACCATGAAAATAATTACGAGAAAACCGATTTTACCTTCGGAAGAAGAATTGGAAGGGAATAATCGTTCCCGGTCGGCCAAGCTAAGAATCGCCGAAAAGCAATAATTACAGAAAAAAACAGTAAGGGGGAACATTAATGAGTTCCATAGCCAAAAAAATACAAGAACAGCAATATGAAGACCAACAGCAGCAACAGACACATCAAACGGTGGTCATCCGTAAAGCGAAGATATCCATTGGTGAAGTTTTCTTACTATGTGCCCTTGCTATAATGGTTACCTTCATGGGAGTGAAAATTGTCTCAAATCAAGCGGCCATCTATGAAACGAATAAAGAGATCCAGCTAGTGGAAACGTCGATTGAAGAACAGGGTAAAGTGAATGATGATTTGAAAGTGCAGGTTGCTGAACTTAGTACATACGAAAGAATTTGGAAAAAAGCTGCAGCGCTAGGGTTCAAGTTAAATGAGAATAATGTGAAGGGTGTGCAGTGATAATGCAGAAACAAAAAAATATGAAGCATGGGGCAGCCGGATTATTCTTCTTATTCGGCCTGCTCTTTTTTGTATTAGTCTGCCGCTTTTTGTATATTCAGGTGACGGGAACAGCAGGCGGGGAGGTACTGGCTTCAAAAATCGACAAGAAATATGAAAAAAAACAGGTCATAGAAGCCAAAAGGGGAAGCATACTCGATACAAAGGGGGAAGTCATCGCCGAGGATACTTCCTCCTATATCTTAAGGGCTGTACTCAGTGAAAAGGAGCCCGAGCATGTCAAGGATCCGGAGATGACCGCTAGTAAGCTTGCAAAATATATCGACATGGATGAACAGGACATTTATGAAAGACTTACGAACGGGGCATACCAGGTGGAATTTGGCAGTGCCGGCAAGGACTTGACTCAGGTCGTCAAGCAGAAAATAGAAAAATTGGAACTGCCGGGAATTACATTCGGAAGAACCAATAAACGTTTCTATCCTAATGGGATTTTCGCCTCCCATCTGATTGGCTATGTAGAAAAGGATGAAGAAACGGAAGAAATGGCTGGTAAGTTCGGCATTGAAAGATACCTCAATAAAGAATTGCAGGAAACGGATGGGAAGCTGACATATGACAGTGACTCATGGGGCTTCCTTTTACCAGATAAGGAGGAAAAGGTGGTTGCCCCGGATAATGGAAATGATGTCATGCTGACCATCGATAAGAAAATACAAACGTTCTTGGAAGATTCGATGAGCAAAGTGCAGGAAAAATACGATCCCGAACAAATCATAGCGATTGTCTCCAATCCAAAAACGGGGGAGATAGTGGCGATGGGGCAAAGGCCTACCTTCCATCCGACAACGAAAGTCGGGCTTACGGATACATGGCGTAACCTAGCTATTGAAGAAACATTCGAACCGGGTTCAACCATGAAAACATTCACCCTTGCCGCTGCTGTTGAGGAAGGGGTCTTTAATCCGAATGAAAGTTTTGTGGCAGGTACCTACAAAGCCGGATCGGGGAAAATCGGAGATCATAGCGGAATCGAAAGAGGGAAGAGCATGACCTTTCTTGAAGGGGTTCAGCGTTCCTCTAACGTAGCTTTCGCAACACTTGCAATGGATAAGATAGGAGCGGATACTTTTCGTGAGTATTTGACTAAGTTCGGATTTGATAAAAAAACGGGAATTGACCTGCCGAACGAGATAACCGGTAAAATTCAATACAAGTATAAGCTTGAAAAAGTGACTACTGCCTTTGGACAGGGTTCGACCGTTACACCGATTCAACAAATCCAAGCTGCATCCGCAATTGCCAATGACGGAAAAATGATGCGGCCATACGTAATAAAAAGCATCTCCGATCAAGATACCGGAAAAACTTTGAAAACGACAAAGCCGAAAGTGACAGGGCAACCGATTTCGGAAGAAACTGCAAAACAGGTACGTGATTATTTGGAAACGGTAATTTCTGCGAAAAAAGGAACTGGGAAAAAATATGCCATTGATGGTTATGAAGTAGCGGGAAAAACCGGTACCGCACAAATTCCAGGTCCGACAGGTAGATATTTAGAAGGGAAAAATAACTATGTATTCTCCTTTTTAGGCATGGCTCCAAAAGATGATCCACAGTTGGTCATGTATGTGGCGGTCAAGCAGCCGAAGTTAGGTGCATCTTATGTTGGGGCTGATCCATTGTCAGAGATATTTAATCCTGTCATGCAAAATAGCCTGCAATATCTAAACATCAAACCTTCTGATGTTAAAAAACAAAAAGCAAATAAAATCAAAGACTATACGAATCAAACCGAGAGTTCAGCTGTCAAAGAACTGAAGGAACTTGGCTATGATGTAAGTACGATCGGAAGTGGGCGTAAAGTACTCGATCAATCCCCAAAAGCCGGGAGTATACTCTTACAGGGTGAAAAGATAATACTTCGGACTGAAGGAGAAATGAATGTTCCTGACATGAAAGGATGGTCCCTGCGCGATGTTATGAAATTGGCTAAGGTTGCAAAACTGGATCTGAAAACTGAAGGTGCTGGATATGTGAGTAAACAAAGTCTTGAGGCCGGGAAAAAAGTAAAGGAAGGAGAAACCATCAATATTGAATTATCCCAGCCTGAAGGGGCTGGTGTAGATATACCGACTAAAGAGAAAACAGAGTGAAGATAAAGAGGGGATCCCAAATGGATTCCCTCTTTATTTCTTTCAAGGTTTCTAGTCTAGCATCGATTAGACAAGCATATATTGAAGCATGTATGAAATGGAGGTGCCTGTTTTTGCGTGTTTCGAATGTTACTGTCCGAAAACGGCTGGCAATCGCATTGGCGATCGGTATCGTTGTTTTTTTTATCATTGATATCCGATTGGGAATTGTACAGTTTTATCTTGGGGATAAGTTGACGGGGCTGGCTAAAGATTCCTGGAGCAGGAATATTCCTTTTGAAGCCAAACGAGGAGAAATTCTCGATCGGAATGGTGTCGAGCTGGCAACGAATATATCTGCGCCAACGGTCTATGTCATCCCAAGGCAGATTGAGAATCCAGGGGAGACGGCGGAACAGCTTGCTTCAATATTGGATATGACAAAGGAAAAGGCTTATCAATGGTTAACGAAACAGGCGATGAGCGTCAGGATTCCGGAAGGCAGAAAGATATCTCATGAAAAGGCGAAGGAAATTAAAGCATTAGGGATAAAGGGTGTTTATATCGCTGAAGATTCAAAGCGGCATTACCCATTTGGTGAATACCTTTCGCATGTTCTTGGCTTTACGGGCTCCGATAATCAAGGGTTGATGGGTATTGAATTGTCTTATGATAAGGAACTAAGCGGGGAAAAAGGATTCGTTAAATTTTACTCGGATGCGAAAGGGAAAAGGCTTGAGAATATGGCAGATGACTATAAGCCTCCTGTTGATGGCGATAACCTGAAGCTAACAATCGATAGCAAAATCCAGACAATCGTGGAGAGGGAGCTCGATAATGCGGAGGCGACATATGATCCCGATGGGATAATTGCCATTGCAATGAACCCGAATACCGGGGAAATATTGGCAATGTCCAGCAGGCCGACCTTCGACCCAGCCAATTTCCAAAATGTACCTTCAGAAGTGTATAATCGTAATTTACCAGTTTGGAGTATATATGAACCAGGTTCGACTTTTAAGATCATCACGCTTGCTGCGGCGCTTGAGGAAGGGAAGGTCGACTTAGAAAAGGAACATTTTTATGATTCCGGTCATGTGGAAGTGTCAGGGTCTACACTGCACTGCTGGAAAAGCGGAGGCCATGGTGACCAAACTTTTCTTGAAGTCGTCGAGAATTCATGTAACCCGGGGTTTGTTGAATTAGGGAACCGGCTTGGTAAAGACAAGCTGTTTAAATATATAAATGATTTCGGGTTTGGGCAAAAGACGGGGATAGATTTAACCGGAGAAGGAAAAGGAATCATGTTCAACATGGATCAAGTGGGTCCGGTTGAGCAGGCAACGACTGCGTTTGGACAAGGTGTTGCCGTAACGCCCATTCAGCAGGTGACAGCGGTATCGGCTGCTGTGAATGGCGGAACTTTGTATACACCTTATATCGCGAAGGAACTAGTGAACCCAAAAAATGGGGAAGTGCTGATGCGAAAGACCCCACAGGCGAAGAAAAAGGTGATTTCAGAAGCAACCTCTAAGAAAGTCCGTCAAGCACTTGAATCCGTTGTAGCCCAAGGTAGCGGTAAAGGAGCTTTCGTGGAGTCGTACCGGGTCGGCGGGAAAACGGGTACTGCCCAAAAAGCTGAAAATGGCCGATACCTTGAAAATAATTATATTCTCTCATTCATAGGTGTCGCTCCAGCGGATGATCCGCAAATCGTCGTTTATATAGCTGTGGATAATCCGAAAGGGACGGTACAATTCGGCGGGGTAGTAGCCGCACCGATCGTTGGGAACATCATGGAGGATTCACTTAGGGCCATGGGCGTCAAGCCAAGGAAAAACCAGATTGAGAAGGAAACGGTCTGGACGGATCCCGTAATGGTCGAGGTACCTGACGTTGTGGGCCTCAGCAAAAAAGAGTTGCAAACCCAGCTCATCGACCTTAAGCTGGATATTGCCGGAAATGGGGATAAAGTCATAAATCAAGCCCCGGATCCAGGCGTTAAAGTAAAACAAGGCTCTACAATAAGAATTTATCTTGGCGAAAATACAGAATAAGTATAATATAATATATGAATAGTTAAAGCGGCTGAAGAATCATCAGCCGCTTTGTTTACGGAGTCGGGATAACCCCGTATAATTGAAATTGGTTTTCTCGACAAGCCGAGGCTAATCACATATAATGAATCCTCAAATTAAGTTGAGAGGGATGGAAAAATGAAGCTTCACAAATTACTATCTTATTTACACTCCTTATTTCCGTATGAAGGAGAGAATCCTGAAATCACCTCCATTGAAAATGATAACCGTAAAGTCATAGACGGAAGTTTATTTGTTTGTATAAAAGGTTATACAGTCGATGGTCATGATTTTGCCCAACTTGCTGTAGAACATGGAGCTGCAGCAGTCATTGCCGAAAGGCCGCTTGACCTCGATGTTCCCGTGATCGTAGTCAGGGATTCGAGCAGGGCGATGGCGGTGCTTGCCGATGCATTTTATGGCCATCCGACTCAAAAGATGCGCTTGATCGGAATAACAGGTACGAATGGAAAGACGACGACCAGTCACTTATTGGAAAAGATTTTCGAGGATCGACAAGAAAAAACAGGCTTGATTGGCACGATGTATACAAAAATTGCCGATACGGTATATGAAACCAAGAATACGACGCCAGATAGCGTTACGCTGCAGAAGGCTTTTCATGAAATGACCGAAGCATCAGTTACCACGGCCATTATGGAAGTTTCATCTCATGCACTTGAGCTTGGACGCGTCCATGGCTGTGATTATGATATTGCCGTCTTTACGAATCTTACACAGGATCATTTGGATTTTCATAAGACCATGGACAGATACAGGCAAGCAAAATCCTTGTTTTTCTCACAGCTCGGCAATGCTTACATAGAAAATCGTCCTAAATATGCTGTGCTTAATGCTGATGATGAGGCAACAGCCGATTTCATTAAAGCGACTGCTGCGACAGTGGTTACATACGGCATAGACAAAGAAGCGGATATCAGGGCCACGGATATAAAAATTGATGCAAATGGCACATCTTTCACCTTGACAGCAGGTAAAGAAGAGCGTTACATTCAGCTGAAGCTAATTGGTAAATTCAGTGTTTATAATGTACTATCTGCCATCTCTGCCGCTCTGTGCGCCGGTAACGATCTGGATGAGACAATTAAATCCATCGAGGAAATAAAAGGTGTTGCAGGCCGTTTTGAGCTCATTACAGCGAATCAGGACTTCCCGGTCATTGTTGATTATGCTCATACTCCGGACAGCTTAGAAAATGTACTCAAGACTGTTGGTGAGTTTGCTAGAAAGAAAATCTTTGTGATAGTTGGCTGCGGCGGGGACCGAGACAAGACAAAGCGTCCCATCATGGCCGAAATTGCATGCAGCTTGGCGACTGACCCGATCTTCACTTCGGATAATCCGCGAAGTGAAGATGCTGCCCAGATCCTCCGGGATATGGAAGCTGGTGTAGCAGGCAAAGAATATACGGTTATCGAAGACCGCAGGCAGGCGATAGCTTACGCTGTTTCCAAGGCGGAAGAGGGCGACGTTATATTAATAGCTGGAAAGGGTCATGAAACATATCAATTGGTCGGTGACGAAGTGCTTCACTTCGATGACCGTGAAGAAGCGGAAAAGGCGATTCAAAGTCGTTTAGGTTCAGTTTGAACCGGCGCTAAATTGCCCTGGAGCAAATAAGAAAAGACATCAAGCAGAATTTTATATTTGAATTGTGTTAGGAATGAGGGAGTAAGGAATGTTGGAACAAGTGATTTTTTATACGATTTTGGTGGCGTTTTTAGTAACCGTTCTTCTTTCGCCGATTTTCATCCCGTTTTTAAGAAGATTGAAATTCGGGCAAAGTATCAGGGAAGAAGGCCCACAATCGCATCTGAAGAAAACGGGAACACCTACCATGGGCGGTTTGGTCATATTATTATCTGTTACCATCGCTACACTGATCATGACTTTGAAATTCTCGGCACCTTCAACCGAAACGTATTTATTACTATTCGTTACTTTAGGTTTTGGTTTATTAGGTTTCCTGGATGATTTCATCAAAGTGGTCATGAAGCGAAACCTGGGACTGACCTCCAAGCAAAAACTGCTTGGACAAATTGTGATTTCGGTCATCTTTTACTTCGTCTTTAAGCAGACAGACCGTTTTAATCCTGAATTGACGATTCCAGGCACTGACTTTGCTTTTGATTTTGGCTGGTTTTATCTGTTTATCGTTATTTTCTGGCTTGTAGGTTTTTCGAATGCCGTCAATTTGACGGATGGGCTTGATGGACTTGTCTCAGGAACATCAGCCATTGCCTTTGGTGCTTTTGCCATTTTGGCCTGGAGTCAGTCACAATATGATGTCGCTATTTTTTCGGTGGCGGTTGTCGGTGCAGTACTTGGATTCTTGGTATTCAATGCACACCCAGCAAAGGTTTTCATGGGGGATACGGGTTCCTTGGCCCTTGGAGGAGCGATCGCAACCATCGCTTTGTTAACGAAGCTTGAAATCCTCCTGGTAATCATTGGCGGAGTCTTCGTCATAGAGACGCTCTCGGTCATCCTGCAGGTAGGATCTTTTAAAACGACTGGTAAACGTATTTTTAAAATGAGTCCGCTTCACCACCATTATGAGCTTTCCGGCTGGTCGGAATGGCGCGTCGTCGTGACTTTCTGGACAGTGGGGCTGCTGTGTGCGGTACTCGGAATCTATTTAGAGGTGTGGATATAATTGAAAGAGACTGCAAAGTATTCAGAGAAAAAGATATTAGTATTGGGTTTGGCAAAAAGCGGAGTGATGGCAGCTTCGCTTCTACATAAATTAGGTGCATTCGTGACAGTCAATGACATGAAGCCATTATCGGAAAATCCTGAGGCTCAAGGACTTCTTGAACAGGGAATCAAAGTCATCTGCGGCAGTCATCCGATCGAGCTCCTTGATGAAGGTTTCGAGCTGATCGTGAAAAACCCGGGAATCCCTTATCGGAACCCTATTATAAAAGGGGCATTGGAAAAAGGGATTCCAGTTATAACGGAAGTTGAACTGGCCTATCAGATAAGTGAGGCACCTTTCATAGGAATCACTGGTACAAATGGGAAAACGACCACGACAACATTGATATACGAAATGTTGAAAACCGGTGAAAAATCCCCGCTGATTGCCGGTAATATCGGGACAGTGGCTTCTGGTGTTGCCCAAAAAGCAAAACCCGATGACTCGATCGTCATTGAATTGTCGTCGTTTCAGCTAATGGGAATAGACGAATTTCGTCCTGAAATTTCAATCGTGACAAATTTGTATGATGCACATTTGGATTATCACAGTTCCAAACAGGAATATGTCGAAGCAAAAGCTGCCATTACAAAAAATCAAATAGCCTCAGATTTCATGATTTATAATGCAGATCAAGATCTTGTTTTATCCATGGCGAAAAAGACCAAGGCTGAACTTGTTCCTTTTTCAGCTGAAGTGAAACATGAAAATGGAGCCTATGTGGAAAATGGCGCCGCCTGTTTCCGAGGAGAAAAAATCATTGAAGTTTCAGAGATAGCCCTTCCCGGAAAGCATAATTTGGAAAATGTGCTCGCGGCCATCTCGGCGGCAAAACTGAAGGGTGTAGCTAATGAAGCCATTCAGACTGTACTGAAAACATTTTATGGTGTGGAGCACCGTCTGCAGTTTGTCGCAACGATTGATAACCGTAAATTTTATAATGATTCGAAAGCGACGAACATTCTTGCAGCTTCCAAAGCATTAACATCCTTTACGGAACCTGTCATCTTATTGGCAGGCGGTTTGGATCGCGGAAATGAATTCGATGAGTTGAAACCGGCGATGAAAAATGTCAAAGCCGTGATAACTTTTGGTGAAACTGCAGAAAAAATTGAACGGATAGCAAAAGAAATAGGAATAGCGAATATAAAACGTGTCGATAATGTAGAAAAGGCCGTGCCGGCTGCATTTGAATTATCAAATGAAGGCGACTGCATTCTTCTCTCCCCGGCTTGTGCAAGCTGGGATCAATATAAAACTTTTGAGCAAAGAGGAGACATGTTTATGGAGGCCGTGCATAAACTTAAGTAAGAGCTTACGCAAAAGAGAAGTGAACCTACTTCTACGTTGACACCTTGGAAAAAAGCGATAATGAGCCGTTATCGCTTTTTTTTTGACTAAAGTGCTGACAAGCAATCAGCATAGATGTTTATATTCGCAGGCTCGAAAAACTTCCTAGAGGTGGATGTCCGTGCCATTAAAAAAATCGAATCCTGATCTCATTCTCATTATCGTCACCTTAAGTCTTTTGACTGTTGGATTAATCATGGTTTACAGCGCGAGTGCCATATGGGCAACATATAAATTTGATGATTCGTTTTATTTTGCTAAAAGACAGTTGCTGTTTGCCTGCGTTGGTGTCATAGCCATGTTTTTCATCATGAATGTGGATTACTGGACGTGGCGGACATGGGCCAAGATCCTTATCATCATTTGTTTCATTATGTTACTGGCTGTACTTGTACCGGGTATAGGGATGGCGAGAAATGGTTCGAGGAGCTGGATTGGTGTAGGTGCCTTTTCGGTCCAACCTTCTGAGTTCATGAAGCTGGCAATGATCGCTTTTTTAGCTAAGTTTTTATCAGAACGGCAAAAGCTGATCACCTCCTTTAAAAAAGGGATGCTTCCATCCTTGGGTTTAGTGTTTTTGGCATTTGGATTGATCATGTTACAGCCGGACCTTGGAACGGGAACGGTAATGGTTGGAACGTGCATCGTCATGATTTTTATTTCCGGGGCAAAGATCAGTCACTTTGTCGGGTTGGGGCTAATCGGGGTAGCAGGTTTTATCGGTTTGATTTTGTCGGCGCCCTACCGGATAAAGAGGATCACGTCTTTCCTGGATCCTTGGGAAGACCCTTTAGGCAGCGGGTTTCAAATGATTCAATCGTTTTATGCAATCGGGCCCGGTGGATTGTTCGGCCTGGGACTCGGGCAAAGTCGCCAAAAGTTTTTCTATTTACCAGAACCGCAGACTGATTTCATTTTTGCCATCCTTTCAGAGGAACTTGGCTTCATCGGGGGCTCTCTTGTCATTTTATTATTTGCGCTCATGCTTTGGCGGGGAATTCGGATCGCACTTGGTGCCCCTGATTTATATGGGAGCCTTGTAGCGGTGGGAATCATTGCGATGGTCGCCATACAAGTGATGATCAATATAGGGGTGGTAACGGGACTGATGCCAGTTACGGGGATCACCTTGCCCCTCTTAAGCTATGGCGGTTCATCACTGACGCTCATGTTGATGGCGATTGGGGTGCTCCTGAATATTAGCCGTTATTCAAGGTTCTGAAATAAGAAAAATATATGGTTGAGCAAAAGGGAAGTCCTGTTAAACGCAGGGCTTCCCTTTTTTTACATTGAAAACCCTTGCCGGAAAACGATTTTGGAGGGAGCCTTGCCGAAATTTAGAAATAAATGAAATGTCGCTTAAATATTACCATGTATGAATGTTGAGGAATCCACAATAAATATTGGCAATACGGCTTTGTTTAGACTATAGTATAAGAGGGTTAGGCCGTACTGGGGCTTGCTTCTGTTCATTTTTCTGCTAAAAGGCGTTATTAATCTTGTAATATAAGGGACCTCATGGAAGAGGAAATGAAAATTTATAACTTGGAATTTTTGGAACAACAAGGAGGTTTATCATGGATAATGTGATAAAGCAATTAACTGAAATGAAAATCGGCAAAGTTCTTGAACAGGAACCGCTTGCGAATCATACAACTATGAAAATTGGGGGGCCGGCTGATTTATTCATCGTGCCGTCATCCATTGAAAATATAGAAAAAACGATGCAGGTCATTAAAGATCATGGGATGCCATGGAGGGTAATCGGCAGGGGCTCGAACCTACTTGTCAGTGATGGCGGAATTGAAGGTGCCGTTCTTAAATTGGGTAAAGGACTTGATCATCTCGAGATAAATGGGACGGAGATAAAAGCAGGAGCTGGGGTATCACTTGTCAGCCTGTCCGTGCAAATCAGTAAAAAAGGGTATGCAGGATTGGAATTTGCCAGTGGAATTCCTGGTTCCGTCGGCGGAGCAGTCTATATGAACGCTGGTGCACACGGTTCCGATATGAGTGAAATTCTCAAGGAGGCACATGTTCTTTTCGAAGATGGAACTTTAGCATGGCTTTCGAAGGAAGAAATGGAGTTTTCTTATCGAACTTCTCTGCTTCAGAAGAAAAGACCGGGTATCGTACTGGAAGCAATATTTCAATTGACAGAGGGCGATAAAACCGAAATCGTCGAAAGAATGCAGAATAACAAGAATTACCGTAAAGATACCCAGCCGTATAATCTTCCATGTGCCGGGAGCATATTTAGGAATCCACTTCCACATCATGCAGGTAAATTGGTCGAGAATGCAGACCTGAAGGGACATTCTATTGGAGGAGCCCAGATTTCACCAATGCACGGGAACTTTATCGTTAACACAGGTAATGGAAGTGCAGCTGATGTTCAAGCCTTGATACAGCATGTGAAGGATACTGTGTATGATAAATTTGAAATTGAAATGGAAACAGAAGTGGAAATTATCGGCAGAAAATAATGGATTCATTATATCCAAATATTGTGATATAATGTGTTACCTTTTAAAGTTTGTAAATAGCCAAATATTGAGTTTGTCTTGATTTCACACTTTCAAGAACCATCCATTTTTTCAGGAAGAGGTGAAGGGGATGGAAAAGGGGAAAATCGTTTCCATTGAGGACCGCATCCCGAAATTAAAACAATTAAGAAAAAGCAAAGCAAACAGGCGGCTTGTTCTTTTGCTTTCCCTTTTCTTCATTCTGGTTGCTTGTGTGCTATATTTCTTATCCCCGTTGAGCTATGTGAAATCCGTGCAGGTAGAGGGGAATCGTTATATTACTTCCAAACAGATCATTAAATTGAGTAAGGTGAAGAAGGATCGAAGCATCTGGAAGGTTGATACAGGGGAAGCAGCAGCCAATATCAAAAAAAATCAAGAAATAAAAAGCGTTAAGGTGACTCCGGTATTTCCCAATTCCATTAAAATCACGGTTTCGGAACATAACAGGATGGCATATCTGTCCAATAATGGGAAGTTTGCACCCATTTTGGAAAACGGGTCCGTTTTAGAGGAGCTAGCAACAGGCGAAATTCCAGTATTTGCCCCTGTTTTAATTGGTTTCAAAGAGGGTAAAGCATTAAAGTTGCTTTTAGAAGAGCTGGACAAGCTTCCTGTCGAGATTCAGAATGCCATTTCAGAAATTCATTATTCTCCAACCAAAACCGATGACTATCATATCGTCATGTTCATGAACGATGGGTTTGAAGTAAGTGCGACAAGCCGGACTTTATACGAGAAAATGATTCACTATCCATCGATAGTCAGCCAGTTGGATCCAAATGTAAAGGGAGTCATCGATCTGGAAGTTGGTTCTTATTTTAAAGCATATGAAGACGCTGAACAAAAGGAAGACACCAATGAGGAAAATTAATGGCAAACGGGTGGTTTTACCCCTGGTTTGCGTGGTTCTCGGATTCATGATTGCCTTCTCTTACAATCTGACCAAAGAAGGTGAAGGTGCAGGGAAGGACAAAGCCTGGGATCAGGAATATGAGCTCAGGCAGCAGCTGATCGAACAAGAGAAGCAGAACCGCGAACTTCAGAAGGAACTCCTCCAGAAGCAAGAAAATGTATCCCAAATAGAAAAAGACCTAGCTCAGGAAAAGCAGCTTTTTTTCAATTTGGCAAAGGAAACGGAAAAATACCGAATGTTTCTCGGAAAAGTGAAAGTGAAAGGCTCAGGCCTTCAGGTGACGCTTGAAGATGGTACAGATATGGAATCGGAAGCCAATGTTAATAATTACCTCGTCCATGAACAGCATGTCTTCAAGGTCGTTAATGAACTATACATATCAGGTGCAGAGGCTGTTGCGATTAACGGTCAAAGGTTAAATCATGATTCATACATAATCTGTAATGGGCCTGTGATTACAATCGATGGCCATCAGCATCCTGCTCCCTTCATCATATCTGCGATAGGGGACCCGGAAGTCCTGGGTGCTTCACTGGATTTACCGGGTGGCATCAAGGAACAGCTGGTTAATGAGAATATTATCTTTACAGTGGAAAAGCAAAAGAATATCATTTTTGATCCAATTATTGGAGGGTGATCGTGACCGCCGGATTCGATGAAAGATTGGTGAGAAACTGGAAATGAAAAAAAAGCTTTCTTTTAGTTTGGTTACGTTGATTGCTGGCTTCATGCTCGCTATTCAATTCAATTTGGTGAATCAGCCTGTCGTATCCGATACAAGGGATATGTGGGAACTGAAAAATGATTTATTGAAAGAACAGCAGACCCAGGCGGAATTAATAGAGGGTATCAGTAAGCTTGAGGGAAAAATAGCATCTTATGAAACAAAGAAAAATGAGAGTAAGGAAGAAGTCTTGCGTGACACCCTGACCGAATTGAAGACTGATGCAGGTTTGACCGAAATAAGAGGTAATGGGGTAATCGTAGCTATACAGCCTATCAAAGCCGATATCCTTCTTGGTGAGAAGGTCGAGTATATTTCACCAGTATTGATCATTCGGCTCATTAATGAAATGTATAGGTATGGCGCTGACGAAATTTCCATTTCAGGACAAAGGTATATATCAACATCGGTTATTCGTGATATTAATGGGCAGCCGAAAATGGACGGATATCCTCTGGTTCATTACCCGGTCGAAATGCAGGCAATAACCGTGAATCCAAAGAGACTGAAGCAGCGCATTGAAGGTTCCGAACTTATGGATGATTTCTTTATAGACAATTTTGAAGTGCAGATTAAGGTGCCTTCCGGCGAGTTGACATTGCCGGCTTACCAAAATGCTATTAACGTGGAACATATGGAACCCATTATGGATGGGGGGGAATCGTGATGTGGCTTTCAGTTTTTGGTCTGTTGATTGGAATCACCCTTGGTTTTTTGGTGGATTTTGATATTCCCCATGAATATTCAAATTATCTCTCCATAGCCGTGCTTGCTGCTTTTGATACCTTATTTGGGGGAATACGGGCTCATTTGCAAAATCTTTATGATGAAGTTGTATTTGTAACAGGATTCTTCTTTAATATTATTTTAGCCGCAGGTTTGGCTTTTCTAGGTGTACATCTTGGTGTAGACTTATATTTAGCCGCAATCTTTGTATTCGGTGTCAGGCTCTTTCAAAATATTGCCCTGATTAGAAGGATCCTGATTGAAAAATGGTCCATTTCCCGGAAAAAGCAGAAAAAAAATCTATAATTTTAAAGGGAATTAAGTTATAAATGACGAATAGTTTATGGCAGTATCTAGTTTTTTTAGTAAATCAGTCTCGTAGAGAAGCGAACAATATGCACCATAAAGTACGAGTTTTGTTCGGGAAATACAAAATGAAACGCTTATCTATGTAATTCGTCAGTTGTTGTAAACAGTTCTGTTATTCTATAATGTATAAGTCTTCGATATAAAAATGTTATTCTACTAATACATGTATAAAACTGAAGGAGGTGCCATGGAATGAACAGCAACGAAATATACGTAAGTCTTGACATCGGTACATCCAGTGTAAAAGTTATCATTGGGGAAATGGTCAATGACACATTAAATATAATCGGTGTAGGAAATGTTAAATCAGAAGGGCTCAAAAAGGGTTCGATCGTCGGTATAGATGAAACCGTCCAATCCATTCAAAAGGCTATAGAGCAAGCAGAACGGATGATAGGGATGGAGATAACAAAGGTAATCGTCGGCATAAGTGGAAATCATGTGACGCTTCAGCCGTGTCATGGGGTAGTAGCGGTATCCAGTGACAATAAAGAGATTACCGAGCATGACGTTTTCCGTGTCAGGGAAGCAGCGGAGTTAATAACGATACCATCCGACAGGGAAATCATCGACGTGGTGCCGATTCACTACAAAGTTGATGAACTTGATGAAATCAGTGATCCACGGGGCATGATAGGTGTCCGGTTGGAAATGAGAGGGATTTTAATCACAGGTCTTCGGACAATTTTACATAATACGCTGCGCTGTGTGGAAAGGGCAGGATTGGAAATAACCGATATCGCCCTTCAGCCTTTAGCCGCAGGTTCCCTTGTTTTATCCAAGGATGAAAAAGAACTTGGTGTGGCACTTGTCGATATTGGCGGAGGTTCCACGACTCTGGCAATTTTCGAACAAGGCTATTTACAATATACGTCTGTGATACCTATAGGCGGGGAAACACTTACGAAAGACCTTTCCATCGTTCTAAGGACGACGATGGAAGAAGCTGAGAAAATAAAAGTGAAGCATGGACATGCCTTTTATGATGACGCGTCTGAAGATGAAGTATTCCAAATACCGATCATCGGCAGTGATCAGCAACAGACCTGCAACCAGTTAATGCTTTCGGATATCATTGAAGCGCGGGTGACCGAAATATTCGAGTTGATTCAAGATGATTTGAAGAGACTTGGCTTCCAGGATATACCGGGTGGTTTCGTGTTGACCGGGGGCGTCGTCAAGATGCCGGGTGTCCTGGAGCTAGCTCAATATGTATTCCAAAACCGAGTAAGGACAGCTGAACCCAATTACATCGGTGTTAGGGAACCCCAATACACCACGGCTGTTGGTTTGATTAAACACGCATGCAAGAAAGAGAGAATGCAAAAAAACACCGCTAATAAAACTCCTGTAGCAGCTGGACAAGCACAAGAAGATAACGACCAGCGCAGCCAGAAGGTTTCTCAGAAAAACAAAGAGAACACGGCTAAAAAACAAGGTGAAAAAGGTGAATCTAAATTCAAAAAAATCCTAGGTTACTTTTTTGAATAACAATCATTAAGAATCGGGAATTTCGTCAAAATAGGAGGATTGTCATGTTGGAGTTTGATTCTAATCTAGAACAATTAGCAACGATAAAAGTAATAGGTGTTGGCGGCGGCGGAAACAATGCGGTAAACAGAATGATCGAGCATGGAGTACAGGGTGTTGAGTTTATTTCTGTCAATACTGATGCACAGGCTCTTAATCTATCAAAAGCAGAAATCAAAATGCAAATCGGTGGAAAGCTTACACGCGGTTTGGGTGCAGGTGCCAATCCCGAGGTAGGAAAAAAAGCTGCAGAAGAAAGCAAAGAGCAGATCGAAGAAGCGCTTAAAGGTGCCGATATGGTATTCGTAACGGCTGGAATGGGCGGCGGTACGGGAACGGGGGCTGCTCCTGTCATAGCGGGCATTGCTAAAGATCTAGGAGCACTTACAGTGGGCGTAGTTACGCGTCCATTTACCTTCGAAGGCCGAAAACGTGCAACACAGGCACAAGGCGGCATTTCATCCATGAAGGAATCGGTTGACACACTGATCGTCATTCCAAACGACCGCCTCCTTGAAATCGTCGATAAAAGCACGCCAATGCTTGAAGCATTCCGTGAAGCGGATAATGTGCTTCGTCAAGGTGTACAAGGGATTTCAGATCTAATTGCTGTTCCAGGTCTAATTAACTTGGACTTTGCCGATGTGAAGACGATCATGTCCAACAAAGGTTCCGCACTTATGGGAATCGGGATCTCCTCAGGGGAAAACCGTGCGGCGGAAGCGGCGAAAAAAGCCATTTCCAGTCCGTTGCTTGAAACATCGATTGATGGTGCCCAAGGCGTACTGATGAATATTACCGGTGGTACGAACCTAAGTCTATTTGAAGTCCAGGAAGCGGCCGATATCGTGGCTACTGCATCCGATCAAGACGTAAACATGATCTTTGGTTCGGTTATCAATGAAAACTTAAAAGATGAAATCGTCGTTACGGTAATTGCAACAGGCTTTAACGAGGTTGAAGCTTCAATACGGCCTACTGGACGTCCAACACTCGGACAACAGCAGCAATCAAGACCTCAGACACAACAACAAACGCCACAGCAAAACGTGAAGCGGGAAGTGAAAAGGGAAGAAGTCAATGAACAGCCTGCACGTAATGCCAATCAAGGTGACGAGGCCTTGGATATTCCAACATTCCTCCGTAACCGTAATAGACGCCGTTAATATCGACGTCACATGCCGTCCCCATTTGGGGACGGTTTTTTGTCGTTTAAATGAATTCCTTAAAAGCAGTAGTGTCCAATCATAATGGGGGCATTCTTCAGCTTTATCACTCTGACCGAAGTGCAGGACGCAATCTGCATAATAGTATCTTTGTTCTTGCCTGCATGTCCCTCAGCGGTATCTGACGGTTCGCCTTGGCAGAAGGAATCCAAAAAGATGAGAGCAATAAATTATTAAACTTTTATAACATAAATCGACAGAAGTAAAAGGGAGCAGGATAGTCTCCATGACTGTAATGAAAATATCAATAGCTGTTTTTCTACAAAAAGGGTAAAAATGACTGAAAAACTCTTAAGTTTTCAGTACAAAAAGTGACACACTTTCTAAGGGCAGGTACGCTATACTTTTTGCTAGTGGAAGGTTAGTTCATAAAAGGAGGGGAGGGTGTTTGACTTTATATTTAGATGTGATCTGGTTGTTGAATTGGTTATTTGACTGCCTCCTTTTATATTGGACCGCAATTATTCTCAAACGAAGGGTAGCTCTTTGGCGGGTATGCATCGGCGGGCTGATTGGTTCCTTCATTATCGTATTGGCATTCACTCCTTTTTATGCAATTGCCGACCGAGTGTATATGAAGATTTTAGTATCCCTGGTCATGGTGCTGGCAACCTTTGGGTTTAATAGGTTAAAACTTTTCATGAAATCGGTGGCCACTTTATATTTCGTGACGTTTTTATCGGGAGGAATCCTTCTGGGACTACATTACCTATTTGAATTCCAAATCGTGTCAAAGGACCCTGGTCAATATACAGGAATCAACCGTTTTGGGGATCCTGTCAGCTGGATATTCGTAATGATCGGGTTCCCGCTCGCATGGCAATTTTCCAAGCGAACACTTGAAGGAATGGAGATGACAAAACTTACACATGAACAAATGGTTTCGGTCTCGGTTAAAATTTCTGACTTCGAAGGAAAATTTCATGGATTGGTGGATAGCGGCAATCAACTATATGACCCGATTACACGTTCCCCAGTAATGATCATCTCTCTTTCTGGCGGGGAAGCAGGAATTCCGGACGATATGCTGGAACTTTTTAAAAACCCTGATAACCTGATTAGTCAGGAAGAGCAGCCCGAATATTCATGGACAGGAAGAATGCGTGTCATCCCTTATAAAGTCGTGGGTCATGAACATCAGCTGTTAACCGCAATCAAACCGGATTACATCAAAATCGTTCAAGGAGAAAAGGAATTTCACGTCAAGCAGGGTCTCGTTTCGTTTACCTTTCAGCAACTCTCTCCAGACAATAGCTATCAATCTATCGTTCACCCGAAAATGTTAACCGGGATACCGGTGCAAAATGCCTCCTGAACCATCGATTCACTCTTAAATTTGACCCATAATCCGTTTATTAGAAGGGAGAATTATTTTGAAGAAATTCATTCTTCGGCTCACTTATTTTTGGTACAAACTATTGTTCAAGCTCGGATTGAAAACGGACGAAATATTTTATATAGGAGGGAGTGAGGCACTGCCGCCTCCCCTTTCAAAGGAAGAAGAGGCAATACTGATCAATAAATTACCCAATGGCGATGAAGCTGCACGCTCGATCTTGATTGAACGTAATTTAAGGCTGGTGGTTTATATTGCCAGGAAATTCGAAAACACCGGCATCAATATTGAAGATTTAATCAGCATTGGTACCATAGGTTTAATCAAAGCTGTGAATACATTCAATCCTGAGAAGAAAATAAAACTGGCTACATATGCTTCGAGATGCATCGAGAATGAAATATTAATGTATTTACGCAGAAATAACAAAATCCGTTCTGAAGTTTCTTTTGATGAACCTCTGAATATTGATTGGGATGGGAATGAACTTCTGTTATCCGATGTACTTGGAACGGACGATGACATTATCACGAAAGATCTTGAGGCAAACGTTGACCGTAAGCTGCTGACAAAAGCACTTACACAGTTATCCGAACGTGAAAAACAGATAATGGAACTCCGTTTTGGACTTGCGGGCGGAGAAGAAAAAACCCAAAAGGACGTTGCCGACATGCTGGGGATTTCCCAATCTTACATTTCGCGTTTGGAAAAAAGGATTATTAAGAGGCTTCGTAAAGAATTTAATAAAATGGTGTAAAAAAATAATTTCGCTTAAATGTCAATCAAATCAATACTTTGGTAGCTATATTGAAAAATAATGGCGGATTTCTATTCTAGCCATGTGCATATTTTTTCCTCCCGCGGAGATACTGTTTTTTGTACAGCGCTCCTGTGAGGAGGGAATAATTTTGTCTCGTAATAAGGTTGAAATCTGCGGTGTGGATACATCAAAATTACCGGTTTTAAAGAATGAAGAAATGAGAAAACTCTTTAAAGAACTGCAAGATGGCGATATTTCAGCAAGAGAGAAACTGGTAAACGGGAATCTTCGACTCGTTCTAAGCGTCATTCAACGCTTCAACAATCGGGGAGAGTATGTAGATGATCTATTTCAGGTAGGCTGTATAGGGTTGATGAAGTCGATAGATAACTTTGACCTAGGTCAAAATGTTAAGTTTTCAACGTATGCTGTACCGATGATTATTGGAGAAATCAGAAGATATCTTCGTGACAATAATCCAATTCGGGTATCCCGTTCTTTAAGAGACATCGCTTACAAAGCTTTGCAGGTAAAAGAGAAGCTCATAAGCCAGACCCTTCGTGAGCCGACAGCTGAAGAAATCGCCAAGGTGTTGGAAGTACCTCATGAAGAAATTGTTTTTGCACTAGATGCTATACAAGATCCAGTTTCACTTTTTGAACCTATTTATAATGATGGCGGGGATCCGATTTATGTACTCGACCAACTGAGTGATGAAAAAAATAAAGATAGTACCTGGATTGATGAAATAGCTATAAATGAAGGCATGAGACGGTTGAATGACCGGGAAAAAATGATCCTTCGTAAACGGTTTTTCCAAGGGAAGACGCAAATGGAGGTAGCCGAGGAAATCGGCATTTCACAAGCACAGGTCTCCCGATTGGAAAAAGCGGCAATCAAGCAAATGAATAAAAATATCCAACAGTAGAAGCTGAGCATGAGAAGTAGTTAGCTGAAGCGGGTAGGGCAAAAATGTCGATACCCGCTTATCAGCTACTTATCCATAGCGGCTTTTTTATTTTGTAGAAAAGCCCTTCCGTGAATCGAATGGACGTTTATTTATCGTATTCTTCATCCTTGAGCGCATCATGTCATATACATAGGAATAGGACCTTCATCTATGATGAAATTTTGAGGAGCTGAGTGATGTGACCAGGATTTCCGAATTTCAAATTAAGGATATCGTCAATATAGCGGATGGTAAGAAATTAGGTAATATGTCAGATCTTGAAATCAATACGGCCACGGGGAAAATAGAGGCCATCGTCGTTTCGAATGGAACCAGATTGATGGGTTTTTTTGGCAGGGATCAGGATATTGTGATTCCGTGGCGCAAAATAAAAAAAATCGGTGCAGATGTCATACTTGTTGAACATCAGACGGTATTTCAAGCAGAACTGAAAGATGAACGGTTTTAAGGTGCATGGCGCAAATATATGATACACTAGACTAAAAATAAAGAGGTTTATAGCATGAAAGAGCCATTTGTTTTAATAAAAGATCAATATATGCTCATTGACAGCTGGAGACAAAAAAATCTCCAGCTCGTAGCGGGCTTCACCACAAAAAATGGGGGAGTCAGTACAGGGGATTTTCAAACATTGAATACCGGTTTTCATGTCGGTGATAAACTTGAAGATGTCCAGGGAAACCGCAGGATCATAGCCGATAAGCTGATGTTTCCGCTTAATGAATGGATAGGTGCCGAGCAGACACATGAAACGAAAATCCGTCAAGTTACCAGCCGTGATGGCGGGAGAGGTGCTATGGATTATGATTCTGCCTTTAAAGCGACTGACGGCTTCTATACGAAGGACCAAAACGCTCTATTGACCCTATGCTATGCAGACTGCGTGCCCTTATACTTTCTTGCTCCGGCGCATGGTATGATTGGGGTGGCACATGCAGGCTGGAAGGGTACCGTTAATGGAATTGCACGAAAAATGGTTGAGGCTTGGCTTAGTGAGGGTATAAAAGCAAGTGAGATATTTGCTGTTATTGGACCGTCGATTTGTTCGAAATGCTATGTAGTTGATGATTATGTCATGGATTTAGTGCAGAATTTGCTGGTAGATATTGACGAAAAGCCCTATAATTTAATCAGTGAAGGACAATATCAGTTAGACCTTAAGCAACTTAATGCATTGATTCTTCAAAAATCAGGAATTCCAAAAAGTCAGATCGACGTTACATCATACTGTACAAGCTGTGATCATGAATTGTTTTTTTCACATCGCCGTGATAACGGGAAGACAGGCAGATTGATGAGCTTTATCGGTTGGAAGGAGGATTTAGAGTAATAGTGAAAGTAGTGGACAATTTAAAAAACATCGAAGAAAAAATAAATAGAGCATGTGAAAATAGTGGAAGGGACCGCGAAGCGATAAAGTTGATCGCAGTAACGAAATATGTTTCGGTCGAGAGAGCGAATGAAGCTTTGGAAGCGGGAATACTCGATTTGGGTGAAAACCGTGACGAAGGGCTTTTGACTAAATATGAAGTGCTCAAGGACAAGCCCACCTGGCATTATATTGGTTCCATGCAAACACGCAAAGTAAAGAATGTCATCGATAAAATCTCGTATATCCATTCATTGGATCGCATTTCTTTGGCAGAAGAAATTCAAAAGCGCGCAAAAGAGCCGATAAACTGTTTAGTGCAGGTGAATGTTTCTGGTGAGGAATCAAAACATGGTCTGGATCCTGACGCGACAATGGATTTCATAAAAGGGTTATCCGACTTTGATAAGGTGAATGTTGCAGGATTGATGACGATGGCTCCATTGACCGATGATGAACAGGTTTTGCGGGAATGCTTCCGGAAACTGAAGGGCATCCAGGTTGAAATACAAAATTTAGCGTTGAAGCATGCCCCCTGCACTGAATTGTCCATGGGAATGTCCAATGATTTCATGATTGCCATTGAAGAAGGCGCTACAATGGTCAGGATTGGTACAGCACTTGTAGGCGAATAATTTTAAGGAGGTACGCAATAGATGTCGTTCGTATCAAAATTTAAATCTTATTTCGCGCTGGATGATGAGTATGAGTACAGGGATGAAGTAGTGGAAGAAGAGGAGGCTGAACCAAAAGTCGTGAAGTCAGCTAAACAGCAGCAGTCAGCTTCTGCAGGGAATAATACAAATCAGAATATCGTAAGTTTGCAAAGCGTACAGAAATCTTCTAAAGTAGTATTATTGGAGCCTCGTGCTTATGCAGAAGCCCAGGAGGTAGCTGACCATTTAAAAAACAGGCGTGCTGTAGTCGTGAACCTTCAACGAATCCAGCATGACCAAGGAAAGCGAATCATCGATTTTCTAAGTGGGACTGTCTATGCAATCAGCGGGGATATCCAAAAAATCGGAACAGATATATTCTTATGTACCCCGGACAACGTCGATGTTTCCGGTAATATTACCGGCTTCGCCGCCGAAGAGGAGTACGAAGAAGCGAGGTGGTAATGGTTAATGGGTTTAGTGCTTCAGGGTTTATATTATTTAATTGAAATTTATTCAATGGCATTAATCGTTTACATATTGATGTCATGGTTCCCCAATGCAAGGGAGACGTCGATTGGTCAATTTCTGGAAAAGATTTGCGAACCATATTTAGAACCGTTCAGAAAGTTCATTCCGACGCTTGGCATGATCGATCTTTCACCACTTGTGGCCTTGCTGGTTCTTAATTTTGCCAGCGGTTATGGGATCTATTACTTACAGACTTTGATAGGATGATCGACAATTAACCTGACATGCATCTTACTACACAGTCGGAAGATCCTCCGCTGTGTAGTAGCAACGCAGAATGAATTTAATTCATTCCTTATGATCGACCATTAATTTGATAACTAAGGAGCATTTATTCAATCATGAGTATTTATCAGCATTTCAGGCCGGAGGAAAAAGATTTTATTGACCAGGCTATGAATTGGATTGATCAGGTTAAAAATTCCTACGCTCCGAAACTATCTGATTTTCTTGATCCGCGTCAGCAGGAAATCCTTACTTCCTTAATTGGGAATGATCCGGATGTGAAACTGCAATTCAATGGCGGAAGCGATTTCGTAGAGCGAAAACGTGTGCTTATCTATCCTGATTATTACTCTCCTGATCCATCGGATTTCAATATCTCCTTATACGATATCTCCTATCCAAAAAAATTTGTAACGCTTGAACATAGGCAAATACTTGGAACCTTGATGTCACTTGGGGTAAAGCGTGAAAAATTTGGTGATATAATAGTGACGGAGGAGCATATTCAATTTATAGCTGCCGAAGAGATGGATTCATATCTCACTGGAAATCTTGAGAAAATAGGTAACGCTTCCGTTTCCATCAAACGGCTTCCAATCGAGAATATCGTTCAAGTTAAGGAAAAATGGGAAGAGCAAGTAACCACCGTCAGTTCCCTTAGACTTGACAGTGTGCTATCGTCCGTCCTGAATATGTCCCGTCAAAAGACGCAGGCCTTGATAACGTCAGGAAAAGTAAAGGTGAATTTCAAGCAAACGGAAAACGTTTCGGAAGAATGCCGTGAAGGTGACACACTTTCCATCAGAGGTTTTGGCAGGTGTAAAATAGCTTCAATCGATGGGAAAACCAAGAAGGATAAGTGGAGAATCTCGTTAGGCAGACAAAAATAATTCAAAAAAAAGCAGGATTTATAAATTTATTGTCGAATATAGAGTTTTAACATACTAGAGTAGAAACCGTTCTGGAGGTGCCGTAATGCCCTTAACCCCGATAGATATACATAACAAGGAATTTAACAAAGTATTTCGTGGGTATGATGAAGATGAAGTAAATGAATTTCTCGACCAGGTCATTAAAGATTATGAACTGATTTTGAGGGAGAAGAAAGAACTTGAAGATAAACTGAACGAGACTTTTGATCGTTTGGGACATTTTACGACAATTGAGGGTACACTTAACAAGTCGATTATTGTCGCTCAGGAAGCAGCCGAAGAATTAAGGCGCAATGCCCAAAAAGAAGCGAAACTGATCATAAAGGAAGCAGAGAAAAATGCTGACAGGATCGTCAATGAGTCACTTGTGAAAGCAAGGAAAATAGCGATGGATATTGAGGATTTGAAAAAGCAATCCAAAGTATTCAGGACACGTTTCAAAATGCTTGTCGGTGCACAGCTGGATTTGCTGGATAATGACGATTGGGATCATCTTCTGGATTATGAAGTGGATGCGACTGAAATAGAATTAAATGAGAGAGTGGAAGAGGAAATTTAAACGATTCCTTGACTTTGAACACTTTTTTCGCATATAATTTTTTAACAATACTATTCATTATGAAATTAGACGATGACAGGGAAAGTAAATTCTTCACACACTTATTTTTAGCGAACCGGGGATGGTGAAAGCCCGGAATAAGCGAAGATATTGAAGATCACCCTTGAGTTCTGAGTTGAAACTGCCTAGGCAGCAAGTAAATGAAGCGTTTCATTCACGTTACGAATGCTCGAGAGGTTGGATTCACTATGTGGATCTTTCTAGCCAGGGTGGTACCGCGGGAAGCAAAGCTTTCTCGTCCCTTTTTCAGGGATGAGAGGGCTTTTTATTTTGGCCGGATATCAAGTCATCGGTTCGAATGAATTTTTTTAAAAGACGGATGGAGGATTTTATGATGGAATACAAAGATACCTTATTGATGCCTAAAACTGAATTTCCAATGCGGGGGAATTTACCGAAACGTGAACCGGAAATCCAAGAAAAATGGAAAGAAATGAACATCTATAAAAAAGTGCAAGAACAAACGGAAGGACGTCCTTTATTCATTTTGCATGATGGACCTCCATATGCCAATGGCGATATCCATATGGGCCATGCAATGAATAAGGTTTTAAAGGATTTCATTGTCCGATTTAAATCGATGAGCGGTTTTCAAGCACCATATGTACCTGGCTGGGATACGCATGGGCTTCCAATCGAAACGGCATTGACGAAAAAAGGCGTGAAACGGAAAGAAATGAGCGTTGCCGAATTCAGAAAGCTTTGTGAAGAGTATGCTTATGGTCAGATTGACAATCAACGTGAGCAGTTTAAGAGAATAGGGGTCCGTGGTGATTGGGATAATCCTTATATCACATTAAAGCCTGAATATGAAGCGCAGCAAATCAAGGTATTCGGTGAAATGGCGAAAAAGGGCTACATTTATAAAGGGAAAAAACCTGTTTACTGGTCCCCTTCAAGTGAATCAGCGCTAGCCGAAGCTGAAATTGAATATCAAGACAAACGCTCTGCGTCGATCTATGTTGCTTTTGAAGTCACGGATGGCAAAGGTGTAATCGATGAAGGCGTCAAAATCATCATCTGGACGACAACTCCATGGACGATTCCTGCCAATCTTGGTATCTCATTGCATCCGCAATTAAATTACGTAGTAGTGGCTGTCGAAAATGAAAAATTCTTACTTGCTGAGGCACTGCTTGAATCGGTAACGGAAACATTAGGCTGGGAAAACCCGTCTATCGAAAAAACGGTAAAAGGTAGCGAGTTGGACCGCGCTGTTGCCAAACATCCTCTTTATGACCGCGAATCTTTAGTGATGTTAGGTGAGCACGTAACGACTGAAGCTGGAACGGGCTGTGTTCATACGGCGCCTGGCCATGGTGAAGATGACTTTAGCATTGGGCAAAAATATGGCTTGGACGTACTTTGTCCTGTAGATGAAAAAGGAGTCATGACGGAAGAGGCAGGGGAATTTGCCGGATTATTTTATGATCAAGCGAATAAACCAATTACCGAAAAATTAACTGAAGCAGGCGCGTTATTGAACTTGACGTTCATTACGCACTCTTACCCACATGACTGGCGGACGAAGAAGCCGACGATCTTCCGAGCAACAGCACAATGGTTCGCTTCAATCAAAGACTTCCGCAGTGAGCTTCTGGAAGCGATTGAAGAAACCAAATGGGTACCGGCTTGGGGCGAAACGCGCCTATTCAATATGGTTCGTGACCGCGGGGATTGGTGTATTTCCCGCCAACGCGCTTGGGGCGTGCCAATTCCAGTGTTTTATGCAGAAAATGGCGAGCCGATTATTACGGATGAAACCATCGACCATATTTCAAACCTATTCCGCGAACACGGTTCAAACATCTGGTTTGAGCGTGAAGCGAAAGAACTTCTGCCTGAAGGCTATACACATGAAGGCAGCCCGAATGGTATTTTCACGAAAGAAACGGATATCATGGACGTATGGTTCGATTCCGGTTCTTCCCATCAAGCGGTACTTGAAGAAAGAGATGACTTGCAGCGTCCTGCTGACCTTTATTTAGAAGGTTCCGATCAATATCGCGGCTGGTTTAACTCATCACTTTCTACAAGTGTTGCGGTTACAGGCAAAGCGCCATATAAAGGTGTACTTAGCCACGGGTTCGCATTGGATGGAGAAGGCCGTAAAATGAGTAAGTCAATTGGGAACGTTGTGCTGCCATCAAAGGTCATGAACCAACTTGGAGCAGATATCTTACGCCTTTGGGTAGCTTCGGTGGATTACCAATCGGATGTCAGGGTTTCCGATCCTATTTTAAAACAAGTTTCGGAAGTTTACCGTAAAATCCGTAATACATTCCGCTTCCTGTTAGGGAACTTGGATGGATTCAATCCAAAAACCGATAAAGTGGCAGTTCAAGAATTGCCTGAAGTCGATCGATACATGCTGGTTAAATTGAATAAACTGATCAAACAGTCGAAGTTAAGTTATGAAAATTATGAGTTTGCTACAATTTATAATATGGTCAATAATTTCTGTACACAGGATTTAAGTTCATTCTACCTTGATTATGCAAAAGACATTCTTTATTGTGAAGCACCAAATGGTAAAGAGCGTTTGGCCATTCAAACGGTCCTTTACGAATCATTGGTCAGCTTAACGAAATTGGTGTCACCGATCCTTTCGCATACAGCTGATGAAGTATGGGCGTTCATTCCGGGTGTAACGGAAGAAAGTGTACAGCTGACATTGATGCCTGAAGAAATTTCAATTGATGATGCTGAAGTCATTGAAGAAAAATGGACGGCGTTCATGGATGTCCGTGATAATGTACTTAAAGCATTAGAAGAAGCCCGTAACCAGAAGGTCATCGGAAAATCACTGAACGCTAAAGTGATGGTCTATGTTAATGAAGAGACGAAGAATCTGCTTGATGGCATCAAGGAAAGCTTTGAACAGCTATTCATCGTATCCGAATTCGAAATCGCTGGTGATGTGGCAAGTGCCCCGGCAGAAGCGGTTAAACTTGAGGATATAGCGATCCTTGTTACAAAAGCAGAAGGTGAAACGTGTGAACGTTGCTGGAATGTTTCGAAGGAAGTAGGTCAAGTGGAAGAACATCCGACACTTTGCCCGCGTTGTGCTACAGTCGTGAAAGAGCATTATGTGAATCAATAATTCAAAAAAGGAAAGCCGGTCCCTTCATGAAGGGACCGGCTTTTTTGTGTTTAACCTCCATAGGGAATTGCCTTTATTCAATCTGCCCTATATTCTTCAGGTACCGACAGCAGATTCTGCTTTTCGGATTAGTCATTATTTCTAGTTTATGCTACAATTCAAAAGTGAAGATTTGATTAGTTTGGGGGAAAAAATGTGTTTTATTATTTGATTGCCCTTTTGGTCATAGCTCTCGATCAGCTGACAAAATGGATGATTGTGAAAAAAATGGAGTACGGAGAAAGCATTGAAATTATTGAAAACCTTCTATATATCACCTCGCATCGTAATCGTGGGGCAGCATGGGGAATTCTACAAGGTCAAATGTGGTTTTTCTACATCATCACCATCGCTGTCATTATTGGACTTGTCTATTATATTCAGAAAATGGCGAAGGAAAGCGTTTTGCTTGGAGCTGCACTTGCTCTCATGCTAGGCGGTGCGATTGGTAATTTCATCGATCGTGTTGTTCGTCAGGAAGTGGTGGATTTCGTTCATACCTATATTTTCAGCTACAGTTTCCCGGTATTTAATGTTGCTGATGCTGCGCTTTCAATTGGTGTCGGACTGCTCGTGATTCATATGTTTTTAGAAGAAAAAAACGCTAAGGAGAAAGATAATGGATAAAAGGTTATACAGCATCGATGAAACACTAAAAGGAGTCAGGATTGATAAGGCTCTTTCCACTTTGAATGAGGAATGGTCACGTACTCAGGTCCAGCAATGGATTAAGGATGATCATGTTTTGGTAAATGGCACGGCGATAAAGACGAATTACAAAGCTGTTCCTGGCGATACAATCGAAGTGACGATTCCTGAACTTGAGGAATTGGATGCGGTAGCAGAGGAAATGGATTTGGATATCTATTATGAAGATGCAGATGTACTTGTGGTTAATAAACCGAGCGGTATGGTCGTCCATCCTGCACCTGGACATGTATCCGGTACGCTTGTAAATGGATTGATGGCACACTGCAAGGACCTTTCTGGAATCAACGGTGTCATGCGGCCTGGAATCGTCCATCGAATCGATAAAGATACTTCAGGTCTATTGATGGTTGCCAAAAATGATATGGCACATGAAAAACTGGTACAGCAGCTTGTGGACAAAACGGTTACCCGTAAGTATCAAGCTGTAGTTCATGGTGTGATCCCACATGACTTCGGAACGATCGATGCACCGATAGGCCGCGATAAAAAAGATCGCCAAAGCATGACTGTCACAGATTCGAATGCCAAAAATGCTGTCACGCATTTCCGGGTCATCGAACGCTTCAAGGATTTCACTTTAGTGGAATGCCAGCTTGAAACAGGAAGGACACATCAAATTCGTGTTCACATGAAATACATTGGCTTCCCTCTAGCGGGTGATCCTAAATATGGTCCGAAAAAGACCCTGAAATTAGATGGACAAGCATTGCACGCCGGACTTCTAGGTTTCATTCACCCTCGTACAAATGAGTATATGGAATTCGAAGCTCCGACTCCGGAAGAGTTAGAAAATCTAATTAATCAATTGCGTAGAAGTAAGGATTGACAAATTCGTTTTTCTGATATATTATAATAACAACTTAATAAGAACCTTTAACACAGTTCAGAGAGACTGAGAAGGAAACGGATACGCAAAATGGGATAATTATGCCCATGGCGATAAAATCCTCATGCCTTCTTGGCATGAGGATTTTTTGTTGAAATTGACCTATCAGAAAAATGGAATCGGGGTGGCCGACGTGTTGAATGAGAAAGCCATAGTACTTGATGAGAAGGCCATTAGCAGAGCCTTGACGAGAATTGCCCATGAAATTATTGAGAAAAATAAGGGTATAGAAGATTGCGTCTTAATCGGGATACGTACACGCGGGATTTTCCTCGCTGACCGACTTGCAAAGCGCATCAATCAAATAGAAGGCAAGGAAATAGAACTGGGTGAACTGGATATTACGCTTTATCGCGATGACCTTTCGAAAAAGACCAATGATGGGGAACCCATCGTAAAAGGTTCAGACATTCCGGTCAATATCACTGACAAGAAAGTGATTTTAGTGGATGATGTTCTTTTCACAGGCAGAACCGTTAGAGCGGCAATGGATGCTCTGGTGGATTTGGGAAGACCTTCGCAGATCCAGCTTGCCGTATTAGTGGATAGGGGACATAGGGAATTGCCGATTCGAGCGGATTTCGTCGGCAAAAACGTTCCGACTTCCCAATCTGAAAAAATTACCGTTACATTAACAGAAGTAGATGAAATAGATCAAGTTACTATATTAGAAAACTAAACAACATGAAAATTTCATATTACCCTTTTAAAGACAGTCCAGAGAGGCTGGCAAAGGGGAGTCAATCGGGAGAGCTATGCCTATGCAAAGGCATTCGCCTTCTGAGAAACCCTCTTTGTATACCTGCAAAGAGGGTTTTTGCAGTTTTGATGGAATTTTCATAGGGGGATACGGAAATGGAAGAAACGAAAAGAGACATCGTACTGGATGTTGAGGACGTACCAAAGGCTGGCCAGTGGATTACGTTAAGCATCCAGCATTTGTTCGCCATGTTCGGTGCAACGGTGCTGGTGCCATTCTTGGTAGGGTTAAGCCCAGCGGTAGCGCTGGTTTCAAGCGGGTTGGGCACACTTTCATACTTATTGATAACCAAAGGTCAGATACCAGCTTATCTCGGGTCATCTTTCGCTTTCATTACGCCGATCATCGCGGCAAAGGCATTAGGTGGTCCGGAGGCGGCCATGATCGGCTGTTTTGCAGCAGGGTTCATATATGGGATAGTAGCATTGATTATCCAAAAAGTCGGATTGCGCTGGTTAATGAATATACTTCCTCCGGTTGTGGTGGGCCCAGTCATCATCGTAATCGGATTAAGCCTTGCCGGAACGGCCGTGGACATGGCAATGTATGATCCACAAGATAAATACAGCGTCACATATATAGTTATAGCGCTGATCACTTTAGCGGTAACCATCATCTGTAACGTGTTCTTTAAAGGATTCATTAACTTGATCCCGATTTTAATGGGAATCATAGTGGGCTACGCCTGTTCGGCTGTTGCAGGAATAATAGATTATGAACCGATCAAATCAGCACAATGGTGGGAAATGCCTGACTTCATGTTGCCATATGTAACCTATACACCGACCTTCTCATGGGAGGTCATTGCCATCATGGTACCCGTCGCCATCGTAACTTTATCAGAACATATTGGTCACCAAATGGTTCTGAGCAAAGTAGTCGGCAGAAACTTTTTGGAAAAGCCCGGTTTGCATCGCTCGATTTTAGGGGATGGAGCAGGAATCATGATTGGTTCCTTCATCGGTGGTCCGCCGCTGACATCATATGGTGAAAATATTGGGGTCCTGACGATGACAAAGGCGTACAGTGTGTATATCATCGGCGGGGCAGCATTAACAGCAATCATCTTTGGCTTTAACGGTAAGATTTCAGCAGTGATCAGCTCGATACCCAGCGCGGTGATGGGCGGCATTTCCATCTTGCTCTTCGGTATCATCGCATCAAGCGGGTTAAGGATGCTGATTGATAATAAGGTCGATTTTGACAAGAAAAGAAACCTGATGATAGCTTCAGTCATCCTGGTGTTAGGAATCGGAGGAGCGTTCGTACAACTATCGGAAACGGTATCGCTTTCCGGAATGGCACTTTCAGCCATCGTCGGAATCCTTCTTAACTTGATTCTTCCGGACCGTGAAAAAATATCCGGAGATATATTTGAAAAATAAGATACTGCATCAAAACAATAAATCACCTTTTAAAAGAAGTCCAGAGAGGCTTAAAAGGGTGTTGCTGTAAAGAATGAGAACGGGATAAAGTGTAAACCATTCCGTGACCTCACACTCTTTATGACCTACACCCTGTCCTTAATGGCGGGGTGTTTTTTATGCCCCGCATCACAAATGTGAAAGGAGCAGGTTCGATGAAAAAATTATTGACCATGAATGAATTGACTTTAACCGATATTGAAAGAATTTTACATGAGGCAGAGTGTTTTGCCAACGGATCTAGCTGGAATCCAAAGCAGCAGACCACAGTTGCCAATCTCTTCTTTGAACCAAGTACACGTACAAAATCAAGCTTTGAAATGGCTGAAAGAAAATTGGGACTTGAGGTCATTCCTTTTGATGCGGGTACATCCTCCGTGTTAAAAGGTGAAACCTTATATGACACTGTTAAAACACTAGAAGCAATAGGTGTAAATGCCTTGATCATCCGTCATGAACAGGATAATTATTTTGACGAATTGAATGAGAAGATCGGGATTCCAATAATCAATGCAGGGGATGGCTGCGGAAATCATCCAACCCAATCATTACTGGACCTATTGACGATAAAACAAGAGTTTAAAAGTTTCAAAGGTCTGAAGATTGCCATAATTGGTGATGTGAGGCATAGTCGGGTTGCGAAATCGAATGCAGAAGCATTGACCCGCTTAGGAGCGAATGTCGTATTTTCGGGCCCGCCTGAATGGTTTGACAGAACAAACAGTTTAGGAAGGTATGAGGACATCGATCATGCGGTAGCTACCTCGGATGTGGTCATGCTGCTCAGAATACAGCATGAAAGGCATATTGAAAAATACGATCAGGCAAATGGAGATTATCTGGAAAGTTTCGGCCTGACCAAACAACGTGAAGAAAATATGAAACCGGGTGCGATCATCATGCATCCTGCACCAATAAACCGCGGTGTTGAAATAGACAGTGATTTAGTCGAATGCAGCCGCTCAAGAATTTTTAAACAAATGGAGAATGGCGTGTTCATTAGAATGGCCGTATTAAAAAATGTGCTTGAACAATCCGAAGGGGGAAACACTCATGAAAACAGTAATCAAAAATGGAGTATTGCTAGATAATCAAAACTCATTCAAAAAAGCGGACATTGAAATGGAAGGCAAGGTCATCACAAAAATCGGCGAAAACCTGGCAACGGAAAATTGTAAGGTAGTTGACGCTGAAGGGTTACTTATTACATCAGGATTCGTTGACCTGCATGTCCATTTACGCGAACCTGGCGGTGAACATAAAGAAACGATCGCAAGCGGGACGCTTGCAGCGGCAAGAGGCGGTTTCACTACGGTAGCGGCGATGCCGAATACAAGGCCAGTTCCTGATACAGTGGAGAACCTTGAGGCGCTTAACAGGAAGATTGAAGAAACGGCTCATGTCAGGGTACTCCCATATGCATCCATTACGATAAGGGAAGCAGGCAAGGAGCTGACCGACTTTGCTTCATTAAAACAAACGGGTGCTTTCGCCTTTACGGACGACGGCGTAGGAATTCAAGAAGCCGGGATGATGCTGGAAGCGATGAAACGGGCAGCCGCTCAAGATATGGCCATAGTAGCTCATTGTGAAGACAATAGCTTAATCAATAAAGGCTCCGTCCATGAAGGAAGATTCTCAAAAGAACAGGGAATCAATGGAATTCCGTCGGCATGTGAAGCGGTACATATCGCCCGGGATATCCTTCTTGCCGAAGCGGCTAACTGCCATTATCACGTGTGCCATATATCCACTAAGGAATCGGTAAGGACGGTAAGGGATGCAAAACGTGCAGGTATTCGAGTTACAGCCGAAGTTACACCGCATCACTTATTATTGTGTGAAGATGATATACCGGGACTTGATGCGAATTATAAAATGAACCCGCCATTAAGGGGCCGTGAAGATCGGGACGCGTTGATTGAAGGACTGCTTGACGGAACCATCGATTTCATAGCAACAGACCATGCCCCGCATACGGCAGAGGAAAAGGCGCAGGGAATGCAGCTGGCTCCTTTCGGAATAGTAGGATTGGAAACCGCCTTCCCGCTGCTTTACACCGAATTGGTTAAAAAGGGCATCATAACATTAAAGCAATTGATCGATTTCATGACAATCAAACCATCTGAAAGTTTCTCCCTTCCTTATGGAGAGCTAAAAGAAGGTGCTACTGCGGATATCGTACTCATCGATTTGGAAACGGAAAAAGAAATCAATGCTGAAGAGTTTGCTTCAAAAGGGAAAAATACACCTTTTAATGAAAAGAAATGTTATGGCTGGCCAGTCATGACGATTGCACAAGGAAAAATAGCTTGGGAAAAAGGACGTGTTCAAGGATGAAAAGACAGCTAATTTTAGAAGATGGGACAGTATTCCTTGGGGAAGCATTCGGAGGGTACGTAGAAAAAATAGGTGAAGTCGTTTTTAACACAGGAATGACGGGATACCAAGAGATTCTATCCGATCCATCGTATTGCGGTCAAATCGTTACACTTACGTATCCATTAATCGGGAACTACGGGATAAACCGGGATGACTTTGAATCCATCAATCCAGCCATAGCAGGATTCGTCGTTAAGGAAACAGCAGAACATCCTTCCAACTGGCGAAACCAATTATCACTAGATGAATATTTGAAAATGAAGAACATACCTGGAATTAGCGGAATCGATACGAGAAAGCTGACAAGAATCATCAGGAAATCAGGTGCACTTAAAGGGGCACTTTGCAATATCAATAAAGATGCAAATGAAGTGGTTTCCCAATTGAAAGCAACGGTGATTCCTTCTAATCAGGTAAAACAGGTTTCAACAACAGCACCTTATTCCAGCCCGGGCAGAGGCCCGCGGGTAGTTCTTGTAGATTACGGCATGAAGCATGGGATTTTACGTGAGTTGACGAAGCGCGGCTGTGATGTCGTGGTTGTGCCTTATAACGTCACGGCCGAAGAAGTGATGCAATATCATCCGGATGGCGTGATGCTTTCAAACGGTCCTGGAGATCCGAAAAGTGTTCTTGAGACGCTCGAAATGATCCGGACAATCCAAACGCAAGTGCCGTTATTCGGAATCTGTTTAGGACATCAATTATTCGCACTTGCAAACGGGGCGGATACAGCAAAATTAAAATTCGGCCATCGAGGTTCGAATCATCCGGTCAGGGACCTTCGTACCGGAAAAGTATCCATCACATCTCAAAATCATGGATATACAGTTGAAGAGCTTTCCATAGAAAGTACAGATCTTATTGTGACACATACAGCATTGAATGACGATACGATTGAAGGACTGCGCCATAAAAAGTATCCGGCTTTCACCGTGCAATATCACCCGGAAGCATCACCAGGTCCGGAAGATGCCAACTACTTATTCAATGAATTCTTACAAATGATTGAAGCTGCAACCAACAAGGGGGAAAAAACATGCCAAAACGCACTGATATAAAAAGCATCCTAGTAATTGGTTCCGGTCCGATCGTCATCGGACAGGCCGCCGAGTTCGATTATGCAGGAACCCAAGCGTGTATAGCCTTAAAAGAAGAAGGTTATCGAGTGATCCTGATTAACTCTAACCCTGCTACAATCATGACAGACACTGAAATGGCTGACGCGGTTTATATTGAACCGATCACATTGGAATTTGTCAGCAAAATCATTCGTAAAGAGCGCCCGGATGCACTGTTACCTACCTTGGGCGGACAGACTGGCTTGAACATGGCCGTTGAGCTTGCCGAATCAGGAATCCTGGAAGAATGCAATGTACAGATTCTTGGTACCAAACTTTCGGCTATCCAACAAGCGGAAGACCGTGACCTTTTCCGTACGCTAATGAACGATCTTGGGGAACCAGTACCTGACAGCGACATTATTCATAACTTGGAAGAAGCCTATACATTCGTTGAACGAGTCGGCTATCCGGTCATTGTTCGTCCAGCCTTCACGCTTGGCGGAACAGGCGGTGGGATTTGTGATAACGAAGAGCAGCTTATCGAGATCGTTGAGGGTGGCCTGAAAAGCAGCCCGGTTCACCAATGTTTGCTTGAGAAGAGCATTGCCGGTTTCAAAGAAGTGGAATATGAAGTGATGCGTGATTCCAATGATAATGCAATAGTCGTTTGTAATATGGAAAACTTCGATCCTGTCGGTGTCCATACAGGAGATTCAATAGTTGCGGCACCAAGCCAAACATTAAGTGACAGAGAGTATCAAATGCTTCGGAATACTTCTTTGAAGATTATCCGCGCTTTGAAAATTGAAGGTGGATGTAATGTTCAGCTTGCGCTAGATCCAAACAGCTATCAATATTATGTCATTGAAGTGAACCCAAGGGTCAGCCGTTCTTCGGCACTTGCTTCAAAAGCGACTGGGTATCCAATTGCAAAGCTGGCAGCAAAGATAGCCGTTGGTTTGACACTTGATGAAATGATGAACCCTGTCACTGGCAAAACCTATGCCAGCTTTGAACCGGCACTGGACTATGTCGTTACGAAAATTCCGCGCTGGCCTTTCGATAAGTTCGAAAGCGCCAACCGTAGACTCGGGACCCAAATGAAAGCGACCGGAGAAGTCATGGCAATCGGCCGTACATTCGAGGAATCCATCTTAAAAGCTGTCCGTTCCCTTGAAGCGGGTATATACCATCTTAACTTGAATGACGAGTTTGAGGATGGAAAAATAGAGAAACGGATCCGAAAAGCCGGAGATGAACGGTTATTCTATATCGGTGAAGCTTTAAGAAGGGGCAAAACGATCGAAACCATCCACGAATGGAGCCAGATCGATTTATTCTTCTTGCATAAGTTGAAAAAGATAATCGACTTTGAAAAGCAGCTTAAAGAACATTCATTTGATTGTGAAGTATTGCAAAAGGCTAAAGAACTAGGGTTTTCTGACAAAACGATCGCGGAAATATGGGAAGTTCCCGAAATTGACGTTTATGAGTACCGGAAACAGCAAGGAATCATCCCTGTTTACAAAATGGTTGATACATGTGCTGCAGAATTCGAATCGGAAACACCGTATTTTTATGGGACATATGAAGATGAGAATGAATCCATCGTGACCGACAAGAAAAGTGTCATTGTCCTGGGATCAGGTCCAATTCGGATCGGGCAAGGAGTAGAGTTTGATTATGCGACCGTACATTCGGTATGGGCCATTAAAGAAGCTGGATATGAAGCGATCATCATCAACAACAATCCAGAAACAGTTTCGACGGATTTCAGTATCTCCGACAAACTTTATTTCGAACCATTGACTATTGAAGATGTCATGCATGTCATCGATTTGGAAAAACCGGAAGGCGTCATCGTCCAGTTTGGCGGACAGACAGCAATCAACCTTGCAGATGGTCTTGTTGAAAGAGGAGTGAAAATCCTTGGTACTTCACTTGAAGACCTGGATAGGGCGGAAAATCGCAATAAATTTGAAAAAGCACTGAAGGATTTAGGCATTCCTCAGCCAAAGGGTAAAACCGCAACATCGGTTGATGAAGCGATCGTCATCGCTGAAGATATTGGTTACCCTGTTTTAGTAAGGCCATCGTATGTTCTCGGAGGAAGAGCGATGGAAATCGTCTATAAACAAGAAGAATTGCTGCATTACATGAAAAATGCCGTGAAAATAAATCCGGATCATCCTGTCCTGATAGACCGCTACTTAACGGGTAAGGAAATAGAAGTCGATGGTATTTCCGATGGTGAAACGGTGGTTATCCCTGGGATCATGGAGCATATCGAACGTGCCGGCGTCCATTCAGGTGATTCGATTGCAGTTTATCCGCCGCAAAATTTAACGGAAAAACAAAAAGAAGTAATCATCGACTATACGACCCGATTGGCAAAAGGCTTGAATATAATTGGTCTCTTGAACATTCAATATGTCATCAGCAATGAAGAAGTGTATGTAATTGAAGTAAATCCACGTTCGAGCCGGACCGTTCCATTCTTAAGTAAAATTACGAATGTGCCGATGGCTAACTTAGCCACGAAGGTCATCTTGGGCCACACACTAGAAAGCCAAGGTTACAGATCTGGGTTAGTGCCAGAACAAACTGGGGTCTTTGTGAAAGTGCCGGTCTTCTCTTTTGCAAAATTAAGAGGCGTGGACATTTCTCTCGGACCTGAAATGAAATCGACTGGTGAAGTAATGGGGAAAGATAGCACCCTCGAAAAGGCTTTATATAAAGGGTTGGTCGCTTCCGGCTTCAAAATTAAGGGGCATGGTTCGGTGTTATTGACGATATCGGACAAAGATAAGCAAGAAGCGTTACTTTTAGCAAGACGTTTCCATAATATCGGATTCAAGCTGATAGCCACCAGCGGAACTGCGGCCCTATTGCAGCAATCGGGCATCCCGACTGCGATTGTCGGTAAAATTGGCGAAGAAGGTACAAACCTGCTGGATGTTATCCGGAACGGGGAAGCGCAATTTGTCATAAATACTTTGACAAAAGGCAAGCAGCCGGCCCGGGATGGTTTCAGAATCCGACGTGAATCGGTTGAAAATGGAGTGACATGCTTAACATCACTTGATACGGCAGAAGCTATTTTAAGAGTGATAGAATCCATGACCTTCTCGGCAGAAGCAATGGGAAAAACGGAAAAAAGTCGTGAGGTGAGCTATATATGATCAAGAAGGAAAGAATGAAGGTGTTAAATCATAAGGAGCTGGCCCCATCCATCTTTGAACTTACCTTGCAAGGTGAATTGGTTTCAGAGATGAAGCAACCAGGCCAGTTTGTCCAAGTCAAGACAACAGAAGGCACTGAGCCATTGTTAAGACGCCCGATTTCAATTTCTTCTTACAACAGCAGTGAAAAACAGTTCACGATGATATACCGGGCTGAAGGGAAAGGGACGACGCTGTTATCACAGCGTAAAGAGGCGGAAGCGGTCGATATTCTTGGACCGCTTGGCAACGGATTTCCCGTTCATGAGGCCAAAAAGGGAGAAACGGCATTATTGGTTGGCGGCGGGATTGGTGTCCCGCCCCTGTATCAACTATCACAGATGTTGGTTGCGAAAGGTGTAAATGTAATCCATGTATTGGGCTTCCAGACCAAGTCCGCCATCTTTTACGAAAAAGAATTCAGTGAATTAGGTGATACCCATATAGCCACGGTGGATGGTTCATATGGGACAAAAGGATTTGTTACGACTGTAATAGACAACCTTGAGCAAGAGTTTGCAACAATCTTTTCCTGCGGGCCTACACCAATGTTAAGAGCGTTGGAAGCGGGCTATCGTGAGAAAAAGCTTTACCTGTCCCTTGAGGAAAGGATGGGCTGCGGCATCGGTGCATGCTTTGCCTGCGTGTGTCATACAGGGGATGATCCAACTGGTTTCAGTTATAAAAAGGTATGCAGCGATGGACCCGTGTTCCGGGCAGGAGAGGTGGTACTATGAGCAGGCTTTCAGTTGAATTACCAGGATTACATTTGAAAAACCCAGTCATGCCAGCATCTGGATGCTTTGGATTTGGCCGTGAATACAGTCAATTTTTCGACTTGGATATTCTTGGGGCGATCATGATCAAAGCGACCACTCCTGAGCCGAGGTTCGGTAACCCTACTCCGCGTGTTGCGGAAACCTCTTCGGGAATGCTGAACGCCATCGGTCTGCAGAATCCAGGTTTAGAAAAGGTCATCAGTGAAGAACTGGCCTGGCTAGGTGGGTATGATGTTCCCATCATCGCCAACGTTGCAGGTTCTCAAATAGCTGACTATGTAAAGGTTGCCAGGGAAATAAGCAAGGTAGGGAATGTAAAAGCACTTGAATTGAATATCTCTTGTCCGAATGTAAAAGAAGGAGGCATAGCTTTCGGTACGGTACCGGAAGTTGCCAAAGAGGTAACAAAGGCGGTCAAGGAAGTATCTTCCGTTCCTGTATATGTGAAGCTTTCACCGAATGTCAGTGATATTGTGGAAATGGCCAAAGCTGTAGAAGAAGGCGGGGCCGACGGGCTGACAATGATAAATACATTAGTCGGCATGCGGTTGGATTTAAAGACTGGTAAACCGATTCTATCGAACAGAACGGGAGGTTTATCTGGTCCTGCAATAAAACCTGTTGCTCTCCGGATGATTTATGAGGTAAGCCAGCAAGTGTCGATTCCAATAATCGGAATGGGCGGCATCGCTACAGCGGAAGACGTCATTGAATTTTTCTATGCGGGTGCCAGTGCTGTTGCGGTAGGAACCGCGAACTTCGTGGATCCCTTTGTTTGCCCGACCATCATTGAAGAATTGCCGAAATTGTTGGATGAGCTGGGATTTGACCATATTTCAGAATGTACTGGAAGGAGCTGGAAGCAGAATGAAACAGTCACTAATTATCGCTCTTGATTTCCCTGACTTCATTCAAACGGAGAAATTCCTAAAACAGTTCCACTCGGAAAAACTGGCTGTAAAAGTGGGGATGGAATTATTTTATCAGAATGGGCCATCAATAATCTCTTTCGTAAAAGAGCAAGGTCACGATGTGTTTTTGGACTTGAAGCTTCATGATATTCCAAATACGGTCAAAATGGCCATGACAGGATTGGCAACTTTAGGTGCCGACATGGTCAATGTACATGCGGCGGGTGGCCAAAAAATGATGGAAGCAGCCATCGAAGGCCTGGATAAGGGAACGTCCGCTGGTAAAAAGCGTCCATTATGCATAGGGGTTACCCAACTGACGAGCACGTCACAAGAACAAATGAATGTTGAGCAAAACATTGCCGGATCTCTGGAGGATTCGGTCCTCCATTATGCAAAACTTACTAAAGAGGCAGGGTTGGATGGAGTCGTATGTTCCACCCATGAAGTAAAGACCATACATGAACGCATCGGTCATGAATTTTTAACGGTCACACCTGGAATCCGAAATGCAGGAGGACAGACGCATGATCAAAAGAGAATTGCCACGCCTGAACAGGCTAGGGAATTTGGAGCGGATGCCATCGTTGTAGGAAGAGCCATAACAGGAGCGGAAGATCCATTAAGGGCGTATTTGGATATGAAAGCAGCTTGGGAGGGAATATCATGTTAAATAATAAGATAGCTGAACATCTTTTGGAAATAAAAGCAGTGTACCTACAGCCGAATGACCCATTCACTTGGGCATCTGGAATTCAATCACCCATTTATTGTGACAACCGTTTAACCCTTTCGTACCCAGAGGTTCGTAATGAAATAGCGGAAGGATTGAAAGGATTGATTGAACAGCACTTCCCTGAGGCTGAACTAATTGCAGGAACAGCAACTGCCGGCATTCCGCATGCAGCTTGGGTAAGTGAAAAATTAAATGCACCGATGTGCTATGTTCGATCCAAAGCCAAGGAGCACGGAAAGGGCAATCAAATCGAAGGCCGTGCTGTTCCAGGACAAAAAGTGGTGGTTGTGGAAGACTTGATTTCAACCGGCGGAAGTGTAATAACTGCTGTTAACGCGCTGAAGGAAGCAGGCTGTGATGTTCTAGGAGTCGTTTCGATCTTTACTTATGAATTGGAAAAGGGAAAAGAAAAATTCGATGCTGAGGGCATTATTAACCATTCGTTGAGTGACTACTCGACTTTGATAAAGGTCGCTAATGAAAAAGGGTACATCACGGCAGATGAATTGGAAAAGTTAAAAAAATGGCGCGAGAATCCGGCTGATACAGCTTGGATTTCAGCATGAAAATAGAGTTGACCCAATCACGGAGGATTGGGCCAACTCTATTTTTTTACTCCTTTACCGCTTCCTTTAAGCGTATGACGGTATCGGCATCAGGTGTAATATATACGGTCTGCTGCTGCTCATAGATCACGAACCCGGGCTTGGAACCATTCGGTTTCTTAACATGGCGAACTTGTGTGAAGTCAACGGGCACTGAACTCGATTGCTTGGCTTTACTGAAGAAAGCTGCTAATACGGCTGCCTCTTTTATCGTTTCTTCACTTGGCGATTCATTTCGAATGACAACATGTGAGCCAGGTATATCTTTGGTATGAAGCCATATTTCATCACGGCGTGCAAACTTATTTGTTAGGTAATCATTTTGTTTATTATTCTTCCCGACAAAAATCTGATCTCCATCTGTAGCATAATATGTTTCAAGCTGCGGTTTTGCATTTGCAGGCTTTTTCATGCCTTTTTTCTTTTTTTGCCGAATGTATCCTTCTTCTTGAAGTTCTTCGCGAATTTCCTCTATATCTCTGGGTGACGCTGATTGAAGCTGCTGGTGCAAGGCTTCAAAATAGGCCAATTCCAATTTTGTTTTTTCGATTTGTTCTTGCACTACTCCGACTGCATTTTTGGACTTTTGGTATCTGGAGAAGTACTTTTGTGCATTATCTGATGGATTTTTTAAAGGGTCAAGCGGGATGGTGACCATATTTTGATCTTCATCATAATAATTGACGACTTCTATTTCCTTCATGCCTTTTTTCATTTGATATAGATTAGCTGTAAGCAGCTCACCGAACAACTGATACTGTTCCCCGCGTTCCGTATCTTTTAATGTACGTTCGAGCTTCCCGATTTTTTTTGTGTTCTTTTCGATTTCATTCGTAATGAAACGTTCTACATCCTGGCTCTTTTGCTTAACCCGATCTCTTTCTGCCTTTCCGAAGTAATAGCGGTCGAGCATCTCGCTCAATGAAGGAAACGTACGTTGATTGCCAGTCAGATGCTCTAGTGAAAGCATATAAAAAACTTCTTTATTTCCATCTTGTTTGATCGTGGCGGCATATTTTTCCTCCGAGATTTCCTGGATAATACTTAAAAATGCTGAAGGAAGGGTCGTGCTGTTGGCAAGCCCAGCCCGGTAGACGGCTTCCTTTGCAACTAATGGTGAAACTCCGGAAAAATGGGCAACAAGCTGTCGATCCAGCTTTCCTGCATTGAAGTCGATATTCTTCCTGATATCGTCCTCCGTAGCATCGAAGGGATTATTCTTTTCTTGTGCTGGTGGAGCCTTATATTCTTGGCCAGGCAGTATCGCCCGATAACTGTTAACTGCATGTGAAACATGCTTAATGCTGTCCAAAATCATATTCCGTTCTTTATCAACTAAAACAATGTTGCTGTGACGTCCCATGATTTCGATGATTAACTGCTTTTGGGAGACATCACCAAGCTCATTGCGGCCCTTCACTTCAAAAATGATCATTCTATCAAGTTCATATTGATAAATATTTTCTATCGTGTAGCCTTCGAGGTGCTTCCTAAGAAGCATGCAGAACATGGGTGCTTCCTTGGGGTTTTCATAGCTTTCTTCGGTCATTTGCACCCTCGAATAACTTGGGTGGGCTGACAATAAGAGCTTATGGTTCTTACCTCCAGCACGAACAACCAGTATTACTTCATTTTTATAAGGCTGATGTACCTTATTGATTCGTCCACCTTTTAATATAGAAGCGATTTCTTCCGTCATCGCTTTCGTAAATAATCCATCAAATGACATTCTATTTTTACTTCCTTTACATAAGATTTTCTAAGATACTCATTTTGCTAAGCGTTATCAGTGCATTGGACTGCCCATTTTAGCTAATCACAAATTTAAGCGAACTGGGTGGAAAGCTGTAGCTGCCGTTCGGGAATATTGAATGGATGCTATTTTTATAGGTTCCTGAGATAAATCCTAAATTAGACCATCCATCATGATTAGCTTTCGTTCATTCATTAAATTATCCGCATCGTTCTTCTTTCCGCAATTCTGTTTAATTATAGCATTATTTTGGACGAGTCTGAATAATCATGGAAGAAGAGCAGGTTGTTTTATGTATCGGTAAGCAGGCAGGTGTTGGATGGGTAAAGCAAAAAGCGCCTGTTGAGATGTATACAGGAGCCTATTTCATTCTATTCAAAGGGATGTGTGATACTTGATGGAGTTCAAGGAAATGAATAATCAAGAAATGGAGAAAGCGCTTCAAACAAACGTTACACACGGTTTGGACGATGATGAAGTAAAGGACAGGCTGCGAAAGCATGGCTTTAACGAATTGAAGGAAGGGGAAAAACAGTCTGCCATTCTTTTATTCTTCGCCCAATTCAAAGATTTCATGGTCATCGTTTTACTTGCCGCGACATTGGTCTCCGGGATATTGGGTGAATATATCGATGCGATTGCCATCATGGCGATTGTTTTTTTGAATGGATTACTTGGTTTTTTTCAAGAACGGAAGGCAGAAAAATCCTTGGATGCCCTAAAGGAAATGGCAGCGCCGCAAGTTTACGTGCTTCGAGGTGGACAGTGGCTGAAGATCCCATCGAAGGAAGTCGTTGTGGGGGATATCCTGAAGTTTTCGAGCGGTGACCGAATTGGTGCCGATTTACGGATCGTCGACCATTCAAGCCTTGAAATAGAAGAGTCTGCACTTACCGGAGAGTCACTCCCGGCCGTTAAATGTTCCGATCCATTGATGAATGAAGTCGAAGGTATCGGTGATCAGGAAAATATGGCTTTTATGGGAACGATGGTGACAAGAGGAAATGGAGTCGGAATCGTAACCGCTACGGGTATGAATACGGCGATGGGCAAGATTGCGGATCTCCTGCAGACTGCAGAAACAAAAGAAACACCGCTTCAGCGGAGGTTGGAGCAGTTAGGCAAAATTTTGATCGTCACGGCTTTAATATTAACTGTAATTGTAGTCCTGACTGGTGTCATTCAAGGGCATGACCTCTATACGATGTTTTTGGCCGGGGTATCATTGGCTGTTGCAGCGATTCCCGAAGGCTTGCCAGCCATTGTGACCGTAGCCTTGTCTTTAGGCGTTCAGCGTATGATCAAACAAAAAGCGATTGTCCGCAAGCTTCCTGCTGTAGAAACGCTAGGCTGCGCAACGGTGATTTGCTCAGATAAGACAGGAACACTGACCCAAAACAAAATGACGGTGACGAAGGTTTGGAGTGGAGGGAAAACTTGGGATGTCAGCGGTACTGGTTATAAACCTGTCGGAGAGTTTTCTTTAGAGGGAGTTTCAGTTGCCCCGAGAAACCATAATGCATTGCTGCAAATAATTACATTCGGCATGCTCTGTAACAAAGCTGAGTTAAAGGAGAATGGTAAACAATATATTTTAGACGGTGATCCGACAGAAGGGGCGATGTTGGTCGCGGCAATGAAAGCAGGGTTGACCAGGGAACACCTGTCTAAGGGGTTTACGATAGTGAAGGAGTTTCCATTTGACTCGAGCCGCAAAATGATGAGTGTTATAGTGAAGGATGATAAGGATAATCATTTTGTAATTGCAAAAGGGGCCCCTGACGTATTGATCGCCCAGTCCGATACGATTCTTTGGGAAGGCAGGTCGGAAATATTAAATCGGGAGAGTAAGGAAAGGGTACAGCAGGATATGAATGAGCTTGCCTCACAGGCACTTCGAATGATTGCCGTTGGATATAAACCCCTTCCGAAAGGAACGATTTTGCTTCATGAAACCGAAGCTGAGCGCAATTTGACCTTCATGGGGCTGCAGGGCATGATCGATCCCCCGCGTCCGGAGGTGAAGCAGGCTGTTAAGGAATGCAGGGATGCCGGGATCAAAACTGTCATGATTACTGGCGACCATGTAATAACCGCAAAGGCAATAGCTAAAGAACTTGGTATTTTAAAAGGAAAAGACCGTGTACTTGAAGGACGGCAATTGGCGGACATGGATGTCGGGGAACTTGAGGAAGTTGTTGAAAGTGTTTCGGTATTTGCCCGCGTTTCCCCGGAACATAAGTTGAAAATCGTAAAAGCCTTGCAAAATAAAGGACATGTCGTTGCAATGACAGGGGATGGAGTCAATGATGCCCCTGCAATAAAATCAGCGGATATTGGTATATCCATGGGCATCACGGGTACTGATGTCGCGAAGGAAGCTTCTTCCTTGATATTGGTTGATGATAATTTTGCCACAATTAAATCGGCCATCAAAGAAGGCAGGAATATTTATGAAAACATCAGGAAGTTCATCCGTTATCTGCTTGCTTCCAATGTGGGGGAGATCTTGGTCATGTTTTTTGCGATGCTATGTGCATTGCCTTTACCTTTGATACCAATCCAGATCTTATTCGTGAACCTTGTGACTGACGGACTGCCCGCGATGGCGTTGGGTCTGGATGCCGCCGAAGAAGATGTAATGAAAAGAAATCCAAGAAATGCCAATGAAGGTGTTTTTGGAAGAGGGCTTGGCTGGAAGATCATTTCACGCGGTTTTCTGATCGGGGTTTCAACATTGATCGCATTTTATGTTGTATATCGTGCAAATCCCGAAAACCTTGCATATGCACAAACGATTGCGTTCGCTACCTTGGTATTGGCTCAGCTTATACATGTATTCGATTGCCGAAGTGAACGTTCGATCTTCTCGAGAAATCCATTCGGTAACCTTTATCTAGTGGGGGCGGTATTATCCTCCCTATTATTGATGGTAGCCGTCATGTATGTGCAGCCTTTACAAACAATCTTTCATACGGTACCGATTTCGGGAAGGGATTGGCTATTAGTAATAGGAATGGCATCCATACCAACTTTTTTACTGGCTGGAACCTTTTTAGCAAGAAAAGCACAATGATATATGATATAATCTTTAAGGTGGTAGAGTCTTGCTCTATTGCCTTTTTATTTTTGTAGTATTTTATTTGTGAGCTAAAGTTTTCGTGCTGTAGCTAATATATAATGAATATTAAAGGCTAAATTACTACATTATGTTTGATAGGATGTGGAACCATGGTTACCAGTATGACGGGCTATGGAAGAGAAGAAGCGGAAAACGAACAGGTCAAGGTTTTTGCTGAAATTAAGACCGTGAACCATCGTTTTTGTGAATATACGATTCGAATGCCGCGCCAGCTTTTGGTTTTGGAAGAAAAGGTGAAGAAGAAGGCGAACCAATACATAAGAAGGGGACGGGTGGAAATCTTCATTACAGTTGAAGGTGAGAGCCTGGTTTCCAAAAAGGTGAAGATCGATTGGGATCTTGCTGATCAGTATGTGGGGTTGATGGAAGAAGTCAAGGGAAAATACAATCTGGAAAGTTCCATTACATTACAGGATATGCTGCAACTTGAATCGATTTTCATAACGGAGGAAGTACCTGCGGTTCCTGCCGATTTGGAATCCCTGTTATTGAAGGCTGTCACGGGGGCATTGGAAAATCTGAAAACAATGCGGAATCTGGAAGGTCAGGAACTGGCCTTGGACATGAAACACCAGCTTGAAAAGTTTGGTGAGGTTGTAGCAGGGGTCAAAATGCATGCACCTTCAGTCGTCGAAAAATATAAAGCCCGCTTGGAAATCAAACTGGCAGAATTGACTGAAGGATTGATCGAAGATAGCCGCATTGTGACAGAAGCGGCCATTTTTGCAGATAAATGTGATATAAATGAAGAACTGACCAGACTCGATAGCCATGTACAGCAATTTTCAAGGACGCTTACCCATAGTGAACCAATTGGAAGGAAACTCGACTTCCTTGTCCAGGAAATGAATAGGGAAGTCAATACGATTGGATCAAAGGCAAATGATTCGGCCATTACCAAAGAAGTGGTGGAAATGAAAAGTCTGCTTGAAAAATTAAAAGAACAGGTTCAAAATATCGAGTAGTCGGTTTATGATGAACCTAACAAGGTGACAATAGGTATGAATGGGGGACAAAAATGTCAATTAAGCTCATTAATATTGGTTTTGGGAATATCGTTTCCGCAAACCGGATCGTATCCATCGTGAGCCCTGAATCGGCTCCGATCAAAAGGATCATCCAAGATGCCCGAGACCGCGGATCCTTAATAGATGCTACATATGGTAGAAGGACTAGGGCCGTTATAATTACAGACAGCGACCATGTTATCTTATCTGCCGTTCAACCGGAAACGGTTGCCGCACGGCTTCAAGATAGAGATGACAGCGTAGAAGAGGGGTAACTGAAACAATATGAGAGAAAAAGGTTTATTAATCGTTTTGTCCGGTCCATCCGGTGTTGGTAAAGGAACTGTAAGAAAGGCGATTTTTTCTCAGCCAGGAACGGCATTCGAATATTCGATTTCGATGACCACACGGCTGCCTCGCCATGGTGAAGTGGACGGAGTGGATTATTTCTTCAAAAAACGCGAGGAATTCGAAGCACTGATCGAGGAAGGCAAATTGCTGGAATATGCTGAGTTCGTCGGTAATTATTATGGAACACCCGTGGATTATGTCCGTGAAACAATCGATTCCGGAAAAGATGTATTTCTGGAAATTGAAGTTCAAGGAGCTAAACAGGTCCGGGAGAAATTCCCTGAAGGACTTTTCATTTTCCTTGCTCCTCCGAGTTTGACCGAACTCGAAAGCCGCATCGTTACTCGCGGAACCGAGACGGAGGAAGCTATAAAAGGACGGATGAAAGTGGCCAAGGAAGAAATAGAACTTATGGATCTGTATGATTATGTTGTTGAAAATGATCATGTGGATGCCGCATGTGCTAGAATTAATGCAATTGTAATAGCCGAGCATTGCCGTCGGGAAAGAGTTGCTGTTTTATATAAAAAAATGCTGGAGGCGGAATAAATTATGTTATATCCATCAATTGATTCTCTATTACTTAAAATCGATTCAAAATACTCACTTGTATCAGTGGCAGCTAAGCGTGCCAGGGAAATGCAAATTAAAGATAATTGCCTCGTAACGAAACCGGTATCCCATAAATCAGTAGGTCGTGCCCTTGAAGAGATTCATTCCGGTAAATTGACTTACGATAATTCTTACGAGGAAAACTAAAAGAACACATAGCTTGACCTATCGGGCCTGACACCCTAAAGCAAACAGGAGCGTTACATTTGGAAATTGCTTCCTTCCTGCGGCCAAGGTGTCAGGCCTGTTTGTTTTGGTTTTAATAAAGTCCGGAAGTCATTGATGAAGGAGGCAGAGGTATGGAATGTTTAGGAAGATCCATATGTTATTGCGCATTTCAAATGAAATTTCTTCGGTTTTCCGTCATAATTAGAAGAAAATAGAATGTATAGTTAGGGGAAATTTGCATGCTTATCGATAAAAAAGTACTTCTTTGTGTCACCGGCGGGATTGCTGTATATAAGGCTGCTGCCCTGACAAGTAAATTAACTCAGGAAGGTGCACATGTTAAAGTGATCATGAGTGAATCGGCACGTGAATTCGTGACGCCGCTCACCTTTCAAGCACTTTCGAGAAATGATGTGTATACAGATACTTTTGATGAGAAGGATTCATCAGTCATTGCCCACATCGACTTGGCTGATTGGGCAGATATCATCCTGTTGGCTCCAGCTACAGCGAATGTCATCGGAAAGGTAGCCAATGGAATCGCGGATGATATGATTACGACCACACTTCTGGCAACGGAAGCGCCTGTCTGGGTTGCGCCGGCAATGAACGTGCACATGTACGCCCACCCAGCGGTTCAGAAAAATATGGAGACACTTCGTTCGTTTGGATATCAATTCATTGAACCGGGTGAAGGGTATTTGGCCTGCGGGTATGTAGGGAAAGGGCGATTGGAGGAACCGGAAACAATCGTGGAACATCTTAATCGATATTTCGATGAACGTAAATCACACCAACAGCCTCTTAAAGGAAAGAAATATTTGATAACGGCAGGACCGACTCGCGAAGCAATCGATCCCGTGCGTTACGTAACGAATCATTCCAGCGGCAAAATGGGCTATGCCCTAGCCGAAAAGGCAATTGGAATGGGCGCTGAGGTGACATTGATCACTGGCCCAGTGAACTTGACACCGCCCTCCAAGGCCAAAGTAATACCAGTGGTATCAGCAGCAGATATGTATGATGCGGTATTCGATCAGTTCGATTCCAGTGACGTCGTAATCATGACCGCTGCAGTGGCTGACTATAAACCGAAAATTTATCATGATCAAAAGATGAAAAAGCAGCCAGGGGAAAATGTGATGGAATTTGAACGGACAAAGGATATCCTCATGGAACTCGGTGAAAATAAAACTCATCAGTTCTTGGTAGGCTTTGCGGCTGAAACGAACAATGTTGAAGAATACGCAAGAGGGAAATTAGCCAAAAAGAATGCAGATATGATCGTTGCCAATAATGTTACCGCCCCAGGGGCAGGATTTGGAACGGATACGAACATCGTGACTATTTACAATAAAGATGGAAGTGCGACCGAACTTCCAAAAATGAGTAAAGCGGATATAGCTAAAAGCATCCTGGCAGAAGTATCTCGCATGCAAAAGGAATGATGTCATATGGATATAGCATCCGTCATCGTGGATGTACCTGCTAAACAAACGGATCGAGAATTCGACTATCGCATACCTGAAAAGTGGAGCCAAGTCATCAAACCCGGAATGCGGGTCATCGTCCCGTTCGGTCCAAGAATGGTTCAGGGATTCGTCACAGGCTTAAAAGCTAAAAGCGACTTTGCGAAATTACGCAATATAAAAGAACCAATGGATTTGGAGCCCATCCTTAATGATGAATTGCTTCAGCTGGGTGACTGGTTGACCAAAGAGGCGATGTGTTTTAAAATTTCAGCGCTACAGGCCATGCTTCCGGCAGCGATGAAAGCAAAGTATGAAAAAGTGATCAAAGTCGTTGAAGATAAAAAGAATCAGCTGCCTCCATTCATTCAAAACCTTTTCGGGAAAAATGATTCAATATCTTGGAAAGACGTGATTGAAGGGGAGAACGCTTCACTTTTCCAAAAGGAAATGCAAAATGGCAATCTTGAGCTCGTATATAATGTGAAAAACCGACTTAATAAGAAGACAGTCCGTGTCATAAAATCTTTACTTTCCCCTGAGGAACTGAAAGAAATGGCATCAGCCATGTCAAGCAATGCAAAAAAACAACAGGAACTCCTTCAATACTTTATTGAACATCAAGAACCCATTCCGTTAAAAGAATTGCTTGAATTGATGAACACATCAAGCGGTACCGTCAAATCCCTAGTGTCAAAAGGGGCCTTGGCGGAAATAGATCAAGAAATATACCGTGATCCTTATGAAAACCGTGTTTTCGAAAAATCCACTCCCTTTACACTTACAGCTGAACAAACAACTGCGTTGAAGCCTATCCAAGAGAAAATACACCATGATGAACATGATGTTTTCCTTTTATATGGTGTAACCGGAAGCGGGAAGACGGAAGTGTATCTACAGGCTATTGCATCTGTCATTGAAAAAGGGAAGGAAGCCATCATGCTTGTACCTGAAATCTCCTTAACTCCACAGACGGTGAAGAGGTTTAAGGAAAGGTTTGGGGAGCAGGTAGCTGTCATGCATAGCGGTTTATCCGTAGGTGAAAAATATGATGAATGGCGGAAAATTCACCGTAAAGAAGTAAAAGTGGTGGTGGGCGCGCGCTCCGCCGTGTTTGCTCCTTTTGAAAACCTGGGGCTGGTCATCATTGATGAAGAGCATGAATCCAGCTATAAGCAAGAAGAAACGCCAAGGTACCACGCCAGGGACGTAGCCATTGAAAGAGCAAAATCATATAGGTGTCCGGTTATTCTTGGCAGCGCGACACCTACACTTGAATCTTTTGCACGAGCCAAGAAAAATGTCTATAAATTATTGACACTTAGCCAGAGGATGAATAAAAGTGCGTTGCCAGCAGTGGATATTGTAGATATGCGAGAAGAACTAAGAACCGGAAATCGTTCCATGTTTTCGGAGCTGCTCTTTACCAAGCTGAAAGACCGGCTTGAGAAGGGGGAGCAAACAGTTCTGATGCTAAATAAAAGGGGACATTCTTCCTTTGTGATGTGCCGAAGCTGCGGATTGGTCATCAACTGCCCTAATTGTGACATTTCACTCACATATCATCGCTTTAATGATATAATGAAATGCCATTATTGCGGTTTTGAAGAGGGAATGCCTTCCGCATGCCCTGAATGTGAAAGTGAACATATAAGGTTCTTCGGTACAGGCACTCAAAAGGTTGAAGAAGAGCTTGCGAAAATCCTCCCTGAAGCACGGGTCATACGGATGGATGTCGACACGACGAGTAAGAAGGGTTCACATGAGCGGTTGCTGAATGCCTTTGGTGAAGGGAAGGCCGATATATTGTTAGGCACCCAAATGATTGCCAAGGGCCTTGATTTTCCTAATATCACCCTTGTTGGAGTCCTTTCAGCTGATACGATGCTGCATCTGCCGGATTTCCGTTCTTCGGAAAAGACATTCCAGCTGCTGACACAGGTCAGCGGAAGGGCAGGACGTCATCAGCTTCCGGGAGAAGTGGTCATCCAAACCTATACACCTGAGCACTACAGCATCGAGCTTTCTGCCTTTCAGGATTATGATGCTTTTTATGAACGGGAGATGCATCTAAGGAGGCAAAGTCATTACCCTCCGTATTATTATGTTGTCCTTATTACCGTTTCACATGAAGATTTAATGAAGACAGTGAGTGTCACTGAGAAGATCACGAATTATCTAGGCTCACGATTGAATCGGGATTCTATCGTACTAGGTCCGGTTGCTTCCCCCATTAGTCGAATCAACAATAGATATCGCTACCAATGTCTGATAAAATACAAACGAGAGCCGGACCTGAATCAGCATTTACGCACACTTTTGGAGCATTACCAAAAAGAAACCGCTCAGAATCAGCTGCAGATTTCAATAGATTTAAATCCACAGATCATGATGTAATTGTTTAAGAGATGGATGATTACCGCGAGCTGTCACAGCTTGCGTTTTTATATAATGAAGTGCTGTTTTTCATATCTAGGAGGTTACCATTAATTTTGGCTATTTTACCGATTGTCTTGTTTCCTGAAAAAATTTTACAACAAAAATGCGATAAAGTAACAAGTTTTGATAAAAAGTTGGCAAAGCTGTTAAATAACATGTATGAAACGATGGTGGAGGCGGATGGCGTTGGACTTGCAGCACCTCAGGTTGGCGTGAAAAAGCAAGTGGCCGTCGTTGAAATAGAGGAAGGATCAGGTGCAATCGAACTGATTAATCCGGAAGTGCTGGAAATGGAAGGCGAACAGACAGGTGTTGAAGGATGCTTGAGCTTCCCAAGTTTATATGGCGAAGTAACGCGTCCATACCGTGTCAAAGTCCGGGCACAAGACCGAAAAGGATCTTTTTTCGAGATAGAAGCGGAAGATTTCCTTGCAAGGGCCCTTCAACACGAAATCGACCATCTGCAAGGAGTTTTATTTACAAGTAAGGTTTCCCGGTATATTTCGGAAGAAGAGTTAGAAAGGTATGGAGAAGAATGACGAAAATAATATTTATGGGTACACCGGACTTTTCAGTGCCGGTATTGAAAAGAATCATTGATGAAGGGTATGATGTGATCGCTGTTGTCACACAGCCCGATCGTCCAGTAGGCCGCAAAAAAGTGCTGACGCCGCCTCCAGTTAAGGTCGAAGCCGAAAAGCATGGGATTCCCGTTTATCAACCCGAAAAAATCCGTGAAAAAGAAGAACTTGAAAAGATCATCTCCTTGAATGCTGACTTGGTGGTGACGGCGGCTTTCGGACAAATCCTTCCGAATGAATTGCTGGATGCCCCTAAGTACGGATGTATTAATGTACATGCCTCCCTGCTTCCAGAACTGCGTGGTGGGGCGCCCATTCATTATTCCATTTTACAGGGGAAAGAAAAGACTGGGATAACCATCATGTATATGGCGGAAAAATTGGATGCCGGTGATATATTGACTCAGGCGGAAGTTGCTATCGAAGAACAAGATAATGTCGGAACGCTGCATGATAAATTAAGCAAGATAGGGTCGGATTTACTTGCAGAGACACTTCCGAAACTTATTAATGAGGAGTTACAGCCGATCAAGCAGGATGAGTTTAGAGCGTCTTTTGCACCTAACGTCAAGCGGTCAGAGGAAAGAATCGACTGGTCGAAATCAGGAGAAGACATCTATAACCATGTACGCGGCCTGAATCCTTGGCCTGTTGCTTATACAACTTTAGAAGGGTCCATTTTGAAGATTTGGCAGGTAAAGAAACTGGAAGATGGCAATCAGGCTGCGCCGGGCACGGTCATTGATGTACAAAATGATGGTTTCATCGTTTCGACAGGCAATGAGACGGCAATACTGGTTACAGAACTGCAGCCTTCAGGAAAGAAAAAAATGCCGGCGAAAGATTACTTGCGCGGAGCCGGATCGTTCATTAAAGCAGGCATGAAGTTAGGAGAACAGAATGAAGCAAACTAAAAAGGGAGTACGTGAAATCGCTCTCGATATTTTGGAATCTGTAGAGAAAAACCAATCCTACAGTAACCTATTATTGAACAACTTGATTAAAAAGCACCAGTTATCCGTCGTGGACAGCGGTTTGCTTACAGAAATAAGTTACGGTACCATACAGCGTAAGATGACTTTGGATTATTATTTGAGCCCATATATTAAACAGCCTAAAAAAACGCAAAGCTGGGTCATTAATTTACTTAGGCTTTCCGTTTATCAAATGGTCTATTTAGATAAAGTGCCTGATCATGCAATCATTTTCGAGGCTGTCGAAATTTCCAAAAAACGCGGACACAAGGGTACATCTTCAATGGTCAATGGCGTCCTCCGTAACATCCAAAGGAATGGTGTTCCTTCTTTAGATGAAATTAAAGATGATCTGGAACGGCTTTCCATAGAAGTAAGTCATCCAATTTGGCTTGTAAAGCGTTGGGTAGAGCAATTTGGCTATGAAAAAACCAAGGAAATGTGTGAAATCAATTTAACTGCGCCATTACAGACGGGTCGGGTTAATTTAAAAAAGATTTCACGCCGTGAACTGATCAGCATATTAACGGAAGAAGGATATGATGTTGAAGCAAGTGAAGTCATTCCCGAAGCAATTGTCAGCTACAAAGGGAATCTTGCTCATTCGGAAAGCTATAAATTGGGTTATTTATCGATTCAGGACGAGAGTTCAATGCTTGTTGCCCATGCATTGGGTGCGAATGAAAATGATGCTGTACTCGATTGCTGTGCCGCACCTGGAGGGAAAACGACCCATATCGCAGAAGGCTTGACCACTGGACAAGTATATGCTCTCGACCTTCATGAGCATAAGGTCAAGCTCATTAAAGAGCAGGCGGAGCGCCTAAAGCTCAGAAACAATATTAAGACAATGGCCCTTGATAGCAGAAAAGTGCAAGAACACTTCAATAAGGAAGGTTTTGACAGGGTCCTGATCGATGCACCATGTTCCGGGTTGGGAGTCATGCGCCGGAAGCCTGATGTAAAGTACACTAAAACAAAAGATGATATAATGAAACTCTCAAGTATACAAAAACAATTATTGGAATCGGCTGCCCCGCTTGTTAAGCAAGGCGGACGGTTAGTATATAGTACCTGTACGGTGGATAAAGAAGAAAATGACAAAGTCGCTGCAGCATTTTTGGAAAGCCACCCGGATTTTGAAAGCGATGCAACCTTGTCCGCAAGAATGCCTGAAAGCGTTCAGCCATTCATCGAGGGTCATACGCTGCAAGTTTTTCCGCAATATTTTAGCAGTGACGGATTCTTTATTGCGAGTTTTAGAAAGAAGGTGCTGTAATGGCAGAAATCACTAAATCATCTAGAGTAAGAAAAGATACGACACCAGAAAAACCATCGATTTACTCATTGGAGCTACACCAAATTAAAGATTGGCTTGTTCAAAATGGAGAAAAGGCATTCCGGGCCGAGCAAGTATATGACTGGCTTTATAAAAAACGTGTCTCCAGTTTTGAAGATATGTCCAACCTTTCGAAATCATTACGGGATAAGCTGGAAGCGCAATTCACCTTCACAACTTTGAAAACTTTGATTCAGCAAACGTCCAATGACGGAACGATGAAGTTTTTATTTGAACTCCAAGATGGTTATTCGATAGAAACGGTGCTGATGCGCCATGAATACGGAAACTCCATTTGCGTGACAACACAGGTAGGATGTAGAATTGGCTGTACATTCTGTGCGTCGACATTAGGCGGTTTAAAGCGGAATCTTGAATCAGGGGAAATAGTTGCCCAAGTCGTAAAAGTTCAGCAAGCACTTGACGAATCGGAAGAACGTGTTAGTTCTGTAGTAATCATGGGTATAGGTGAACCGTTTGATAACTACGATAATATGATGTCATTCTTGAAGAATATAAACCATGAAAAGGGCTTGAACATCGGGGCCCGTCATATTACCGTTTCCACAAGTGGGATCATTCCTAAGATCTATAAGTTTGCCGAAGAAAGCATGCAAATAAACTTTGCTGTTTCCCTTCATGCACCGAATACGGAATTGAGAAGTAAATTGATGCCGATCAATAAGGCCTACAAACTTCCAGACTTGATCGAAGCAATCAAGTACTATACAGAAAAAACAGGTCGCCGTGTAAGTTTTGAATATGGTCTATTCGGTGGCGAGAATGATACAGTGGAGCACGCTGAAGAATTAGCAGCTTTAATAAAAGGGATAAAATGCCATGTCAACTTAATACCGGTTAACTATGTGCCTGAACGCAACTATGTACGAACACCTCGGGACCAAATTTTTGAGTTTGAAAAAACATTGAAGAAGCGCGGCATTAATGTAACGATCCGAAGGGAACAAGGCAGTGATATTGACGCAGCCTGCGGCCAGCTTCGGGCCAAGGAGCGCAAAGAAGAGACGAGGTGACCCTATGAGGGCAATATTTAGGACAGACCGTGGAAAAGTCCGCCAGCATAATGAAGATAATGGCGGAATCTTTAAGAACTCGGAAGGCGTACGCCTTGCCATCGTTGCAGATGGCATGGGCGGCCACCGCGCCGGGGATGTAGCCAGTGCAATGACGATAGACCTTCTGAAAAAGGGCTGGGAAGCATCAACCGGAATCGAAACGGCAAATGAGGCCGAGGATTGGCTGAAGCAGCAAATCTTTTCGGTCAATCAGTTGCTTTTTGAACATGCAGAAGCGAATACGGAATGTAAGGGCATGGGTACCACCATTGTTGCAGCCATTTGCACCGACAAGTTTGCTACGATTGCCAACATCGGGGACAGCCGGTGTTATTTGTATAATGAGAGCGGTTTTAAGCAGGTCACGGAAGATCATTCACTCGTTAACGAATTGGTCCGTTCCGGTCAGATTTCGAAGGAAGATGCCGAAAACCATCCACGGAAAAATGTTTTATTACGAGCCTTGGGGACAGAAATGCAAGTGGAAATGGACATTATGACGGTCATCTTCGAAGAAAATGATTTACTGTTGCTTTGCTCGGATGGATTGACGAATAAAGTGAGTGAACAGGAACTGGAAGAAACGGTAACCAATGGACAGTCACTTGAAGAAAAGGCGAATTCATTAATAGATAAGGCCAATCACTATGGTGGGGAAGATAATATCACACTTGTGCTTGTTCAATTTACTGAAGAAAGTGAAAGCAGGTGAATTGAATGTTGATTGGTAGAAGAATCAACGGCCGTTATAAGCTGCTCGAGATGGTAGGCGGCGGCGGTATGGCGAATGTTTACCTAGCAAGGGATATGATCTTAGATAGGGATGTCGCATTGAAAATCCTTCGCATGGATTTTAATAATGACGAAGAGTTCATCAAGCGCTTCAATCGGGAAGCCCAATCGGCAACCAGTTTGGCCCATCCCAATATCGTAAGCATTTATGATGTTGGTGAAGAAGATTCCATCTATTATATTGTAATGGAATACGTTGACGGATTTACACTTAAGCAATACATACAAAAATATTATCCAATTCCAGTTGATGAGGCCTTGGATATCATGAGGCAAATTACGGCAGCGATTTCCCATGCCCATCATAATGGGATCATTCATCGTGATATCAAGCCACAGAACATTTTGATTGATAAAGAAGGAACCGTCAAGATTACGGACTTCGGCATAGCATTGGCACTAAGTGCAACAAACATAACGCAGACCAACGCAGTCTTGGGCTCGGTTCATTATTTATCTCCTGAACAGGCCAGAGGCGGTATGGCCAATAAGAAGTCGGACATTTATTCACTTGGCATCGTCATGTTTGAATTGTTGACGGGAAGATTGCCATTTTCGGGTGAATCAGCCGTGTCGATTGCTCTTAAACATTTACAATCGGAAACTCCGTCGCCAAAACGCTGGAACTCTGAAATACCCCAGAGTGTGGAAAATATTATCTTGAAAGCGACAGCCAAAGATTCATATTACCGCTATGAGAGCGTAGACTCGATGGAAGATGATATACGGACGTCGCTTAATCCTGAGCGTTCAAATGAACTGCCTTTTGCCATTCCCGAAGACCATGATGCAACAAAAGCCATCCCCGTCATAACGGACGATCAGCTTTCCAGCGTCGATGAGACAATCATAAGGGGTCCTGAAAAAAACACTTTAGTTTATGTGGATGATGTGGAAACTGATTCTGAAGCTGAGAGTAAATCGAAAAAGAAACAGAAGAAACAAAAGAAACAGAAAAAACAAAAAAACAAGTCGGATCATAAAGGTAAAAAACGAAGAAACATGCCTGCAATCCTGGTGACCACCTTTTTAGTTCTCGCCCTGCTTGCTGTTTTATCTGTCACTGTTGTACCCCCCCTCCTTGTCTCGAAGGAAGTGACGATCCCAGACCTTAAAGGGGAAGAATTGGATGATGCCATTACTGAATTGCTTGAATTGGATTTGAAAGTTGGAGATACGATCGAGATTGAAGATGAAGAGGTTGAAGCTGGTCTTGTGATCAAAACCAACCCTAAGGAAGGTAAGACGGTCAAGGAAGGTGCAGTCATCGATATTTATCAAAGCATTGGTAAAGAGACGATTTCATTGTCAAGCTATGAAGGTCGAGACTACTCTGATGTTAAATCCCTGCTTGAGAAAATGGGATTCAAAAACATAAGCGTGACCGAAAAATATGATGACAGTGCAGCCGGCACGATCATTGAACAAACACCCTCGGGTGCCACTGAGGTCGTACCATCCGAAACGGAGCTTGAGCTAACGGTCAGTAAAGGGGCAGATCTCCTGAGCTTGAAGAACTTAACTGGATTCAATAAAGCTGGCCTGGATGATTATTCCAGTGAAAGTGGTATAAAGATCGATGTCGAAGAAGAAATCTATGATGATTCCGTAGCGGAGGGGCTTGTCATTTCCCAGTCACCGGAACCTGCTACGAAGGTGGAAAAGGGCAGTACTGTGAAAGTGGTCATTTCAAAAGGGAAAGAAGAAATTCCTCCCAAGAGTGTAACGGAGGAAATCAAAATCGAGTATGATCCTGTTGAGCCAGGCAAAACACAAAAAATACAAATTTTCATCGAGGATATCGACAATAGCATGACGGAGCCACAAGAAACATTCTATATATTGCATGAAGCGAAGAGAACGATCGAATTAATGGTTACCCCAGATAAGAAAGCAGGATATAAAGTCATGCGGGACAATCAGGTCATCATTGACGAATCCGTCTCATATCCAGAATAATTTTATTAATTAGGAGTGTGGTTATGCCCGAAGGAAAAATTATCAAAGCATTAAGTGGATTTTATTATGTCCTTGATGGTGAAGAGGTCTATCAATGCCGTGGAAGAGGCCTGTTCAGGAAGAATAAGGTAACCCCGCTCGTGGGTGATTATGTTGTTTTTGAAGCGGAAAATAAAACGGACGGGACCGTGACCGAAATAAAACCGCGAAAGAATGAATTGATACGTCCGCAAATCTCGAATGTAGACCAGGCAATCCTTGTCTTTTCGGCAGTAGAACCTGATTTCAGTCCGGCATTGCTTGATCGATTCCTCGTACTGATTGAAGATAACGAAATTGAACCGATTATCGTGGTGACGAAACTGGACTTGGTTACAGCTGAAAACCAAAAGAAATTGTCTCAGTATATCAAGGACTATCAGAAACTTGGCTATACTGTCCTGGAAACATCTTCTGTTACCGCTGGAGGAATTGAAGAACTAGTGCCGTATTTAGAAGGAAAAACCAGTGTATTTGCCGGGCAGTCAGGTGTTGGGAAATCGTCTTTGCTGAATGCAATCAATCCTGAATTGGCTTTAAAGACGGATGATATTTCTTCACACTTGGGACGTGGGAAGCATACCACCCGCCACGTTGAATTGATTCATATCGGCTCTGGACTTGTCGCGGATACTCCAGGGTTCAGTTCACTTGAATTCATGGAAATGGAAGCTGAAAGATTATCCTATTGCTTCCCGGAAATGCATAAGCATGGGGAAGACTGTAAATTCAGGGCCTGCCTGCACGATAAAGAACCAAAGTGTGCAGTGAAGGAAGCGGTTGATGCCGGGGAAATTCCACGTTATCGATATGAACATTATATGCAATTCCTAGAAGAAATCAGAGATAGAAAGCCGAGGTATTAAAATGGTTAAAATCGCACCATCCATTTTATCAGCTGACTTTGCAAAATTGGGAGAAGAAATTCTTGATGTGGAAAGGGGCGGAGCGGATTTAATCCATGTAGATGTCATGGATGGGCATTTCGTGCCGAATATAACGATAGGCTCACTAATTGTCGATGCTATCCGTCCCATAACAAAGCTCCCGCTTGATGTTCATTTAATGATCGAACAACCAGATCGTTATATCGAGGCCTTTGCGAAAGCAGGAGCCGATTATATAACTGTTCATGTAGAGGCATGCACACACTTGCATCGGACGATCCAATTGATTAAATCTTTTGGTGTAAAGGCAGGCGTGGTGCTTAATCCAGCCACTCCAGCTTCATTGATCCAACCTATAATCGAAGATATTGACATGGTATTGTTGATGACGGTCAATCCTGGTTTTGGCGGACAAAAGTTCATTAAATCCGTTCTTCCCAAAATTGCCGAAGTGAAGGCGATGGCGGAAATGTATAATCAAAATCTGGAAATAGAGATTGATGGTGGAGTAAATGAAGAAACGGCTAAACTATGTATTGAACAAGGGGCGACAATCCTTGTGGCTGGCTCGGCAATATATAATCAAGAAGATCGAAACGCAGCGATTCAAAAGATTCGGGGAAAGTGATATAAGCCGACACTATCATATTCGTATGATGGTGATCGGCTTTTTTTATCAATCAAACATAGGGATCTTTGATATGAATATGTAAAGAAAAGGATGATTTCGATGATTATTAGTATTATGGCTGGAGGTCCGGAATGTTTTTGGCCGGATCTGACATGGTATAAGGAGAAGACTGACCTTTGGGTCGGGGTTGACAGGGGAGTATGGTCTTTGCTTGAAAAAGGTATCGAACCTAGATTCGGTTTTGGGGATTTTGATTCAGTTTCGGAAGGTGAATACAGGAAAATTGAGCAAAGGCTGGAACAAATCAATCTATATTCTTCGGAAAAGGATGAAACGGATTTAGAGATCGCATTTAAATGGGCAATAGGGCAAAAGCCAAGTGAAATTCACATTCTGGGCGCAACAGGGGGAAGAATGGACCATTTTCTTGGGAATATCCAGCTGCTCCAAAAAGAAAGTGTCCTCCCTCATCATGGCGATATGGATATATACATAGTCGATCGGCAAAATATATTCACGGTAAAGACAGCAGGTTCATATGAGGTCACTGTTTTAAAAGATAAGAAATACTTGTCATTGCTCCCCGTAACGGCTGAAGTCACCGGCATTACACTTTCGGGTTTCAAATACCCGCTGGATGATGCAAGCTTGGAAATAGGTTCGACGCTTTGCATCAGCAATGAACTAATTTCCGAATCTGGGAATGTTTCATTTGAGAAAGGCATATTAATGGTGATAAGAAGCAGTGATTAAAATTCATGCTTAGAGCAGATTCGGATATAATTACGATCATCCTATATCCGCTTAAAAGCTTATGTTGTAATAGAAAAATTCCACTTCATCTTTAATTGTGGGATGCAAAGAGGAGGGGCATGATGAAATTTTATACGATTAAATTGCCAAAAGTTCTGGGCAGTTTGGTAAGGGCTATGCTCGGAGCGTTTAAAAAAGGCTGATACTTATCTCCATGACACCTCTCAAATTAAGGGAGGTGTTATTTTTTCGGTAAAAAGGGGCGGCCATCCATTAATGGGTGAAGGCTCCCTCCTTGATGCAGGAAAGACCTGATCAACGAATTGAAACCATCCCCATTAAATACTGGCCATTACAAGTAAAAAGGCATCCTAAGAGGATGCCGTAACATTATACGCGTTCTACTTTGCCCGATTTAAGAGCTCTTGCAGAAACGTATACACGTTTAGGTTTACCGTCAACTAAAATACGTACTTTTTGAAGGTTAGCGCCCCATGTACGCTTGCTAGCGTTCATTGCGTGAGAGCGGCTGTTACCAGAACGAGTTCTTCTTCCAGTGATTACACATTTACGTGCCATGTCAAATTCCCTCCTAACTACAACAAGCTTAAGTTTTTCGCAGTCGTCTTAAGTCTTTGTAAAATACTTTAATAATTTATCATACCTACCGTTAGAATGCAATACTTCAGTTAATTACTTTCAAGAAAAAAACCTTGACATACATACTTCAAAATTGAATTATATATAGTACCGTAAGACATTTACTTTTAAAACCATAGACATTATAGTAAAATGTCTTTAGTTGATTTGATTTTTGGGAGGGAAAAGAAAATGTCTATCGAATTACAAACGAAGTATGGACAAATTGATATCTCTAATGAGGTTATCGCTACTGTAGCAGGCGGCGCAGCCGTGGATTGCTACGGAATTATAGGAATGTCTTCCAAAAAACAATTTAAAGACGGCATTGCCGAAATTTTAAGAAAAGAAAACTTTACTAAAGGTGTAATTGTCCGACAAGAAGAGGAAGAAGTTCATATCGATATGTATATTATCGTAAGTTATGGAACGAAAATCTCGGAAGTTGCACATAATGTGCAATCAAAGGTAAAGTACACCCTGGACAAAACTGTAGGATTAGCTGTTGATTCCGTCAACATTTTTGTACAGGGAGTTCGTGTGACGAACCCTTAAGTATAGGAGGAAAGTTTTGTGTCAATTACAAGTTTGAACGGAAAGCGCTTTGCAGAAATGATCATTCAAGGTGCCAACCATTTAGCGGCTAATGCCCAAATGGTTGATGCGTTGAATGTTTTCCCTGTTCCAGATGGGGATACAGGAACGAATATGAATTTATCGATGACTTCGGGTGCGAAGGAAGTGCAAAATAACGTCCAGGAACACATCGGGAAAGTGGGTGCCTCACTTTCAAGAGGATTGCTAATGGGAGCACGCGGCAATTCGGGAGTTATCCTTTCGCAACTGTTCCGCGGTTTTGCTAAAGCGATTGAACATAAATCGGAAATCAATAGTGAAGAATTTGCCCAAGCTTTTGAAGCGGGGGTTCAGACAGCTTATAAAGCCGTTATGAAACCTGTTGAAGGAACCATTTTAACGGTTGCAAAAGATGCAGCCAAGCAAGCGGTTTCATCAGCAGCAAAGCATATAGACCTTATTCAGGTGATGGAAGAAATCGTTACGGAGGCCAATGCCTCATTAAAACGTACACCAGATCTACTTCCAGTCTTAAAAGAAGTGGGAGTCGTTGATAGCGGCGGGCAAGGGTTGGTATTCGTTTATGAAGGTTTCCTTGCTGAGCTGAAAGGTGAGGCACTTCCAGTCCGACCTGCAAATGGCCCAAGCATGGATGACATGATCAATGCCGAACATCACATGAATGTTCAAGGGCATATGAACACGGAAGATATCGTGTATGGCTACTGCACGGAATTCATGGTCCGATTGGAAAATGAAAAACTTGTCAATAAATCATTTGATGAAGAAAAATTCAGAAATGATTTAAGTGAATACGGAGATTCTTTATTAGTCATCTCAGATGATGAAGTCGTCAAGGTACATATTCACTCTGAACAGCCTGGCACGTGCCTGAATTATGGACAGCAATATGGTAGCTTAATAAAAATGAAAATCGATAATATGCGTGAACAGCATACTGCGATTGTAGGTGAGACGAAAACACCGCTTCAAACTAAACCGTCCACCAAAGAGAAGTACGCTGTAGTGTCAGTGGCGATGGGTGCTGGCATCAGCGAATTATTCAAAAGCATCGGCGCTAAGTCCGTCATCGAAGGCGGACAAACGATGAATCCTAGCACGGAAGATATCGTTAAAGCTGTCGAAGAGGCATATGCAGATCATGTGATCATCTTGCCTAACAATAAAAATATCATCATGGCGGCCAATCAGGCTGCAGATGTACTTGGGGATCATGTGACTGTCATCCCAACGAAAACAGTACCACAGGGAATGGCTGCATTGCTGGCTTTCAACCCTTCACTTGATGCTGAAGAGAATAAAAAAGCGATGATCGAAGCCCTTTCGCATGTGAAAACGGGCCAGATTACTTATGCTGTCCGGGATACCAACATTGACGGTCTTGCAATCGAGACCGGGGACTTCATGGGAATTGCTGAAGGCACCATCAAAGTGAAGGATAAAGACATGACCCAAGCGGCAAAAGATCTTCTTTCCGATATGATTGACGAAGATTCAGAAATCCTTACCATTTTATATGGAGAAGATGCCACTGCTGAAAATGTCGAAAGTCTTGTTGCGTTTTGTAATGAGAATTTCGAAGACGTTGAAGTTGAAGTGCATAATGGGAAACAACCTTTATATTCTTTCATTTTTTCAATTGAATAAGTAGAGATCAATGAAGATGAGGGAGACTTAATCGTCACAATGTTTGAGGGTCCTGAAAAAAATAAAAGGCAATAAACTGCATATGTCATTAGGCTATGCAGTTTTATTTTTTATGAAAAGAAGGATTACGGACAGCTTAATTGTAATTACAATGTATCACGCTTTATTATTAAACTGACTCCCAGTGTATAGAAGGAGGAGCAAGTCATGAAATTTAGAAGTGTATTCGATATAATTGGTCCTGTTATGATCGGCCCCTCTAGTTCCCATACAGCAGGAGCTGCAAGGATTGGCAGGGTTGCCAGGAATTTATTCGACCGGGAACCAAAATGGGCCCACATTTCTTTTTACGGATCATTTGCCAAAACCTATAAAGGCCATGGAACGGATGTAGCCATTGTAGGAGGCTTACTTGATTTTGATACATTTGATGAGAGAATCAAAGAATCGCTGGAAATAGCCCGTAAAAAAAAGATGAAAATTACTTTTCGGGAAGAAGAAGCCGTACCGGAGCATCCCAATACAGCAAAAATAACGGTTGGTGATGATGATGGTGAACTGGAACTTGTCGGAATATCGATAGGCGGGGGAAAAATCGAAATCGTCGAACTGAACGGGTTTAAATTGAGGCTCTCCGGGCACAACCCTGCCATACTCGTCGTTCATGATGATCGGTTCGGTGCCATCGCAAATGTTTCAAACATATTAGCCAAGCATCAAATCAATATTGGCCAGATGGAAGTCTCCCGAAAAGAAAAAGGGAAGATGGCCTTGATGACGATTGAAGTGGACCAAAACTTGGAGGATCACGTCATCGCTGAAATTACAGCACTCCCCGACATCACTCAAGTAGCGAGGATTGTGGATTAATAGGGCAATCGTTTCCACTTAGGAAGGAGAAGAAATCATGTTTCGTAATGTAGCGGAATTAGTAGAATTAGCTGAATCAAAGCAAAAAAAAATTTCAACGCTGATGATAGAACAGGAAATGGAAGTAACGGGAAAAAGCCGTGAAGAAATCATCCGCCAGATGGGAGTCAACCTGGATGTAATGGAACAGGCAGTTGAAAAAGGACTTCAAGGTGTCCGGTCCGTTTCCGGCTTGACGGGAGGGGACGCAGTCCTTCTTCAGACTTACATTAAATCAGGAAATTCCTTATCCGGTGAACTGCTGCTGGATGCGGTAAGCAAAGCGGTGGCAACAAACGAAGTGAACGCAGCCATGGGAACGATTTGTGCGACACCTACAGCCGGATCTGCCGGTGTTGTGCCTGGGACCCTTTTTGCTTTGCAAAATAAGTTAAAGCCGAATCGGGAACAGAAAATTGAGTTTCTATTTACAGCAGGGGCGTTTGGTTTTGTTGTAGCGAATAATGCTTCTATCTCAGGAGCCGCAGGAGGCTGTCAGGCTGAAGTCGGTTCTGCTTCGGGCATGGCGGCGGCAGCCATCGTTGAAATGGCAGGAGGGACACCTGCACAAAGTGCAGAAGCGATGGCAATCACATTAAAGAACATGCTTGGCCTTGTGTGTGACCCTGTTGCTGGGCTTGTGGAGGTGCCTTGTGTGAAGCGTAATGCCATGGGGGCAGCCAATGCTATGGTTGCCGCAGATATGGCGCTAGCGGGGATCACAAGCCGCATACCGTGTGATGAAGTGATTGATGCGATGTACAAAATCGGGCAAACGATGCCATCGGCTCTTAGGGAAACTGCACAAGGAGGTTTAGCGGCTACACCGACTGGACGGGAGTTGGAAGCCAAAATCTTTGGCTTGCCGCTGAATAAGAAGTGAGTCCCGCTTTACAGGAACCCATAACAGCAGTAAAGGGCATTGGGGCCGAAACGGCGGCAACTTTGGGGGAAATGGAGATCCATACCGTCGCGGATCTCCTTGAACACCTCCCATATCGCTATGAAGATTACCGATTGAGGGATTTAGAAACGGTCGAGCATGATGAGCGGGTTACCATAGAAGGCAAAGTTCATACGGTGCCTACATTAGGGTACTTCGGAAAGAAAAAATCCAGGCTTACGATTAAAGTGTTAACTGGGAGATATTTAATAAATGTGATTTTTTTTAACCAGCCATATCTGAAGCCGAAGCTTGCGATAGGCGAAACCGTAACGGTAACAGGAAAGTGGGATCGTCATCGCCAAACCATTACAGGCTCGGAATGCCACGTTGGCGATCGTAGCCGGGAGAAAGAGTTCGAACCGGTATACTCTGTGAAGGGCAGCATTACTGTCAAAGGGCTCCGCCGTTTTATCTCCAATGCATTTTCTGAATATGGGGCAATGATAGAAGAAAATCTGCCTCCGCAATTATTGTCCGCATACAAGCTGATGCCGCGTAACGACGCTCTTCGTACCATGCATTTCCCTCAATCGGCCAATGAGGTGAAAAAGGCTCGCCGCCGTTTTGTGTATGAAGAATTTTTATTGTTTCAACTTAAAATGCAGGCACTTCGTAAAGTGCAGCGGGAGCAGTCAAAAGGAATTGGCCAGGAGTTTGACATGGAGCAGCTGGAAGCCTTTGTTGGAACTCTCCCTTTTCCTTTGACGAACGCTCAGAATAGGGTCGTCGAGGAAATAATGAATGACATGAAATCTCCCTACAGGATGAATCGCCTGCTTCAAGGGGATGTCGGGTCTGGAAAAACGGTGGTTGCCGCGATATGCCTGAAGGCGACGATTACAGCAGGTTTCCAAGGTGCATTAATGGTCCCGACGGAAATCTTGGCTGAGCAGCATACTCAATCGCTAAAGGCGATGTTGGAACCAAGTGGAGTGAAGGTCGCATTGTTGACAAGTTCGGTAAAAGGCAAAAAGCGCAAGGAACTATTGCAAATGCTGGAATCCGGGGAGCTAGATCTTTTGATAGGAACACATGCATTGATTCAGGATGAAGTGAATTTTCGGAATCTCGGACTTGTCATAACGGATGAACAACATCGTTTCGGCGTGGAGCAGCGCAGGATCCTTCGTGAAAAGGGTACAAATCCAGATGTACTTTTCATGACGGCTACCCCGATTCCGCGAACGCTTGCAATTACAGTGTTTGGGGAAATGGACGTCTCGACGATCGATGAAATGCCTGCCGGGCGTAAAGCAATAGAAACCTATTGGGCAAAACACCAAATGCTTGATCGGATCTTAACATTCGTCGAAAAGGAACTAAAGAAAGGGAGACAGGCTTACGTTATCTGTCCATTGATTGAGGAGTCGGAGAAACTCGATTCTTTACAGAATGTTCTCGATGTTCATGCAATGCTGACTCAATACTTTGCGAACAGGTACAAAGTTGGTCTTATGCATGGCCGGCTGCCCGCGGATGAAAAAGACGAAGTGATGCAGCAGTTTAGTGCCAATGAAGCACAAATCCTTGTTTCCACGACGGTTGTCGAGGTTGGGGTGAATGTTCCAAATGCAACGGTAATGGTCATTTATGATGCGGAGCGCTTTGGGCTTTCACAGTTGCATCAGTTGCGCGGAAGGGTTGGACGGGGAAGCGATCAGTCCTTTTGCATCCTGCTGGCTGATCCGAAAACGGAAGTCGGCAAAGAACGGATGAAAATCATGACCGAGACAAACGATGGATTCGCCCTTTCCGAAAAAGATTTGGAACTACGCGGCCCCGGGGACTTCTTCGGTAAAAAACAAAGCGGCCTTCCCGAGTTCAAGGTAGCCGACATGGTCCATGATTACAGGACTTTGGAAGTGGCAAGGGAAGATGCTGCAAAATTGATTGCCTCCCAAAGCTTTTGGCATTCCCCTGAGTATGCACCGCTGCGGAACTATTTAGCGGGAACGGGAGTATTCACGGGAGAAAAGCTGGACTGAACTGAATCAAAAACCCAATAGCAGATTGTGAGATTTTACTCAATATCTTGCAATCTGTTTTTAAAATATATATACTACTATTAGTACCTAGTCATAATACTACGGATGGTGACCTTCAAATGCGAAGAAATAAGAAGGAACGCCAGCAATTATTAATCGAAACGATTAAACAGAATCCTTTTGTAACGGATGAGGAGCTGGCTGAAAAATATTCGGTGAGCGTCCAGACCATTAGGCTTGACCGTCTTGAATTATCGATACCGGAACTGCGTGAACGTATTAAAAGCGTGGCCGAGAAAAAATTCAGTGACGAAATCAGGGCATTGCCTTTGGATGAAATCATCGGGGAAGTAATTGATCTTAATTTAGATGACAATGCAATTTCGATTTTGGATATAAATAAGGAGCATGTCTTTAAGCGGAATGGAATTGCGAGGGGACATCACCTTTTTGCCCAAGCAAATTCATTGGCTGTAGCAGTCATAAATGATGAATTGGCATTAACTGCGAAAGCATCCATTTTATTTACTCGTTCTGTAAAGGAAAATGAAAGAGTGGTAGCTAAAGCTAGGGTTAAAAACGTGGACCACACCAACGATCGTTCCGTGGTGGAGGTTAGAAGCTACGTGGGTAATGAACTGGTTTTTAAAGGCGAGTTCGAAATGTATCGCTCTTAACTTGCTAGTAAAGGATGAAAGATAATGAAGATAACGATAGATGCAATGGGTGGCGATAATGCTCCCAAGGCACAGGTTTTGGGAGCGATGAAAGCTGTCGAGGCTTTTTCCGATGTGGAAATCACCTTGATAGGCAATGAATCGGAGATTAACCAATACTTAGCGAAACATGGCCGTATAAAGGTTATACATACTGATGAAAAAATATTAAGCACCGATGAACCTGTTCGTGCGGTTCGCCGCAAGAAAAGCGCCTCGATGGTCTTGGCTGCACAGCAAGTGGCTGACGGAGAATCGGATGCATGCATTTCTTCAGGCAATACAGGGGCGCTAATGGCTGCAGGCTTGTTTGTGGTCGGAAGGATAGAAGGCATTGAACGTCCGGCGTTGGCTCCAACCCTTCCGACAATCGATGGCAAAGGTTTTGTACTACTGGATGTAGGCGCGAACTCCGATGCGAAACCGGAGCATCTCCTTCAATTCGCCATAATGGGGTCTGTTTATGCTCAAAAAGTTCGGGGAATCGAAAAGCCCCGTGTCGGATTACTTAATATCGGAACAGAAGAAAAAAAAGGGAATGAACTGACTAAGCAAGCCTTTACGTTACTGCAGCAATCATCGGAGATATCCTTTATAGGCAATGTAGAGGCAAGGGACCTCCTAAGCGGGCCGGCAGATGTTGTCGTGACCGACGGCTTCACGGGAAATATGGTGTTAAAGACGCTTGAAGGTACTGCTATGGGTGTATTTAAAATGGTGAAAGCGGCCTTGATGAGCAACCTAAAGAGTAAGCTGGCCGCAGCAATGGTAAAGCCTGAACTAAAAGGCATAAAAAATAAAATGGATTACTCGGAGTATGGCGGTGCCGGCCTCTTCGGTTTGAAGGCCCCTGTCATTAAGGCTCATGGTTCTTCAGATGCGAATGCAGTCTATAATGCAATACGTCAGACTCGCGATATGGTTAGAAATGACGTCATATCGACAATTGCGGAGACGATAGAAAAACAATAATAAATCATAGAGGCAGGGGAGTAACATATGGGTAAAATTGCTTTTGTCTTTCCAGGACAAGGATCACAATCAATAGGAATGGGGCATGGCTTATTTCAGGAAAACGAGCGTGCTCAGCAAATTTTTCGATCAGCAGATGAAAAACTTGATTTCCCACTTTCCGAATTGATCTTTAATGGCACACAACAAGAATTAACGGTGACTTATAATGCACAGCCTGCTTTATTGACCACGAGTTATGCTTTTGTCAAGGAGCTGGAAGAAGCGGGGATCAAACCAGATTATACAGCCGGGCACAGCTTAGGTGAATATACGGCATTAGTGGCATCTGGCGCAATTTCTTTTGAAGATGCCGTATATACAGTGCGTAAACGTGGTGAATTCATGGAAGCTGCGGTACCGAATGGCCAAGGCTCAATGGCTGCGATATTGGGAATGGACCGTGAAGCTCTATCTGAAGTCACTTCTGAAATTACGGCCACTGGTGAATCCGTTCAATTGGCCAATATCAATTGTCCAGGGCAAATCGTCATTTCAGGCACCTCCGAAGGTGTTAAACTTGCAAGTGCAAAAGCCAAGGAAAATGGGGCTAAACGTGCTCTTCCTCTTGAAGTGAGTGGACCGTTCCATTCGGAATTAATGAAACCGGCAGCAGAAAAGTTACAGGGTGTCCTCGATGAAGTAAGCTTCAAACAGGCTGAAATTCCTGTCATTTCAAACGTAACGGCTAAGCCCATTACAGCACCTGCTGAAATTAAAGAAAAATTAATCGAACAGCTGTATTCACCGGTCCTTTGGGAAGACAGCGTGAAAAATCTGCTTGAATTGGGCGTGGATACGTTCATCGAGGTGGGCCCGGGGAAAGTATTGGGCGGATTGATAAAGAAAATCGATCGTTCCGTTCAAATTCATTCGGTTTCCGATATAGATACTCTAACTAAAACAATTGAAACATTGAAGGGGGTACAAGCATGATCCTCGAAGGTAAAAAAGCACTTGTAACGGGAGCTTCACGAGGTATTGGGAGGGAAGTTGCATTGGAACTTGCCCGTCAGGGAGCAGACGTTGCCATCAACTATTCCGGCAGTGAAGCTAAAGCGAATGAAGTGGTTGATGAAATCAAGGCATTGGGCCGTAAAGCATTTGCCATCCAATGCGATGTTGCAAATAGTGAATCGGTGACAAGCATGATCAAAGAGGTCATCGAACAGTTTGACAGAGTGGATATCCTGGTTAATAATGCAGGTATCACACGTGATAACCTATTGATGCGTATGAAAGAAGATGAATGGGATTCTGTGATCAATACGAATCTTAAAGGCGTGTTCCTATGCACAAAGGCGGTTACAAGGCAAATGATGAAGCAGCGCAGCGGCAGGATCATCAATATGGCATCGATCGTCGGCGTCAGTGGAAATGCAGGGCAGGCTAATTATGTAGCGGCTAAAGCTGGTGTGATCGGTTTGACTAAAACCACGGCAAAGGAACTTGCTTCAAGAGGCATTACGGTCAATGCGATTGCCCCAGGTTTCATCTCAACGGATATGACCGGGGAATTGCCTGAAGACGTCCAAAAAGCCATGCTGGACCAAATTCCGCTTGCACGGTTCGGTGACCCTAAAGATATTGCTGCAGTGGCGTCTTTCCTCGCTTCCGATGCCAGCAAATATATGACTGGGCAAACACTTCATGTAGATGGCGGAATGGTCATGTAAGTTTTCTTTGATTTTTTTCGAAATTAATTTATAATGTCTTGAGGGGAGGTGAACACATTGGCAGATGTATTAGAAAGAGTAACCAAAATCGTTGTAGATCGTTTGAACGTAGAAGAATCAGAGGTAAAACTTGAAGCTTCTTTCAAAGAAGATCTTGGTGCCGATTCCCTGGATGTAGTTGAACTAGTCATGGAATTCGAAGACGAGTTTGATATGGAAATTTCGGACGATGACGCTGAAAAAATCGCCACAGTAGGTGATGCTGTGAATTACATACAAAGCACTATGTAATGAATTGTCATTTGACTAAAAGCTCCGTTTTTTAACGGGGCTTTCTCTTATTGCTAAAGAAGTTTGATGCCGCGTCAGATAAGGGAATGAGCATGTACGCGGGTAAGCACCGCCTGCATGGCAGTGGTCTTTTGCCATTGGTTTTCTTTAAGCGGATAATAATGTATGATGGTACATAGGAAAGCTTGACAGGAATTCCTGCCAGGTTTCTTTTTATATATTGGAAAAATATGCTTTTTGAACCGTTGTGGAGGGTTTTGTGTGATGCGTAGGAACGGAAATAATCGTAAACCATCAATCAAGGATAATAAATTTAAACAGTTGCAAGAAAATCTGGGTTTTCATTTTAAAGATGAAAATTTATTGAAACAAGCTTTTACACATTCATCTTATGTGAATGAGCATCGCCGTAAGCCTTATGAAGATAATGAAAGGCTTGAATTTTTGGGAGACGCTGTACTTGAACTGACCATCTCTAAATACTTATATCAAAAATATCCGATGATGAGCGAAGGTGAACTTACCAAACTGAGGGCAGCCATTGTATGTGAGCCTTCACTTGTTGCTTTTGCCAATAGTCTTTCTTACGGGGAATATGTATTGCTCGGAAAAGGGGAAGAAATGACAGGCGGAAGAGAACGCCCTGCCATGCTTGCGGATGTATTCGAAGCCTATATTGGTGCTTTGTACCTTGATCAAGGATTAGAGCCAGTTGTTCAGTTTTTGACGAATGTCGTGTTTCCGAAGATAGACGAGGGTGCTTTTTCTCATGTGATGGATTATAAGAGCCAGCTTCAGGAGCTGATCCAGCGTGATGCCATCGGTGTCCTGCAATATAAGATCTTGCAGGAAAAAGGACCGGCTCATAATCGGGAGTTTGTTTCGACCGTCTCCTTGAATGGGGAAGAGCTGGGCTCTGGAATAGGAAAGTCCAAAAAAGAAGCGGAGCAGCATGCTGCCGAGCATGCATTGATCGTTTTAAAAGAAAAAAAATCAACAAGATAGTTGAACAGTAGAGGGGGAAAGGTCATGTTCCTCAAACGTTTGGACGTTGTAGGATTTAAATCTTTCGCAGAGAAAATTTCGATTGATTTTGTACCTGGTGTCACGGCAGTGGTTGGACCAAACGGAAGCGGTAAAAGTAATGTGACCGATGCAGTCCGATGGGTACTTGGAGAGCAGTCTGCGAAATCACTGCGTGGAGCAAAAATGGAAGATATCATCTTTTCGGGAAGTGACACGAGGAAAGCGTTGAATTTTGCGGAAGTATCATTGACCCTTGATAACGAGACCAATTCCCTGCCGATTGACTTTCATGAAGTCAGTGTGACAAGACGTGTATATCGATCGGGAGAAAGTGAATTTTTCATTAATAATCAAGGTTGCCGTCTGAAAGACATCATAGACCTTTTCATGGATTCTGGTCTTGGGAGAGAAGCGTTTTCCATCATCAGCCAAGGGAAAGTGGAAGAAATCCTTAGCAGTAAGTCTGAAGAAAGACGAGTGATTTTTGAAGAAGCAGCCGGTGTCCTGAAGTATAAAACGAGAAAACGAAAAGCGGAATCGAAGCTGACGGAAACACAGGATAACTTAAACCGTGTCCATGATATCCTCCATGAATTGGAGGGGCAGGTGGAGCCGTTAAAAATTCAGTCTTCCCTCGCCAAGGAATTTTTGGCGAAGAAAGACGAGCTTGAGCAAATAGAAGTGGCTTTAACCGTTTTTGAAATAGAAGAACTTTATGAAAAATGGGAAAAACTATCACAGGAACTTGAAAAACATAATGAAATGGAACAGCAAATGGCAGGACAGCTTCATGATAGGGAAGCGCATCTCAAAAAGCTAAGGGATAGTCTTGCGACGCTTGAGACATCGATCAATGGTCTTCAGGAAATTCTCCTGAATGCCAGCGAAGAACTTGAAAAGCTTGAAGGCCGTAAAGAAGTTTTGAAAGAACGGAAAAAGAATGCCGCCCAAAACAAGTCACAGCTGGAAAAAGCGATTGTGGAAGGTGAGGCTGCTGTCGAGCGTCTGTCTTTGCAAAAGGAAAGAGAAACGGAAATCCTGAATGCACTGAACTTGGAAGTGAAGGGGATTTCTGAAACCTTACATGAAAAACAAAAAAGCCTGGGCCTATTCAATAGTGATATCGAAGCGATGATCGAAGCGAAAAAGAGTGACTATATCGAGTGGTTGAACAAGCAGGCATCGGCTAAAAACGAAAAACAATACCTGCTCCAGCAGCTAACACAGCAGGAACATAAAAATGCTAAACTTGACATGGAAAATGAAAAGTTCTTAACCGAAAGAATGGATATCACTGCTAAAAAAGTGGAATATTCAAAGCTGATGGACAATATGACCAAGCAACTTGAAGAGCATGTCACTTATTTCCGAAATCAGCAGAATAAATTGAATGCGGCAAAAGATACGTATCAAAAACAAGAAACCACCCTTTATAAGGCCTATCAATTCCTTCAACAGGCAAAATCACGTAAGGAACTGCTTGAAGAAATGGAAGATGATTATGCAGGCTTCTTTCAGGGTGTAAAAGAGGTTTTGAAAGCGAAAGAAACCCTTCCAGGCATTGAAGGGGCAGTTGCGGAATTGATAAAGGTTCCAAAGGAATATGAAACGGCCATCGAAACGGCTCTGGGCGGAGCCATGCAGCATGTTGTCGTGGAACGCGAGGAGCATGCACGGGAAGCCATTTCCTTCTTGAAGAAAAATAGGTATGGGCGTGCGACGTTCTTGCCTTTATCAGTCATAAAGGCAAGAGAGATATCAGCTAACCAATTATCGATGCTGAAGAGCCATTCCGCTTTTGTAGGGACTGGTTCCTCATTGATCCAATATGATGATAGGCATGCAGCGATTGCTGAAAACCTATTGGGAACCGTGATCATCACCACTGATTTAAAAGGCGCAAATGACCTGGCGAAAATGATGCAGCACCGTTTCCGCTTCGTAACGCTTGAGGGGGATATCGTCAATCCAGGCGGTTCAATGACAGGCGGAGCCTTAAAGCAAAAAACGACCTCCCTGCTTTCAAGGAAAACGGAATTGGAAGAGCTCCAACAAAAACTTGCTGCCATGGAAGCTAAAACGAATCAGCTAGAAAAGCAAGTCAAACAGCTCAAAGTGGATGTGGGTCTTCAAGAGCAAACGCTTGAACAAACCAGAAAAACAGGAGAGAGACTTCGTTTACAAGAACAAACCCTTAAGGGTGAACTCCGTGAAGTGGAGCTGCAGGAAAGAAATGTGAATGAACGGCTGCATCTTTATGATTTGGATAAAAATTCATATTTAGAAGAACAGCAGCAAAAAACAGCAAGACTTGAAGAGCTGGAAGAACTTTTGGACTCATGTAAATCGGAAATTGAGGGGCTTGACAAGTTGATTTCCGAAATGACGGAACAAAAGCAATCCCAACAATCCTCAAAGGAGAACCTTGCTGAAGAAACGAATGAACTGAGGGTAATGCTTGCCTCCAAGCGTGGCCAGCTGCAAAACCAAAAAGAGAAGATGGAACGCATTGAATCGGATCTTTCAAAGGAAACAAGCAGGCTTGCCGAAAACAAAGATGATTTAGGCCTCCTTACCAATGAAATGACAGACAGTTCAAGCGGGGAAGAGTCACTGGAAGATATGGCTCAGCAGAAATTGCTTGACAAAAATGGGGCAATTGAAGGAATCACCATAAAAAAACAGGAAAAAAACGAGCTTCTAAAGGAAGTTGAATCGCTTGAATTGTCCTTGAAAGAAGAAAATCGACTTTATAGAGGCATTGTCGAAGTGATAAAGGATGAAGAAGTGAAATTAACTCGTCTGGATGTCGAACTGGAAAATCGTCTCGAGCACTTGAGAGAAGAATATACCCTTTCCTTTGAAGGTGCTAAAGAACAGTATCCATTGATGATGCCTGCAGAAGAAGCTCAAAAAAGGGTGAAGCTCATCAAGCTTGCAATCGAGGAACTGGGAACGGTGAATCTAGGTGCAATTGATGAATACGCACGTGTAGCTGAACGCTATGAATTCCTTCTAAGTCAAAAGGAAGACCTTCAACAGGCGAAGGATACATTATTCCAGGTCATCGATGAAATGGATGATGAAATGAAGCGGCGCTTTGCGGATACCTTCTATTCGATCCGTGAAGAATTCGAACAAGTCTTCAAAGCTTTATTTGGCGGAGGCAGAGCCGAGCTGAAACTGACAAATCCGGATGATTTACTAAATACAGGTGTGGATATCATTGCACAGCCTCCCGGGAAAAAACTGCAAAACTTGAGTCTCTTATCCGGGGGAGAACGAGCATTGACAGCCATCGCCCTTTTATTCTCCATTCTAAAAGTGCGTCCGGTGCCTTTCTGTATCCTTGATGAAGTCGAGGCAGCGCTTGATGAGGCGAATGTTGTCCGGTTCAGTCAATTTTTAAGGAAGTTCAGCAGGGAAACGCAGTTCATCGTGATTACTCACCGCAAAGGCACGATGGAAGAAGCAGATGTCCTATATGGCATTACGATGCAAGAGTCAGGCGTCTCCAAACTTGTTTCCGTCCGGATGGAAGAATCAGAAAACTTTATTGAAGTTTAAAATTCATGAATTAGAGGAAGTGGGACAATGAGTTTTTTCAAAAAGCTAAAAGAGAAATTTACGACCCAGGAAGAACAAGAAAAAGAAAAATCAGTCGAAGCAGAAGTATCCATAGGGGAAAAATTCAAGCAAGGTTTGACAAAGACGAGGAATTCCTTTACTGGAAGGGTTAATGAACTTGTTGCCCGTTATCGGAAAGTGGATGAGGACTTTTTTGAAGAACTTGAAGAAATCCTGATACAGGCAGATGTAGGCTTTGATACTGTGATGGAACTGATTGATCAATTGAAAAGGGAAGTCAAGCTTCGTAATATCTCTGATACGAGGGAAGTGCAGTCCGTTATTTCCGAAAAGCTAGTGGAAATCTACCAAGGTGATGATGAAGCGACTTCAAGCCTGAATATACAAGAAGAGGGTTTGACGGTCATTTTGTTTGTAGGGGTTAATGGGGTAGGTAAAACGACGACCATTGGTAAACTTGCCCATAAATTCAAAATGGAAGGTAAATCAGTCGTATTGGCTGCAGGGGATACCTTCCGTGCCGGTGCGATTGAACAGCTTGAGGTTTGGGGAGAGCGTGTCGGCGTCAGTGTAATCAAACAGGGTGAAGGCTCTGACCCTGCAGCGGTCATGTTCGACGCCATTCAGGCCGCCAAGGCACGAAAAGCGGATATCCTGATCTGTGATACTGCCGGTCGCTTACAGAATAAAGTGAACTTAATGAAGGAATTGGAAAAGGTGAAACGTGTAATTGAACGTGAAGTACCTGGTGCACCACATGAGGTGTTGCTTGCCCTTGACGCAACAACTGGACAAAATGCCCTCATTCAGGCAAAAACATTCAAGGAAGCGACCAATGTTTCCGGTATTGTTTTAACAAAGCTTGATGGCACCGCAAAAGGCGGAATTGTTTTGGCAATTCGCAATGAATTGGCCATACCCGTTAAATTTGTCGGGCTAGGTGAAAAAATGGACGATCTACAGGAATTCGATGCTGAGAAATATGTTTATGGCCTTTTTGCTGATATCATCGATAAAGAAGAGGTTTAAGAAAAATTGTAAGCCGGAAGAGATAATTCTCTTCTGGTTTTTCGTTCACTGTGCAAATTAGGGAAACAATTGCATAAAGGTCTAAAAAAGCGGAATAAAGAAAAAAATAATGCTTTGCAAACAAGTGGTAAGGAGTTTAACTTGACATCAAATAAACAAGGCTTTACAATATAAACTTGTAAAGGGTTTTCACTTAACAGCAGGGAGGCTTGCTAAGATGCTTGAAAAGACAACGCGGATTAATTATTTGTATGACTTTTACCAATCGTTGTTAACAGAGAAGCAGCAGAGCTATATGTCCCTCTACTATCTGGATGATTACTCTCTTGGCGAGATTGCCGATGAATACGAAGTCAGTAGGCAGGCAGTCTATGATAATATAAAAAGAACAGAAGCGATGCTTGAGGAATATGAAGCAAAGCTGTTGTTATTTCAAAAATTTCAAGAGCGTAACCAGTGGATTGCGAATATGAAGGGACTCATAGAAAAGGATTCCTTTTCAAAAGAGAAGCTGCTAGAAGCAATCACAACGCTTGAGAAGTTGGATTAGGAGGCGGCAATATGGCATTTGAAGGATTGGCCGACCGACTGCAGAGCACGATGCAAAAGATCCGTGGAAAAGGGAAAGTCAACGAAGCGGACGTTAAAGAAATGATGCGTGAAGTTCGATTGGCCCTGCTTGAAGCGGATGTTAACTTTAAAGTCGTGAAGGATTTTGTAAAACGTGTCAGTGAACGTTCGGTAGGTCAGGAAGTGCTGAAAAGCTTAACCCCCGGTCAACAGGTAATAAAGGTAGTCAAGGAAGAATTGACGGAGCTGATGGGCGGCGAACAAAGCAAGATTGCCGTTGCCTCGAAACCACCGACTGTCATCATGATGGTAGGTCTTCAAGGTGCAGGTAAAACGACGACCACCGGAAAGCTTGCCAATCTTCTAAGGAAAAAATACAACCGCAAGCCATTGCTCGTTGCGGCTGATATTTACCGTCCGGCGGCGATTAAGCAGCTTGAAACACTTGGCAAACAATTAAGCATGCCTGTTTTCTCCCTTGGGGACCAGGTCAGTCCTGTTGAAATTGCTAAACAGGCAATTGAAAAAGCTAAGGAAGAACATCATGATTATGTGTTGATTGATACCGCAGGTCGCCTTCATGTTGATGAAAACTTGATGGGCGAACTGAAGGATATCAAAGAGTTGACAAAACCAGATGAAATCTTCCTGGTTGTCGATGCGATGACCGGTCAGGATGCGGTCAATGTAGCCCAAAGTTTCAATGAACAGCTGGGCCTGACAGGAGCCGTATTAACGAAACTTGATGGGGATACACGTGGTGGTGCGGCACTTTCAATTCGTTCAGTCACCAACACGCCTATTAAATTCGTCGGTATGGGTGAAAAATTGGATGCACTTGAAGCGTTCCATCCAGAACGGATGGCGTCAAGGATCCTCGGCATGGGTGATGTGTTGACCCTTATCGAAAAAGCACAGGCCAATGTTGATGAAGAAAAAGCGAAAGAATTAGAGAAAAAGATGCGTACAGCCACTTTTACCTTTGATGATTTCCTTGATCAGCTCGGTCAGGTGCGGAATATGGGACCGCTTGATGATATTCTGAAAATGATTCCAGGTGCGAATAAAATGAAAGGGATGGACAACCTTCAGATCGATGAAAAACAAATCGGTCATGTTGAAGCTATCATCCGATCAATGACAACGCATGAAAAGGAACATCCGGAAACCATGAATGCATCCCGCAAGAAACGGATTGCCAAAGGAAGCGGCAGATCGATTCAAGAAGTGAACCGTCTACTGAAGCAATTCGAAGAAATGAAAAAGATGATGAAACAGGTTACGAACATGCAAAAAGGAAAGAAAAAGGGATTTAAATTCCCGTTCATGTAAGGTTTATTTCAGCTCGGAACTAAGGTGAAATACGGGTCGAAGCCATGTATTTCAACACTTTTTTTACCTGTTAAGAAAAAAACCTTTACAAACATGCAAGACATTTGATATTATACTATCTTGTGTGAAACTATTCGGAGGTGCTTATTTAAAATGGCAGTAAAAATTCGCTTAAAACGTATGGGAGCTAAAAAATCTCCTTTCTATCGTATTGTAGTTGCAGATTCTCGTTCACCACGTGACGGACGTTACATTGAAGTGGTAGGAACTTATAACCCGGTGGCTCAACCAGCAAAAGTTGATATCAACGAAGAGCTTGCTCTTAAATGGTTACAAGATGGAGCTAAACCATCTGATACAGTTCGTAACTTATTCTCAACACAAGGCATCATGGAAAAATTCCATGTTGCAAAAAACAGCAAGTAATCGACGGTAGTTGATGAAAGCACTGATTGAAACGATTGTTTCAGCACTTGTGGATTATCCGGAAGAGGTCATCGTGACCTCCAAGGAAGAATCCGACCGGATTGTTTATATCCTCTCCGTTCATAAAGAGGATATGGGCAAGGTGATCGGTAAACAAGGGCGTGTTGCTAAGGCGATTCGGACTGTGGTATATGCAGCAGGATCTTCACAGCAGAAGAAAATCTATTTGGAGATTTCCGAATAAGGAGGGTTAATTCCCCTCCTTTTTTTGTACTTCAAGAAAGCTTAGATCCCAATTGATCAAATTCGGGCTTTAAACTTTACGCCTTTTAAGACGCATCTTTTACCGATTTACGTTATACTTAAGAGAATGACCCCCATTTCAAAAAGATTACCCCATCATACATATTTTTAGAAGGAAATACGAAATCATAGATAATAGGAGGTGCTGGAATGAAAATTCTCCAAAATGTAATCGTTAACCAAGTATTAACGGAATCCAGCAAGAATCAGCTCCTCGAGAAATACAAGTCAAAACGCCTTCAGCTTCAAAAAGAGAGTGAACAGCTTCGCTTTGAACTGAAAAAACTTGAAAAAACAAGAACTCTCCAACCTGCTAGTCTCCGTGCTCATTTCGAAAAAGAAATAAACCAGAGGCAAGAAAAAATTAAACTGCTTGAATTTCAAATGGAGCAGTTGGAGATCCTTCCCGCCGGAAGTGAATTGAAGGAACGGGAAGTTCAAAGTATCATTGATGTGGAAATTGGGGCAGATTGGGACGAAATCATGGCAACGAAGACCATTGTCATTAAAGATGGAATCGTCTCGGAAATTCGTTAGAGGTGAAAGAATGGAAAAATGGTTTAATGTAGGTAAAATTGTCAACACACATGGTCTTTTAGGAGAAGTCCGTGTTATTTCTTCAACAGACTTTCCGGAAAAACGATACAAAGTGGGAAATACTCTGTATTTGTTCAGGGACACTGAGAAAAAACCTTTGCCGCTTGTCATCAGGTCGCATCGCACCCATAAAAACTTTAACCTATTGACGTTCGAGAACTATTATAACGTCGGACAAGTCGAGGCTTTTAAAAACGGGGTCCTGAAAGTCAAGGAAGCACAGCTTGGTAAATTGGACGAAGGTGAGTTCTACTTCCATGAAATCATCGGCTGTTCGGTATTTACGGATGAAGGCATTGAAGTTGGGGAAATCATTGAGGTTCTTACGCCTGGTGCAAATGATGTTTGGGTCATTAAGAAAGCTGGCAGTAAGGACATTTTGATTCCGTATATTGAACAAATTGTTAAAGAAGTGAATATTTCCGCTAAAAAGGTCATCATTACACCGATGGAAGGACTTTTAGACTGATGAAAATCGATGTGCTTTCGCTTTTTCCAGAAATGTTCGAAGGGGTATTTGGTTCGTCAATCTTAAAAAAGGCTGCGGAAAAGCAGGCTGTCAGCTATAAGGTGACCAATTTCCGAGATTATGCAGATAATAAGCATTCGACGGTTGATGATTATCCGTATGGCGGCGGTGCCGGAATGGTATTGAAGGCACAACCGATCTTTGATGCCGTGGAAGCTCTTAAAGGGCAAGCTGAGCTAACCCCAAGGGTAGTCCTGCTTTGCCCCCAGGGAGAGCGTTACACGCAGAAAAAAGCCGAAGAGTTAGCTGAAGAGGAACATCTCATTTTCATTTGCGGGCATTATGAAGGGTATGATGAGCGGATCCGGGAGCATGTCGTCACTGATGAAATATCGATAGGCGACTTTGTGCTTACAGGCGGGGAATTGGGCGCAATGGTCATTATTGACAGCGTTGTGCGCTTGCTGCCTGGCGTTCTTGGAAATGTTGACTCCCCGATTCTTGATTCCTATTCTTCTGGTTTGTTAGAGCATCCACATTATACTAGACCTGCAGATTTCCGGGGGATGAAAGTTCCCGATCCGCTTATATCCGGGAATCATAAAAAAATCGATGAATGGCGGATGAAGGAATCCCTGCGCAGAACTTGGATTCGGCGTCCGGATTTGCTCGATAGTTATGAACTATCGGAAGTTGAAGAAAAATTATTGTCCGAGATTAAAAAAGAAGACTGATCTCTATTGCATCGACGTTTATAGTATGATAGGATATACCTTGTGACTTGGGCGAAATGCTCAGTCTTATAACGATGTTCCGCTGCAAACAATAAGTATTTGCAAGAGCGTCCAGGAGGAGTTGAAATCGATGCAAAATCTTATTAACGAAATCACAAAAGAACAACTTCGCTCAGATCTTCCATCATTCAGACCTGGTGACACAGTACGTGTACACGTAAAGGTTATTGAAGGAACTCGCGAACGTATCCAGTTGTTTGAAGGCGTTGTAATCAAACGTCGTGGCGGCGGAGTTAGTGAAACTTTCACAGTACGTAAGATCTCTTACGGCGTTGGAGTAGAACGTGCTTTCCCTGTTCACACACCAAAAATTGCGAAACTAGAAGTTATCCGTCACGGTAAAGTACGTCGTGCGAAACTTTATTACCTACGCGAACTTCGTGGTAAAAAAGCACGTATTAAAGAAATTCGTCGTTAATTCTTCGAATATCTTCATGCGGGTTTACCATGATCCACATAAGGTGAATAACCAAACAGTATCATGCAAAAAGGGAGCTTGTTTATCAGGCTCCCTTTTTGCACTTTAAGAAACGATGAATACACTTACGGTGAAAACTATATAGAATCCTGCTCGCTATAGCGTCCGCAACATGTTAAAATAATTGTTGATATGCTTCAAAAAGGGTGTGTAAGGATGGCGAAAAAGAAAAATGAATTGTGGGAATGGACAAAGGCGGTCATAATCGCGGTTATAGCGGCGACGCTGATTCGTTATTTCCTTCTGGCTCCTATTGTTGTGGACGGTAATTCCATGATGCCGACATTAAAGGATACGGACCGCATGATCGTTAATAAAATTTCCTATTCGATCGGTGAACCGAAAAGATTCGACATTATCGTTTTCGAAGCTCCAGAAGGCAAGGATTACATAAAGCGGGTCATTGGATTGCCTGGGGAAAAAGTCGAATATAAAAATGATACTCTTTACGTGAATGGAAAAGCTTATGATGAGCCATACTTGGATGAATATAAAGAACAATTGATTGATGGCGGGGACTTGACGGAACCTTTTACATTAAGTGATGTCATAGAACAAGAAACGGTGCCTGAAGGCCACCTATTTGTCCTGGGGGATAATCGCCGTTTTAGTAAGGATAGCCGCCATTTTGGCGTAGGTGTCGTTCCTTACGATAAAGTGTTAGGAAAAACTAAATTAGTTTATTGGCCGATCGAAGACTTTCGATTGGCGGAATAGTAGGAAGGTGCATTCCATTGACAATACAGTGGTTCCCTGGCCATATGGCCAAAGCAAGACGGGAAGTAACAGAGAAATTAAAACTGATCGACATCATCTTTGAACTTGTGGATGCCCGTATACCGGCATCTTCACGAAATCCGATGATCGATGAAATCATTCAGCATAAACCGAGGGTCATCCTTTTGAATAAAGCTGATATGGCCGATCCGGTAAAAACGAATATGTGGCTTGAACATTATAAATCGCAGGGGAAAACGGCGATTGCCATTAACTCACAGGCTGGAAACGGTTTAAACCAGATTACAGCTGCTTCCAAAAAACTTTTAAAAGAGAAGTATGAGCGGATGGAATCAAGAGGAATAAAGCCGAGAGCGATCCGTGCCATGATAGTCGGCATTCCGAACGTGGGGAAATCGACTTTAATCAATCGGCTTGCCAAAAAGAACATTGCCAAAACAGGGAATACGCCTGGCGTCACGAAAGCGCAGCAATGGATAAAAGTTGGCAAGGAATTGGAATTGCTCGACACGCCGGGGATTCTCTGGCCGAAATTCGAGGATCAAGAAGTAGGCTTGAAGCTTGCGTTGACAGGTGCGATCAAAGATACGATTTTAAACTTGCATGAAGTCTCATTATACGGCCTTCGCTTTTTGGAAAAAGAATATCCGGATAGATTGAAATCCCGTTATAATCTGGATGTAATTCCGCAGGAAACACTCGAATTGTTCGATGCGGTCGGAAAGTTCAGGGGCTGTTTAGCATCTGGAGGGTTCATCGATTATGACAAGACCGCAGAGTTGGTCGTACGTGAAATCCGTTCAGAAAAGATGGGTCCGCTTACGTTTGAGGTCCCTTTGGATTATGAAGAGAATGATATCCCGAATAACATTAACAATGACCTGATTGTTGAAGACAATCAGTGAAAAGGATTGATACGGAGCTGGAGTATTGGATGTCGAAAAGGCTTACTCTTTTTGATGTCTCTTTTCCGCTCCGTATTTTTGTTTGAACTGTAGAAAGGGAGCAAGGCTGCCGATAATTAATATGATGGGTGATAAAGATGATAACCGAAATGAGCATTAAGGAAATCTCCTCAAAGTTAAAGACAATAAGAGAGCCTGAAGATTTATTTTTACAGAAATGCCGGGAGGACGGACGAAAGGGAGTAACCGACTTAGTAAGCAAATGGCAAAGAGCTTATGAAAAAGAACAACAGGTAAGGGATGCTTTCACGGAAATGACGGAGTTTGAGCGTCAATTGAGAAAACAGGGGTTTTCCATTCTGGCTGGTATCGATGAAGTGGGAAGAGGACCTCTGGCAGGACCAGTTGTGACCAGTGCAGTCATCTTGCCTGAATCTTTTTATTTGCCTGGGCTTAATGATTCCAAAAAGATTCCAGAGGCAAAAAGGGAACTGTTTTATGAAATGATTTTTAAGGAAGCACTATCCATAGGTGTAGGTGTTGTACATAGCGAAGTAATTGATGAAATCAATATATATCAAGCTACGAAAAAGGCAATGGTGGCCGCATTGAACGATCTGTCGGAACTTCCTGATCATTTGTTGATCGATGCAATGGAACTGGATGTGCCGATTCCGCAGCTTTCGCTCATAAAGGGGGACGCAAGAAGCATTAGCATCTCTGCGGCCTCCATAATAGCGAAAGTGACCCGTGATAGAATGATGAAGGAATATGGTGAGAAATATCCGGAATATGGTTTTGAAAAGCACATGGGTTACGGGACAAGCCAACATTTAGAAGCGCTCGACACGCACGGGCTTACACCTTGGCATAGAAGAAGTTTTGCACCAGTTAAGGAAATAGCTGCAAGAACGAAGGATTAAGGGGGGGTGAGTGGTGCAATCCATAACAATCGGTCAACCGTTATCTTCACCTATTGAAATAAAAGGAATTGTTAGTTGGAAAAACGGGCAAATCCTTTTCGGGAAGGTGAATAAAGTTTTTCCTAACCAAACGGCCGAGGTACAGATTGGCCACCAAAAAATGATTGCCACTCTCGATATCCCGCTGCGGACAGGAGAAAGGCATTGGTTTCAAGTGCAGCACCCAATTGAGGGGCGGCTCGTGTTAAAAGCTTTAAATTCCCCCGATTTGAACGATTCCGGCATAAAGGGAACGGCTGCAAAATTAATCGCTCATCTCGGCATAACGCCCGAACCGTCCGCATTGAAGCTTGCCGAATATCTCCTGACAAATCGCCTCCCGATAACCAAGGATACTTTTCAGCCCGCCATGCAATGGTTAAAAGCTGCTGATGCTGCAGAAGCCGGTCTGCCTGTAATAAAAACGATGTTCATTCAGCAACTGCCTTTTGTAAAAGATGTATTTGATGCTTTATTTACACAGTCCAAAAGTGAACCTTTCCATAAACTTCTCAGTTGCTTCAGGCAAAAGCTGGAGGATGGTGAAGCAGAAACGAGGACTGCCGGCAAGCTGATGGAAGTATTGGACTCCTTACACGTTGCTAAACAGAACCAGTTTCAACAAATCGGTTTGCAAAAACTAGTTACCACTTGGCTGGATTCCGATTCAACACCAGAAATGAAATCCGGTGCATTTTCCCTTCTCCAAAAGACGGGTTTCATTCCAAAGGGAATGACGGAATCTGTCTTTCTGGAGAATTTAATTGATGGATCTGAGACTAGGTCAGGTATTGCTAAGAATTCAGCGGTTGATAAATTACATCAAGGATTGCAGCTGCTTTCCGAGGCAAAAAGCGGAGCATTTGCAAAAGTTGAAGAGATCGATACTGCTATTAATCCCATATTGAACGGTTATGAACATGAGGGGGCAAAACTGCCACATGATATCCACTCGATGCCGAGAAAAAACATTACTGCAGAAAAACTTTCCTCTCATGCCTTTCATTTACTCCAGAGTTCTTTTACCGAAGAAAAGGCACTAGGAGGAAAAATGGAAGTGAATGACCTTATAGGCTACTTGAATAAGGACACAGATCAAATAGCTGAGTCGAAGGGTAAGGCGGCTGAATTATTGTTCCAGTCGCTTAATAGGCTTCCTGAGGCCCAATACGCTAGGAATAATGAGAAGCTAGTCCTTTCACTTATATTGGAAGCTGAGTTTCAAACAATCGATTTCACCGATGGACCTTCTGTTGCACATCAGCTGAAAGAAATGACCAAGATCCTTGGTCTTCAGCTGGAACATGCACTCATTAACCTTTCTGGAGAAGATATGGCGGATTTCCCGAAGGATTTGGAGACACTTAAACCGCTGCTGCTTAAATTGCTGAATGAACAAATTCCGGCATCTATGAAGGAGATGGCGGAGCAAATCCTAAATCGGATTACTGCGCAACAGATCCTTTCACAGGAAAATGGACGATTCAGAATTTACTTCTTACAGTTCCACTCAATCTGGGATCTGCTCAAACGGATCTGACTTTACAATGGAGCGGAAGAAAAACAAAAGATGGCAAAATTGACCCGGATTACTGCCGTGTCCTATTTTATTTAGAATTGGAACGCCTTAAAGAGACGGTCATCGACATGCAGGTTCAAAACCGAATCATCAAAGTGACGGTCATAAATGGGAATGGTGCGGTCCTTGAAGAGGCAGCCGGTCAATATCTTGACATCCTGAGAGAGAATCTCGAAAAAATGGATTACAGATTGTCAGGGGTTTCCTTTGTATATCCCGTGAATGAAAAAGAGCGGGACCAAGGGGGGAAACCGATTCCTTTTTCAGAAACCGGTTCGTATAGTGGAGTGGATATTCGAATATGATGAATGATAAACGAAAAGAAGCGATTGCCTTAAAGTATGATCAAAAGACATCTAAAGCGCCCGTCATATTGGCGAAGGGAAAAGGTAAAACCGCTGATATTATTCTGGAAAAGGCGATGAAACTGGATATACCAATCCAAAGGGACGAATCGCTTGCTGCACTTTTAGGTCAATTGGATATAAATCAAACGATTCCAGAAGAATTGTATGGAGCTGTTGCAGAGGTATTCGCATTCATTTATAAAGTTGACAAGGACATGAATCGGTAGTTTCCTAAATTATCCAGATGATATCGCTAAATGGATTACTGTTGGTTTATGTAGAATATTAGGGAAATCACTGATGAATTTTCATTATATTAAAAAAATACTAATGTATTTGCAAAAGGACAAGGCCATGGCTTTGTCCTTTTGCTTTTCCTTTGAATCAACTCAAGGGTAATAGTAATTTATCAATGAATCGACCTCTGGGTTAATATAGTGAAAAGGCTTTCATGAAGGCATTTTTAGAAGATTTATAACGGTAATGACTTTTTTGAAAATAGATTTACAGATCCAAAATATATGAATTTAATAAGGAAAAAACACAACGGAGAAGAAGGTTTTCTCCATTTTAAACCTGGATATAGAAGTATATTATAATAATATTTTAAAAATTATGTGAAAGAAAATTATGCACGAAGGAGAATTTTGTTGTAATATGGTAGAGAAAACACGCATTAAATTTCAAAGTTGTTTTTTAGTAGATAAGGAGGATGGGAAATGAATATCCATGAGTATCAGGGGAAAGAGATATTGCGACAATACGGGGTATCCGTTCCAAATGGCCGGGTTGCCTTTACTGTTGAAGAAGCAGTGGAAGCAGCGAAGGAGTTAGGTACGGAAGTTGTTGTCGTCAAAGCTCAAATTCATGCGGGTGGCCGCGGGAAAGCCGGCGGAGTCAAGGTAGCGAAGAATCTTGATGAAGCGCGTACATATGCAGAAGAGATTCTTGGCAAGACATTGGTGACCCATCAAACAGGTCCTGCAGGCAAGGAAGTTAAGCGTTTACTTATCGAAGAAGGCTGCGACATTACAAAAGAATATTATATCGGGCTGGTCCTTGACCGTGCTACGGACAGTGTCGTATTGATGGCTTCTGAAGAAGGCGGAACTGAAATTGAGGAAGTGGCTGAAAAGACACCAGAGAAAATTTTCAAAGAAGTAATCGATCCGGTTGTCGGCCTGACTGGTTTCCAGGCACGGAGGATTGCATTCAATATCAATATTCCGGCTTCACTTATAAATAAAGCTTCCAAACTGATGGTTAACTTATATACAGCTTTCGTTGATAAAGATTGCTCAATCGCAGAAATCAACCCATTAGTGGTAACTGGCGACGGCGATGTAATGGCGCTTGATGCTAAATTGAACTTTGATGATAATGCGATTTACCGCCATAAAGACATCGCGGAGTACCGTGATTTGGATGAAGAGGATGCGAAAGAGATTGAAGCATCAAAACATGGCCTTAGTTACATATCGCTTGACGGAAATATCGGATGCATGGTTAATGGTGCCGGTCTTGCTATGGCGACGATGGACATCATTAAACATTATATGGGAGATCCGGCTAACTTCCTTGACGTTGGTGGCGGCGCCACTGAGGAAAAAGTGAAAGAGGCTTTCAAAATCATCCTTTCCGATCAAAATGTTAAAGGCATCTTCGTTAATATCTTCGGAGGAATCATGAAATGTGACATCATCGCTACAGGCGTCGTGGCTGCTGCTAAAGAGCTTGGCCTGGATGTCCCTCTTGTTGTTCGTCTTGAAGGAACGAATGTGGACCTTGGCAAAAAGATTCTAAAAGAGTCAGGTTTAAATATTACGTCTGCTGAATCAATGGCAGATGGAGCACAAAAAATAGTATCACTTGTAGGATAATAGGCAGGGGGGAACATAATGAGCGTTTATATTAATAAAGATACGAAAGTGATCGTTCAGGGAATCACTGGTGCAACAGCATTATTTCATACAAAACAAATGTTGGAATACGGCACGAAAATCGTTGGAGGAGTCACTCCGGGTAAAGGTGGAACAGAAGTGGAAGGGGTACCTGTATACAATACAGTTTCCGAAGCTGTCACTGAAACCGGAGCGAATGCATCTGTTATCTATGTACCGGCTCCATTTGCTGCCGATGCAATTCTAGAAGCAGTGGACGCAGAACTTGATCTTGTCATTTGTATCACGGAACATATTCCTGTCTTGGATATGGTCAAGGTTAAGCGCTACATGGAAGGCAAAAAAACTCGCTTGATCGGACCGAACTGCCCAGGTGTCATTACTCCTGAAGAGTGTAAGATTGGTATCATGCCAGGGTATATCCACAAAAAAGGCCATGTAGGTGTAGTTTCACGTTCTGGAACTTTGACGTATGAAGCCGTTCACCAATTATCGCAAGCAGGCATTGGGCAATCTTCGGCTGTCGGTATCGGTGGAGATCCGGTTAACGGAACGGATTTCATTGATGTTTTGAAAGCGTTCAACGAAGATCCGGAAACACATGCTGTAATCATGATCGGGGAAATCGGTGGAACGGCAGAGGAAGAAGCAGCAATCTGGGTGAAGGAAAATATGACTAAGCCAGTTGTTGGTTTCATTGGTGGCCGTACGGCTCCAGCCGGTAAACGCATGGGTCATGCTGGTGCCATTATCTCAGGAGGAAAAGGGACTGCTGACGAGAAAATCCGCGTTATGAACGAATGTGGAATTAAAGTTGCCGAAACTCCATCCGTAATGGGTGAAACATTGATCTCCGTCTTGAAAGAAAAAGATATTTACGAACCTTGTAAAACACATTGATTCAAGCTGGGCCGACCTTTTTTGGGTCGGCCTTTTTTCCCCTCCAATTTCCTCGGGAGACTCCAAGTACATAACTATTAACCTACTTAAAAAAATATCCGATTAGGGGCGTTTCCAATTGAATAAAAAAGAAAAGTTAATCCATCTCCATCATTGCCGCGGAGCAGGATGGAAAACAATCCAAATAATCATGTCCAATGACCCATCATTATCTTCCCTGTTCACGACGAATCACGCTGAATGGGCAAAAATGCTCCCTATCCCTTCAAATAAGCTCAACCTCTTTCTCAAAGATTTACATTCACTCAATACCATCGATAAACTTAAAATATACAAAGATAGTCAAATTCATTGTTTGACGATCTTCGATGATGAATACCCTTTTTTGCTGAAGCAAATATTCGATCCTCCGTGGGTTCTTTATTTTAAAGGCGATAAGAGGCTTTTAACAAGGAAGAATACGCTAGGTGTTGTTGGAACACGTAAGCCAACCTCGTATGGTCTGGAGGCCTTAAAAACGATTCTATTACCGCTTGTAAAGAAAAAGTTCGTGATCATAAGTGGAGTGGCGGCTGGAATCGATGCAGAGTCACATAAGATCACATTAAGCGAATGCGGAGATACGATTGGGATTTTAGGAGGGGGGCTTATGCAAATATATCCAAAATCCAATGTACCCCTTGCTGAAGAAATCATCAAAAAAGGCTTGCTTATATCTGAGACTCCACCGGAAATGAGGGCGGAACCTTGGATGTTTCCGCTTCGGAATCGAATCATCAGTGGATTATCACAAGGAGTATTCGTGGTCGAGGCAAAAGAAAGAAGCGGATCCCTTATTACGGCACAAGCTGCTTTGGAACACGGCAGGGATGTGTTTGCGCTTCCTGGTAATGTTACGAGCCCTGAATCGCTGGGGACCAATCAATTGATTTCTGATGGTGCCAAACTTGTTTTGAGTGCAAGGCAGATCGAGGAAGAGTTTTGAACAATATAATATAGAAGATAGACGGAGAATCAAAAGGGAAAATAAAGAAAAAAAGGTGGTTTTTTAAAAGGATGGGTTGAATTATTAGACAAAAAGGTTGAAAATATTGTAAAACTGTTATAAGTTTTGCAAATGGCACCTCTTGTCAAAATACCTATAAATAAATGAATCAGCCTGCTTTGAAAAGTAAAGAGGTGTTGACAAATGAATTTTGAATGATTAATAATAGTGAAGATTTATATTACCTCTTTGAGGAGGATTTATTGGATGTCAGAATACTTAGTGATTGTGGAATCGCCGGCAAAGGCGAAAACAATAGAACGTTACTTGGGAAAAAAATATAAAGTAAAGGCTTCCATGGGGCATGTACGCGATTTGCCTAAAAGTCAAATGGGTGTCGATGTTGAACATGAATATGAACCTAAATATATAACTATCCGCGGCAAAGGCCCGGTTTTAAAAGAATTGAAAACCGCTGCAAAAAAAGCGAAAAAAATATATCTCGCGGCTGACCCCGACAGGGAAGGGGAAGCCATTGCCTGGCACTTGGCTCACAGTCTTGATGTTGACGTTAACTCAGATTGCCGCGTGGTTTTCAATGAGATCACGAAAGAGGCTATCAAAGAATCATTTAAATCACCGAGGCCAATAAATATGAAATTGGTTGATGCCCAGCAGGCAAGAAGGGTATTGGATCGTTTGGTCGGATACAATATAAGTCCGCTTTTGTGGAAAAAGGTGAAAAAAGGATTAAGCGCGGGACGGGTCCAATCGGTTGCTGTACGGATGATCATTGACCGGGAGAAGGAGATCAAAGATTTTATCCCTGAAGAGTATTGGACAATCAAGGCTGATTTTGTAAAAGGAAAAGAACAATTTGAAGGTTCCTTCTTCAGCATTGGCGGTGAGAAGAAGGAGTTGAATAACGAAGAGGACGTCAAAAAAGTGCTCGCTTCTTTAAATGGCGGCGAATTTACGATAGGAGCTGTAGCTAAAAAAGAAAGAAGGCGCAATCCAGCCGCTCCTTTTACGACTTCTTCCTTGCAACAGGAAGCGGCACGTAAATTGAATTTCCGTGCAAAGAAAACCATGATGCTTGCTCAGCAGCTTTATGAAGGAATCGAGCTTGGCAAGGAAGGCACAGTCGGGTTAATCACTTATATGAGAACCGATTCGACCCGGATTTCCGATGTTGCGAAAGAGGAAGTCCATACCTTCATCCAAAATAATTATGGTAAAGAGTATGTTCAGGTTGAACAGCGCAAAGAGAAAAAACAGACCAATGCCCAGGACGCCCATGAAGCGGTCAGGCCAACAAGCACATTACGTGAACCGGGTGTAGTCAAGGAGTTCTTATCCAGAGATCAATTCCGTCTTTATAAATTGATTTGGGAACGATTCGTTTCTAGTCAAATGTCTTCGGCGGTCATGGATACGATGAGCATCGACCTGCATAACGGGGATGTCATCTTCAGGGCAAATGGTTCAAAAATTAAATTCCCGGGTTTCATGAAGGTATATGTTGAAGGGTCCGATGACTCGGTGGAAGAAAAGGAAAATGCACTTCCGGATGTGAAAACAGGGGATCAATTCTTTTCAAAAGATATCGAGCCGAAGCAGCATTTCACACAGCCTCCGCCCCGATATACTGAAGCCCGTCTTGTCAAAACCCTAGAGGAACTGGGAATAGGCCGTCCTTCTACATATGCTCCTACCTTGGATACGATTCAAAAACGGGGCTATGTTACCTTGGATAATAAACGGTTCATCCCGACAGAGCTTGGTGAGATCGTTCTTGAATTGATACGCGAATTCTTCCCGGATATTCTTGATGCAGAGTTCACTGCCAAGATGGAACAGGAATTCGACAGCGTCGAGGAAGGCAGTATCGAATGGATAAAGGTCATCGATGAATTTTATAAGGAATTTGCAGTTCATTTGGCTAAAGCCGAAGTCGAGATGGAGAAAATTGAAATCAAAGATGAACCTGCAGGTGAAGATTGCGTGGAATGCGGACATGGGATGGTCTTTAAGATGGGGCGTTATGGAAAGTTCATGGCATGCAGTAATTTCCCGGATTGCCGTAACACAAAGCCAATCGTTAAAGAAATCGGTGTTAAATGTCCAAAATGTAAAGAAGGAAACATCATTGAAAGGAAAAGTAAAAAACGCCGCATATTTTACGGGTGTGATACCTATCCTGGATGTGACTTCATATCTTGGGATAAACCGCTGCCGCGGAGTTGTCCAAAATGTGAAGGTACACTTGTTGAGAAAAAACTCAAAAAAGGCGTCCAGGTACAGTGCATGGATTGTGATTTCAAAGAATTGCCCCAAGCATAGAAAAGACCGTGAAATCGTTTACTGTTCTAAATATAAATTGACTCGGCATCTGCCGAGTTTCTTTATGTTCAGGAAAGTATGATATCATGATAGTATGTGGACTTACTTCCAAGAAGAAAATGGATAAAGCTTGAAACTTTTTTATTTAAGCCATGTGATGTAAAATTCAGTGGACAAGTACATTCTTTTAAAGATATAATTCCTATTTGTGTCCGCTATCCTTTTTAGAAGAAATGGATTGCAGGAAGAATGCCGCTATCTGGCATATTCTTTAAATTATCTTTAGCAGGAATGAGTATTTCGGGTATAAATACATAGATATCGTTAAAAATGAAACTTTTATGAAAGCAGTTTTAATGATAAATGATCCTGTCTTATCATATCTATACATGGAGGTTCGAAAAATGAAAGAAACAAAAGTAAGTGTAATCGGTGCTGGGCTTGCTGGAAGTGAAGCGGCGTGGCAGTTAGCAAAAAGAGGAATTAAAGTCGATCTATATGAAATGCGCCCTGTAAAACAAACGCCAGCCCATCATACCGATAAATTCGCTGAACTTGTTTGTTCCAATTCACTTCGGGCAAATACGTTAACAAATGCAGTTGGTGTATTAAAAGAAGAAATGCGTATTCTGGATTCGGTCATCATGTCCGCAGCAGATGCTTGTGCTGTGCCGGCTGGCGGTGCTTTAGCTGTTGATCGTCATGAATTTGCCGGTCTTGTTACGGAAAGGGTCAAAAATCATCCAAATGTAACGGTCATCAATGAAGAAGTGACGGAAATTCCAGAAGGTCCTACCGTCATTGCAACCGGTCCGCTTACAAGTCAGTCACTATCTGACAGCTTAAAGCAAATCATGGATGAAGAATACTTGTACTTCTATGATGCTGCCGCACCAATTCTTGAAAAAGACAGCATCAACATGGATAAAGTATATTTGAAATCCCGCTATGATAAAGGTGAAGCAGCTTATCTGAACTGTCCGATGACGGAAGAAGAGTTTGACCGCTTTTATGAAGCCTTGATTGCTGCTGAAACAGTTCCACTTAAAGAATTCGAAAAAGAAATCTTTTTTGAAGGCTGCATGCCCATTGAAGTAATGGCCTCACGCGGGAAGAAAACGATGTTATTTGGTCCATTGAAGCCAGTTGGCTTAGAAGATCCAAAAACGGGAAAACGTCCTTTTGCTGTAGTTCAATTGCGTCAAGATGATGCGGCAGGAACACTTTATAATATTGTTGGTTTTCAGACACATTTGAAATGGGGGCCGCAAAAAGAAGTATTGCAGCTCATACCTGGATTGGAAAATGCGGAAATTGTCCGTTATGGAGTTATGCATCGAAACACTTTCATAAACTCACCTAATGTTTTGAAGCCTACGTACCAATTCAAGAATCGGGATGATTTATTCTTTGCCGGTCAGATGACTGGCGTCGAAGGATATGTAGAATCGGCTGCATCGGGCTTGGTTGCTGGTATCAATGCTGCTAGGATCGTCCAAGGATTGGATCCTATCATTTTCCCTGCAGAGACGACGATGGGCAGCATGGCAAGGTACATAACTTCGACGAATGGTAAGGGCTTCCAGCCGATGAATGCCAACTTTGGATTGCTTCCAGACCTTGAAGTGAGAATCAAATCCAAAAAAGAGCGGAATGAAACGCATGCTAAACGCGCTTTAGACACAATTCAGAACTTTGTGAAAAATTTGTAAAATATTTGCCTGCTGTTTTAAAGTATGATACTATTTATTAGCCTTTGCGAGGTGTTTCCATGATTAATCAAAAAAAGGCATTATCATCCTTCATCGAATATTTACAAATTGAAAAGAACAGTTCACATTACACCATTGAAAATTACAAACGTGATATTCACGAATTTTTTCTGTTCCTTAATGAACAGGGCATTGAGGACATCACGTCCGTTGAATATCTTGATGTCCGGTTATATTTAACGAATTTATATGAGAAAAAACTTTCTAAGCGCACTGTAGCAAGAAAAACTTCTTGTTTGCGGAGCCTTTATAAATTTTTACTACGTGAAGGTGATGTGAAGGATAATCCTTTTTCCCTTGCTTCTTTACCTAAAAAGGATCAAAGACTGCCACGTTTTCTCTATGAGAAGGAAATGGATCAGTTGTTTTCTTCTTTAAAGAAAGATTCACCGATAGGAATAAGGAACAATGCCTTACTGGAATTATTGTATGCTACAGGCATTCGCGTAAGTGAATGTTGTGATATTAAACTGCAGGATATCGATCTTTCCTTAGGGACGGTACTGATCCATGGAAAAGGAAAAAAGGATCGCTACGTTCCGGTTGGTAGATATGCACAGGAAGCGATAGATTTATACATACGTACAGCCAGGATGGAATTGACTTCGTCTGACGCCAAGGCGCATGTTTATTTATTTGTTAATTTTCGTGGAGACCCTCTGACACCTAGGGGAGTTCGCTATATATTGAATGAATTGATTAAAAAGTCAGCCGCAGATGGAAGTCTTCATCCCCATATGCTAAGGCATTCGTTTGCTACACACCTATTGAATAATGGGGCGGACATTCGCACGGTTCAGGAATTGCTTGGTCATTCAAAAATTTCATCAACGCAAGTGTATACGCATGTTACAAAAGACCAATTGAAAAAAGTCTACAATGCATCACATCCGCGGCCTTAAATGTTGAAAGGGGACACTTTATGACAACGATATTTGCAGTGCATCATAAAGGTGAATGTGCCATGTCCGGTGATGGGCAGGTTACTTTAGGAAATTCAGTAGTGATGAAGCATACAGCGAGGAAAGTAAGAAAAATCTTTAATGGTAATGTCCTTGCAGGTTTTGCAGGTTCCGTTGCAGATGCTTTCACTTTATTTGAGATGTTCGAAGCTAAACTTGAAGAGTATAATGGCAATCTTCAGCGCGCTGCCGTTGAAATGGCAAAGCAATGGAGAAGTGACAATGTATTGAGAAAGCTTGAAGCCATGCTAGTCGTGATGGATAAGAACCATTTACTGCTCGTTTCTGGCACCGGGGAAGTAATTGAACCGGATGACGGGATTCTCGCCATAGGATCTGGAGGGAATTATGCATTGGCTGCCGGCAGGGCATTAATGCGGTTTTCCAGCGACCACTTATCGGCAAAGGAAATCGCTCAATCATCTTTACAAATTGCAGCGGAAATTTGTGTATTTACAAATACGAATATAATCGTGGAAGAGTTGTAAGGAGGAGCGCAAATGTCAAAAAAAGCTAATTTAACACCGAGGCAAATCGTTGAAAAACTGGATCAGTATATCGTAGGGCAGCGTGAGGCAAAACGGGCAGTGGCAGTGGCTCTTCGGAATCGCTACCGACGTTCCCTTCTCTCGGATCAACTTCGTGACGAAGTCGTTCCGAAGAATATATTAATGATTGGACCGACAGGTGTTGGGAAAACAGAAATAGCTCGGAGAATGGCTAAATTGGTAGGTGCTCCTTTTGTAAAAGTTGAAGCAACGAAATTTACGGAAGTCGGGTATGTCGGCCGGGATGTAGAGTCCATGGTCCGTGACTTGGTGGAGACTTCCGTCCGCCTCGTGAAGGAAGAAAAGATGGCCAGTGTAAAGGAACGGGCAGAAGAAAATGCAAATCGCCGTTTAATAGAGCTATTAGTGCCATCCACTAAAAAACAGAGTAATTTCAAGAATCCTCTTGAAGTCTTTTTTGGAGGCAATAACAATCAAGACGAACAGGACCCGGAAGAAAATTCCGAAGATTTAAGTTTGCAGGAAAAAAGAAAAATCGTCGCTGAAAAGCTGGCTAATGGTGAGTTGGAAAGTGAAATGATAACGGTCGAAGTGGAAGAACAGGCTGCTTCGATGTTTGATATGCTCCAAGGTTCGGGAATGGAACAAATGGGGATGAACATGCAGGACGCTTTAGGAAGCTTGATGCCGAAAAAAAGCAAGAAGCGCAAATTGAAAGTAAGTGAAGCGAGAACCGTTTTAACAAATGAAGAAGCGGCAAAATTGATTGATATGGATGAGGTCACTTCCGATGCAGTATACGGGGCTGAGCAAAATGGGATTATCTTTATTGATGAAATAGACAAAATTGCAAGTAAGCAATCTGGAAGTTCATCAGCGGATGTATCAAGAGAGGGTGTCCAAAGGGATATCCTGCCAATTGTTGAAGGTTCGACAGTAGTGACTAAATATGGGTCAGTTAAAACGGATCATGTCCTATTTATTGCTGCAGGGGCCTTTCATATGGCTAAGCCATCCGACCTTATCCCTGAATTACAAGGTAGATTCCCGATTCGTGTTGAATTGAACAAACTGACTGTAGACGACTTTGTACGGATTCTTCATGAACCGGATAACGCCTTGTTAAAACAATATGTTGCTTTATTAGAAACTGAAGGTATAGAAATTGAATTTTCTGACGATGCTGTTCGTAAGATAGCTGAAGTGGCCTTCGAAGTAAATCAAAACACTGACAATATTGGTGCAAGAAGACTTCATACCATTTTGGAACGGTTGCTTGAAGACTTATCGTTTGAAGCTCCGGAAATAACGATGGAGAAGATTACAATTACCCCCCAATATGTCGAAGGTAAGCTTGGTTCTATCGCCCGGAACAAAGATTTAAGCCAGTTTATCCTTTAATTAAGAAACAATTTGGCAATGATTTGCCTACGCAATGAACATAAAATTACGGAAATACAACTTCATAGTTATTGTGAACCATGGTATTTTTAGGAGGAACAAATCAAATGAACTTATTAGCAAAAACAAGAAAAATCAATGCAATGCTCCAAAAAGCAGCAGGTAAAGCAGTTAACTTCAAGGAAATGGCTGAAAGTTTAAGTGAAGTTATCGAAGCGAATGTATTCGTCGTCAGCCGCCGCGGGAAATTACTTGGCATAGCGGTGAGCCAGCAAATTGAAAACGAACGCATGTACAAAATGTTGGAAGATAAACAATTCCCTGAAGAGTACACAAAAAACCTTTTCAATATTCCTGAAACCTCTTCGAACCTTGATATCGAAAGCGAATATACTGCTTTCCCAGTCGAAAATAAAGAGCTTTTCGCAACTGGATTAACAACGATCGTACCGATTATGGGTGGGGGAGAACGTTTAGGAACATTAGTACTTGCCCGATTACAAGAAAAATTTCACGATGATGATTTAATTTTGGCTGAATATGGTGCGACTGTAGTCGGCATGGAAATCCTGCGTGAAAAATCAGAAGAGATAGAAGAAGAAGCTCGTAGTAAAGCTGTCGTTCAAATGGCGATATCCTCGTTATCTTACAGTGAATTGGAAGCAATTGAGCACATCTTTGAGGAGCTTAAAGGTAATGAAGGTCTGCTTGTAGCATCCAAAATTGCAGACCGTGTCGGCATCACGCGTTCCGTTATCGTAAATGCACTAAGGAAACTGGAAAGTGCAGGAGTCATTGAATCACGCTCTCTTGGAATGAAAGGTACTTATATCAAAGTATTGAACGATAAATTCCTACTTGAATTAGAGAAGCTTAAAAATAATTAACATACTAAAAAGGCAGTCCTTAAAAAGGGCTGCCTTTTTTTGTGATATTTGGATCTGTTGCTGTTCTGGGACTAACAGGCAAACGCAGGTGAATGGCAGGTGTAGAAAGGAAAAAAGGTAATAAGGATTAAATGGAAATGTGAATATAGGCATGTTTTCTATTAGAAGCAGTAAAGATAGTTGAATATTTCTTGAAAGGGTAATTATATTATTATAACTGTCGATATGATGGAAATGAATGATGATGTACTTTTAGATTTTAAAAATACTATGGATAACGGGGTACAGTCAGTTGGGGATTTTGTCGAATGGATCGGTACGTTAAAAAAACCGCTTTTTTTCAAAAAAAGAAAAAATGCAGTAATCATTTATTTTTCTTAAGAATCCTTTATTTAAAAGGGTTAAATCAACTAAAATGAAAAAAAAAATTTAAAGTAAAATCGAAAAATAGTTCAAAAGTATCAGGTATATAGATTTGTTTTTCGATATGATATATAAGCTAATAGAAGTAAAATTTGGTTAATATGTAGAATATCATAATAAAATGTAATATAACGTCATATTAACCCTGTAATTTTACTAATAAAAACGACAAATTTGAGCAATTTATGACAATTTTCGACGATAATAGGTCTAAAGTCTATGTATTGTTTATGGACATAGTTATAATGTTTCTTTAAAATTAAAACGTAAATGCGCTGGGTTAATTTATTGATAAAGTAATTATTTGTTAATTATAGAAAGAGGTGATCGATGTGGAATTATTTTCGAATACTTTTCAATCGCTTGAAAATGCCCTTGATTATTCTAATGTCAAACAAAAAGTCATTTCACAGAACATAGCCAATTCGGATACGCCTAATTATAAAGCTAAAGAAGTCGACAAAACACAATCCTTTAAGGGAGAACTGGAATCTTCCCTGGAGTCATATCGTACCGATGAACGACATTTCACCTTCAAATCAGAGGGGAGTAATGCTTCTAACATCGTGACGCAGAAAAATGTCCGATATAACAATAATGGCAATAGCGTGGACGTTGATAAGGAAATGACTGATCTTGCTGCCAACCAGATTTATTATAATGCAGTAACCGACAGGCTTTCAGGTAAGTTTCAATCATTGCAGAATGTAATTAGAGGAGGTAAGTGATGGGAGTCTTCCAAAGTATAAACATGACCGGATCTAGCCTGACGAGTCAAAGGGTAAGGATGGATGTAATCTCAGCTAATATGGCTAATGCCGATACTGCCAGGGCGGAATATGACGCCGAATCAAAAACATGGAAGCCATATACAAGAAAATCAGTTGTGCTGCAAAGTAAGGAAAACGGTTTTTCGAGTTTCTTAAACGCGGCATCAGGAAAAACGAGCGAGGTAGGGAATGGAGTGAAGGTGACTGGAATAGTAAAAGATAAAACACCTTTTGAACTGGATTACAATCCTGAACATCCTGATGCCAATGAAGATGGTTATGTTGAAATGCCAAATGTCGACCCACTTCGGGAAATGGTTGATTTAATGAGTGTCACACGCTCATACGAAGCAAATGTGACAGTTTTAAATGCATCAAAGGGAATGATGATGAAAGCTTTGGAAATCGGGAAATGAAAGTTTGAAAGGGGATTGTTGATATGGAGGGGATTTCTCTTTCAGCAGTGAACAATGCAAGTAATGTTCTGAAAAAAGAGCAAAACAATACTAATACACCATACGAATCGCAGCAAGATTTTGCGTCGGTATTAAAAGAATCAATGAATAAAGTTAACGAAACACAAGTGGCATCTGATGATCTTACAACCAAATTGGTTAATGGGGAGAATGTTGAGCTTCATTCGGTGATGATAGCTTCACAAAAAGCCAGTGTTACCATGCAGGCTACATTAGAGGTTCGGAATAAGGTTGTGGAAGCCTACCAGGAAATGATGAGAATGAGTATATAGCATTCATTTTTTTACCTCATTATATAGAGAAAAATGACCAGGGGGAAAAGAAGTCCCCCAATCATAAATTCATAGACTGACCGGGGGATTTAAATGAATGAAGTACTAGTGAACTATAAAAACAAAATAACTGCTTACTGGACGAGCCGCAGTAAAAAACAAAAATTCATGATGATTGGTTCAGCGGCATTAATTATCATCATCATTACGGCAGTTTCAATTTTAACCACGCGTACGACGCTGGTGCCCTTATATTCCAACTTAACTCCTTCGGAAACGGGGAGCATTAAAGAAAATTTAGACAGTCAAGGGATTATGAATGAAGTTTCTGAAAATGGGACGACCATAAAAGTTCCAGAAGAAAAACTGGATTCACTTAAAGTGGAACTGGCAGCTGAAGGAATTCCGGAATCAGGCAGTATCGACTATTCCTTTTTTAGTCAAAGTGCCGGTATCGGAATGACTGAAAATGAATTCAATGTCATTAAACTGGACTCGATGCAAACGGAATTGGCAAGTTTAATAAAAAAGATTGATGGAGTAGAAGATGCCAGTGTTATGATCACCCTTCCTGATAAAGGAGTTTTTGTCAGTGATTCAGCTGGGGAAGCGTCAGCATCCATTGTATTGAATACGAACCCCGGTTATAAATTTGAAGAAAGTCAAATCAATTCCCTTTATCATCTGGTCTCAAAAAGTGTTCCGAATCTCCCTACAGATAATATCGTCATTATGAACCAAGAGTTTGAGTACTTCGATTATGAAAATGAAAATTCTTCTTTCGCATCCGCATTTGCTACCCAAAACGAAATAAAAAAAGAAATAGAACGCGATATTCAAAGACAGGTACAAAATATGCTTGGAACGATAATGGGGAGAGACAAGGTGGTTGTTTCAGTCACGACAGACATTGATTTCACTCAAGAAAATCGGGAAGAGAATTTAGTGGAACCGGTCGATGAAGAAAATATGGCTGGAATTGAGATTTCTGCGCAAAGGATCAATGAATCGTATAGCGGGGACGCAGCAGGTGCAGGAGGCGTTCCGCAAAGTGAGGATTCCTCAGATTCATTGGGATCGAGTTACATTGAAGGCACAAACGGATCCGGTGAGTATGAAAAAGTGGATGAAACGATAAATAGTGAAGTGAATCGAATCAAGAAAGAAATAGTCGAAAGCCCATATAAAGTCAAAGATTTAGGTATTCAGGTCATGGTCGAACCGCCCACTGCTGACGATCCAAATTCTTTATCTCAACAGAGTATGGATGATATTACACAAATCCTTGGTACGATAATCCGCACGACAATCGAGAAAAAAGCTGAAGGGGAAGAGCTGACGGACGAGGAGCTTAATAATAAAATTGCGATTTCCGTTCAGCCGTTTAATGGAAAAATGAAGTTGCAAAAAGATGAAACGAAACCTTCGTTACCAATATGGGCATACATAGTCGGTGGAGTGCTAATACTTGCCATTATCATTCTCTTAATCTTATTCCTCCGTTCCCGAAAGCAAGCTGAAATGGAAGAGGAGTACGTGGTTGAAGAGGAAGAAGTCGTATTCGATGTTCCGGATCTGAACAAAGAGAAGGAAACAGAAGCATCTTTAAAAAGAAAACAACTGGAGAAGCTGGCAAAAGAAAAGCCGGATGAATTTGCAAAATTATTAAGAAGCTGGATAGCAGAAGACTAGGAGGCTTAAGAAAATGACAGATAGAAAAAAAAAAGCCGGATTGACTGGCAAACAGAAAGCTGCCATCCTCCTTATTTCCTTAGGCCCGGATGTTTCTGCGTCCGTTTATAAGCATCTTTCCGAAGAGGAAATTGAGAGATTGACACTTGAAATTTCGGGAGTGAGGAAAGTGGACTCCCGAGATAAAGAGGAAATTCTGGAAGAATTCCATAATATTGCTTTAGCACAGGATTACATCTCCCAGGGAGGGATAGGATATGCCAAACAGGTACTTGAAAAGGCATTAGGGACTGACCAGGCAACCGCCATCATTAACCGTTTAACATCTTCCTTGCAGGTTCGTCCATTCGACTTTGCTCGAAAGGCAGATCCTGGACAGATCTTGAATTTCATTCAGAACGAGCATCCGCAGACCATTGCATTAATCTTGTCCTATCTTGATCCCACACAGGCTGGACAAATATTGTCTGAGCTTCCGCAAGAGGTGCAGGCCGATATTGCAAGAAGGATTGCTTTAATGGATAGCACTTCTCCGGAAATCATCAATGAAGTGGAGCAAATACTCGAAAGAAAACTTTCAGCGACTGTAACCCAAGATTATACACAGACTGGTGGAGTGGAAGCCGTTGTAGATGTGTTGAATGGTGTTGATCGCTCAACGGAAAGAACGATCTTGGATGCACTTGAAATCCAAGATCCGGAGCTTGCTGAGGAAATAAAGAAACGAATGTTTGTTTTTGAGGATATCGTGACCCTTGATGGCAGAGCGATTCAGCGTGTTGTCAGGGAATCCGATAACGAAGATCTTAAGCTATCGCTTAAAGTGGCTAGTGATGAAGTGAAGGAAATTGTTTTCCGAAACATGTCAAAACGTATGGTTGAAACGTTCCAGGAAGAAATGGAATATATGGGGCCGGTACGTTTGCGTGATGTAGAAGAAGCGCAATCAAGAATTGTTGCCGTCATTCGCCGACTGGAGGAAACTGGAGACATCGTGATTGCCCGCGGCGGAGGGGATGATATCATTGTCTAGGATTATCAAATCCCAGCAGGCTAACCAGGAGAAAAGCAAAAAGATAGCGATAAAAGTTCGCCCTTTTGACTTTCTTCAAAATGATGATGCAGATGAGCGAAAAAAACTTCATTATATTCAATCTGATGAATTTCTCAAAGATGCCAAACAGGAAGCGGAAACGTTATTGCTCGATGCTAAGCAAAAAGCCCAAGCGATTGCTGCTGAAATCCAGCAAGACCGAGAACAATGGGAGAATCAAGAAAAAGCAATGGTTATCGAACAAGCTCAAAAAGAAGGGTATCAGCAGGGAGTCGAAGATGGGATCCAAAAGGGTTATAGCGAGATTGCCGCGGAAATAGCTTTCGCAAAAGAAGTGGTGGAGTCCTCTAAAAAAGATTATCGGCACCATATCGAATCATCTGAAACCGTTATTTTAAATCTTGCCCTGAAGGTGGCAGAGAAAATTATCGGGCAACAGCTTGAAAGAGATGAAGAGTCTTTTTTATCCATAGTCAAAAGAGCCATCAAAGAAGTGAGGGATTGCCGTGAAGTGCAATTGCATATCCATCCGATCCGATATCAATCGATTCTTTCTCATAAAGATGAGTTGATGGCAATCTTTCCGAAAGATACTGAGCTGTATATCTTTCCGGATGATGAGCTTGAAGAAAGCAGCTGTATCATCGAATCCGATAACGGAAGGATGGATGCGAGTGTCGACAGTCAGCTGCATGAAATAAAAGTGAAACTAACTGAATTGCTGGAAGGGGAATAAAGATGAAAACTAGAGACCTATTGCCCTTGGTTGATGAAGTTGATCCATTCAAACATTATGGACGGGTCAAACGTGTCGTGGGGTTAATGATAGAATCTCAAGGCCCTGAAAGCTCTGTAGGTGATGTTTGTTATATCCATACAGGCATACAAAAAAAGAAAAATCGAATCTTAGCCGAAGTGGTCGGTTTCCGTGATGAAATGGTTATTTTAATGCCATTTACAGCAGTTAGTGATATTGCTCCGGGCTGTATCGTGGAAGGGAGCGGACGGAGCCTTGAGATAAAGGCCGGAAGCGGGCTCATTGGCAAAGTAGTCGATCCATTGGGACATCCCATTGATGACTCACTCCTTCCAAAAGGTCTGGCGACAATTTCTGTGGATCAAGATCCGCCGAATCCGATGAAACGACCTCCCATTAATGAACCGATAGATGTAGGAGTCCGGGTGATTGATAGTTTATTAACAGTTGGTAAAGGACAGCGTGTTGGTATCTTTGCAGGAAGCGGCGTCGGGAAAAGCACGTTGCTTGGTATGGTAGCAAGGAATACGACGGCTGACTTAAACGTAATCGGTCTTATTGGAGAACGTGGCCGTGAAGTTCGTGAATTCATTGAGAAAGATCTTGGACCGGAAGGACTGGCACGATCAATCGTTGTAGTGGCGACATCTGATCAGCCAGCGTTGATGAGGATAAAGGGTGCTTTGACGGCAACTGCCATCGCGGAATATTTTCGTGATAAGGGATTGAATGTGATGCTGATGATGGATTCGGTCACGAGGGTTGCGATGGCCCAGAGGGAAATTGGACTTGCCATCGGGGAACCGCCGACGACAAAAGGGTATACCCCCTCCGTTTTCGCCATCCTGCCAAGGTTACTCGAAAGAACGGGTACAAATCAGCTCGGTACCATTACAGCTTTTTATACGGTACTCGTCGACGGTGATGATATGAATGAACCGATTGCTGATGCTGTCAGGGGAATTTTGGATGGTCACTTCATACTGGACCGAAATTTAGCCAATAAAGGACAGTTTCCAGCGCTCAATGTATTAAAGAGCATTAGTCGTGTAATGAATAATATAGTTGGTGACAAGCATAAAAACGCCGCGGAAAAATTACGGGCAAGTTTATCAACCTATATGGAGTCGGAAGATTTGATTAATATAGGAGCTTATAAGAAGGGTTCTTCCAAACAAATTGATAACTCGATTACACGCTATCCGGAAATCATTTCATTTTTGAAGCAAGGAACCCATGAAAAAGCTACCAAAGATAATAGTATCAATGCCCTTGTCGAATTGATGGAGAAAGGTGATTAATAATGATTTATCAATATAAATTCGAGAAGATCCTGACCATCAAAGAAAAAGAAAAAAACGATGCACTAGCTAAATATAATGCTGCTTTAAAAAAATTTGAAGAAGTGGCAGAAAAGTTATATAAGCTTTTAAAGAAAAAGGAAGAGTTGCTTGAGTTTCAACAGGAAAAGCTGCGAAATGGATTATCCATACAGGAAATTCGTCATCATCAGTTATTTATGGACAACTTGGAAAAACTCTTAAACCACTGTCAACAGGAAGTCATTGAAGCGCGATACAAGATGAATATTCAACGGGATATATTAATGGAAAGAAATATCGAGGTTAAAAAGTACGAGAAAATGAAAGAAAATGATTTTCTTAAATTCCTCGATGTCATTAAGGAAGCTGAGAACAAACAAATGGATGAAATATCAATCCGGCAATTCTTAAGCAAAGGCGTAAGGTGATGGAATGCGTAAAAAAAGTGAATCCAATGGATTGGAAGAATTGGAAGAAAGCAAGATAAGTAAGTTTCAATGGTTTCTTGTCATCTTCATTCCATTAATCTTTGCGGTAACTGTAGCGTTGATCGTTTTTACAGTTGCAGGGGTGAATGTAATGGAAAAGGCAAAGGATATGTCTGCGAAAATACCCTTCATTGAATCGGATCAAAAGGATGAAGAGAAAGATAAACCAGCCAAGAGTGATGAGAAAGATTCCATGAAGATCGAAAAATTAGAAACCGAGATTGAAAACAAGGAAAAAGAGATGGACAAGCTTGAGAGCATCATCGATACACGCGACAAGGCCATTGAAAAGGCAGAAGCAGAAAAACAGCAGCTTCAAACAGAAATGAATCAACTTAAAGATAGTCAGAATAATAGTAAACAAGCGTTCAAGGATATAATTCGTACTTATGAAACCATGGCTCCGAAGAAGGCTGCACCTATCATTACCGAAATGAATGATGAAGATGCATTGGAGATTCTCTCAAGTATGAAAGCAGCCACTTTAGCTAAGGTTTTGGAGCAAATGACAACGGCTGATGCTGCAAGGTTAACGAAGAAACTAACGGAACAAAGTCCTTAAGTGGAAAGAGTTAGGAGGTGAATATATGAATTCTGCCATTAATTCTTTACTTCCCTTGGCATCATTAAGTCTAAAGGTACCAATTAAGCCAAATCAGCAAACTAATTCAGGGTTTGGATCAGTCCTTCAATCAGCGATAGTGGCAGAACCTCCCATTCCATCGGATATAGGCGGCAACCCTGAAGGACGAATGTCTGAAATAAACGATTTGCTTGGTTTTTTGAAGCTTGAAAGGTTAAGTGATACAGGGGAAGAGAGTCCAGCCGTTGACCCTTCAGTAAACAAACAAGACAGCAACCTTATTTTACAGGCCCTAAAAAATATAGTTGGAAATGATGAGGGTGCGCTGGATGATTTCTTTGCGAGCATCGAGGAACTGGATTTAGAACAAGAAGGTGATGACTTCAGCCTGAATCCACAAAGTTTGTTATCAGCCAATGTGATGGAACTGTATACCACCCTGAAAAAAATTACTTTATTGAGCGAAGAAGAATGGCATGACCTACCATTATCTGGTGTGGTGAATCTCTTGAAATTGGTGAAAGTTCAAGATCTTCTCTCGGAGAATAAGCACATGACACAAGATGAAGCGGCCATGCAGAAACAAATGAAACACCTGCTTGAAGGGTCCATTCAACCAAAATCAAAAACAGAACCTGACCAATCCAACACTTTGGAGACAGGGCAAACTAAAGCAATAGAAACATTTAAAAGCGCATTCCCTCATTCATCTGGGAGTGACAAGGTAAATAAAGACGGAGCAGTCGCTAGCAGTGTGACTTTGCAAAGCCTGGATAGCGGTAAACATCAAGGGTCTGGTATGCCTTTTTTCATGACAAAGCTGGAGCAATTCGTCTTGGCAGCTCCCAAAGTTGAGCAAACTGCCAGTCAAGGAGAGTTCGTTAAGCTATTTGAAAATATTCTAAGTAAGGCGAACTTTAGCGTAATTAACGGTGTAAATAAACTGTTGATCAGATTGAATCCTGAACATTTAGGGTCCCTAAGAATCGAGCTGATTCAAAAGGATGGTATGCTTTCAGCCAAGATTCTAGCTACTACTGCACAGGCCAAAGATATGCTGGAGAATCAGATTCATGGTTTAAAACAAGCGTTTAGCGGACAAAACATTCAAATTGAAAGAATTGAAATATCACAGACCTTCAATGCTTTTTCTGAGAAATTCAGCCAGAAAGATGCGGATGAACATAATGAACAACAGGAGAGTAAGGAAGAAAGCAATGATGAGACGGAAAGCGAATTTACGGGATCCCTTGCCGATGCTTTGTTAAATCTGGAAGTGTAGGTGAAAAAATGACGACCATCGATACGTCACTATTATTATCAAAATCTCAAACTGAAAACAGAAAAACCGGGGATGCATTGGGAAAAGATGATTTCTTGAAATTGCTGCTTACCCAGCTTCAAAACCAAGATCCGTCAAGCCCGATGGACAATACGGAATTCATCGCCCAAATGGCCACTTTTTCTTCTCTGGAACAGATGATGAATATGGGAGCCCAAATGGAAGAAATAATCGGGATCAATCAACAAAATAGTTTAATGAACTATAACTCTTTTGTCGGAAAGGAAGTCACTTGGCATAAACTGGATGAAGGCGATGATGACCTTGCGATAGAAGAAGGAACAGGCATGGTTAAATCGATCCAATATAAGGGTGATGGCGTTTATTTTCTTTTAGAAGATGGCACAAAGCTTGAACCCGCAAATATCTCGGCAATGAAACAAACAAGTTCCACGTCGAATAGCTTGACGGCGGCAAGTGAATTAATAGGCAAGCGCGTTTCCTGGATGGATGAAAAAAATGGAGAGACATCAGCTGTAGTAATCTCGGTATCCATGAGTAATGGCAAACTGCAAATTGAAGTGGATGATGAAAACAAAACCAAGTTATCATCAGAGCAATTGATAAAAATCGCTGAAGCTTAAGGGGCGGGAATATGAATAAACTTGGCTTTCAAGCAAATTCCTCTCAGCTGATGCCAAAAAGAAAATTGCCGTTAAGGCAAAGGCGGATGATCCAGCAAGGCTTCCAACAGCATTTTCAAGCTGCTGTCTGCACAAAATCAAAAATTGACCATCAGTAAACATGCTCAATTTCGGATGAGTCAAAGGAGAAATAGCTTCATAAACCTGGGACAAATAGCTCTTAAAGCCAATGAGGCCAAAAAAATGGGTGTAAACGAATCTCTTATCATTACAAAGAATGCGGCACTGATAGTAAGCCCGAAAAACAATATGGTCATCACAGTCATGAACAGGGAAGAAGCAACATCACAAATTTTCACGAACATCAACGGAACCATAATTTTAGATAAATAGGCTGGACCTGAAAGAGGAAGCCTGGACTGTGGAATGACGGAAGCAGTCTATATATGAAAGGGGAGCTTTACCATGCTTCGTTCAATGTATTCGGGAATAAGCGGATTAAAAAACTTACAAACAAAATTGGATGTTATCGGTAATAACGTCGCCAATGTCAATACATATGGTTTCAAAAAAAGCCGTGTGACATTCAGTGATGCAATGAACCAAACGGTATCTGGTGCAAGTGCAGCAACAGCCAATAAAGGAGGAACCAATTCTAAACAAATTGGATTGGGCTCCACGATTGCTACAATCGATACGATCCATACACAGTCAAGCCTGCAAACCACCGGCCGCGATCTTGATTTAGGAATATCCGGTGATGGCTATTTCGTCGTCAAGCAAGGCGATTCTCTTTCATATACACGCGCAGGAAACTTTTACCTGGATGATAATGGTACCCTTGTCAACGCGAATGGTTTGAAAGTGCAGGCTTACAAGGTTGATGAAAACGGGAAACGATCAAAAACGATTGGCGATGTTGCTGTTAACGTCAATGCGATTTTACCTTCCATTACCACCACTAAAATATCAGTAAGTGGAAATCTAGCTGCTGACGCAATTGATGGTACCGTATTTAGCCAGCAAATGAAAGTTGTGGATGACAAGGGTAAAGAACAAACGGCAACTATCTTTTTCCAAAAAAACGGTGATGATAAATGGGAGGTTTTTGATGAAGAACCTGCTCCTTTGGGGGATACATCAGCAACTAAACCAAAACCGTTCACTACGGTAAATTTCGACGCTAATGGTCAGATAGTGGCAGCAGATAAAACCCAGGCAGGTCAAACCATAAACATTTCAAGCGGCAAAGAGGATGACTCGGATACTGCAGTCGATGAAAGCGTACAAAAAGTTAATTTGGATTTTGATTTCTCGAATCTTACTCAAGTTAAAGGTTCCACCACTGCTCTTGTAAATCCGAATGGTAATAAAGAAGGTAAACTGGAAAGTTTTAATATTGGTTCATCAGGGGAAATAAATGGCGTTTATTCCAACGGTCTGATCACTACCTTAGGCCAACTTGCCGTCGCCAAGTTTTCCAATGCATCTGGCTTGACGAAAACCGGTGGCAATACTTTTCAGGAATCAATAAATTCAGGTACTGCAAATATCAATATCGCAGGTGAGGGGCGCGGTGTGATTGCATCAGGTTCTTTGGAAATGTCCAATGTGGATTTATCCGAAGAGTTTACTGAAATGATCGTTGCTCAACGTGGTTTCCAGTCAAATTCGAGGATCATCACGACGTCGGATGAAATTCTACAGGAATTGGTTAACTTAAAACGCTAGGTTAAGGGAGGGAGGAGCCAGGTGCTTTTTGCCCTAGCTCCTAAATATCATTATCAAAGTCACAAGGCTAAATGGAAAATGCTTTTATATCAATGCATTGTACATAGACACAGTCGAGTCATTGCCAGATACGACCATTACCTTTACAAATGGTAAGAAAATCGTTGTGCTAGAGAAGGAAGAGGAACTGGTTGAAGGTATTATACAATTTTATCGTACTGTTAATATTCTCGGTTTTCGTAAGGATGTGGAGGAAAGTTCATGAAAAAAAATCTATTGACCATTATGTTGATTATACTCGTGGCTATAACGCTTGTTGGTGTCATAGCGGTCGTAGTTGTGACAAAGTTATCTGAGCCCACATCTGCCGAAGATAAACCTAGCATTGACGAAATTATCAAATCATCAGTTGAGATTCCTGAAATTACTACGAATCTTGCCGGCAATGATTATATCAAAATCTCATTTACGGTCCAAACAGAAAATAAAAAAGCAAAAGAAGAGTTGGAAAAAAGAAATTTTCAAGTGAAAAATATCATCATTACCGAACTATCAGAAATGAAAGCGGAAGAGTTAACCGGTAAAAAAGGCAAGGAAAAGCTTCAAGAAGCGTTAAAGACTAGAATGAATGAATTAATGGAAGAAGGAAAAGTTGAAAAGGTTTATATAACCTCCTCGATTCTGCAATAAGAACATCCTTGCTTCATTAAATTAAGAAGGAGAAGCTTTGGAGGTGAGTGTTAATGTCCGGGGAAATATTATCGCAAAATGAAATCGATGCTTTGTTATCGGCCATTTCCACAGGTGAAATGGATGCAGATGATTTAAAAAAAGAAGAAGTAGAAAAAAGAGTGAAAGTATACGACTTTAAAAGGGCGCTTCGGTTTTCTAAGGATCAAATCCGGAGTTTGACCAGGATACACGAGAACTTTGCAAGGCTGCTGACCACATACTTTTCTGCTCAGCTTAGAACATATGTCCAAATATCCGTTGCTTCGGCAGATCAAATACCTTACGAAGAGTTTATCCGATCGATTCCTAAAATGACCATCATGAATGTTTTTGAGGTGCCGCCCTTGGATGGCCGGATCATTCTTGAGGTCAACCCGAATATCGCTTATTCCATGATGGATCGCGTTTTGGGCGGGCGGGGCATAAGCGAGAATAAGGTGGATAGTTTAACGGAAATAGAAACGAAGATCATGTCGAATTTATTCGAGAAAGCTTTTGAAAATTTACAGGAGGCTTGGGGAACGATTGTTGAAATCGAGCCAGTGATGACAGAGTTCGAGGTGAATCCACAATTTTTACAACTGGTTTCACCCAACGATACTGTTGTGGTCATTTCCTTGAATACACAAATCGGCGAAACGAGTGGAATGATTAATGTTTGCATTCCTCACGTCGTATTGGAACCGATCATACCAAAGTTATCCGCTCATTATTGGATGGAAAATTCCCAAAAGGAAAAAATCCCGGAGGAAATCATGATTTTGGAAAAGTGTATCCGAAACGCAGATCTTCCCATTATTTCCGAACTTGGTTCCACGGACATCACCATCGAGGATTTTTTGCTGCTTGATGTTGGCGATGTCATCGATTTAAATAAGGCAATCGATGAACCTTTGACGATTACCATTGGAGGGATTCCAAAATACAGCGGGCAGCCAGGAAAAGTAGGAAAAAAACATGCTATCCAGATTCTTGATATTTTGAAAGGGGGAGACGAGGATGGTAAGTGATGGAATGCTTTCGCAAGACGAGATAGATGCCCTTTTAAAAGGTACAAGTGATATAGAAGATGAGGTGTTCCCTCTCTCGATTGACGATTATTTATCGATGATGGAACTCGACGCCCTCGGTGAAATCGGTAATATCTCCTTCGGAAGTTCGGCCACTGCCCTATCCACTTTGTTGAATCAGAAAGTGGATATCACCACTCCGACGGTTACATTGATTGAAAGGGGACAGATCGCGGAAGAATTCCCGCATCCGTATGTAGCGATACAAGTGCAATATACTGAAGGTTTTTCAGGTATAAATATGCTGGTCATCAAGCAGAGCGATGCTGCTATCATTGCGGATTTGATGCTTGGGGGAGATGGGGAGAATCCTTCAGACCTGCTTGGGGAAATTCAATTGAGTGCTGTTCAGGAAGCCATGAACCAAATGATGGGTTCTGCTGCGACTTCCATGTCGACCATTTTCAGTAAAAAAGTGGATATTTCTCCACCTAGCATAGATTTACTTAACTTTTTAAATGGTGAAGGTGAAAATGCGATACCGGACGAGGATTTATTTGCAAAAATCTCATTCCGTCTCCGTGTCGGCAGCTTAATTGATTCCAGTATCATGCAATTGCTGCCGTTAGAGTTTGCTAAAGGGTTAGTTTCCGAATTATTAAATGGAACGGGCGAAAGCGATCCTACCGAGATGAAAACGCAAAAAGTACTAAGTGAACCAGTAACAAACATTCCAACTCAGGAGCGGGCACCATTACAGGACAGCCGGTCTGATCGATCGGCAAAAGAAACTTATGGACAAGGCGATCACCAAACCCAACCTATGAACCAAATACCGAATGTACCACAACATTTTGGTGTTTCATCCGTACCAACAGGACAGCCGGTAAATGTTCAGCCTGCCAGTTTCACCAGTTTTCAGCCTTATCAGCTTCAGGAGTCTGAAACGAAAAATCTCAGCATGCTGATGGATATCCCTTTGCAGGTAACTGTGGAGCTTGGAAGAACGAAACGCTCCGTCAAGGATATTTTGGAGCTGTCCTCCGGATCGATCATCGAATTGGATAAATTAGCGGGAGAGCCAGTGGATATCCTGGTAAACAGCCGCTTGATAGCAAAAGGCGAGGTAGTGGTTATTGATGAAAACTTTGGAGTGCGTGTTACGGATATCATGAGTCAGAGTGACCGATTAAATAAAATAAGATAATTTGGGGGACGAAAATTATGGCTAATAGAATTTTAATTGTGGACGATGCAGCATTTATGAGAATGATGATTAAGGATATCCTTTCAAAAAATGGCTTTGAAATAGTCGGGGAAGCAGCAGATGGCGCCCAAGCGGTGGAAAAATATAAAGAAACTCATCCGGATCTTGTAACGATGGATATTACCATGCCTGAAATGGATGGAATTACAGCATTAAAGGAAATTAAAAAGGTAAATCCTCAAGCTAAGGTCATCATGTGTTCAGCGATGGGACAGCAAGCAATGGTCATTGATGCAATCCAGGCGGGTGCAAAGGACTTTATCGTGAAGCCATTCCAGGCAGACCGTGTTTTGGAAGCCATAAATAAAGCATTAAGTTAAGAGGGTGTCTTCATATTGTTTTTAATTAAAAAATGGCTTCAGGTCTCACTGATGATAGCAGTATTATTCTCTGGGGCGATACAGGCCCATGCGGAAGATCTTGAAAAAACAGTGAAGGATGTTTATGAACAGCCAGATGATTTAAAGGTGGATAAAGGTGAATCAAAAGGCTCGAAATCTACCAAACAGACAACGAATCCTGACAAAGTGGGGATAACCGTTTGGGAGTTTCTGAGGATGATATTTGCTACTATTTTTGTAGTGGCCCTTCTATATATCCTATTAAAGTTCATCAATAAAAAAAGTAAATCGTATCAAAAGGCAAATTCAGTGGAGAATTTAGGCGGTACGGGCCTTGGCGCAAATCGTTCTGTCCAGCTTGTTAAAGTCGGCGGGAGAATATTGGTGATCGGGGTCGGTGAAAATATTCAGCTCTTGAAAGAAATAGATGATCCAGAGGAATATGAACAGCTTTTGAAAGATCACAACGATAAGATCGATCAAATGATCCAGCCAGGGGAACTTGCAATGAAGTTAAAAAATAATTGGTTGAAGAAAAGCGGATCCGAAACCGCCAGTTTCTCTGCAGAGTTCAAAAATCAACTTGATCAATTGTCTGCTAGCAGGAAAAAGCTGTTAAAGGAGCTTGATAGGAAAGGAAGAGACAATGAATGAATGAGTTCATGGAGTTTTTTAATAACAGTGATCCCACTAATGTCTCTACTTCCGTCAAACTTGTTCTACTGATGACTGTCTTATCGCTGGCTCCAAGCATATTGATCCTGATGACCTGTTTTACTAGAATCATCATTGTCCTGAGCTTTGTGAGAACATCGCTAGCTACACAGCAGATGCCGCCGAATCAGGTGTTGATCGGCCTGGCACTTTTCATGACATTTTTCATAATGGCACCGACTTTTCAGGAAGTGAATGAAAAGGCATTAACCCCGTTATTTAATGAAGAGATAGATTTAGAAGAAGCATATGTACAGGCCTCGATACCATTTAAGGAATTCATGAGTGCCCATACAAGACAGAAGGACCTTGAGCTATTCTTGGAATATGCCAAGGTGGATAAGCCTGAAACGATACAGGACATTCCCTTGACGGCCTTTGTACCTGCTTTTGCAATCAGTGAAATCAAAACAGCTTTTCAAATAGGTTTCATGATTTTCATTCCCTTTTTGGTTATTGATATGGTCATTGCAAGTGTCCTGATGTCGATGGGGATGATGATGTTGCCGCCAGTCATGATTTCCCTGCCATTTAAAATCCTCCTTTTCATTCTTGTAGACGGATGGTATTTAGTGGTGAAGTCTTTATTACAGAGTTTTTAAGCAGGTGAGTAAAAATGAGTGCAGATTTTGTTATTGATATAGCAGAAAAAGGAATTTATATGGTATTGATTATCGCTGGCCCATTGATGGTAATCGCTCTTATTGTAGGACTATTAGTAAGCATCTTTCAGGCAACTACACAGATTCAGGAACAAACCTTGGCATTTGTTCCGAAAATCGTCGCAGTCTTATTGGGACTCATTTTATTGGCTCCATGGATGTTGAGCCACCTATTATCATATGCAAATGAAATATTCGGTAATCTGAATCGATTTGTAGGGTAGGGCATGGAGGAATTATTTCCGCACTTTCCCGCCTTTTTATTAATTGTGGTACGGGTCACTACGTTTTTCGTGGCCATGCCGATTTTTTCGTACCGTTCTATACCGGTACAACATCGGGTCGGGCTTGGAATCTTCCTTGCCTGGATCATGTACTACACCATTGATGCTCCGGTTCTGGAATTGGATGTCACATTTTATTTATTGATCATGAAGGAAGCGCTTGTTGGCCTTTTCATTGGGTTTGCAGCGTATATGATTTTATCGGCCGTTCAAATAGCTGGCGGATTGATTGATTTTCAAATGGGTTTTTCAATAGCGAATGTCATCGATCCCCAAACGGGGGCACAAAGCCCGTTGATGGGACAATATCTTTATACAATCGCTCTATTATTCCTATTGAGTACTAATGGCCATCATTTGCTTTTGGATGGAATTTTTTATAGTTATCAGTTCATCCCGATTGACCAATTATTTGTACCATTCGGAGATCATGCGCTGATAGAATACGTGGCCAAAGCTTTCAGCAAAGCTTTCATGATTGCTTTTCAAATGTCCATACCTGTGGTGGGAAGTATTTTCTTAGTGGATGTCACGTTAGGGATACTTGCCAGGACAGTTCCTCAATTAAATGTATTCGTTGTTGGGATTCCAGTGAAAATCATTGCCGGCTTAGCGGTTATCATACTGGTAATGGGGATGATGATGACGGTTGTCACCCAACTCTTCAATTTCTTGCTTTTGACCATGCGTCACCTAATGCAGTTGATTGGAGGCGCTTGATATGGTGAGGTTTCAGCTGGATTTGCAGTTTTTCGCTGGTGAAAAGACCGAAAAGGCGACTCCCAAAAAACGTCAGGATTCGAAGAAAAAAGGTCAGGTGGCAAAGAGTCAGGATGTAAATACCTCTGTGAATTTAATTGCCGTGTTTTCTGTGTTATTGCTTATGGGACCGTACATGTATAATCATTTGCTCGGTCTTACGAAAGAATATCTGCAACATTTTACCTTGGCTGGATTCAGTGAGGAGAATATGCAAATTATCATGATAGAGGTTTTAAAGGAGATGGGCCTTATCCTAGGACCCGTTTTTGCAGCAGCGATAGTCGCTGGGATATTGGCTAATGTCATGCAAGTCGGGTTTCTGTTTTCGACTGAATCCATACAGTTCAAACTTGATAAATTGGATCCCATTAAAGGATTCAAACGTATTTTTTCAATGAGGGCCATTGTTGAGTTATTGAAATCCATTCTTAAAATATCATTTGTTGGTTTTGTTGCCTTTTATGTACTATGGCAGCGCATGGACGAGATTATGATTTTATCACAGATTTCTGTGGAAGAAGCGATGGCAACATTGGCGGATATTACGATTAAAGTAGGATTTTATGCTGCCGTGGCTTTATTGTTCATTGCTCTATTAGACTATTTGTATCAAAAATATGACTTTGAAAAAAACATCCGGATGTCCAAACAGGATATTAAGGATGAATATAAAAATTCCGAAGGGGACCCGCTCATCAAATCCAAGATAAAGCAAAAGCAGAGGCAGATGGCCGCTCAAAGAATGATGCAGGAAATTCCCAATGCGGATGTCGTCATCACTAACCCGACGCATTTTGCTATTGCTTTAAAATATGATGAAGAAAAAGCTGAGGCTCCGTATGTAGTGGCAAAGGGCGTTGATTTTGTTGCCCAGAAAATTAAATTCATTGCCAAAGAAAATGATGTGATCATGGTGGAAAATCGGCCTTTGGCGAGGTCTTTATATGATCAAGCTGAATTAGGCCAAGCGATACCTGAAGAGTTCTTTAAGGCGGTCGCTGAAATACTGGCCTTTGTATATAAAACCAAAGGTAAACTGTAAAGAAGTAATAGGGTAACCCGCTAGTTAGGAGAGAAAAAACATGCGAGCAAGAGATTTAGTTGTTATATCGAGCGTCATCATGATCGTTGCCATGTTGGTCATTCCATTGCCAACATGGTTGTTAAGTATTTTACTCCTTTTAAATATCTCTCTTGCGCTGCTGGTTCTATTGACTACGATGAATATGAAAGAACCTCTCGAATTTTCAATCTTTCCTTCCTTGCTCCTTTTACTGACATTGTTCAGGCTGGGGTTGAATGTTTCGACGACTCGTGCCATTTTGACCTATGGTGATGCTGGGGGAGTTGTAGAAACCTTTGGGTCGTTTGTAGTCGGCGGTAACGTGCTTGTAGGATTAGTTGTATTCATCATTTTGGTCATCATCAATTTCATCGTCATCACGAAAGGTTCCGAACGGGTCTCGGAGGTAGCGGCAAGGTTTACGCTGGATGCGATGCCAGGGAAACAGATGGCCATCGATGCAGATTTAAATGCTGGGATGATCTCCGAAAACGAAGCACGTGCCAGAAGGGAAAAAATTAGTAACGAAGCAGACTTTTATGGATCCATGGATGGGGCTAGTAAGTTTGTTAAAGGGGACGCCATAGCGGGCATCATCATTGTCATCATTAACTTGATTTTCGGTATGATCATTGGCGTCATGCAATTGGACATGAGCTTTGGAGAAGCAGCCGTCCATTTTTCCATGTTATCGGTTGGTGACGGAATCGTGAGTCAGGTACCAGCTTTATTGATTTCTACAGCTACGGGAATTGTCGTAACCCGGGCAGCCTCGAATGGAAACCTTGGAGCGGATATTGTTGAACAGTTATTTCAATTTCCCAAAATGCTTTACCTAACAGCAGCAACCATTTTCCTTTTAGGGTTATTCACTCCCATTTCCGACTTGTTCACCATTCCGATCGCTGCTTTATTAGTCGTTGGAGGGTATACAATTTCAAGGATACCGAAGCAGGACGAAAGTGAAATACAAGAAATGGAGGAAGTGCTGGAAACCGATGAAATGAAAAGCCCAGAAAGCGTCGTTAACCTTTTAAGTGTCGACCCGATCGAATTTGAGTTTGGATATGGACTGATTCCGCTTGCGGATGCCAATCAAGGGGGAGACCTACTGGACCGGGTCGTCATGATCCGCCGGCAGCTTGCAATTGAGTTGGGACTCGTGATCCCTGTCGTCAGAATACGTGATAATATTCAGTTGAATCCTAATGAGTATCGGCTGAAGATTAAGGGAAGTGTCATGGCAAAGGGGGAATTGCTCCTAAATCATTTCTTGGCCATGAGTCCAGGGATGGAAGATGATTCAATAGAAGGAATCGATACGATAGAACCGTCTTTCGGTTTACCGGCCAAGTGGATTACGGATGATATGAAAGAACATGCCGAGATTCTGGGTTATACAGTTGTGGACCCGCCAAGTGTTGTATCCACCCACTTGACGGAAGTCATAAAGTCCAATGCGCAGGAATTATTGGGCAGGCAGGAAACGAAACAATTGATCGATCATCTTCACGAATCGGCACCTATACTAGTAGAGGAAGTCACTCCGAATCCCTTGTCTATAGGAGATGTACAAAAGGTATTGGCAAAACTATTGAAGGAAAAGGTTTCGATAAGGAATTTACCGATCATTTTCGAAACGCTTGCTGATTATGGCAAGTTATCGACTGACACAGATTTGCTTACCGAATATGTAAGGCAGAACTTAGCGAGACAAATAACAAATTCTTTTATTGCGGATGAAAATAGAATTAAAGTCATAACATTATCGGGGAAAGTTGAAAAGACCATCGCTGATGGTATACAGCAAACTGAACATGGTAATTTTTTATCATTGGATCCAACTCTATCGCAATCCATATTGGAGGCAGTTGCAGCCAAATTGGAAGAGCTGACCCTAATGGATCACCAACCGATCCTACTCTGCTCTCCGGCAGTAAGGATGTATGCCCGGCAATTAACTGAACGTTATTTTCCTAATGTACCGATTCTTTCATACAATGAACTCGAATCGAATGTGGAAGTACAAAGTGTAGGGGTGGTGAATATCGATTGAAGGTAAAGAAATATTTGGCGCCATCAATGAACGAGGCAATGAAGCGAATAAGGACGGAACTAGGCAGTGATGCAGTAATCTTAAGTTCGAAGGCTGTATATAATGGTGGTTTCTTAGGATTATTCAAAAAGAGGAATATTGAAGTCATTGCAGCCATAGACCCTGTGTCCCAGCCTATCCAAGCCGTAACCAAGCAAAAATCGAAGAAGTTGCCATCAAAGCTGGAAATGGCAAGTCATGCCCCTGAACCTAATGAAGGGAATGGGGAAAGTGCTGACTTATTAAAAGAAATCGAAGGTTTGAAAGATATGATAAAGAGTTTGCAAATCTATTCAACTGATAAAAAATATCCGGGGAAGCTGGAGAAAATCCACGAATACCTAACCGAGCAGGAAGTGGATATATCACTTCGATCCCAAATCATGGATGAATTGCTTGAAAAATGGTTCGTTTTTAAACAGCAATCCACTGATGAAGAGGTTCAAGTTTGGTTGGAAGAAGCCATGCTCGGGATTTTAGAAGAAGTTGGAAACGGAAAACCCGGGCTGCAAAAAAAATATATTAATATTGTTGGCCCAACAGGTGTGGGAAAGACAACGACCTTAGCAAAAGTAGCTGCGGAAACCATGTTAAAGCATGATAAAAAGGTGGCCTTCATTACGACGGATACGTACAGGATTGCTGCAATAGATCAACTTAAGACATATGCCAAGATTTTAAACGTTCCAATTGAAGTCGCTTATAATTTGGAAGACTTCAAAAGGGCTGCTGAACGCTTCTCCCATTATGATTTTGTTTTTATTGATACTGCCGGAAGGAATTTCCGTAACCCGCAATATGTCAAGGATCTTAATGAAATCATCCATTTTACAGATGAGATGGAAACCTATTTAGTATTGTCATTGACCTCTAAACAAAAGGATATGGAAGATATTTATCGACAGTTTGCTGCCATACCTATTAAACAGGTTATTTTTACAAAAGCGGACGAAACCTCCACTTTCGGGCAAATATTCAATTTTATACATACTCATAAATTAGGAGCCGCCTATATAACAGATGGACAAAATGTGCCAGACGATATTGAAATAGCTACATCATCACAGCTATTGAAAATGGCTATTGGGGCTAATAAATATGAAAGATCAAGCTGAGAATTTACGAAGAAGATTGGAAGCCCGCCAAAATCGATCAATGGCCAAAACGATTGCAGTTTTAAGCGGGAAAGGTGGAGTGGGAAAATCAAACTTTTCCTTGAATTTTTCGATTGCCTTATCCCAAAGAGGCAAAAAAGTACTGTTGTTCGACATGGATATCGGTATGGGGAATATTGATATTTTGATCGGGGAACAATCTCCCTGCAGCATAATTGATTTTTTTGAAAACGATTGTAGTTTGAAGGATATCATCATGGCAGGACCGGGAAACATTTCAATCATTACAGGTGGAACGGGGTTGACGGCTCTCTTTTCACTTGATGAGGAAAAATATACCCGGTTTAATGAGGAGTTCGGTTTATTGTTGGCGAATTACGATTATATCTTATTTGATATGGGTGCTGGCATCACTCAGGATTCCATGAAATTCCTGTTATGTGTGGATGAATTAGTCGTTATAACGACACCTGAACCCACTTCTATCATGGATGCATATTCCGCAATGAAATATATCCATTCAGTAAATAAAGAGATATCATTGTTCCTGGTTTGCAATCGGGTTTTCACGAGTAAGGACGGCAAAGATACGATTAAGCGGCTCCAAAATGCACTAGTGGAATTTTTGGGATTGGAAACTGTAGCTCTTGGGTACTTGCCAGATGATAGAACCGTACCCAATTCTGTTAACAAACAAATGCCCTTTCTTCTTTTCGATTCTGAAGCCGATATATCCAAAGCTATTATGGACATTGCTTCGAGATATGCAAATCATTCATTTGGGGAAGAATTGACTTTGCAAAAAAGCCATTTCCTCCAAAATATGAAGAGATATTTTTTTGGAAAGTAGGTCTCCTTATATGAGTAAAGTAAAAGTGCTGATAGTGGACGATTCTGCGTTTATGAGAAAGTTAATTTCAGAGTTTTTAGCAGAAGATAGCAGGATGGAAGTCATCGGGACTGCGAGGAATGGTAGAGATGCCATAGACAAAATAAAGGCTTTAAAACCCGATGTCGTGACTTTGGATGTGGAAATGCCTATTATGGACGGATTGGAAGCATTAAGCCGGATCATGAATGAATGTCCAACTGCTGTTGTCATGTTATCAAGCACAACGAAAAAGGGAACGGAAAATACATTTGCCGCCATGAACAGTGGAGCCTTTGACTTTGTGGCTAAACCCTCTGGTGCCATTTCATTGGATTTACATAAAATCAAGAAAGAACTCCATGAAAAAGTTATGGCTGCCAGCAGGGCAAATGTTCACAAACTAGAAAAAAATGCGATGAATATTGAAAGAAGCCCATCCGTTTGGGAAAAATATAGTAAAATAGATTCAAAAGAATCGTCAAAAATTAAAAAAAATCAAAAAAAATGGTCCTATAGGTACAAAAAAATAATAGTCATTGGTACATCAACAGGAGGGCCGAGAGCTCTGCAGACCGTCTTGGCAGGACTCCCGGAAGAAGTTGATGCTCCCATACTCATTGTCCAGCATATGCCCCCCGGTTTCACAAAATCCTTGGCAACACGCCTGAATTCATTGTGCAAGATTAAAGTGAAGGAAGCTGAAGAGGGGGAACTGATTCAAAAAGGTGTCGCCTATATCGCACCGGGAGGTTTTCACTTGAAAGTGAGGAAAGTCGGAATGAGCTGGGCAATCCTTTTGGATCAATCCGAATTGCGTAATGGACATCGCCCGTCGGTTGATGTGCTATTTGAATCGGTAAGTGAAATGAATGATTCTGCGAAAATAGCCGTTATCATGACCGGGATGGGAATGGACGGGTCGATGGGACTCATGAAGCTTAAACAAGAGGGTCCTTTAAAAGCGATAGCCGAATCACAGGAGACATCAATCGTTTTTGGTATGCCTAAGGCGGCAATCAATACCAAGTTAATAGATAGCATAGAGGATGTAGAAAAAATAGCTAAAGCGATAATGAGCTATTGTTAACACGTGGAGGTGTGAGATTGTATGGATATGAATCAGTATTTAGAGGTTTTTATAGAAGAAAGTAAAGAACATCTTCAAACGTGCAGCGAACAGTTGCTGGTACTCGAAAAGAACCCGGAAGACCTCTCAATCGTAAACGAAATCTTTCGTTCCGCCCATACCTTAAAAGGGATGTCGGCGACTATGGGGTATGTGGATTTAACCAATTTAACCCATAAAATGGAGAATGTGTTGGATGCAATCCGAAATAGTAAAATCGCCCTCTCTCCAGAATTATTTGATGTGATATTTTTAGCGGTTGATGATTTAGAAGCGATGGTCATGTCCATTGCAGAAGGTGGAGATGGAAAAAGAAATGTGGAAGAGGTTGTCCATCAGCTGGAAGTGATTGAAAAAGGGGAGTCGCCCGTTTCTTCCACCATTGCAGAGATTGCAGCAGCTTCTGCCGTCCTTGAAAAAGAGGAAATGACTGTGGGAGAGTACGATGAATTTGAATGGACAGTGCTTAAGCAGTCCAAAGATCAAGGCTTCAACAGCTTCGAAATCTCGATAGGGTTGCGAGAGAACTGTCTTTTAAAAGCTGCCCGGGTGTTTATGGTTTTCGAGGTGCTTGAAAAGTCAGGTGAAGTAATCAAGTCACACCCACCGGTCGAACTTTTGGAAGAAGAACAATTCGATCAGCAATTTACGGTCACGATGGTAACAACAGAATCGAGTGATGAGATAAAGGAAAAAATCATGAAGGTTTCCGAAGTGGATCAAGTTGTGGTAAATGCCCTTGATCTTGAGGGCTTGAGGCATGCAGCCAATTCTATAGAGGATCAAGTTGCTGAAGTACCGGAACAAGCGACAATTAAAGCCGTGCTTCCAACTGATAATGATGATAAGAAAAAACAGGCACTCGTTAAGCCGGCATCAAGCAAGACCATTCGGGTGAACATTGAGCGGCTTGATATATTAATGAACCTATTCGAGGAACTAGTAATCGATAGAGGCAGACTTGACCAAATTTCCAGTGATTTGAATAATCAAGAATTGCATGAAACAGTAGAAAGAATGTCCCGTATAACAAGTGATTTACAAACAATCGTTTTGAATATGCGGATGGTGCCCGTTGAAACTGTATTCAATCGTTTTCCTAAAATGGTTCGTCAATTAGCAAGGGATTTAAACAAGAAAGTCAATTTGGAAATCAACGGTGCAGAAACGGAACTAGACCGTACAGTCATTGATGAAATCGGTGATCCTCTCGTCCATTTATTAAGAAACGCCATGGATCATGGAATTGAAACACCTGAAGAACGTTTGGCGAAAGGAAAGAAAGAAGAAGGTAAAATCCTGTTAAAAGCCTACCACGGCGGCAATCATGTTTTCATTGAAATTGAGGATGACGGTGCAGGAATCAATAAAGATCGAGTCTTGAACAAGGCGCTCTCCAATGGGATATTAACCAAGGAAGCTGCCGACACCCTAACGGATAAGCAAATCTATGAATTGATATTCGCTTCTGGTTTCTCAACAGCGGAAACCATTTCAGATGTATCGGGGCGCGGTGTTGGACTGGATGTGGTTAAAAATACTATTGAGTCTCTCGGTGGAACTGTCACGATCGATTCCAAAGAGAATGATGGATCCATCTTCCTTATTCAGCTTCCGCTTACATTGTCCATTATCTCTGTCATGCTGGTTGCAATCCAAAACGAAAAATATGCCATACCTCTTTCTTCGATAATAGAAACAGCGATCATAAAAAAAGCAGATATCTTGAATGCCCATAATCAACAGGTTATTGACTTCAGGGGAAAGATCCTGCCGCTTCTGTTCTTGAAAGATATATTTGAAGTGCCAATCAGTCTGGAAGAAGAAGAGTCCCTCTCTGTGGTCATTGTAAGAAAAGGTGATAAATTAGCTGGATTAGTCGTTGATTCATTCATCGGGCAGCTGGAAATCGTTCTGAAATCACTAGGTAATTATTTAAATAGCGCTTTTGCAATATCGGGGGCAACGATCCTTGGTGATGGTCAAGTTGCTTTAATTATAGATTGCAACACATTGATTCATTGAATGATAGATAAGCGGGGCAGGGGAATGGGACGTTGGTTCAACCGTTTCGATTCAAGTTTTCGTTAAGACTGCACAACAATCAGGAGTTTATTTAAAAGGAGGGGAATAGATGTCGGAGGATATGAAAGTAATCGTATTTCAAATTAAAGATAAAGAATATGCAATACCAGTGGATAAAGTCAGCGGTATCGAAAAGATTCTGCATATTACCAGAGTTCCAAAGGCTGTAAAGTTTGTTAAGGGAGTCATAAATCTAAGGGGTGTAATCACTCCAATTATTGATTTGCGGGTGCGTTTTGGTTTCGAAGAGATGGAATACGATGAATCAACAAGGATTATCATCGTCATTCTGGATGATATGGAAGTTGGGTTAATAGTGGACTCTGCCAATGATGTTTTGGATATTCCAGTGGAGAGTATCGAACCTCAGCCTGAAGTTGTGGGACATTTGGCTTCAGAATACATTAGCGGAGTGGCTAAAATTGACAAGCGACTGCTCGTCCTAATCAATTTGGAGAAGGCTCTAAGTCTGGAAAGGACTGAAAATATGTTAAGAGAAGGATAATCATATGTCGTTCATTGAGAAAATCAACCCTTTTCAACTCGATTTTGAAGGAAATCGGCAATATAGGTGCAGGGAACGCAGCAACTGCGTTTTCTGCCATCCTTAATAGGAAAATTGATATGAATGTTCCTAATGTCAGAATCGTTTCCTTTGATGAAATGATGGAAATGGCTGGCGGGGCCGATCAAGTCGTTGCCAGCGTTTTCCTTAGAATGGAAGGTGATGCTTCAGGGAGTATGTTTTTTATCCTTTCGCTTCCTGTAGCCCAATACTTGATTCGTAAGATGACTGGTGATGAGACCTTTTTGATGGAATCCGCACCCCATACTGAATTGGCGCTTTCTTGCCTTCAGGAATTAGGGAATATCTTATCGGGATCCTACCTCTCTTCTCTTTCTGATTTCACCCGATTGAATATCTATCCATCCGTTCCATCCTTGAGCATCGATATGGTAGGGGCAACGATCAGTTACGGATTATTGGAATTATCAATAGTAAGTGACGCAGCCATCGTCATTGATACTGTGCTTGAAAAAGACCAGCTTTTCGCTGAATCCATTAATGGTCATTTCTTTTTATTACCTGATCCCGAATTTTTTGATATCATTTTTTCCGCTTTAGGAGTGTCCACCTAATGACTGAATTGTTAAAGGTCCAGGTTGTTAAGGTTGGAATAGCGGATATGAATATTATAAAACCTCCTTATACGATTCGCACTTCCGGGCTGGGGTCGTGTGTTGGTGTTGTAATTTATGATGAGAAAAAAGAGATTGCGGGTTTGGCACATATTATGCTGCCTGACTCTTCATTAGCTAAATCGGGGCCGATCAACGTTGCCAAATTTGCAGATACGGCGATAAAGGAATTGGTGCAGCTCTTAGTAAAAGAAGGCGCAAGAATGCCATTCCTAAAAGCGAAGTTGGCAGGCGGAGCACAAATGTTCCAATTTGCCTCCGGAGGGGATTTAATGAGAATAGGACCACGGAATGTGGAAGCTGTTCGAAAGGTGTTATCTGACTTGCGCATTAGAGTCGTCGCTGAAGATGTTGGCGGGAATAGCGGAAGAACGATTGATTTCAATTTAAGTGATTGTTTGCTAAATATACGGACCGTTACAAAAGGGACTAAAAACATATAGGATCGGATTTGGCTTTTGAAAAGCCAAAAATATGACAGGTACACTTGCAATCGAATTATTATTGCATTTATGGCTTTAGGGGCCGTATCGATCACAAATCGTATAACAATGTTAGGAGGATGTCCAATGTCTCATCTGACCATCGAAGAAGAGCAGTTATGTTGGAAGAATTGGGTGGATCGCAGAGATCCGCTAGCCGGGGACATTTTGGTGAAGAAATACATACCTCTCGTATCGTATCATGTTCAACGTATTTCAGTAAGTCTTCCTAAAAATGTGAGCCGGGATGATATAAGGAGTTTAGGAATGATGGGGTTATTCGATGCCCTGGAACGTTTTGACACGAAGCGTGACCTGAAGTTTGACACATATGCATCATTTAGAATACGTGGTGCTATTTTAGATGGATTAAGAAAAGAGGATTGGCTTCCGCGGAGCGCAAGAGATAAAGCCAAGAAAATTGAAGCTGCAATAGAAAAGCTGGAGCAGCAATACATGAGGAACCTTTCGCCAAACGAGATTGCCGCTGAATTGAATATTCCGGAAGATGAAGTATATGCTGCATTAAATGAGAACTTCTTTGCCAATGTACTATCAATGGATGAAAATCCCCAAGAAGACGATAAAGAAAGCGCGAATTTTCATATTAAAGATGAAAAGGCGGATTTACCCGAGGAACATGTGTTAAGGGATGAACTGTATGTTGAATTGGCCAAAGTCATAGAAACCCTTAATGAAAAAGAACAGTTGGTTTTACAGCTTTTTTATAAAGAAGAACTAACATTGACCGAAATCGGGCAAGTGATGAGCCTATCTACGTCCCGGATATCCCAAATTCATTCAAAAGCGATATATAAATTAAGAAACACGATGCAAGATCAAAAAAATTAATCATGATATTTTAATGAAGAGGGCTACGGAGTTTGGGAAGCATAAAATCCCAATTGAACGAAGAAGCCCCCTGCAAGCTTGAAAGAATTGATAAGGTACCTGCATCGATAAATGCTTCGAAATCACAGAATGTACGAACTGTACTTAGTCAATAAGAGCAAAACAACAGATTGACTATTCCGGTTAATTAGGAGGCAACATGACAGCATTTTTTATATTTCTGTTGTTTGTATTAAACATATTCACCATTTTCGCCATCATCGTTTTATATCTTCGGCAAAATCGTTTAAGTAAGTTGGAAAAAGACCAAAAAGCCATCATTGGAGAAATGGAACAACTTTTGTCTGGTTATTTAATGGAGATGAAAGAGGATAATGAGGCATTGGTAAAGGCATTCACCAATTCGGTGGCAATGAATCACGAGCATGGTCAAAAAGGTCAAGTACATGGCTCAATCAAAGAAACAAAGGAAGATAAAGAAGAAAAACAGGAACAAAACATGCTGCTAGAGTATAAAGAGGGAAGCCGTGCCGGTGCTAAAAAGCAGGCAATCAACGCCTATAAAATTATGCCTGAAAAAAATGAAACCAATGCTTTACCAGTAAAAGTCGAGGACAAATTGGAGCTTTCATCGGCAGTCGCTTCTCCAAAAAACGAAGGGAAGCCGGCTGGCATGGAATTTTCGGACATGCTGCAGGCTTCGTTAAATGAACGATCATTAAATGCAAAAGTGGATATGTTAGCGGATCAAGGACATTCAGTAGAGGAAATCGCCAAAAAGTTAGGTTGCGGTCAAACCGAGATAGAGCTATTACTAAAGTTTCGCATGAATAGATAAAGTTATCTCTTGATTGTGCAGAGCCATTATGATATATTATGAAATGGTGTTAATACACACGCCCCGTGATTCTTGCAGATGGTGCTGTTATGACAGTTTCTGTATGAAAATGATCGGTGCGGAGGAAAAACAAAACCATTTAGGAGGAACTAAAATGTCAGTCATTTCTATGAAACAATTGCTTGAAGCTGGTGTACATTTCGGACACCAAACACGTCGCTGGAACCCAAAAATGAAGAAATATATCTTCACTGAGCGTAACGGCATCTACATCATCGACCTTCAAAAAACAGTTAAAAAGGTTGAAGAAGCTTATAACTTCGTGAAAGAACTAGCTGCTAACGGTGGTACTGTTCTTTTCGTTGGAACTAAAAAACAAGCTCAAGAATCTGTTAAAGAAGAAGCTATCCGTTCTGGTATGTACTATGTAAACCAACGTTGGTTAGGTGGAACTTTAACAAACTTTGAAACAATCCAAAAACGTATCGCTCGTCTTAAAGATATCGAAAAAATGGAAGAAAACGGAACTTTCGAAGTACTTCCTAAAAAAGAAGTTATCCAACTTAAAAAAGAATGGGATCGCTTAGAGAAATTCTTAGGCGGTATTAAAGATATGAAGACTCTTCCAGATGCGATCTTCGTTATCGACCCTCGCAAAGAGCGTATCGCTGTTGCGGAAGCACACAAATTACACATTCCACTTGTTGGTATCGTTGATACAAACTGTGATCCGGATGAAATCGATGTAGTTATTCCTGCGAATGACGATGCAATCCGTGCTGTTAAATTATTAACAGGTAAAATGGCAGATGCTATCTTAGAAGCTAAACAAGGCGAAGAAACAGCAACTGAAACAACTACTGCTTAATAAGTAAAAAAGGTTGCTTATTCAGTAAGAAAAAAGGTGATAAGAGGATAATGCCTTTTATCCCTTTTTTTTGCACTAAATAAGCATACATAAAATCACTGTACGTAATGACTTTTTAAAAAGGTATGGGCGATTTTTCAGGGATGAAAATGTTCCGTCATATTGACTGAGTAAGTGGATGTTTTTTCAGAAATATTGTCAAGACTCGTTATTTTGTTTGATGATAACAAGTATTTTTTGGCAATAATGGGTAAAGATTGAATAAACTGCATTTAATTTGAGGAGGATATATATTATGGCAATCACTGCACAATTAGTTAAAGAATTGCGTGAAAAAACTGGTGCCGGTATGATGGACTGTAAAAAGGCACTTGTACAAACAGAAGGCGATATGGAAAAGGCAATCGATTTCCTACGTGAAAAAGGAATTGCAAAAGCTGCTAATAAAGGCGACCGTATTGCTGCTGAAGGTCTAACTTCAATCGTTGTGGAAGGAAACCAAGCGGTAATCCTTGAAGTGAACTCAGAAACTGATTTCGTTGCTAAAAACGAAGGATTCCAAACTCTTGTTAAAGAATTGGCTGGATTCCTTCTTGCTAACAAACCTGAAAGCGTTGAAGCAGCTCTTGAGCAAACAATGGAAAATGGAGTAAAAGTAGCAGATCATATCAATGCTGCAGTTGCTAAAATTGGGGAAAAATTAACTCTACGCCGTTTCCAAGTTGTTTCTAAAACAGATAACGACGCATTTGGTGCATACCTTCACATGGGTGGACGTATCAGCGTACTATCAGTTCTTGAAGGTACAACTGACGAAGAGGCAGCTAAAGGCGTTTCAATGCATATCGCTGCAATCAACCCTAAATATATCTCTCGCGACCAAGTAGATGCTAGCGAATTAGAACGCGAACGCGAAGTTCTTACTCAACAAGCGCTTAATGAAGGCAAACCTGAAAAAATCGTTGCAAAAATGGTTGAAGGACGTATCAATAAATTCTACGAAGAAATCTGCGTAAACGAACAAGCTTTCGTTAAGAACCCAGATCAAAAAGTGGGACAATTCGTTGAATCAAAAGGCGGAAAAATCCTATCATTCGTTCGTTATGAAGTAGGGGAAGGTCTTGAAAAACGTCAAGAAAACTTTGCTGAAGAAGTAATGAACCAAGTTAAAAAAGACTAATTGTCAGATAATTAATAATGGGGAACACTCTGGTGTTCCCTATTTTTTGAAATGTCATGAATTTTTGGTAGTATTGCAAGAAAGCATGATGAACGAATGAAAAGATTACATAGTTGGAGGTTCTCATGAGTAACGCTAAATATAAACGTGTCGTTTTAAAACTAAGTGGCGAAGCATTAGCCGGTGAAGAAGGATTTGGAATTAACCCTGCAGTAATTAAATCTATTGCTGAACAAGTCAAGGAAGTGGCTGAGCTTGATGTAGAAGTGGCTGTTGTTGTCGGCGGCGGAAACATTTGGCGCGGGAAAATAGGCAGTGAAATGGGCATGGATCGTGCTAATGCCGATTATATGGGGATGCTGGCTACAGTCATGAACTCATTGGCATTACAAGACAGCCTTGATCAGCTTGGAATTGAAACGCGCGTGCAAACTTCCATTGAGATGAGGCAAGTCGCTGAGCCATACATTAGACGCCGTGCTATCAGGCATCTAGAGAAAAAGAGAGTGGTGATTTTTGCAGCTGGTACAGGTAATCCATACTTCTCAACGGATACCACTGCCGCCCTGCGTGCTGCTGAAATTGAAGCTGATGTCATCTTGATGGCGAAGAATAATGTGGATGGCGTATACAATGCAGATCCGGTTAAGGACAAAAATGCGGTGAAGTATGATAAACTTTCCTACCTTGATGTGATTAAAGAAGGGTTAGAAGTAATGGATTCAACTGCGTCCTCACTATGCATGGACAATGATATTCCATTGATCGTCTTCTCGATCATGGAAAAAGGTAATATTAAACGGGCCGTATTAGGCGAAACGCTTGGTACTATTGTAAGGGGGAAATAAAAGATGCCGAAACAAGTTATTTCGAATGCGAAAACGAAAATGGAAAAAGCCATTGGAGCGTACACACGTGAATTAGCAAGCATCCGTGCCGGAAGGGCAAATGCCTCATTGCTTGATAGAATCTCGATCGATTATTATGGATCGCCGACACCAGTCAATCAGGTGGCAGGAATTTCTGTCCCGGAAGCTAGACTATTAGTCATTCAACCATATGATAAAACGGTTTTGGGTGAAATCGAAAAGGCGATTTTGAAATCAGACTTGGGATTAAATCCTTCAAATGATGGATCGGTCATCAGGATTGCCATCCCAGCTCTAACGGAAGAGCGCAGAAAAGAGCTTGTGAAAGTCGTTAAAAAAGAAGCGGAAGAAGCGAAAATAGCTGTCCGTAATGTTCGTCGCGATGCTAATGATGATTTGAAAAAGCTTGAAAAAAGTGGTGAAATCACTGAAGATGATTTACGTGGCTATGCAGATGACATCCAAAAGATGACAGATGGCAACATCACGAAAATTGATGAAATTACAAAAGATAAAGAAAAAGAAATTATGGAAGTATAATTCCCACTGAAGAATTGATTAAATAAAGAGGGCCGAATCCATACTGGGTCATGTCTTGGTTCTAACATATAGGTGTGCTTAAAGGAGAAAACTGTTATAATAAGGTTTCTCCGATAATGATTACTCCTTGAGTTAGTATGTTGCATGCAAACGTTGGAGGTGGTCCTTTTTTTGCATTTTTCATGGTAATCATAACCGGTTTTAGAAAAAAAGAAGTAATGATTTCTCCCTTTCTAGCTTCTAATGAAGAAATAATTTTCATATAAATAATATGAGAACCAGTTTTTTTTTGATATTATAATATAGATTCTTTTTAAGCGGCAGAAAGCTTGATATACATAGTGCACGAAAACTTTGCCTTTGTAGAGAGATAAGTACAACCTGATGGGGGACTAACATATGTATTCACTTTGGAAGCGTTTCGTTAAAAAAGATGCTTCTTCCGATGTAACAAATAGGATTCAGCATATTAAACAGTTTGATGTTCCTCAGCATATCGCCATCATTATGGATGGAAACGGCCGTTGGGCCAAAAAGCGTGCATTGCCACGTGTGGCGGGTCATCATGAAGGAATGAAAACCGTTCGTAGAATTACGAAAGTTGCCAATAAATTAGGGGTCAAAACTTTGACAGTCTATGCGTTTTCCACTGAAAATTGGAAACGTCCGAAAAGTGAAGTCGACTTTTTGATGAAGCTTCCCCAGGAATTTCTGGGGACATTTTTACCAGAGCTCATTTCAGAAAATGTAAGAGTTGAAACGATAGGGGACTTGTCACTCATTCCGTCACATACTCAAGGTGCCGTTAAACGGGCCATGGAGGACACGAAAGACAATGATGGGATGATTCTGAATTTTGCCCTGAACTATGGAAGCCGTGGGGAGATTGTATCTGCAGTGAATAGCATCATTGAAGATGCTAAGAATGGTATAATAAAGGAAAATGTAACTGAGGAAATGCTATCCAGTTACCTGATGACCAAACATTTGTCGGATCCTGATTTACTGATCCGTACAAGCGGTGAAATCCGTTTAAGTAATTTCATGCTTTGGCAGTCGGCTTATACTGAGCTGTGGTTTACTGAGGTGCTATGGCCGGATTTTAGTGAAGAGCATTTATTGCAGGCAGTTGAGGAGTATCAAAAGCGTTCACGAAGATTCGGTGGCGTTTAATGTAGAAGGCGAGGAAAATGGAATAATGAAACAACGAATTATTACGGCGGTCGTAGTTGCCGCTATCTTCATTCCACTAGTCATTTTAGGGGGCACTCCCTTTTTACTGACGGTATATCTGTTAGGGTCAATTGGTTTGTATGAACTGATGAAAATGAAAAAGTTACGTGTACTGTCTTTTGAAGCATTTCTTTCCTACATATTATTGTGGGTGCTTTTATTGCCTAATGAGCATACTGCTTTTTTAGCAGAAATAAATTACGATAAAGTTCAAGTCTTCTTAATCGGGGTTTTGCTGCTATTGCTTTATACAGTCGTTTCAAAAAACCGTTTTACTTTTGATGACGCAGGCTTTCTAGTGATTTCAATCCTATACTTGGGGATAGGCTTCTATTACCTATTTGAAACACGTGACTCATTGGGGTTGGGGCTGATCTATATCCTGCTTACCCTATTTACGATCTGGGCAACCGATTCCGGGGCATACTTCATAGGTAAATCACTTGGTAAAAGAAAGCTATGGCCAGAAATAAGTCCAAACAAGACGGTGGAAGGGTTTATCGGCGGGTTATTTTCCGCGATGGTAGTGGGGGTTCTATTTTACGCCTTCTCCAGCCTGGATTACACGTTATTACAATTATTATTGATTTCATTAATCATTGGGGTATTCGGCCAATTGGGCGATCTCATCCAATCGGCGTATAAACGTCATTATGGCGTCAAGGATTCAGGAACGCTTCTCCCGGGACATGGTGGGATTTTGGACAGGCTTGATAGCGTGATATTCATTTTACCGATTCTGCATTTATTGCACGTTTTATAATATAAATATAGGCAAGTGTTATCTGAATTAGGAGATGAACAATTTGAAAAATATCAGCCTTTTGGGCGCGACAGGATCGATTGGTCAACAAACAGCGGATGTAGTAAGGTCCCATCCAGATCAATTCAAGATCGTGGCGCTTTCTGCTGGAAAGAATATAGAATTGGTCAGGACTTATATAAAAGAGTTTGAACCGAAACTGGTTTCAGTCCAGACGGAAGAAGATTATCATGTTTTGAAAAGTGAATTCTCCAGCCGCAAAGATATCGAGTTCATGTATGGGGATGAGGGTTTGACTGCTGTTGCCGTTTATGGTCAAGCGACGATATTGGTCAATGCTGTAATCGGAAGCGTGGGTCTATATCCTACACTTCAAGCAATAAAGGCTAAAAAGGATATTGCGATCGCCAACAAGGAGACTTTGGTGACGGCAGGTCATTTGGTCATAAGTGAAGCAAAAAAAGCGGGGGTTAGACTGCTGCCGGTTGACAGTGAGCATTCCGCTATTTTTCAGGCATTGCAAGGTGAAAAGGAAAAAAATATAGAACGACTTGTCATTACTGCTTCAGGAGGCAGTTTTCGAGATCGAACCAGGGAAGAATTGAAGGATGTAACGGTGGAAGAGGCATTGAACCATCCGAACTGGTCAATGGGAGCCAAAATCACGATCGATTCGGCATCAATGATGAATAAAGGATTGGAAGTAATTGAGGCCCACTGGCTATTCGATCTCCCCTACGATAAAATTGATGTATTGCTACATAAGGAGAGCATCATCCATTCCATGGTTGAGTTTCATGACTCCAGCGTGATAGCACAACTGGGGACACCGGATATGAGGGTGCCTATACAATATGCGCTTACTTATCCAGACCGTATTCCGCTGGCAGGGCGCAAACGGCTTAACCTTGCTGAAGCAGGCAAACTGCATTTTAGCGATATGGATTTCACCAGATATCCTTGTTTGCAATTCGCTTATAAAGCGGGTAAAATGGGCGGAACGATGACTACTGTGCTGAATGCCGCCAATGAAGCCGCAGTATCTGCATTCTTATCTGGAAAGGTAACCTTCCTTGATATTGAAACATTGATTGAAAAAGCGCTGAATCAGCATTCCGTCATAGCCCTTCCAGATTTAGAAACGATTCAGGAAGTCGATCATATGACAAGGCAGTATATAGAATCTTTAGTGAAAGATAGGTGACCGGAACATGCAGACTTTAGAAACGATTATAGCGTTCATCATCATTTTTGGAGCTCTAGTATTTTTCCATGAGCTTGGGCACTTAGTGTTTGCTAAGCGAGCAGGAATTTTATGCCGTGAGTTCGCAATCGGTTTCGGGCCAAAAGTATTCACATATAAAAAGAAGGAAACCGTTTATACCATTCGATTGCTTCCTCTTGGCGGGTACGTCCGTATGGCTGGTGAAGATGCAGAGAATATAGAATTGAAGCCCGGCTATCGAGTGGGATTAATGTTTGATAATGAAGAGAATGTTACAAAAATCATTTTGAACAATAAAGATAAATATCCTGATATTCGTCTTGTGGAAGTTGAAGTGATCGACCTTGATCATAAACTGATCCTTACTGGTTATGAAGAGGGCGAGGAAGAAACATTAAAAACGTTTGCCATTCATAAAGAAGCGGTGATTGTTGAAAATGGTGTAGAGAACCAGATAGCTCCTTTTGACCGGCAATTTGCCTCAAAGTCGCTTGGGCACCGTTTTCTAACGATTGTAGCTGGACCGGCAATGAATTTCGTTTTGGCTTTTGTCATTTTTGTATTGATCGGCCTGTTTCAAGGAGTCGTGGTGGATGAAGCGAAACTTGGTGAATTAACACCGGACGGCTCGGCAGTAAATGCCGGTTTAAAATCGGGGGATGTCATTCAATCCATAGAAGGGACGGAAGTCTCCACTTGGGGAGATGTTCAGGAAAGCATTCAAAAGAACCCTGGGCAAGAGATCGAGTTCGTCGTTGATAGGGACGGGAAAACATTAGAAGTTCCGGTTGTTCCGCAAGAAGTGGAGAGGGAAGGGAAGAAAATCGGGATTATCGGTGTCTACCCTCCAGTTGAAAAAGCACCGATTAAAGCTATACAATATGGTTTTACAGAAACGTATTTTTGGACAAAACAAATCTTCATCATCCTTGGTGACCTCGTAACGGGTGGGTTTACGATCGACAGTTTATCTGGTCCTGTAGGAATATATAAATCAACTGAGGAAGTGGCGAAACAAGGTTTATTCACGTTAATGAAATGGGCAGGGCTGCTCAGCATTAACCTGGGAATCATGAACCTGCTTCCGCTACCGGCATTGGATGGAGGAAGACTGTTATTCTTTGTGGTCGAATTCTTGAGAGGGAAACCGATCGATCGTCAAAAAGAAGGAATGGTCCACTTCATCGGCTTTGCTTTGCTGATGTTATTGATGATTGTCGTTACCTGGAATGACATCCAGCGCTTCTTCCTGTAAGACATGTTTGGATAACGCAAAACAGGCCAGCAGAATTATCTGTTGGCCGTTTTCTTATCTGAAGGATTTCCTAGTTTTTTAACCGTTTTGGGGAAATTGTTTGTTTTCTAGGGAAATCGTAAGTATAATCGAGAATGAGTATATTAAATTAGCTTTTCTGAATAACGCGGAAAGTCTTTTTTGTATGAAATGACCGTATTAATGTTGCGGTATTAAATTTACCGTAGCTGCAAGTAATTTATAGGAAATATTGAAGAGGTGCAGATATGAAACAAAGTATGACGTTGATCCCTACATTGAGGGAAGTGCCTGCAGATGCTGAAATCAAAAGCCATCAGCTGCTATTACGTGCAGGATTTATGAGACAAAACTCCAGCGGTGTTTATAGTTTTATGCCGCTTGGAAAAAAGGTGCTTCAAAAGGTTGAGGCGATCGTTCGGGAAGAGCTGGAGAATGCTGGTGCAGTAGAATTGTTGATGCCGGCTTTACAACAAGCCGAATTCTGGCAGGAATCTGGACGCTGGTATACCTATGGTCCAGAGTTGATGCGTCTTAAGGATCGTAACAACCGTGAATTTGCGCTTGGTGCCACACATGAAGAAGTGATAACCAGCTTAGTTCGTGATGAGGTGAAGTCCTACAAGCGTCTTCCATTAACGGTTTACCAAATCCAAACCAAATTCCGTGATGAAAAAAGACCGCGTTTCGGATTGCTGCGTGGACGTGAGTTCATCATGAAGGATGCTTATTCTTTCCATGCCAATCAAGAAAGCCTGGATGCTGTTTATAAAAATTTATATGCGGCATATTCCAATATATTTAGCCGTTGTGGGTTGAACTTCCGTGCCGTCATTGCCGATTCTGGGGCGATGGGTGGTAAAGATACACATGAATTCATGGTCCTGTCTGACATAGGGGAGGATACCATCGCATATTCGGATACTTCCGATTATGCAGCTAATATTGAAATGGCACCTGTGAGTGTAAACTATGAAAAAAGCTCCGAAGAACAAATTGCACTTGAAAAAATTCATACACCTGGCCAAAAATCGATTGAAGAAGTTGCATCATTCTTGAATACCGATGCAGAGAAACTAATAAAATCGTTATTGTTTAAAGTGGATGAAAAGTATGTGCTTGTTTTGGTACGAGGAGATCATGAGGTCAATGATATCAAGCTGAAGAATTTCTATAACGCTTCAATCGTTGATTTGGTCGATCCAAATGAGACGAAGGAAGTCTTAGGATGTACAATTGGATCTCTCGGACCAATCAATGTCACTTCTGAGGTTGAAGTGATTGCGGATTTTGCCGTCGAAGCCATGGCTAATGGAGTTTGTGGTGCCAATGAGGAAGACCACCATTATGTGAACGTAAATCCCGCTCGTGATTTTAACGTGGCCAATTATATAGATCTACGTTTCATCCAAGAGGGTGACCCATCACCGGACGGAAACGGAAAAATCAAATTTGCCAAAGGGATTGAGGTAGGCCACGTATTCAAACTAGGAACTAAATATTCCGAAGCTATGAATGCGACATTCCTAGATGAAAATGGACGGTCGCAGCCAATGATCATGGGATGTTATGGTATTGGGGTTTCCCGTACACTTGCAGCTGTTGCTGAACAATTCAACGATGAAAAAGGATTGGTCTGGCCAGCGAATTTAGCGCCATACCAAGTCCATTTGATTCCAATCAATATGAAGGATGAGTCTCAGGCTGCCCTGGGAGAAGATTTATATAATGAGTTAAAGGCACAAGGCATGGAAGTTCTAATGGATGATCGTCAAGAACGTGCGGGCGTGAAATTCGCAGACTCCGACTTGATTGGTCTTCCTGTCAGGGTGACTGTAGGTAAAAAGGCATCCGATGGAATCGTCGAAGTGAAAATCCGTAAAACGGGTGAGGTTCTTGAAATTGAAAGAGCTGAATTAACTCAAAAGCTTCACGAAATATTGGGGTAATATAAAAATAGGGGAATTAGGCATCATTCAATTGGATGATGCCTTTCCTTTTCATGGATTTGGATACTAGTGAAACATTCATGATATGTTATAATAGCCTCTGATATCAAAACGAAAATGATAGTGAATAATATCTAAAGAGATAGAAGATAGGGGAGAGAGGGAATGGATCAAAATCCAAATAGCGGTAGAGAGAGATTTCAACTCTTGCTCCAGCAAATGGACTTGACTGAGGATGCCTTTGTGAATTATTTCATAGGTGCCGAAATTGATAAACTCTCGATCGAGAGGGAGTCCAAAACATGGCATTTTGCCTTTAATATACCTGCATTAATTCCTTGCAGTGTTCATACAAGACTTGCTACTCATCTAGCAAGTACGTTTTCCCATATTGCAAAGGTCACATTCAACTTGAATGTGGCCAATCCGCAGGTGACGGAACAATTGGTGATAGAGTATTGGAAAAACTGCATTGGCGAGCTTGAAGGCATGTCTCCAGCACTTTTATCACTTCTGAATGAACAAGTGCCAACGGTGAATGGATATAAGCTTATCGTAAGCGCCCGAAATGATACGGAGGCTGGTCAGTTAAAACGCAAATACTCCGGCATCATTTCGAATATCTACCAAACATTCGGTTTTCCTCCGTTGACACTTGAAGCGGAAGTGAAGGAAACGGTTTCGAATCCTGATTACCAGAAGTTTTTAGAAGAGAAACAAAAGGAAGACGCGGAAAAGGGACTTGCCGCCCTAGTGGAAATGCAGAAGAAAGAATCGGAAAAAGGCGGCGACGATGGCGTCTACGAAGGACCGGTTAAAATTGGCTATACGATTAAAGAAGATGCGGATTTCCGCAGAATCGAACAGATTATCGATGAAGAGCGCAGGATTGCAATCGAAGGCTTCGTATTTGATGCAGAAGTGCGTGAGTTACGCAGCGGACGAAGCCTGCTGACCTTTAAAGTCACCGATTATACGAGCTCGATATTGGTCAAAATGTTTTCGCGTGATAAAGAAGATGCGGCCATACTTGCCCGAGTGAAAAAAGGGATGTGGGTACGTGCCCAAGGCAGCATTCAAAATGATACATTCGTACGTGACCTTGTAATGATCGCAAATGATATAAATGAAATTTCTAAACAAGGACGGCAGGATAAGGCTCCAGAAGGGGAAAAGCGTGTCGAACTGCATATGCATACCCCAATGAGCTCGATGGATGCAGTGACACCTACTTCTGCGCTTGTTGCCCAGGCTGCAAAGTGGGGACATAAGGCTGTGGCCATTACAGATCATGCGGGAGCACAATCATTTCCTGAAGCTTATAGTGCCGGGAAAAAGAATGGTATCAAAATCCTTTATGGCGTAGAAGTGAATCTTGTAAATGATGGTGTACCAATTGTTTATAATGAGGCGCATATCGCTTTGGCAGATGCCACCTATGTTGTGTTTGACGTAGAGACGACAGGCCTGTCAGCCGTTTATGATACGATCATTGAATTTGCTGCAGTGAAAATTCGTGGCGGTGACATCATTGATCGATTCGAGTCATTTGCGAATCCGCATCACCCACTATCCAATACGACGATAGAATTGACTGGAATCACTGATGATCTTGTTGAAAATGCTCCAGAAGTCTCGGAAGTACTGGAAAAGTTCAAGGACTGGGCAGGCGATGCAATCCTGGTTGCCCACAACGCAGCCTTCGATATGGGCTTTTTGAATATAGGTTATAAAAACTTGGGTTACCCTAAAGCTTCCAATCCAGTTCTTGATACATTAGAACTTGCTCGTTTCCTATATCCAGAGTTTAAAAATCACCGGTTAAATACATTATGTAAAAAGTTCGATATTGATTTGACCCAGCATCATAGGGCCATTTATGACGCCGAAGCTACTGGTTACCTTATGCTAAAGATGCTGAAGGATGCAATGGAAAAGGAGATTACCCATCATGATCAACTTAATGACAATATGGGTAAAGGAAATGCTTATCAGCGTTCCCGCCCGTCACATTGTACACTGATTGCGCAAACACAGGCTGGGTTAAAAAACCTATTCAAATTAATTTCAATATCACACATCGATTATTTCTATCGTGTGCCCCGGTTACCGCGCTCACAACTTAAAAAGTATCGTGAAGGAATCTTGGTGGGATCGGGTTGCGATAAAGGGGAAGTTTTTGAAGGGATGATGCAGAAGGGTTTTGAGGAAGTCGTCGATATCGCCGAATTCTACGATTATCTTGAAATTCATCCGAAGGAAGTGTATCAGCATTTGATTGAGCTTGAATATGTACGGGATGATAAATCATTAGAAACGATCATCTCCAATATCGTCAAGCTTGGTGAAAAATTGAATAAGCCAGTCGTAGCCACGGGAAATGTGCATTATTTGGAGCCTAATGATAAAATTTACCGCAAAATCCTTGTGAATTCACAAGGCGGCGCCAATCCGCTGAATCGTCATAAGCTGCCTGACGTACATTTTCGGACAACAGATGAAATGCTGCGGGAATTCTCCTTCCTCGGTTCCGAGAAAGCCAAAGAGGTCGTGGTGACCAACACGAATAAAATCGCTGATATGATTGAAGAAATCAAGCCAATCAAGGATGAGCTATACACACCTAAAATTGAAGGTGCAGATGAAGAGATGCGTGAAATGAGTTATGGCATGGCAAGGAAGATTTATGGAGAGAACCTGCCTGAAATCGTGGAAGCCCGTCTTGAAAAAGAATTGAAAAGCATCATTGGCCACGGTTTTGCCGTTATTTATTTAATTTCTCACAAACTTGTTAAAAAATCATTGAATGATGGTTATCTAGTTGGTTCAAGGGGATCGGTTGGATCATCTTTCGTTGCCACCATGACTGAAATTACAGAGGTAAATCCGCTTCCGCCGCATTATGTATGTCCGGAGTGCAAGAAATCCGAATTCTTCAATGACGGTTCTGTAGGTTCCGGGTTTGACCTGCCCGATAAAGACTGTCCCGATTGCGGCATTGCTTATACAAAAGACGGGCATGATATCCCGTTTGAAACTTTCCTTGGGTTTAAAGGGGATAAGGTTCCCGATATCGACTTGAACTTCTCCGGTGAATATCAGCCGAAGGCCCATAACTATACGAAGGTCTTATTCGGTGAAGAATATGTATATCGTGCAGGGACGATTGGTACGGTCGCCGAAAAAACGGCTTATGGATATGTAAAGGGGTATTCCTCCGATAATAACATCCATATGCGTGGAGCCGAGACTGATCGCCTTGTTGCCGGCTGTACTGGTGTGAAACGGACGACAGGACAGCATCCGGGCGGAATCATCGTTGTTCCGGATTATATGGATATCTATGATTTCACACCTATTCAGTTCCCTGCGGATGACAGGAATTCCGAGTGGAAAACTACTCACTTTGATTTCCATTCCATTCACGATAATATTTTGAAACTTGATATACTTGGACACGATGATCCGACTGTAATCCGGATGCTTCAAGATTTAAGCGGCATCGATCCAAAGACCGTTCCTACCGATGATCCGGAAGTAATGAAAATATTCAGCAGCACTGAATCTTTAGGAGTTACCGAGGAACAGATCATGTGTAAAACGGGTACGCTTGGCATCCCGGAATTTGGTACGCGTTTTGTCCGGCAAATGCTTGAAGATACGAAACCTACGACATTTTCCGAACTTGTTCAGATTTCAGGGCTTTCCCACGGTACGGATGTATGGCTGAGCAATGCACAAGAACTGATTCACAACCGGATATGTACACTAAGTGAGGTTATAGGCTGCCGGGATGATATTATGGTCTATTTGATTTATCAAGGTCTTGATCCTTCCCTGGCGTTTAAAATCATGGAATCTGTTCGTAAAGGGAAAGGGCTCTCTGAGGAATTCGAAGAGGAAATGAGGAAAAATGAGGTACCGGAATGGTATATCGATTCATGTAAGAAGATTAAATACATGTTCCCGAAAGCCCATGCTGCAGCTTACGTCTTGATGGCTGTCCGGATTGCCTACTTTAAAGTCCATCTGCCTTTATTGTATTATGCAGCCTATTTCACAGTGCGTGCCGATGATTTTGAAATCGACGCCATGACACGGGGATCGCAGGCCATCAAAGCAAAAATGGAAGAAATCATGGTAAAGGGATTGGATGCATCCACCAAGGAAAAGAATACATTGACGGTTCTCGAACTTGCTTTGGAAATGTGTGAACGCGGATATTCCTTCGCTAAAGTTGACTTGTACAAATCCAGTGCAGATCAATTCTTAATTGAAGGAAATACTTTGATACCGCCTTTTAATTCGATACCGGGTCTTGGGACGAATGCGGCGATCAATATTGTCAATGCACGGAAAAATGGTGAATTCCTCTCCAAAGAAGATCTTCAGCAACGTGGGAAGGTTTCGAAGACCATCCTTGAATACCTTGATAAACAAGGCTGTCTGGAATCATTGCCTGAACAAAATCAGTTATCATTATTTTAAAGGAGAAACTGATTTCAAAAAGGAAGAAACAGACATGATATTTGCATAAATATCTTGATTATGGTATATTTTTATTGGAAATACTAAGAGGAACCAATGGAAAGAGTGGGGAAACCCACTCTTTCGTGTTGTATTGACCATTTAATTTTGAATCCGAAACCAAGCGCATACAACGCACGTATGGAGGAAACAAATGAGTAAAAAGGTAACGGAAGTCGTAGAGGAATTAGCATTACCAGTTCTTGAAGAATTGCAGCTTGAATTAGTCGAAGTGGAGTATGTGAAGGAAGGTAAAAGCTGGTTCCTTCGAGTGTACATTGATAAAGAAACAGGCGTAGATATTGATGATTGCGGAAATGTGAGTGAAAAACTCAGTGAAAAGCTTGATGAGGTTGATCCGATTCCACAAAATTATTTTCTCGAAGTTTCATCACCCGGAGCTGAAAGGCCTCTGAAAAAAGAGAAGGATTTCCTTAATGCTATCGGTAAAAATGTTTACATAAAAACATACGAGCCCATTTTAGATGAAAAAGAATTCGAAGGAATCTTAACCAGTTTCGATGGTGAAGAAGTGACACTCGAAGTCAGAATCAAGACAAGAAAGAAAACGATCGTCATACCATTCGAAAAGGTAGCGAAAGCAAGATTGGCGATTACCTTCGCTTAAGTCAAGCAAATCATTAATTTAAATATCCGTAAGGGGGATCACCATGGGCAATGAGTTATTGGATGCTCTCTATATTTTAGAAAACGAAAAAGGAATTTCCAGGGAGGTTTTGATCGACGCGATCGAATCTGCCCTTATATCGGCATATCGCCGTAACTTTAACCAAGCACAAAATGTTCGTATCGACTTGAATCTTGGTAAAGGGACTATGCGTGTATTTGCCAGAAAAGACGTTGTTGACGAAGTGTTCGATTCACGTCTGGAAATTTCTGTTGAAGAAGCAAGAGCAATTGATCCCAACTATCAGTTAGAGGATATTGTCGAAATGGAAGTAACACCTAAGGATTTCGGCCGTATTGCTGCACAAACAGCAAAACAAGTCGTCACTCAAAGGGTGCGTGAAGCGGAACGGGGCATCATTTATGCCGAATTCATCGATCGTGAAGAGGATATCATGACTGGTATCGTTCAACGCCAGGATTCCCGATTCATTTATGTGAGCCTAGGTAAAATCGAAGCTTTGCTCCCGGTGAATGAGCAAATGCCGAATGAACAGTATAAGCCACATGATCGCATTAAAGTTTTCATCACTAAAGTTGAAAAGACTTCCAAGGGCCCGCAAATTTTTGTATCCCGTTCACATCCTGGCCTTTTAAAACGTTTATTCGAAATCGAAGTGCCTGAAATTTTTGATGGAACAGTAGAAATTAAGTCAGTTGCCCGCGAAGCAGGCGACCGTTCAAAAATCTCCGTGCACTCCGATAACGAAGAAGTAGATCCAGTCGGTTCTTGTGTAGGCCAAAAAGGACAGCGTGTCCAGGCCATCGTCAATGAATTGAAAGGTGAAAAAATCGATATCGTTAAATGGTCGGAGAATCCGGTCATTTTCGTTGCGAATGCTTTAAGCCCTTCAAAAGTACTTGAAGTTATTGTTAAAGAAGAGGAAAAGGCGACGACTGTAATCGTTCCGGATTATCAACTTTCCCTGGCAATTGGTAAGCGTGGACAAAATGCCCGTTTAGCTGCCAAGCTTACAGGCTGGAAAATTGATATCAAGAGTGAAACGGAAGCCCGCGAAGCTGGTATTTATCCTGTGGAAGAACAGGAATTCCTTTTGAGCAGAGATAGTTATGTTACTGAAGAGGAAACAGATTTCGAAGAGGATAACGAGTAATTCGAGGTGAAAAAAGATGAATAGCCGAAAAAAAATCCCGATGCGTAAATGTGTGGCTACAGGCGAAATGAAGCCGAAGAAAGAACTCATTCGCATCGTTCGATCTAAAGAAGGGGAAGTCAGCCTTGATCCTACCGGAAAGAAATCTGGAAGGGGAGCTTATTTGACTCTTGATCGGGATGTTATCGAGCTGGCCAAAAAGAAAAATGTGCTGGCTAATCACCTTAGTACCCAAATCGATTCTTCCCTTTATGAACAATTGCTTGAATTAGTGAATAAGGAGAAAAACTAACACCATGACCCAACAACAACAATGGATGTCTCTATTAGGTTTGGCCAATCGAGCACGCAAGCTAATTTCGGGTGAAGAATTAGTGGTTAAAGAGATTAGAAGCGGTAATGCCAAAGTTGTTATTTTATCCGCGGACGCTTCAAAAAACACTGAAAAAAAAATATCTGATAAGTGCGCATTTTATCAGGTTCCTTTAAAAAGAGTCGAAAGCAGGTCATTGCTCGGCCATGCGATAGGCAAGGATGCTAGAGTTGCCGTCGCAGTTCTGGATGAAGGTTTTGCACAAAAACTCCGAACGCTGCTCGATTAAATTTTACGGGGGTGAACGTATGACAAAATTGCGTGTATATGAATATGCAAAACAAAAGAACGTTTCAAGCAAGGATGTAATAAATAAACTTAAAGAAATGAATATAGAGGTAACAAACCATATGACAGCATTAGACGATTCAACTGTAAATAAATTAAACGATTCAATCAAACCTAAAAACGAAGATAAAAGCCAAGAACCAAAAGCTAACGCTACGGTTGCGAAGTACGAAGCTGAGGCGGATGAAAAGAGCACAGTCAATAAAGAAAAACTGAAGAAGAAACCACCAGTTAAACCTGTAGGGACGAAAAAACCAACAGGTCAGTTCAACAAAGGTCGCAATAACAAGAATAAAAATAATAAACAAAGACAACAAGCGCCTCAGGCACCTGTAACAAAACGTAAAGAAAGGGAACTTCCAGAGAAAATTACGTTTTATGAGTCTTTGACGGTTATGGAACTTGGAAAAAAACTTCACCGTGAACCTTCTGAAATCATTAAAAAGCTCTTTATGCTTGGTGTTATGGCAACAATCAACCAGACTTTGGATAAAGATGCAATTGAATTGATTTGTGCGGAATACGGTGTAGTGGCCGAAGAAGAGATTCGTATCGACCTAACAGACCTGGAATCACTTGTAACTGAGGATGCTTCTGAAGATTTGATTGAACGTCCGGCTGTCGTGACGATCATGGGTCACGTCGACCATGGTAAAACGACATTGCTTGATTCTATACGCCATACAAAAGTAACTGAAGGCGAAGCAGGCGGAATCACTCAGCATATCGGTGCTTATCAAGTTAAAGTTAACGATAAGAAAATAACATTCCTGGATACACCAGGCCATGCTGCGTTTACAACAATGCGTGCCCGCGGTGCACAAGTTACCGATATCACCATCCTTGTCGTCGCTGCGGATGATGGCGTTATGCCTCAAACGATTGAAGCGATCAACCATGCTAAAGCGGCAGAAGTTCCAATCATCGTCGCTGTCAATAAGATGGATAAAGAAGCTGCCAATCCGGACCGTGTCATGCAAGAATTGACAGAGCACGGTTTAGTTTCTGAAGCATGGGGAGGAGATACGATCTTCGTACCAATTTCAGCTAAAAACGGTGAAGGCATCGACAGCTTGCTTGAAATGATTCTTCTTGTCAGTGAAGTGGAAGAGTATAAAGCTAATCCATCTCGTAAAGCAAATGGAACTGTCATCGAAGCACGTTTGGATAAAGGGCGCGGATCGGTTGCCACTTTGCTAGTTCAAAACGGAACGTTGAAAATCGGCGATCCGATTGTTATCGGTAATACATTCGGACGTGTCCGTGCTATGGTTAACGATCTTGGACGCCGTGTTAAGGATGCAGGTCCATCAACACCGGTTGAAATCACAGGATTGAACGAAGTGCCACAGGCCGGCGATCGTTTCATCGTCTTTGAAGATGAGAAAACGGCCCGTCAAGTTGGGGAAGTGCGTGCACAAAGGCAACTTGCTTCACAACGTAATGAAAAATCCCGTGTAACCCTGGATACATTGTTCGAACAAATGAAAGAAGGGGAAATTAAAGAATTGAACATCATTTTAAAGGCTGATGTTCAAGGTTCTGCGGAAGCAGTAGCCGCTTCCCTGAATAAAATAGAAGTGGAAGGCGCTAAAGTAAAAATCATACACACTGGCGTCGGTGCTATCACAGAGTCTGACATCATCCTTGCTACAGCTTCGAATGCAATCGTCATCGGATTCAACGTCCGTCCTGACGTAAATGCGAAGCGTGCAGCTGAATCAGAAAATGTTGATGTCCGCCTTCACCGCATCATCTATAAAGCGATCGAAGAGATCGAGTCAGCTATGAAAGGGATGCTTGACCCTGAATTCGAAGAAAAAATTATCGGTCAGGCTGAAGTCCGTACGACTTTCAAAGTATCCAAGGTTGGTACGATTGCCGGTTCTTACGTTACAGAAGGAAAAATCACTCGTGACAGCGGAATTCGCTTAATTCGTCAAGGTGTCGTCATTTTCGAAGGTGAAATTGATGCATTGAAACGTTTTAAAGATGATGTAAAAGAAGTGGCAACGAACTATGAGTGCGGTATTACGATTAAAAATTACAACGACCTTAAAGAAGGCGATGTAATTGAAGCGTATGTTATGGAAGAGATTGAACGTAAATGATCGTTGGCTCTGTCCAATGTGAATGCATCATCCATGACACCCATTCTTTGAAAGAAAAACGGGCCGTGCTTCAGCGTGTCATGACACGGCTTAAGCAGAAGTTCAATATTTCTGTAGCAGAAACCGATTTTCAGGATTTATGGCAGCGGACAACGATTACTATCGTTACCGTAACATCCTCACGGAAGGCTACTGAACGGGAACTTCAAAATGCCCTTAAATTTCTAGATTCTTTTCCGGAACTAGAGCGAACAATAACAGATATAGACTGGCTTTAGGCTATCGAGGTGATATTATGAGCCTTCGTTCAAATCGTGTTGGCGAACAAATGAAAAAAGAGCTGAGTGAAATTATCGGCCGAAAAATTAAAGATCCAAGAATCGGATTTGTTACTGTGACGGATGTCGCGGTTACAGGCGATTTACAACAGGCAACAGTTTATATTTCCGTTTTGGGTGACCAGGAACAAAGGGAGAAAACCCTGCAAGGTCTAGCTAAGGCGAAAGGATTCATGCGTTCAGAAATTGGGCAGCGGATCCGCCTTCGCAAAACCCCTGAGCTGTTTTTTGAATTTGATGAATCGGTCGATTATGGTAATCGTATCGAGTCGTTGATTTCCCAAATCAATAAACCGGCTGAAAAAGACGAGGAATAAGCAAGCAGTAAAAGGAGGCCGACTCAATAAGTGCTTTGCACTTCTTGAAGTCGGTCTCTTTTTTTTGAAAAATGGATATGTAAAAAAGCGAAAAACACCTATCGAAATTGGAATTCATTTTGCTTTATGATAGTAATTTAGGGTGTTTTATAAATGATGAGGTGAAAGCGTGAACGGTATTCTTCCATTATGGAAACCCAAGGGATTGACATCCCATGATTGTGTTTTTAAATTAAGAAAGATCCTAAAGACTAAAAAGGTTGGGCACACAGGTACTTTAGATCCTGATGTAACAGGGGTTTTACCTATTTGTATTGGCAGGGCAACCAAGATAGCCGAATATTTGACAGAAGCCGGTAAAGCGTATGAAGGGGAAGTGACCCTTGGTTTTTCCACGACAACTGAAGACGTAAGCGGTGAAAAAGTGGAAGAGAAAAAGGTTGATCAAGTGATTCAGCGTAAACGGATTCTGGAAGTGCTGGAATCACTGACTGGAAAGATTGAACAGACGCCGCCAATGTATTCAGCAGTAAAGGTAAACGGGAAGAAGTTATATGAATATGCCCGTGCAGGGGTGGAAGTGGAGAGGCCGACAAGGGAGGTCACCATTTATGATATTAGTCTTCTCGATGATCGTTCTGAATTTAAAGGGGAAACCATCTCTTTTCGGTTTCGCGTCAAATGCAGCAAAGGAACGTATATTCGGACGCTTGCAGTCATGATGGGGGAAGAATTGGGGTTTCCTGCCCATATGTCAGACTTGACACGTATTGAATCAGCAGGTTTTAAGCAGGAGGATTGTTTCACATTTGCTGAAGTGGAAGACTTCATGGAAAGTGGACAAACGGATAAATTTCTGCTGCCTTTGGAACGGGGATTATTTCATTTGCCCAAATTTCAGATTAGTGATAAAGTAGCAAAGAAAGTACTTAACGGTGCGGTATTGGAACAAACAAAGGATGTTGTTGTTGATAAAGGGATGCCTTTTGTTATGGTCGACCCAGCAGATAAGGCCATTGCCATTTATCAAATACATCCGACAAAAGAGGGATTAATTAAACCTGTAAAAGTATTGGCACAAGAATTATAGACCGTTTTACCGTCGGAAAGAGGAGATTGAAAGGTGAAAGTGATCGCAATAGAGCATCCTCATCAATTTAATTCGGATGATTTTCCCGAGCTTGTAATGGCGCTTGGATTTTTTGATGGTATACATAAAGGTCATCAGATTGTTATTCAGACCGCCAAGCAAAAAGCCGATGAAATGAATCTTAAGTCAGCAGTAATGACATTTGACCCGCATCCTTCTGCAGTACTGGGTAGGAAAACGGAAAATATCCGCTATATCACTCCACTTGAAGATAAGGTGGATATCATAGAGTCGATGGAGATAGATTATTTATTCATTGTCCATTTCAGCAAGGAATTTGCTTCGGTTCTGCCGCAGCGGTTCGTTGACGAATACATTGCCGGGCTGAATGTCCGTCACGTAGTTGCAGGCTTTGATTATTCCTACGGTCGCTATGGACAAGGATCGATGGAAGATTTGCCTGTTTATGCACAGGGCAGATTTTCACAGACAGTCGTCGCAAAACAGACAATTGAAGATGAAAAGGTTAGCTCGACGAGAATCAGGGAAACTCTCGGTAACGGCAGCTTTACCGACTTTTATCATTTGGCTGGCCGCCGCTATTTAACGAAAGGTCATGTCGTTCACGGTGAAAAGCGGGGCAGGAAATTGGGTTTCCCCACCGCTAATATTGATGTGGGTGATGATTATATTTTTCCTGCTGCCGGCGTATATGCCGTCAGGATCAAAATAAGCGGTAAATGGTATAAAGGGGTTTGCAATGTCGGTTACAAACCTACATTCCACGAAGAAAAACCTAAATATCCGACTGTAGAGGTTCATGCCTTGGAGTTCTCGGGAGATATTTATGGCAACCAAGTCTCGGTTGAGTGGCATATAAGACTTCGGAGTGAGCAGAAATTTTCCGGGCTTGAAGCATTGGTCGCTCAGATCGAAACGGATAAGCAAAATGCCATAGCCTATTTTGCAAAGCTTGAAGGATAAAAGACAAGACTTGCAATTTTAATGAAAAACATGTATTCTATTGTATGTATGAAAATAACCATTGCTTGGCTAGTCGAGACTCCGACGCTGGCTCGGTAATAGGTGATTTTACAGAATTTTAGGAGGAATAATAACATGGCAATTACACAAGTACGCAAAAACGAACTTATCGCAGAATTCAGAACTCACGATACTGACACTGGGTCTCCAGAAGTTCAAATCGCAGTATTAACAGAAGAAATCAACAACTTGAACGGTCACTTACGCACACACAAAAAAGACCACCATTCACGTCGCGGTCTTCTAAAAATGGTAGGTAAACGTCGTAATCTTTTAACTTACCTACGTAACAAAGACGTTACTCGTTACCGTACACTAATTAACAAATTAGGTCTACGTAGATAATTTTTTCAGGAAGGCGGGAAATTTCCCGCTTTTTTGATGTTAATCAAATGATTTGGACGTATTCTACTTAAGGCTGGGCCTTCGTCCTTGGGACTCGGCAGGAGCCGGGTCCTTTTCCATTTATAAATGATCGGGATATACATAATCAAATGAATGAAATTTTTATTCATTTTACTGTTAATGCTTGTTTTTTTCGTGCATAATAGGAATAGTTTGGTTTTAACTCGAGTTCAGTTACTTTTCACATATAAATGATTTATCCAATACAGGTTTAGGTAAACTAAGCCTCTAAGTGAAGATTCAGAGAGGGGTTTAATAAATGGGACAGGAAAAACATACGTATTCATTTGACTGGGCCGGCCGTAATGTAACGGTAGAGATAGGGCAATTGGCCAAACAAGCGAACGGGGCAGTTTTAGTCCGTTATGGAGAAACTGCTGTATTAAGTACAGCGACGGCTTCAAAGGAACCTAGAAATGTCGACTTTTTCCCTTTAACAGTCAACTACGAAGAAAGACTATATGCAGTCGGTAAAATTCCGGGAGGCTTCATTAAACGTGAAGGACGACCGAGTGAAAGGGCAATTCTTGCAAGCCGCTTGATTGACCGTCCAATCCGTCCGCTTTTCGCCGATGGCTTCAGGAATGATGTTCAGATCATCAGCATGGTCATGAGTGTCGATCAGGATTGTTCTACGGAAATGGCAGCTATGCTAGGTTCTTCACTTGCACTTTCAGTTTCCGATATTCCGTTTGAAGGTCCAATTGCCGGAGTTGTAGTGGGGAGGATCAATAATGAATTCATTATTAACCCTACTGTCGACCAACTAGCTAAAAGTGACATCAATCTGACGGTTGCCGGCACTAAAGATGCTATCAACATGGTTGAAGCCGGAGCAAATGAAGTACCAGAGGAAACGATGCTTGAAGCAATCATGTTTGGACATGATGAAATCAAGAAGATCATTGCATTCCAAGAGAAAATCGTTGCTGAAATCGGCAAGGAAAAAATGCAGGTCACTTTATATCAAGTGGATGCAGAACTGGAAGCAGAAGTGAAAGGCTTATGTGAAGCAGACTTGAACAAAGCTGTACAAGTTCAGGAAAAGCATGCTCGTGAAGACGCGATCAAAGAAGTAAAAGATCGTGTATTGGGTCATTATGAGGAAGAAACTGATGAAGAAAAATTAAAGCAAATCAAAGAAATCCTGAATAAATTGGTCAAATCCGAAGTCCGCCGTTTAATCACGGAAGAAAAAGTGCGTCCGGATGGCCGTAATCCTGACGAAATCAGACCATTATCATCAGAAGTTACGATTCTGCCTCGTACACATGGTTCCGGATTGTTCACACGCGGACAAACCCAAGCTCTATCCATCTGTACATTAGGTGCGCTTGGTGATGTGCAGATTCTGGACGGACTTGGAACCGAAGAGTCAAAACGTTTTATGCACCACTATAACTTCCCGCATTTCAGTGTCGGTGAAACTGGCCCTATCCGTGGGGCAGGACGCCGTGAAATCGGTCATGGTGCACTTGGTGAAAGGGCATTGGAGCCTGTTATTCCAAACGATAAAGACTTCCCTTATACAATCAGACTTGTTTCTGAAGTGCTTGAATCAAACGGTTCAACATCACAAGCAAGTATTTGTGCAAGCACGTTGGCAATGATGGATGCTGGCGTTCCATTGAAGGCTCCAGTTGCCGGTATTGCCATGGGTCTTGTCAAATCAGGTGAGCACTATACAATCTTAACGGATATTCAAGGCATGGAAGACCATCTGGGAGACATGGACTTTAAAGTCGCAGGTACCTCAAAAGGTGTTACTGCACTGCAAATGGATATTAAGATTGAGGGTCTTTCAAGAGAGATCCTTGAAGAAGCTTTACTTCAAGCCAAACATGGCCGGATGCATATTTTGGAATCAATGATGTCAACAATCAATCAACCGCGTGAGCAGTTATCCAAATATGCTCCAAAAATCGTTACAATGTCCATAAATCCGGATAAGATCCGTGATGTGATTGGACCGAGCGGAAAACATATCAACAAAATCATTGAAGAAACTGGCGTGAAAATCGACATCGAACAAGATGGAACGGTATTCATATCTTCTACTGATGAACCAATGATTCAAAAAGCGAAGAAAATCATTGAGGATATCGTACGTGAAGTCGTAGTGGGCGAACTATACTTAGGTAAAGTTAAACGTATCGAAAAGTTCGGTGCCTTCGTTGAAATCTTCAACGGTAAAGACGGTTTGGTACATATTTCTGAACTGGCTGAAGAAAGAGTCGGAAAAGTGGAAGATGTCGTTTCACTTGGCGATGAATTATTGGTCAAAGTTACTGAGATCGATAAGCAAGGAAGGGTAAACCTTTCCCGTAAAGCGGTCTTGAAAGAGCAAAAAGAGGCAGCCAACCCGTCTCAATCGTAATGAAAAATGAAATCCGGCATGCGGTTCCTTGTGAATCTGCATGCTTTTTTTGTTTAAAGTATGGGAATATCCATAGTGTGAATGGCGTTAAAAGGATGTCAAGTTCTACCTTGTCCGTTTTCTTCATACATTTTGGTATGAAGGGGGCGTAAAAAATGAATAATAAATGGAAGCAGATAGTTGCGATAAGTGCCATTGCAGGTATATCATGGTTATTAGTGCAAAATCCATATACACAAATTTATTTGACCCAATTAACCGATGATTCAGTTGCTTCAATGAAGCAAGAAGACGAGCTTCTTTTACAAATAAAAGAATCAACAAAAAAATATGAGATTGCACCACAGGATGCACGAATAGATTCTGTCTGGAAAACCGTTCCTGCATATAACGGCCTAAAGGTAAATATTGATGATTCGTATAAAGCCATGAAGAAGGAGGGCGTGTTCGATAAGAATAAGCTGGTGTTTCAGCAGGTTCCTGCGAAGATACATATGGAGGATCTGGATCCGGCTCCGATCTACCGGGCTCATCCCGAAAAGCCAGTCGTTTCATTTTTAATCAATGTAGCCTGGGGGAATGAATATTTACAAGATATGTTGGCCGTGTTAAAAAAGTATAATGTCAAGGCCACTTTTTTCCTGGAAGGCAATTGGACCAAGAAAAACCCAGATTTAGCCAAAATGATTAAGGGTGGGGGACATGAAATTGGAAATCATTCTTATTCACATCCCGATATGAAAAACATCTCCGCACAAGCTACACGTGAGGAAATTCGAAAAACGAACGAAGTCATTGAAGCGGTGACGGGTTTGAAAATGAAATGGTTCGCACCACCAAGTGGAAGCTACCGGGACGAAACGGTGAAAATCGCGGATTCTTTCGATATGGAGACCGTCATGTGGAGTGTGGATACGATCGACTGGCAAAAGCCAAGCCCTGAAGTCCTTCAACAAAGAGTGCTTTCTAAGGTACACCCCGGAGCATTTATATTGATGCATCCGACGGAATCTACTGCAAAATCATTGGAAACGTTAATAATTGAAATAAAAAAGAAAGATTTAGATGTGGTTACCGTTTCGGAAGCAGTAGATGAAGAGCGATCGAATCCATAAAGTATTGGTTACGATAGCAGCATAGAATGATTGGGAGGAATGTTAGTTGATTAAGAAATACACGTGTCAAAATGGAGTTAGAATTGTATTGGAAAATATTCCAACTGTACGCTCTGCAGCAATTGGAGTATGGATCAAAACAGGTTCAAGAAATGAAACACCGGAATTGAATGGGGTCTCACATTTCTTGGAGCATATGTTCTTCAAAGGAACAGCTACGAGAAATGCGCGTGAAATTGCCGAGTCATTCGATAGTATTGGCGGACAAGTGAATGCATTCACTTCAAAAGAGTATACATGCTATTATGCTAAAGTAATGGATAACCATGCAAGCTATGCGCTTGAAATCCTTGCTGATATGTTCTTCAACTCAACATTTGATGGTGAAGAATTGAAAAAAGAAAAAAATGTCGTCTACGAAGAAATCAAAATGTACGAAGACACACCAGATGACATTGTCCATGACCTCTTAAGCAAGGCGGTATATGAAAATCATCCCCTTGGCTATCCGATACTTGGCACGGAAAATACGCTTGAAACGTTCAATAGTGATACATTAAAAAAATACGTCCATGACATGTATACACCAGATAAAGTAGTTGTATCCATTGCTGGGAATGTAGATGAAAAAATGATTAAGGAAGTCGAAAGCTACTTTGGCTCGTATCAAGGAGGGGAAGATCGTCTTGAATTGGTAAAGCCTACCTTCCATGAAAATAGGATCACCCGTAAAAAAGATACGGAACAAGCCCATTTATGCCTTGGTTACAAAGGGTTGGAAATTGGCAATGATAAAACATACAGCCTGATTACCTTGAATAATATTCTTGGAGGAAGCATGAGCAGCCGCTTATTCCAGGACGTCAGGGAGCAACGAGGCCTTGCCTATTCCGTATATTCCTATCATTCCAGCTATCAAGATAGCGGTATGGTGACGGTATATGGGGGGACAGGCACAAATCAGCTTGACAGCCTGTATGAAACCATTCAGGAAACACTGGATACTCTAAAAAGGGATGGCATTACGGAAAAGGAATTACGGAATAGTAAAGAGCAACTTAAAGGCAGCTTGATGCTTAGCCTTGAAAGCACGAATAGCCGCATGAGCCGGAACGGAAAAAATGAGCTGATGTTAGGTGAGCACCGTTCCCTTGATGATATCATCATCAAGATTGACGAGGTGACGGAGGATACCGTCAATGAATTGGCAAACCAGATCTTTACGGAACATTCATTGTCATTAGTGAGCCCGTTGGAAAACTGGGATAAATAATGACGGACAAGTCTGCACCTTCCTTTAATTAATGGGAGGTCAGGCTTTTTTTCTTTGAATTCGGGAGGGTCCAATGTTATGGACAATATTTGGATAAATGCCTTCTAAGTTTACCTTTTTCGGATATAGATTGAATAGAAGGCCAAAAAGGGGGAACCAAATTTGAGGTTGAGCGAATTGAGCGGTAAGGAAATAGTCGATGTGAATAGGGCGGAAAGATTAGGGATCCTTGGTCAGACCGATTTGGAAATAGATGAAACTGGACAAATAACCTCATTGATCATACCATCTGTCAAATGGTTCGGCCTTTTAAGGAATGGCAGTGAAATAAGAGTTCCTTGGGAACATATAAAAAAAATCGGTGCGGATATGGTCATCATTGACTTTCAGGAGGGACTTTCACTTAAAGACGGAGAGCATATGGACGGATGATCACGCTCGCGCCAGGCTCCTTGAACTTCACGGAATACAAGCTCGAAAACGCCTTAGCTGGCAATAGCTATGGCGTTTTTTCTTTTCTTATCACCGTTTTTTAAGTGAAAACATAAGATGGCAGGGTAACTAGAGAATGTAGCAAAAACCGAATTGCTTCCTGAAGGAATTGTATATCATGAGGCAAGGAATGTTTAGGATCTTTTATATAAAGAAGGTGACGGTTTTAATGCTCACAGGCATGCAAATCGCTGTAATTGGTGGAGATGCGCGTCAGCTTGAAGTTGTCCGTAAACTGACGGAGCTGGATGCAAAGCTATTATTGGTAGGTTTTGAACAGCTCGACCATGCTTTTACCGGAGCGGTTAAGGAAAAAATGGAAGATATAAACTTCAAGGAATTAGATTCAGTTATTTTACCTGTCCGGGGAACGGATTCAGATGGGAAAGTAGAAACGATCTTTTCCAGTGAAGAGGTTGTTTTGACTGAAGAAATGATAAAAAATACCCCGGCACATTGCATTTTTTATGCAGGAATCAGTAACGACTACCTTAATGAGATATTCAAGAAAGTGGATCGCAAACTCGTTCTATTGTTCGAACGTGATGATGTGGCTATTTATAATTCGATTCCCACTGTTGAGGGTGCAATCATGATGGCCATTCAACATACGGATTTTACTATCCATGGATCGAATGTAGCCGTTCTCGGTCTGGGAAGGGTCGGAATGAGTGTAGCCCGGTCATTCCATGCACTTGGAGCAAAAGTGAAGGTGGGGGCAAGAAAAAGCGAAGATATTGCGAGGATCAGTGAAATGGCATTAGCCCCTTTTCATTTAAATGAACTCGCTGCAGAAATGAAAGATGTTGATATATGTATCAATACGATTCCTTTTCCGATAATTACCGCAAAAGTTATAGCCAATATGCCCGTTCATACATTAATCATCGACCTTGCTTCAAAACCGGGGGGAACGGATTTTCGTTACGCTGAAAAAAGGGGAATTAAGGCGCTGTTGGCACCGAGCCTACCGGGTATAGTTGCCCCGAAAACAGCTGGTCAGATATTAGCGAATGCACTGGGACTATTGATTCAAGGCGAGTTCTTGAAAAGGAAGGGGAAAATGATATGAGTCTCAAAGGGAAACGTATTGGTTTCGGATTAACAGGATCACATTGCACATATGATGAAGTGTTTCCGGAAATAGAAAAACTTGTAAACGAAGGTGCGGAAGTCATTCCAATCGTAACATCGACTGTCCAAAACACGGAAACCCGTTTTGGAAAGGGAGAGGACTGGGTCGAAAGAATAGAAAAATTGACGGGGAACCATGTCGTTGATACAATCGTCAAAGCAGAGCCTTTAGGACCTAAATTGCCACTTGATTGCATGGTGATCGCTCCTTTAACGGGTAACTCAATGAGTAAAATGGCAAATGCACTTACCGATTCGCCAGTACTTATGGCTGCAAAAGCGACGATGAGAAATCACCGTCCAGTCGTAGTCGCGATATCAACTAATGATGCACTTGGGTTAAATGGTGTCAATCTAATGAGGCTGATGGCAGCTAAAGACATTTATTTCGTTCCATATGGCCAGGATAATCCCAAAGGAAAACCAAGTTCCATGGTTGCGAGGATGAGCATGATAAGGGATACGATCATAGCGGCATTGGAAAGGGAACAGATTCAACCTGTCATCGTCGAAAGGTTCAAGGATGATTTAGTCTGAACAAGTATTACTGCCTCAAACCAGCTTTCTAACGACTGACATATATGCATAAATTTGTAGGTTGAAGTTATGAAAAACCACTCCACTACCAGAATATTTTGTTGAAGTGCGACCCTTTGGAATGTTAATGTGTTAAAATAAATGATATTCTGAAAAAGAAGCAGTAAATCCAATAAATAACTAATTTAAGAGATAGAAAAGGAGTATGTATAAATGACTGAGACACAGGGATTGCGTATTGCAGTTGTGGGAGCAACTGGGGCAGTAGGACAACAAATGATTTCAACACTCGAACAAAGGGACTTACCGATTAAGAAAATCATCTTTTTATCATCGGCTCGTTCCGCAGGAATCAAACTTACGTTTAAGGGCGAAGAAATCGAAGTGCAGGAAGCAAAACCTGAAAGCTTTGAAGGCATCGATATCGCTTTATTCAGTGCTGGTGGAAGCGTGTCTAAGGAATTGGCTCCAGAAGCAGTTAAACGCGGTGCGATAGTAGTGGATAATACAAGCGCATTCCGCATGGATGAAAATGTGCCGTTAGTCGTTCCTGAAGTAAATGAAGAAGACTTGAAACAGCATAATGGGATCATTGCAAATCCGAATTGTTCAACTATCCAAATGGTTGTGGCATTGGAACCTATTCGCAAGACATACGGCTTATCAAAAATTGTTGTTTCTACCTATCAAGCTGTTTCGGGTGCAGGTGCAGCTGCGATAAATGAATTAAAGGAACAAGCTCGCGACTTGCTTGATGAAAAAGAAATAGATCCGAAAATTTTACCGGTAAAAGGGGACGAAAAGCATTATCAAATCGCATTTAACGTCATTCCCCAAATCGATAAATTCCAAGATAACGGGTACACATTCGAAGAGATGAAAATGATTAATGAAACAAAGAAAATCATGCATATGCAAAACCTTCCAGTGGCTGCAACTTGCGTGAGGCTTCCTGTTGTAACAGGTCATTCGGAATCTGTATACATTGAAGTTGAAAAAGAAGGCATAGCGGCTTCTCAAATCAAAGAGCTAATGAAAACGGCACCTGGAATAGTGTTAGAAGATGAACCGGAACAACAAGTTTACCCTACGCCTGCTTCATCCGTCGGCAAGAATGATGTATTCGTCGGTCGGATTCGCAAAGATTTGGATGAAGATAAAGGCTTCCATTTATGGGTGGTTTCCGATAATCTATTAAAAGGAGCAGCTTGGAATTCCGTTCAAATTGCTGAGAGCCTTTTGAAATTAGGTTTGGTTACCGTTAAGTAAAAATTTTATTCTTAATGAACTCGACAGAAAATTAAATTCCAATAGGATAGAGAGTTTTTGTCAGCTTCCCGGATTGGGAAGCTGGCTTATATTTGGGGTGCATATTATGAAAATTATCGTCCAGAAATACGGTGGGACATCCGTTCGTGATGAGGAAAGCCGTTCATTCGCCAAGGGGCATATTGAAAATGCGATTAAAGAAGGCTATAAAGTGGTGGTTGTGGTTTCAGCAATGGGAAGAAAAGGCGATCCTTATGCAACGGATACCTTACTTTCCCTGGTAAATGGAGCGAAAGCCTGCCTTTCAAAACGAGAACAGGATTTACTTATGTCAGTAGGGGAAACGATATCATCTGTCGTATTTACGAACATGCTCTTGGAGCATGGTATTGATGCGGTCGCATATACTGGAGCTCAAGCGGGATTCTTGACGAATACCGACTATTCAAGTGCGAAAATTATCGAAATGAAATGCGACCGTCTCATGAAAGAACTTGAGGTGAAGGATGTCGTCGTTGTAGCGGGTTTCCAGGGAGCGGCTAAAAACGGGGACATCACGACCATCGGCCGTGGTGGAAGTGATACTTCAGCCGCAGCATTAGGTGCGGCATTGCAAGCTGAACGGGTCGATATATTTACGGATGTGGAAGGAATCATGACGGCAGATCCACGTATTGCCGATCAAGCTCGTCCATTATCAATCGTTTCATATACGGAAGTTTGCAATATGGCATATCAAGGGGCAAAGGTCATTCATCCGAGAGCTGTTGAAATTGCGATGCAGGCGAAAGTCCCGATTCGGATAAGGTCAACGTACAGCGAAGGTTTGGGAACACTTGTTACTAGCATGAACAAGGGAAGTCAGGGCAGTGACATACGTGAAAGGCTCGTGACCGGGATTGCCCATGTACCTAAGATCACTCAAATCAAGGTCCGTGCGAAAAAAGATCAGTATAATCTGCAGGCAGAAGTTTTTAAAGCAATGGCCAATGCCTCCATTTCAGTGGACTTTATAAATATATATCCAAGTGGCGTAGTTTATACCGTTTCCGAGGAGATGACTGAACTTGCCCTCACGATTTTGGCCGAGCTTGGTCATGAACCGGTCATTGAACGGAATTGTGCCAAGGTTTCAGTAGTCGGTGCAGGCATCAATGGAGTGCCAGGCGTTGCAGCGAAGATTGTCACAGCACTATCCGAAAAGGAAATTGCCATTCTCCAGTCAGCGGACAGCCATACGACAATTTGGGTACTCGTAAAAGAGGAAGATTTAATAGAAGCTGTTAATTCCCTGCACTATGCGTTTCAATTGCATGAAAGGGAAGTCCAATAATCAGGTTTTTTAATAAATAAAGGTTTTAAAAATTAAAGAGGTGTTAGAAATGATATTTGGTAGAGTATCAACCGCAATGGTCACCCCTTTCGATAGCAAGGGAAATGTTGATTTTCAAAAGACGACTTCATTGGTTAATTACTTATTAGCGAATGGAACCGATTCGCTTGTGCTTTCGGGAACGACAGGGGAATCCCCAACTTTATCTTCGGAGGAGAAAATTGCATTATTGCGTCATGTTTCAAAGGTTGTTGAAAAACGTGTTCCCATCATCATGGGTACAGGAAGCAACAATACGTATGCGTCCATCGAGTTGACAAAAAAAGCGGAACAAAATGGCGCCGATGCGATAATGCTGGTTGCCCCGTATTATAGTAAATCTAATCAAGAAGGTCTGTACCAGCATTTTAAGGCTATTGCAGCTAGTACGGCCCTTCCTGTCATGGTATATAATATCCCTGGGCGCGCTTCGGTTAACATTGAACCGGAAACGATCATCCGCCTTTCAAAAATTCCTAATATCGTTGCCGTTAAGGAAGCGAGCGGGGATTTAAACGCTATGACCCAAATCATAGCCGGCACGGATGAAGATTTTGCATTATATAGTGGGGACGACGCTTTAACACTCCCAGTATTGGCTATTGGTGGTGTGGGTGTAGTTTCGGTTGCTTCACATATTGCAGGTAATGAGTTGCAGAAAATAGTGGAGGCCTTCATCAGCGGGGACTTGAAAGAGGCAGCCAGGCTGCATCAGGAACTGTTACCGCTTATAAAAGGTTTGTTTGCAGCGCCAAGCCCTGCACCTGTCAAAACAGCGCTTCAGTTATATGGAATTGACGTTGGATCGGTGAGACTTCCAATCGTGCCATTGACTGAGCAGGAGCGCCTTGCATTAACCAAGGTATTAAAAAAATAAAAAGACACGGAACAAGCTGATCGTTGAAGATTGGCTTGTTTTTACATAATGATGTATATGAATGGGATATACTTTCCGATTTCGGATAAAAAATAATTGAATTTTTTTATAATCAATCGAAACTGGATAAAAGTACTAAGGAATCTCTTACATAATAGGTTGTTTTATGTTTTATTTGATTAAATGAAAAGTCCCTCTGAAAATGGTAAGTGTTGTCATGTTTTTTGAACATCGGTTATAATGAATTCATTGGGAAATTATGAACGGGATTTTTTAAGGAGGATATTCGATTGGGTAAAGATAAAAATAATGGAATAAAAGTGATTTCTCTTGGAGGACAAGGGGAACTTGGTAAAAATATGTACGTCATTGAGGTGAACGAGGACATCTATCTTCTTGATGCAGGGTTAATGCTGCCAGAAGACGAAATGCTCGGAATCGATGCGGTTATCCCAGATATTTCGTATTTGATGGATAATAAGGAACGGGTGCAGGGAATATTCATTTCCCATGGTCATGAAGACCATATGGGAGCGCTTGCTTATGTCTTGAAATATTTGCCGGTCCCTGTTTATGGAACAAAGCTTACTCTTGCTTTAATCAAAACGAAATTAAAGGAAGATGGCTTTAACGGCCGGGCGACATTCACTGAAATCGATTCGGATTCTCTTTTAAGTTTCCCTCAAGCAGCTGTGTCTTTTTTCCGGACAAATCATAGTATTCCTGATTCCGTCGGAGTCGTGATCCACACTCGTGAAGGTGCAATCGTTTATACAGGGGATTTCAAATTCGATCAAGCAGCAACAGATCTATATAAACCGGAAATCGGTAAAATGGCCGGTATCGGTGAAGAAGGTGTCTTATGCTTGCTTTCGGATAGTACCGGAGCCGAGAGGCCAGGTTATACGACATCAGAAGCAGTTGTGGCCAAAGATATTACAGAGGTATTTCATGCTGCCTCCGGAAGGATCATCGTTGCGTGCTTCGCTTCGAATATCAACCGGATTCAACATGTTTTCAATGCAGCGGCAGCAAGTCGCAGAAAAGTGGCAGTCGTAGGGAAAAGCCTGCAACGCGTTTATGAAACAGCCTTGAACCTTGGCTACTTAAAGGTCGAAGAAGAGCTGATAATCCCAATTAATGAAATTAGCCAGTATGACGACCGTGAAATCGTCGTATTATCGACTGGTCATCAGGGGGAACCTATCGCGGCACTTCAAAAAATGGCAAAACAGACCCATAAGCAGGTGACCATCAAAAAGGGAGACACAGTTTTGATCAGTGCATCACCCTTACAGGGCGGCGAACTTATTTTATCCAAAACCGTCGATTTGCTATACAGGGTAGGTGCGGAAGTGGTATCTGCTAATAAATATAAAGTGCACGTAACGGGTCATGGCAGCCAGGAAGAACTGAAAATGATGATCAATTTGATGAATCCTAAATTCCTCATCCCTGTACATGGGGAATACCGCCATTTATATGCCCATCAAAAAGTTGGGATTGCAGCGGGGATTAAGCGTGAAAACATCATCATTGCCGAAAAAGGTGATGTCATCGAACTTAAGGGCAATAAAATGGGCCTTTCCGGCAAAGTCTCTGCAGGAAATATCTTGATAGATGGCAGCGGTGTTGGAGATGTAGGTAATATCGTTCTTCGTGATCGGCGCTTGTTATCCCAGGATGGCATTTTGATTGTAGTGGTCACGTTGAACCGTCAGGATAAAAGCATTGCAGCTGGCCCTGAAATCATTTCAAGGGGCTTCGTATATGTTCGCGAATCAGAGAAAATGATCGGCGAAGCAACTGAAATAGTAAGTGAAATCGTAAAGAAAAATGGGTCGCGCCAACCATTTGATTGGTCCACGCTGAAGCAGGAAATGCGTGATGCGTTAAACCAATTCTTCTATGAAAAAACGAAACGCCGTCCAATGATTTTACCGATCATCATGGAATATTAAGTAACGAACCCCTGATTTAACAGTCAGGGGTTCTTTTTCTGTTTCAAACCTCTAATATCTTGAAGAATGAAGTCCGAGTCTCGAGACATAATAAAGCTATAGGCTATAAGAGAAAGGGGTTGGCATAGTGGATAATGCACCATTACCAAATGAAAATGAAGGCAAGCAGGAAGGTAAGAATTCAACTTTAATCGAGAAAATTCAGCAGCTGGGAGCTACCAATGTTCCACAACTATCTCAGGACTCAAAAATCCATTGTTTGACGATCATTGGACAAATTGAAGGACATATGCAGCTGCCGCCTCAAAATAAAACGACCAAATATGAACATGTTATTCCGCAAATTGTGGCAATTGAACAAAATCCCAATATAGAGGGGCTGCTAGTCATTTTAAATACAGTCGGAGGAGATGTCGAAGCGGGACTAGCCATCGCAGAAATGCTGGCTTCGCTTTCAAAGCCATCCGTTTCGATTGTGCTTGGGGGAGGTCACTCGATCGGTGTGCCGATTGCAGTTTCGTGTGACCATAGCTATATTGCTGAAACAGCAACGATGACGATTCATCCCATTCGTTTGACAGGTCTGGTCATTGGCGTGCCTCAAACCTTTGAATACTTGGATAAAATGCAGGAAAGAGTCATCAAGTTTGTTACGCGGCACTCCAATGTTACGGAAGAAAGTTTTAAGGATTTAATGTTTGCTAAAGGAAATTTAACTCGAGATATCGGTACGAATGTCATTGGGGCCGAGGCAGTTGAAATCGGTATGATCGATGATGTAGGAGGAGTTGGCCAGGCCATGAGAAAACTGAATAGCTTCATGGAAGAAAGAAGGCCCAAAATTGCCGGGGAAGAGGAGGGGCTTCTGCAATGACGCTATATACGATCGTTCCTGAAGAAATAATTTTTCCTCATCATCATGAGAAGACGGCAAATTTAATAGAAATGATCTATAATGGTGTACATGTTATGGTTGAGCATGACGGGGGCCGCACATTTCGCATTGATCGAATTGTGAGCACGGATCCTGAAGATTATATGAACGTACACATTCAGCCAGGAGCTGTCATAAATGTGTTCGAACAGATGAATCCTTAGTAAAAAAGACTAACTGAGGCAAATTATGATATACTGGAATGAAAATCAGCAGCCGCTTGGCTGCTTTATTCATTATGTGGCAAATTGTCCGCTAAGAATAAATGGTACATATATCAAGGACAGGCTCAAATTTTTTTGGTATAATCAGTGAGCGAACGTTTGTTTCCTGAAGGGAAATCATGTAGTGATGTTGAATAGGAAAGTTAGAATAGTTTCATGAAGAATCAGGTGATATTATGGCAAAGAAGAAACGCAGAAAAAAGAATAGTACAGAGAAGTTAAAACTAACGCTTAAATATGAATTGATTGGCCTCACTTTAATAGGCTTGGCCATCATTGCCATTGCCAAGCTTGGAGCAGTTGGAAATGGGACGGTCTTTTTAATCCGCTTCTTCATGGGGGAATGGTATATCCTCTTTTTGTTGGGAGCAATCGCAGCTGGGTTCTATTTGATGATAAAGAGGGAGGTCCCTTACCTGTTAAAACGGCAATTCGTCGGGATGTATTTCCTTGTTGCGAGCATGCTCCTACTAAGTCATGTGACGCTGTTCAACATGCTTGCAGATGGAGGACCGTTCACGAAGCCCAGCGTCATTTCGAATACATGGGAGCTATTCTGGATGGAAGTGACCGGCAAGGCCAGCACAAAGGACCTTGGGGGCGGTATGATTGGGGCGATATTATTTGCAGCCTCATACTTTTTATTCGACGAAGCTGGATCGAAAATCGTTTCATTCCTTTTTATCATTGTAGGTGCCGTCCTATTGACCGGGAAAACGTTAGGTGAAACCCTCGGGAAGTTTTTCATGGGTCTTGGCGGCTTTTTCAAAAAGCAATGGTCTGCATTCATTGATGATATGAGAACGTGGAATGAAGACAAAAAAGAAAAGAAAAAGAATCCGGTTAAAAAGAAGAAACGGGAAAAAGAACCGGTTGAAGAAACGGATCAGCCCCTTCTGCAAGAAGAGGATACACAGCAAATGGCGACGGAGCGGATCATTTCCAGCTTTGCTGATAAAGCCTATAGCGACGAAGACGAAATAATTCCGGTCGTTACGGAACCTGCCGCTGATAATAAAGAGGAACAGGATGATGCCGTTCCGCCTATGAATTTTACGGAAGTGGAGAATAAAGAATATCTTTTACCGCCTCTTTCTTTATTATTGCAGCCCAAAAAAACGGACCAAAGCGGAGAATACCAATTGATCCATGAAAATGCGGCTAAGCTTGAGCGCACCTTTCATAGCTTTGGAGTGAAAGCTAGGGTCACTCAAGTTCATTTAGGCCCAGCCGTAACCAAATACGAAGTTCATCCGGACGTAGGGGTGAAGGTAAGTAAAATTGTCAGCCTATCCGATGACTTGGCCCTTGCACTGGCCGCAAAGGATATTAGAATCGAAGCTCCGATTCCCGGAAAATCGGCTATCGGAATAGAAGTGCCCAACTCCGAAGTGGCGATGGTGTCATTAAGGGAAGTTTTAGAGGCCAAGGAAGTTGACAAGCCTGACGCAAAACTGCAAATAGGCCTAGGTCGGAACATTTCCGGTGAAGCGGTTAAGGCGGAGCTCAATAAAATGCCGCATTTACTAGTGGCTGGTGCTACTGGCAGCGGGAAATCCGTTTGTATCAACGGGATTATCACGAGCATCCTGATGCGGGCAAAACCGCATGAAGTGAAAATGATGATGATCGATCCAAAAATGGTGGAGCTGAATGTCTATAATGGAATTCCCCACTTACTCGCACCTGTAGTGACAAATCCAAAGAAAGCTGCACAGGCTTTGCAAAAAGTGGTCAGTGAAATGGAAAGGCGCTATGAGCTATTTTCTCATTCCGGTACGCGTAATATTGAAGGCTACAATGATTATATTAACCGATATAACATCGAAGAAGATGCCAAACAACCGCTCTTGCCTTATATCGTAGTCATTGTCGATGAGCTGGCGGATTTAATGATGGTCGCCTCAAATGATGTAGAGGATGCCATCACACGGCTTGCGCAAATGGCACGTGCCGCGGGCATCCACTTGATAATTGCCACTCAGCGGCCATCCGTAGATGTAATTACAGGGGTCATTAAAGCGAACATCCCATCTCGGATTGCTTTTAGTGTCTCATCAATGACTGATTCGAGAACGATCCTCGACATGGGCGGAGCTGAAAAACTGTTAGGCCGGGGTGACATGCTCTTCCTGCCAGCAGGAGCTTCAAAACCGGTTCGCGTCCAAGGTGCCTTTTTATCCGACAATGAAGTCGAGGAAGTTGTCACATATGTCATTTCACAGCAAAAAGCACAATACAACGAAGAGATGATACCCGATGAAATTGCAGAAACTTCAAATGGTGAAGTTGAAGATGATTTATATGGGGATGCCGTGTCCTTGATCGTAGAAATGCAGACTGCATCGGTTTCCATGCTGCAGCGCCGTTTCCGGATTGGCTATACGCGGGCAGCGAGATTGATTGATGAAATGGAAGCGAGGGGAATTGTCGGTCCATATGAAGGCAGTAAACCACGAAATGTATTGGTCACTAAAGATGAACAGGATGAAGCGCATTCATCATAATTAAAAAACCGGGCAGCAGCCCGGTTTTTTAATTATTCATCGCCTCGTCTAAATGTTTAAGGCAGAAGTCGGTAATCATCGCTTCTTCATCTTCTTCTAAATCGAATTCGAGTGCGCCCTCATTACCTTTTTCAAAAATATCATATTTAATTAATTTTCCTACTTGCTCTTCCGCTGCAAAAAGCACCCGGATATATAAACCATTTTCTGAAAAGAGCTCATCCTCTTCAGGCACTTCAATATCCAAGAACAACTCGTAACGTTCCCCGGACAAAATACCAAATGGATCATTCAATTTTTCGATCGTGTATTCTGTAATCTTTAACATCTTGTGTACATCCCTTCAAAGAAGATAAATCCTATTATACAGGAAAACAGCATCTTGAACAGAGCTGCATTCATTTTGCATTTTCAAAAAAAATTTATCTGATTTAGGAGAATAATCGTACAAATTCCGGGGCCTTTTCTAGATTAAAAGACACAGGGAAGGGTAATTTCTCCTAAATTCTTTTAAAGTAAATAGTAAAACACTATTTATTTATGTCAAAAAAAATGTTATATTATTTTCGATTAGTAGGAATGATTCAACATCAGAGGTCTGATGTCTTAAGAAATTAGCTGGGGGAAACTGTATGTCAATAAAATCAGATAGTCGACATTTATATTTGCAGGTCATTGATTACCTGAAGCAGGATATTGAAGCTGGAGTCTATCAGGAAAATGAAAAATTCCCTTCAGAATTCGATCTTGCAAAAAAATTGGGAGTTAGTAGGGCGACACTTCGAGAAGCGCTGCGAATTTTAGAAGAAGAAAACATCATCATTCGCCGCCATGGAGTTGGGACTTTCGTCAATCCGAAACCTCGTTTCACTTCAGGTATCGAGCAATTAAAAAGTGTCACGAACATGATTGAAGAGGCAGGAATGAAACCGGGTACGATTTTCTTAAGCTCGACGGCCCAAGAACCTACAGAAGAGGATATACGCAGGTTTTCGTGTTCGACAGATGAACGCATCGTCATCATCGAACGAGTAAGGACTGCGAATGGGGAGCCAGTTGTCTACTGTATTGACAAAATTCCTGAATCTATACTATCAGAAAATTTTGACCGTAATGATGAGTCTCTTTTAGATATTTTGGAAAGAGATGCGCATCGAAAAATTACGCATGCCGTAGCAGAGATTGAGCCTATTGGATATCATGAGAAAGTTTCTCCTATCCTTAAATGCTCGCCAGAAGCCGCACTACTCGTTCTAAAGCAGATGCATCTGGATGATTGGGACCAGCCTATCCTGTATTCTGTAAACTACTTTAAAGCCAATATGTTCAGCTTTCATGTTCTTCGTAAACGTGTGTAGGTCTTGACTCTGCATACGGGTGAATGCAAGCGTTTGTTTCGATTCCGAAAAAGTCGATCAAGCGGATGCAAAAAAAATTAACGAGAAGTGAAAACGCAAACATGAATGACTTTTCAGAACATTCCTGCTCAAAAAACTATGTAAAACTAGGGGGATAAAAATTGAAAAAGCGCAAATTAGGACTAGCTCTTTCACTTGTTCTTGCAGCCGGTACGCTACTGGGAGCATGTGGTAATTCAGAGAATGATGATAAAGAATCTTCAAATGGGAAAAACAAAGATAACTTCACTGTTGCAATGGTAACTGATACTGGCGGCGTGGATGACGAGTCGTTCAACCAATCCGCTTGGAAGGGCATTCAGGAATTCGGTAAGGATAATGGTCTGGAAAAAGGTAAGGATGGCTACAACTACCTGCAATCTAAATCTGATGCAGATTACGCTAAAAACCTGAATACGCTTGTACGTGAAGATTACCAACTAATCTATGGTATCGGTTTTCTTTTAGCCGAAGCTGTTGGTGAAGTGGCCGACCAACGTCCGGATTCAAACTTTGCTATCGTGGATACAGTTGTAGATAAAAAGAATGTAGCCAGCATCAATTTTAAAGAGCAGCAAGGTTCATTCCTTGTAGGTGTAATTGCCGGTCTGCAAACGAAAACAAACAAGGTCGGTTTTATCGGCGGAGTTGAATCTGAATTAATCAAGAAATTCGAAGTTGGCTTTAAGGCTGGGGTTTTATCTGTAAATCCGGATGCGAAAGTTGAAGTTAAATATGCCGGAGATTTCAATAAAGCTGATATCGGTAAATCCACAGCAGGCTCCATGTATTCTTCAGGCATCGATATCATTTATCATGCTGCTGGCGGAACTGGAAAAGGTGTATTCACTGAAGCAGTCGAGCAAAAGCAAAAAGATCCTAAGAGGGAAATCTATGTTATCGGTGTAGATAGCGACCAAGCTAAATTAGGGGCAGTTCCTGGAACTGACGACAACATCACACTTACTTCCATGCTAAAACGTGTTGACGTGGCAGTTAAAGACCTTTCCGAGAAAGCGAAAGAAGGAAACTTCCCAGGCGGAAAAGTAATTGAGTACGGTATCGAAGAAAATGGTGTAGGCATTTCCGATACAAAAGATAACGTAACAGAAGAATCTTTAAAAGCGGTCGAAGAGTGGACAGAAAAAATTAAATCAGGTGAATTCGTAGTTCCGGGAACGGATGAAGAATTCAAAAAACTTGATTTATAATCTCTAATGCCAGAAAGAATAGGGAGGCGAATTGCCCTCTATTCTTTCTTTTCCCAATTGGTCTTTGCAACTGAAAAATATCGAATGAAAAACTATGATAGAATCGTAGTTTTTCATTTGGTTTTTTTAAAAAAATCAATAAGCTAGTAGATGCAATTAAATGATTTTAAGAATATTTACACTCATTTTAGGAGTTGATAATACGTGGAATATGTAATTGAGATGCTTAATATCCGTAAGGAATTCCCCGGCATCGTCGCAAATGATAACGTTACCCTTCAGGTTAAGAAAGGGGAGATTCACGCATTATTAGGTGAAAATGGCGCGGGCAAATCCACATTGATGAATGTTTTATTCGGCTTATACCAGCCTGAACAGGGAGAAATCCGAGTGAACGGCAAGCCAGTCAAGATTACCAGTCCTAACATTGCCAATGATTTAGGGATTGGGATGGTCCATCAGCATTTTATGCTCGTAGACCCCTTTACAGTAACAGAAAATATCATTTTAGGAAAAGAACCATCAAAAGCGGGTAAAATCGATTTAAAAGAAGCGAGCGAGGAAGTTAGGAAACTATCGGAACAATATCAGCTTCGTGTTGACCCCTATGCGAAAATTGCCGATATTTCAATAGGGATGCAGCAGCGTGTCGAGATTCTTAAAACGCTATACCGTGGTGCGGAGATATTGATTTTTGATGAGCCGACAGCTGTATTGACTCCTCAAGAAATCAAGGAATTGATTTATATTATGAAAGCCCTTATCAAAGAGGGGAAATCCATCATTTTAATTACACACAAACTTAAGGAAATCATGGAGGTTTGTGACCGTGTAACGGTAATACGCAAAGGCCAAGGAATTGGTACAGTGAATGTCAACGAAACGAATCCTAACGAATTGGCCAGCTTAATGGTCGGTAGGGAAGTTCTGTTCAAGACGGAAAAAACGGCAGCTATTCCTTCGGATGTAGTTCTCGAGGTCCGGGAACTGGAAGTCAAGGATTCCCGGGGCGTTTCAGCTGTTCGGAACTTGGATTTAACTGTCCGTGCAGGAGAAATTGTCGGTATCGCCGGAGTTGATGGAAATGGACAATCCGAACTAATTGAAGCATTGGCTGGCCTAAGGAAGACAACCGCAGGTTCGATAAAGCTAAATGGAAAAGAAATCAGGAATTTGAAGCCGCGTAAAATCACTGAAGCAGGTGTCGGACATATTCCAGAAGACAGACATAAGCATGGTTTGGTTCTCGATTACAGCATTGGGGAAAATATTGTCTTGCAAACCTATTATCAAAAGCCTTTTTCAAAAGCTGGTATCTTGAACTCAAAGAAAATATTTGAAAAGGCCCGTTCACTGATCAAAAGTTACGATGTTCGCACTCCGAGTGAATATACCCCGGCAAGGGCGCTTTCTGGAGGGAATCAGCAAAAAGCGATCATCGGCCGGGAAGTTGATAGGAACCCGGATTTATTGATTGCCGCACAGCCGACACGCGGCCTTGATGTAGGGGCGATCGAGTTTATCCATAAACGTCTGATTGAACAGCGAGATGCAGGAAAAGCGGTACTCCTCATATCATTTGAATTGGAAGAAATCATGAATGTGAGCGATAGAATTGCCGTTATATACGAAGGGGAAATCGTCGCAATAGTCGATCCGAAAGAAACGACTGAACAGGAGCTTGGCCTTCTTATGGCTGGCAGTAAACGGACGGAAGCAGGGGGAAAACAAAATGTCTAAGTATTTATCTAAATTAACGAGTCCGTTAATAGCAGTTATCCTCGGCTTAGTCGTTGGGGCCATAATCATGTTAGTAAGCGGCTATGACCCTGTTGCCGGCTATGGCTCCATGATAAATGGAATTATTGGGGATTCCTATTATGTAGGGGAATCCGTCAGGACAATCATTCCTTATATCCTTGCTGGTTTGGCAGTGGCTTTTGCTTTCCGTACGGGCCTATTCAATATCGGTGTAGAGGGGCAATTAATTGTAGGCTGGCTGGCGGCAGTTTGGGTCGGAATAGCTTTTGACCTACCAAGGATCATCCATTTGCCGTTTGCCATATTAGCTGGTGCAGCTGCTGGTGCCCTGTGGGCATTTATCCCTGGTTATCTAAAAGCTAAGTTCCGTGTACATGAAGTAATCGTTTCGATCATGTTGAATTATACAGCATTATATGTGACGAATTATTTAATTCGGAATGTAATGACTGACAAGCTGGATAAAACAGAAAGAGTTGCTGATACAGCATCATTGAGGTCTCCTTTTTTTGAAAGCATTACGGATTTTTCCCGGATGCATTGGGGAATAGTGGTAGCGATTATTTGCGTGATCATCATGTGGTTCCTTCTTGAAAGGACAAAAACCGGCTTTGAACTGAAAGCGGTAGGTTTCAATCAGCACGCGTCCGAATATGCAGGAATGAGTGTAAATAAGAACATCATACTTTCGATGGTTATTTCAGGTGCGTTTGCAGGGCTTGCGGGTGCGATGGAAGGCCTTGGAACTTTCGGTTATGCCGCAGTCAAAGGCGGGTTCACAGGTATGGGCTTTGATGGGATTGCAGTAGCCTTACTAGGAGCGAATACGGCTATTGGTGTAGTGCTGGCAGCCTTATTATTTGGGGGACTGAAAGCAGGGGCGTTAAATATGCCGCTAGAAACCGGCATACCTAGTGAAATTGTAGATATTGTCATAGCATTGATCATTTTCTTCGTCGCATCCAGTTATTTTATTCGTTGGATTGCCGCTCGATTTAAGAAAGGGGTGAAATAAGTGGATTTTTACCAAGTATTACAAATTATTATTCCATCTATGATTGCTCTAGCTGCACCACTTATTTTTACTTCACTCGGAGGAGTGTTTTCTGAACGGGCAGGTGTCATAAACATCGGTTTAGAAGGATTGATGGTCATCGGTGCCTTTACAGGGATCGTTTTTAACTTAATGTTTGCTGATGTTTTTGGGGAATGGACTCCTTGGCTTGCTGTGCTAGCGGCAATGATTGCCGGCTTGCTGTTTTCCATTCTGCACGCTGTGGCATGCATTACCTTCAGGGCGGACCAAACGGTTAGTGGGGTAGCCATCAACTTGTTGGCGGTAGGTCTGACCATGTTTTTGGTGAAGCTGATTTTTGACAAAGGTCAAACTGATAGAATCACGGAAACATTCCCAAGGATTGATGTTCCTTTACTAAGTGATATCCCATTTATAGGACCCATCTTTTTCGCAAATGGATATTATATCGTATATATAGCGATTCTTATTTCCTTTGTCGTCTGGTATGTACTGTATAAAACTCCATTCGGGTTAAGGATCCGTGCAGTGGGTGAGCATCCCATGGCAGCTGATACGATGGGTGTCAATGTTACGAAAATCCGATATGCCGCCGTTTTATTATCAGGTGCTTTTGGAGGTATCGGCGGAGCGATATATGCTACCATTTTTTCGAATGAATTCAATCATGCGACAATTAATGGTCAAGGTTTCATGGCCATTGCCGCAATGATTTTTGGTAAATGGCACCCGATCGGGGCAATGGGTGCAGCGTTATTCTTTGGTTTGGCTCAAAGTTTAAGTATCGTTGGCTCGAGCCTTCCCTTCTTCAAGGATATTCCTTCGGTTTACCTATTGATCGCTCCTTATGTTCTGACTATCATTGCATTAACTGGTTTCATTGGTCGTGCAGATGCTCCTAAAGCATCCGGACAGCCATACATCAAAGGAAAAAGATAAGGTTATAACCGGTCAGCAAACTATGCTGGCCGTTTTTTTTCTTTCGAGATTTAGCCGTAAGTGATGGTGAGCTGGTGAAAAACCAAAAAAAGTAGCTGTAACTTGCATGATTTTTCCTTTCACATGTATATTTTAAGTAGATGTTTAAAAGGGTTCCAATCTACAAACAATAAGCTAATAAAGGTGATTTATATAATGAGGAGGATTATTCATGTCTATTGCTTCCGATACAATTACGGAAAAAAGCGGCTACAAGCTTCATGTGGTCCGGACGGATAAATATAAAACGAATACTCTCGTGCTGAAGATGAAAGCCCCGTTGACAAAAGAGGACGTTACATATCGTGCATTGCTGCCATATGTGTTACAAAGCAATACAAGTAAATATCCTACAACACCCGAGCTTCGATCTTATCTTGATGATTTATATGGAGCAGGGTTTTATGTCGATGTAGCTAAAAAAGGCGAATATCAAATCATAAGTTTTACTATCGATATCGTCAATGAAAAATTCCTTAGTGATTCAACCCCGCTTCTCGAAAAGGCTTTTGGGTTATTATCAGAGGTGATCTTTAATCCGAAGAAGAATGGCGAGGCCTTTGACTCTAAAACGGTTTCCAATGAAATCCGTTCTTTAAAACAGCGGATTCAATCCATTTCCGATGACAAAATGCGATATTCAGCTATACGCCTTGTAGAGGAAATGTGCAAAAACGAACCATATGCTTTAGAAGCGAGCGGTAATCTACAAGACTTGGAAACGATAACTCCTGAGTCCCTTTTCTCTTATTACAAAAAGGTGCTGGCGGAGGATGAAATTGATTTATATGTAATCGGTGACATCGATGAATCGGAAGTGCAGGCTCTGGCTGACAAGTATGTTTCATTGCAAGAACGAGTGCCTGTGAGACTGCCCGGGAAGACGGGCAAGGTAGTGGAGAAGGAAAAAGAAATCATTGAGAATTCGGATGTGAAGCAAGGGAAATTGAATATCGGTTATCGAACCCAAGTTGCCTACGGTGATCCGGATTATTATGCACTTCAGCTTTTCAATGGGATTTTTGGTGGCTTTTCACATTCAAAACTTTTCATCAATGTCCGGGAGAAAGCCAGCCTTGCTTATTATGCAGCTTCGAGGCTCGAAAGTCATAAAGGTCTATTAATGGTCATGGCCGGCATTGAAAATGCCAACTACAAGCAGGCATTGGATATCATTCATGCACAAATGAAGGAAATGAAGCAAGGGAATTTTTCCGAAGAAGAGCTCGCACAGACAAAGGCGGTCGTTAAGAATCAACTACTTGAAACCATTGACGTTTCGAGAGGGCTTGTGGAAATTTTATATCATAATGTGGTTTCCGGGCAGGATATATCACTCGACGAGTGGTTTGCAAACACAGAGCGGACGACAAAGGAAGAAATCATTGCAGTTGGTCAAAAGATTCAGCTTGATACGATTTATTTCCTAACGGAAGAGGAGGTGCAAGGGTAATGGAAAAAATAGCATTCACTCAATTGAAAGAAGAACTTTTCCATGAAAAAATGGATAATGGCCTAGAAGTGTATATTCTTCCGAAAAGTGGCTTCAATAAATCATTTGCCACTTTCACGACGAATTATGGTTCGATCGACAACCATTTCAAACCTTTGAATGAAACGGAATTCACTAAAGTACCTGATGGAATTGCCCATTTTCTTGAACATAAGCTTTTTGAAAAGGAAGATGGAGATGTTTTTCAGCAATTTTCAAAGCAGGGAGCATCTGCAAATGCCTTTACTTCTTTCACTCGTACAGCTTATTTATTTTCCAGTACGTCCGACTTCGATAGGAATCTTACTACCTTAATCGACTTTGTCCAGGATCCTTATTTTTCGGAAAAGACGGTAGAGAAGGAAAAAGGAATCATTGGGCAGGAAATCAATATGTATGATGATAATTCGGACTGGCGATTATATTTCGGAACGATAGCCAATATGTATCATCAGCATCCCGTGAAAATCGATATTGCCGGTACTGTGGAATCCATTGCAGATATTACGAAGGATATGCTTTACGAATGTTATAATACGTTTTATCATCCTAGCAACATGCTCCTATTCGTTGTAGGACCGGTTGATGTCGAAAGCACCATGAAGCTGATCCGGGATAATCAAAATAATAAAGGGTACAACGAACAACCTGAGGTGGAACGTAAGTTTGACCAAGAGCCTGAAATTGTTGCCAAGGACAAGGAAGTCTTAAGAATGAATGTCCAGACACCAAAAGTTATGCTGGGAATCAAGGCGACCAATGTCCATCAATCCGGTTCACAGCTTTTGAAAAGGGAATTGGCAACCAATATTTATCTGGAAATGCTGTTCGGCAAAAGTTCACCTTTGCATGAGGAGCTATATGAGGAAGGGTTGATCGATCAAAGCTTCTCATATGATTATACACAGGAACAAGGTTTTGGATTTGCGTTAATTGGCGGGGATAGTGCCAAACCTGATGAGTTGACGGAGTCTTTATTTGGTATCCTGCAAAAATCAAAAGCCGGAACCGGCCTGAATGAAGAAAGCCTGCAAAGGACAATCAAGAAAAAAATCGGTTCTTTCCTTCGTTCTCTGAATTCGCCGGAATATATAGCGAATCAATTCACCAGATATGCATTCAATGATATGAACTTGTTCGATGTTGTATCAGTATTGGAAAAACTAACGATCGAAGATATCAGGGAGGTCGCCAAGGACTTAATATCCGATGAACGGATGACAGTCTGTCAGGTACTTCCTAAATAATATAAAGGGGGCTCGAATGTGGGGAAACGTTTTGCCCTTATTACTGGAGCCAGTGGAGGAATCGGCCGGGAAATAGCTATAAAGCTCGCCGAGGAAAATTATTCACTTTATTTACATTATAACAGCAATGAAGAAGCGATACTTGAATTGATTGAAGAACTGAAGCCCCATCAAGTCGAACTTATTCCGATTCAAGCGGATTTGGCTGCACCGGATGGATACAGGCAATTGGCGGAAAATATCTTTGCCCTCCATGCAATCGTCCTCAATAGTGGCAACAGCTATTATGGGCTAATATCTGACATGGATGAGAAAATCGTTAATGAAATGGTGCAGCTGCATGTAACGAGCCCTTTCCAATTAACAAAGGAACTGCTTCCAAAGCTTATGTACCAAGAACAAGCTGCCATCGTTGCGGTCACATCGATTTGGGGGCAGACAGGTGCATCCTGTGAAGTATTATATTCAATGGTCAAGGGCAGTCAAAATGCTTTTATCAAGGCGCTTAGCAAAGAAGTCTCACTTAATGGAATCCGGGTGAATGCCGTTGCCCCCGGAGCGATTTCCACTTCCATGCTCGAATCTTTCAGTGCAGAAGATCTGGAGATCATCAAAGGAGATATCCCGATGGGCAGGATGGGGCATTCCAAAGAAGTCGCGGAGGCCGTATACTATTTGCTTTCCGACAAGTCATCCTATATAACCGGGCAAATTTTAGGCGTAAATGGCGGATGGTACACATGATTTTTTTAAAGGCATGTATAATTTTCTCGGTTCCTTCACAAAATATCTATGTACTATTTTGAAGGAAAGGGTGACCATTCATGTCTGTACTGGACAATTGGGATCAATGGAAAAACTTTTTAGGCGACAGATTACATCAAGGTGAACAACAAGGCTTGTCAGAAGGCGCTGTTAACAACTTGGCTTTCGAAATCGGTGATTACCTGGCTAATCAGGTTGAGCCCCAGAATGATCAAGAGAAAGTGCTTGCTGATCTTTGGTCAGTTGCAAGCGATCAAGAAAAACACGCTATGGCAAGTGTCATGGTCAAGTTAGTCGAGAACAATGGAACGAAGTAAAATATCCCTCCAAAAGGCCCTGTTATTAAATAACAGGGCCTTTTGGATTTAAGTGGATGATTATTTATCCTCTTATATAAAAATGAATATTTTTCTAGGGTTTTTCCTTTTAACTTATCAAGAAATGCTATATTATAGAAGCTAGACAATTAATATAAAGTGTTCAGACCTTGAAATTTACGATGGATAAGTTTTTTGCCCCTGAGTAGGGTAAAAGCTTTTAGGCTTAAGGAGTGTTATCGTGGATAATAAAGAATGGTATTTTGAATATGAAATCCAAGTCAACCGTCCTGGTTTATTAGGGGATATTTCATCCCTTCTGGGGATGCTTTCCATTAATATCATCACCATTAACGGGGTCGATGAAGGCAGGCGTGGTTTACTTTTGTTGGCGAAAGACAGCCGTAATATAGAAAGATTCGAGTCAATTCTCCGTACGATGGATACGATAAAGGTCATTAAGCTGAGGGAACCTAAATTGCGTGATCGCCTCGCAGTCAGGCATGGACGTTATATTCAGCGCGATGCCGATGAGAAAAACACCTTTAGGTTTGTCCGTGATGAACTGGGCTTGCTTGTCGATTTCCTGGCCGAGCTGTTTAAACAGGAAGGGCATAAATTGATCGGGATACGAGGGATGCCTCGTGTCGGGAAAACTGAATCCATCGTAGCCTCGAGTGTATGTGCTAATAAGAGATGGTTGTTTGTGTCATCGACCCTTTTAAAGCAGACTATCCGCAGTCAGCTTATTGAGGATGAATATAATAATGATAATTTGTTCATTTTAGATGGAATTGTTTCCACTCGCCGTGCAAATGAGCGTCATTGGCAGTTGATTCGCGAAATAATGAGGCTTGATGCTGTCAAAGTAATCGAACATCCGGATGTTTTTGTCCAAAATACAGAGTATACCCTCGAAGACTTTGATTATATTATTGAATTGCGAAACAATCCTGAAGAAGAAATAACATATGAAGTTGTTGACCAAAAAGACCAGTTTTCAGGGTCCGATTTTGGTTCCTTTGACTTTTAAAATGGCAGGTGTTTTATTTGACTGAGTTAGGTAATCGATTAAAGGAAGCTAGGGAAGCCAAAGGCCTTAGCTTAGAAGATTTGCAGGAATTAACGAAGATCCAAAAGCGTTACCTTATAGGCATTGAAGAGGGAAATTACAGTATGATGCCTGGAAAGTTCTATGTACGGGCATTCATAAAGCAATATTGTGAAGCGGTCGGACTGGACTCAGAAGAGATTTTCGAACAATATAAAAGTGAAGTGCCATCAGTCTATAGCGAGGAATTGCCAGAACAGCTTTCAAGGGTCCAATCCCGGAAAACTATACCGGCAGGAGATTCAAAGGTTGTTGAAATGTTACCGAAGATCCTGGCTGTCGTTTTAGTAATTGGTGCGGCCGTTTTGATATGGGTACTGGTATCGAATTATATGAGTAACCCTGATAATGATGATAAAAAGAACGCTAAAGAGAATGAAGCTGTGGGCTACAATAAAAGTGATGGGTTTAACGAAGAAAAAGAGAATGCAGACAAAAAACAGGAAGAAAAATCTGAGTCATCTGATGAGAAGAATGAAGATGATGCAGTTGTCAAAGATGAAGAGAAAGAGCAAAAACTTGCCGTCACAAGTTCCAGCGGTAAAAATAGTACGTATGAATTAAAAAATACCGATACCTTTAAATTAAAGGTGACCTCAAAAGGCTCGCCATGGGTCGGCATAAAAAATGGTGAAGGTAAATTACTATTCCAGGGCACTATCGACAAGGACAAAAGCCAGGAAATTGATTTCACCAATGAAAAAGAAGCTGTCATCAATATAGGCAGAGCATATGAAACTGAGATTTATGTGAATGATGAGAAGCTGGAGTATTCCATTTCACCGACTGAAGTGAATACGCAATTGGTTACGATACAATTTACGAAAGCCGAATAGTCATCTTATAGATGACTATTTTTGCTCTATTTAATGGTATGGCGACGGGGAAATGGATTACCCGGCATATAAGATTGGATTTTGAGTTAAATTATACATAAAAGCGTATTTTAGATCTAAGACGCAGGCCCGAATGGCAGGCGTAAATTTTGGAGGTAAAAGTTTTGAATCTGCCTAATAAGATTACAGTAGCAAGAATCTGTTTAATACCAGTATTTTTAATCATCATGCTCGTTCCTTTTTCATGGGGGACGCTGACTTGGGGAGAATACAGTTTGCCAGTGGCGCACTTAGCTGGAGCCATCCTCTTTATTATCGCTTCCACTACGGATTGGATCGATGGCCATTTTGCCAGAAAATATAATATGATTACTGATTTAGGGAAATTTTTAGATCCACTGGCTGATAAGCTTCTGGTTTCGGCTGCCTTAATCGTTTTGGTTGATCTAGATTTAATGTACGGTCAATCATGGATCGCCATCGTGATCATAAGTCGCGAGTTTGCAGTCACCGGATTGCGTTTGGTGCTAGCGGGTACAGGGGAAGTGGTTGCAGCGAACCAGCTTGGTAAAATAAAAACATGGGCACAAATTGTTTCTATTTCGGCTTTATTGCTGCATAACCTCCCATTTGCCCTAATTTCACTTCCATTTGCCAATATCGCATTGTGGATTGCATTAATCTTTACAATCTGGTCAGGCTTGGATTATTTTATAAAAAACAAAGAAGTATTTGTTAATTCAAAGTAAAAACGAATGGTGGTTTTGAAAAGATGGATGCAGAAATCATTGCAGTGGGCTCAGAGCTTCTTTTAGGACAAATCAATAACACTAATGGAAGGTTCTTATCGCAGCAGTTTGCGGAAATGGGGATCAACGTTTTTTACCATACTGTGGTCGGGGATAACGATCGCCGTTTACAACAAGCTATAGAAATCGCTGAATCTAGGGCGAACTTGATTGTCTTTACCGGTGGACTCGGTCCTACCAAAGATGATTTAACGAAAGAAACGATTGCTCGCCATATAGGGAAAAAGCTCGTTTTTAATGATGAAGCTTTGCATTCCATTGAAGCTTACTTCCAAAAACGGGAACGGCCGATGACGGAAAACAACAAAAAACAGGCCCTTGTCTTAGAAGGCAGTGAAGTGTTGGCAAACGATCATGGCATGGCACCGGGAATGGTCTTGTCCAAATCTGGGATTACATATATGCTTCTTCCTGGTCCGCCAAGTGAAATGGAGCCGATGTTTTTAAGTTATGGTTATGAAAAGATCATGAATAAATTGGAAAAGCATGAACGGATCGATTCCAAGGTTCTTCGGTTCTACGGTATAGGTGAAGCCGAACTGGAAACGGTGATTGAAGATCTTCTTGTCAATCAAACGAATCCGACAATTGCTCCGCTGGCAGCCGAAGGGGAAGTGACGTTAAGGATCACCGCTAAAGACTCTTCTAAAGAAAAATGCGAAGAGCTTATTTTAGAAGCGGAAAAAGAAATTCTTAGCAGGGTCGGTAAGTTCCACTATGGAAGTGATAATACTTCACTAATAAAGGAACTTGTAAAAGAATTAACGGTCCGCAAGCTTTCAATTGCGGCAGCTGAAAGCTTGACCGGTGGGATGTTCCAAGAACAGCTGACAACCATACCTGGCGCCGGTAAAGTCTTCAAAGGCGGAATTGTCTGCTATACGAATGATGCGAAGTCGAACGTCCTTGGCGTCAGCGATGATACCATATCTGAGCATGGGGTGGTCAGCGGTGAGTGTGCAATGGAAATGGCCTCTAATGTCCGGAGCAAGCTCGATGCGGATGTAGGCATAAGCTTCACGGGTGTTGCAGGTCCGGATGAACAAGAAGGCAAGCCTGTAGGCACAGTATTCATTGGCATTTCCTATCGGGATGGAAACACTCATTTCAAGGAGTTGAATCTTTCCGGAAGCAGGGCGCAAAACCGGATTCGGAGTGTGAAGTACGGCTGTCATTACCTATTAAGGGATTTATAAGCGCTAAAAGCAGAGCTATTTACAGCTCTGCTTTTTATTTGGTTTTAGAAGTTTGTTTCTTGAAAAATAGGGAAAAAAAGAAAAAAGTTAATTCAATGAAAATGGTTTTTTTACGGAGAAAGTGAAAGGAAATGGAGATTTCCTTAAGATAAAACGCTTTTTTACAGAGAATACCCCGAAAGAAAAAAACGAATGAATGTTCGACTTTTTGCTTGGCAAAATTGTAAAAAGAGTATATAGTAAAGATAGGTTTTGAGACAGGATGCAAACCTTGATCTCGAATAATTGCTAACGTAAGTACACCTTTAATCGGACAGCCGATTATTTGAATATAGAGGAGGAAATTGAGTGAGTGATCGTCAAGCGGCTTTAGATATGGCATTAAAACAAATTGAAAAACAATTTGGTAAAGGTTCTATTATGAAACTTGGGGAACAGTCTGATCGTAGGATTTCAACGATTTCAAGCGGTTCTTTAGCATTGGACGTAGCATTGGGAGTGGGCGGATATCCAAGAGGCCGGGTCATTGAGATATATGGACCTGAAAGCTCCGGTAAAACGACTGTTGCATTACATGCTATTGCAGAAGTACAAAAGACTGGCGGCACGGCTGCATTCATTGATGCAGAGCATGCTTTAGATCCAGCATATTCAGAAAAACTTGGTGTGAATATAGATGATTTACTGCTTTCACAGCCTGATACGGGTGAACAGGCCTTGGAGATCGCTGAAGCATTAGTTCGAAGTGGAGCTGTAGATATCATTGTCATTGATTCGGTGGCAGCACTTGTTCCTAAAGCTGAAATCGAAGGAGAAATGGGAGATTCCCATATGGGTCTTCAAGCGCGGATGATGTCCCAGGCGCTTAGAAAACTGTCTGGTGCCATTAATAAATCAAATACCATTGCCATTTTCATTAACCAAGTCCGTGAAAAAATCGGTGTTATGTTTGGGAATCCAGAAACGACTCCAGGAGGCCGGGCATTGAAGTTCTATTCAACTGTTCGTCTGGAAGTGCGCCGTGCGGAACAATTAAAACAGGGTAATGAAATCGTCGGTAATAAAACGAAAATCAAAGTTGTAAAAAACAAGGTTGCTCCACCATTCCGTCAAGCGGAAGTTGACATCATGTATGGTCAAGGGATTTCCCAGGAAGGTGAAATCATCGATATGGGTGCAGATCTTGATATCGTCCTTAAAAGCGGCTCGTGGTATTCATACAATGAAGAGCGTGTCGGACAAGGCCGCGAAAATGCGAAGCTGTTCTTGAAAGAAAATCAGGATATCGCTCAGGAAATTTCTCAGAAAATCAGAGATCACTATAATCTCGATGGAGAGCATGAATTACCGCCAGAAGAAAATGAACCAGAAGAGCATTTTGAATTGCTTGATTAATGGTATTTGGAAAAGGCCTAAGCTTGTTCGCTTAGGCCTTTTCTATATATTTTGAGAAAAGTGTGAAATTTTCAGCGAAATAAATGGCATTGAAATAACTTTTCCATAAAGAATGCTGTACATTATGATGGTTGATATTGAGAAAACTTGAATAATCATTGATACATAAGGGACAAACGCTTGACAATAAAAATTCTCAACTATACAATTAATATGTATATTTTACAATTTTTCAAACTAAAATTTTGAAAATTAAGTGCTGTATATTGAATTTATGTGCAATGTACTTGCCGACAGTTCAACATTTTATGTAAAAAGTTCATAGCAAGGGGAGGTGAAACGATGGAACCCATGACAATCATCTTCACTTTGCTTGGCCTAATCGTCGGTGCAGTTGTTGGTTATTTTATTCACAAATCAAAATTTGAGAGTAAAATAGCAGGGGCAAAGGGCTCTGCTGAACACATCCTTGAGGATGCAAAACGTGAAGCGGAAGCACTTAAGAAAGAAGCCTTGTTGGAAGCAAAAGATGAAATTCATAAAGTTCGTGCCGATTCGGATCGGGAAGCCCGTGAAAGAAGGAACGAATTACAAAAACAAGAAAATCGGTTATTGCAAAGAGAAGAGAATCTGGACCGCAAGGATGAAACGTTAGACAAACGTGAAAGCCTTTTGGAGAAAAAAGAAGATTCTCTAAACCAAAGACAACAGCATATTGAAGAGATGGAAAGCAAAGTGGACGAGACGGTTCGTAAGCAGCAAACAGAGCTTGAACGTGTTTCCGGTTTAACTCGTGAAGAAGCTAAAGCAATCATTATAGACCGAATGGAAAACGAGCTTGCTCACGATGTAGCGCTTATGATTAAAGAAAGTGATACCCGTGCCAAAGAAGAAGCTGATAAAAAAGCAAAAGAAGTTCTTTCTCTTGCCATTCAGCGTTGTGCGGCTGATCATGTTGCAGAAACCACCGTTTCTGTAGTAAATCTTCCAAACGATGAAATGAAAGGGCGGATAATCGGACGTGAAGGACGAAATATCCGGACGTTAGAAACGCTAACAGGTATTGACCTTATTATCGATGATACTCCTGAAGCTGTCATTTTATCTGGATTCGATCCAATTAGACGGGAAACGGCACGCTTGGCTCTTGAGAAACTTGTTCAGGACGGAAGGATCCATCCGGCCCGCATTGAAGAAATGGTTGACAAAGCAAGACGTGAGGTAGATGAACATATTCGTGAAATTGGTGAACAAACGACTTTTGAAGTTGGAGTTCACGGTCTCCATCCAGATCTCATCAAAATTTTAGGACGTTTGAAGTTCCGTACTAGTTATGGGCAAAACGTACTTAAACATTCAATTGAAGTGGCCCAGCTTTCAGGTTTACTGGCCGCTGAGCTTGGAGAGGATGAAGTTCTTGCCCGCCGTGCAGGTTTACTGCATGATATTGGGAAAGCGATTGATCATGAAGTGGAAGGCAGTCACGTTGAAATTGGCGTTGAATTAGCAACCAAATATAAAGAGCATCCAACTGTCATTAACAGCATCGCTTCACATCATGGCGATACTGAACCAACTTCCATCATTTCAGTGCTTGTGGCTGCCGCTGATGCATTATCAGCTGCAAGACCGGGAGCTAGAAGTGAAACGCTTGAAAATTACATTAGAAGACTTGAAAAACTTGAGGAAATTTCCGAATCCTATGATGGAGTGGAAAAATCATTTGCGATTCAAGCCGGACGAGAAGTGCGGATTCTAGTGAAACCAGAACAAATTGATGATCTTTCGGCCCATCGACTCGCACGTGATATCCGGAAAAGGATTGAAGAAGAGCTCGATTACCCTGGTCATATAAAAGTCACGGTCATCCGTGAAACAAGAGCAGTCGAATACGCTAAATAATCGTTAATGAAAAACGAAGTGGTGCAAACCACTTCGTTTTTTCTTTTTCGGATATTAATCGTTAAGCGTAATTCCTATAATTACCCCAAATTATGTTACAATACATACTTGAATAATTCATATAATTAGGTGAATCTAGAAAGGGTTTTACAATGAAATTGCTATTTATTGGAGATGTGGTGGGGTCTCCTGGTCGTGACATGATCCAAGAATACCTTCCTAAGTTAAAAGAAAAGTATCGTCCGCACATCACGGTCATCAATGGCGAGAATGCAGCAAGTGGCCGGGGGATTACAGAAAAGATTTACCGCAGTTTTTTAGAGTGGGGAGCACAGGCGGTGACCATGGGAAACCATACATGGGATAATCGTGATATCTTCAATTTTATTGATGAAGCGAAATATCTCGTCCGTCCAGCGAACTTTCCAGACGGGGCACCTGGAGAAGGAATGAAATTTTTAAAATTGAACCAGTATGAAATAGCGGTCATCAATTTGCAAGCGAGAACATTCATGCCGGATTTGGATTGTCCGTTCAAAAAAGCTGAAGAACTCGTGGCGGAGGCTCAAAAAAAGACACCAATCATCTTTGTCGATTTTCATGGAGAAGCTACAAGTGAGAAGCAGGCTATGGGGTGGTTCCTGGATGGGAAGGTTACAGCCGTTGTCGGTACACACACACACGTCCAGACAGCAGATAACCGTATATTGCCTGGAGGCACCGCTTACATATCAGATGTAGGCATGACAGGACCATATGATGGCATCCTTGGTATGGGAAGAGATGCAGTCATTCATCGGTTCCTAACTAGCCTTCCTGCTCGTTTTGAAGTGCCAAAAGAGGGGCGGACCCTATTAAGTGGGATACTCCTTGAAATTGATGATAAAACTGGCAAGGCTAAAAAAATAGAAAGGATACTGATTAACGAAGATCACCCCTTTTATCATTGATTGGAACGGATGGACAGTCAAACTGGCCATCCTTTTTTCCATTCATTAATAAATGGTGGACAATCCCGGTTTTCTTTGTCATACAAGTTTTACTTGATGAATATAGTAGCAGTGGAAAGTGTTATAACTATTGAGCCAAGTTAGAATCGGCAGGGAAAACAAGGAGGACTAGGAATGGAAATATTAAAAGTTTCAGCAAAATCTAATCCTAATTCTGTAGCAGGCGCACTAGCGGGAGTGCTCAGGGAAAGAGGAGCAGCCGAAATTCAAGCAATCGGTGCAGGTGCGTTAAATCAAGCCGTCAAGGCAGTAGCAATCGCAAGAGGGTTTGTCGCACCTAGTGGAGTTGACTTGATTTGTATTCCTGCCTTTACAGATATACTTATTGATGGCGAAGAACGAACGGCAATAAAACTAATCATTGAACCAAGATAACTCCATGTTTGGATGCCCTGTTTGTCGGAAGGCGAGCAGGCTCTTTTTTGTCGTGAAATCCAAATGACGAAAAATCCATATCCCTTTATAATGGAATATAGAATCATTAAAAGACACAGGAAGGGGGATTACATTGACAATTTTTGATGCCCATTGTGATGTACTGATGAAGATGTTCATCGATCCGGATATTTCATTTGCAAATAGTGATAAATTACATATAACAAAGCGGGGATTATTGGATGAAGGGGGAAAGGTCCAATGTTTTGCAATATATATTCCTGAAAAAGTCCACCCTGATATGAGATTTCAAGCGGCTTTGGCGATGGTGGATATTTTTCATGAAAAGATTTTATCAGAGCCGGAAATGAAATTTATAAAGACCAAGGCAGACATCGAATCTTTAAAAGAAAAGGAAATAGGTGCAATGCTTACTTTGGAGGGGTGTGATTGCATCGGGAATGATTTGTTGAAACTGAAAACCCTCATTCATCTTGGCGTGTCCTCCGTAGGCCTAACTTGGAATTACGCCAACTTGGTAGCGGATGGGGCATTAGAAACAAGAGGGGGCGGCTTGACGGGGTTTGGAACCGAGGTGGTCGCGCAATTGAATGAGAAGTCGATTTGGTGCGATTTATCCCATTTATCCGAAGCGGGATTTTGGGACACCTTAAATTTGGCTAAATTCCCAATTGCCTCCCATTCGAATGCTTATCATCTTTGTCCGCATCCGCGAAATTTAAAAGACGGGCAGATAAAAGCCCTTTTACAGAAAAATGGGGTGATCGGCGTAACCTTTGTCCCACAATTTCTGGCAAATGGTGAATCGGCTACGATAAAGGATATCCTGAAACATATTGAGCATATATGCAGTTTGGGAGGGGAAAGACAAATTGGATTAGGGTCTGACTTCGATGGAATCGATCATATGGTAGAAAATTTATTGTCATATAATGATTATCATAACTTAATAAATGAACTGAACAGGCTTTATTCCAGTGAGATTGTAAAAGGTCTCCTTTTTGATAATTTCACTCGTAATTTTCCGCTTGGAAAGGAAATATCTTAAGTGATTTTCAATTCTTACTATAAAGATATGAATAAATATTCTGAAAATATAAAAAATAAAAGCAAAAAGGTTGCAATTTGATGATTTAACCGATAGAATTGAAAGCGTTTAGTACACCTTTCCTAAATTAGAACGATAATTTTACATAGTTGAATGTTCTGAAGAGAGGTGCGGTTAAATGCATTTATATACGAACGTCCTAAAGGAGTGTAAGACATGATCAATCAACTTTCATGGAAAGTTGGCGGACAACAAGGTGAAGGTATTGAAAGTACAGGAGAAATATTCTGTATTGCCCTCAATCGCTTAGGTTATTACTTGTATGGCTACCGTCATTTCTCATCCCGAATCAAGGGTGGACACACGAATAACAAAATTCGTGTAAGTACTACGGAAACTCGTGCTATCTCTGATGATTTAGACATCTTAGTTGCTTTTGACCAAGAAACAATTGACGTCAATTATAAAGAATTACATGAGGGTGGCATCATAATTGCAGATGCAAAATTCAAACCTGTCTGCCCAGAAGATACAAAGGCAGAATTATATATTGTTCCCTTTACGGAAATAGCAGCCGAATTAGGAACATCATTAATGAAAAATATGGTCGCCATCGGTGCGACATGTGCTGTCCTAGGCATGGAAATTTCCGTATTCAACGATGTGGTTGATGAAATATTCGGCCGTAAGGGTGAAGAAATCGTCAAAAAGAATATGGATGCCATTACTGCTGGCTATAAGGCAATGGAAGTGTTGCTTGGAGAAAAACTGGGCGCAATGGAGCTGGAAAAGGCAGACGGCCAAAAACGCATGTTCATGATTGGAAACGATGCTATCGCTTTAGGAGCAGTTGCAGGCGGTTGCCGCTTTATGGCAGCTTACCCGATTACTCCTGCCTCGGAAATTATGGAATACTTAATTAAAAAACTTCCTCAATTTGGAGGAACGGTCATCCAGACTGAAGATGAAATCGCGGCGGCAACAATGGCAATCGGTGCAAACTATGGCGGTGTACGTGCCATCACAGCTTCAGCTGGACCTGGACTTTCCTTGAAAATGGAAGCGATTGGTTTAGCGGGCATTACCGAAACGCCAATTGTCATCGTCGATACTCAACGTGGCGGTCCATCTACGGGTCTTCCTACAAAACAGGAGCAATCCGATTTAATGGCCATGATTTATGGTACACATGGTGAAATACCTAAAATCGTCATGGCTCCGAGTACTGTTGAGGAAGCTTTTTATGATACGGCGGAAGCATTCAACCTTGCAGAGGAATATCAATGTCCAGTTATCGTTCTATCCGACTTACAGCTATCATTAGGTAAACAAACGGTTCAGCCGCTTGATTACGGCAAAGTGGAGATAAGACGCGGGAAATTGGTGGACTTTGAAATTGAAGAGGCTGAAGACAAATCTTACTTCAAGCGTTATGAAGTAACGGAAGACGGAGTCTCACCGCGTGTAGTGCCTGGTATGAAAAATGGGATTCACCATGTTACTGGTGTAGAACATGATGAAACGGGCAGACCTTCCGAGACGGCTTTGAATCGTAAATTGCAAATGGATAAACGGATGCGTAAGCTGAATAATTTAACTAACACATTCCAAACACCAGTATACAAAAACACACCGCATGAAGAAGCGGATTTATTAATTCTTGGCTTTAACTCAACACGCGGGACGATTGATGAAGCGATCGGCCGGTTAGAAACGGATGGAATGAAAGTGAATCATGCGCAAATCCGTTTGATTCATCCTTTCCCAGCTGATGAAGTCCTATCATTGGTGCAAAGTGCTAAGAAAGTAGTAGTTATTGAAAATAATGCGACTGGACAATTGGCTAATATCATCAAGATGAATGTCGGACATGTTAATAAAATTAAAAGCATCCTAAAATATGATGGCAACCCATTCCTCCCGCATGAAATTCACACACAATGCAAGGAGATGTTCGAATATGGCAACGTTTAAAGAGTTTCGGAATGATGTAAAACCTAACTGGTGTCCTGGCTGTGGAGATTTCTCCGTTCAGGCTGCCATGCAGCGTGCGGCAGCCAATGTAGGATTGGAGCCGGAAAATTTGGCCGTTGTTTCCGGTATCGGCTGTTCAGGTCGTATATCCGGTTACATCAAGTCCTATGGTTTCCATGGTATCCATGGCCGCTCACTGCCAATTGCCCAAGGAGTAAAAATGGCCAACCGTGAATTGACCGTTATAGCTTCAGGCGGTGACGGAGATGGTTTTGCAATCGGGATGGGTCACACCATCCATGCGATCCGCCGTAATATCGACATTACGTATATTGTTATGGATAACCAAATTTATGGATTGACAAAAGGCCAGACTTCTCCTAGATCCGCTGCTGGATTCAAAACGAAATCCACTCCAGAAGGATCAATAGAACAGGCTGTTTCGCCTATGGAATTAGCATTGTCAGCTGGCGCTACGTTTGTCGCCCAAAGCTTTTCCACTGACTTGAAAGACCTGACGGCGATCATTGAAGCAGGGATAAACCATAAAGGGTTCTCCTTTATCAATGTTTTCTCTCCTTGTGTAACATATAATAAAATCAATACGTATGATTGGTTTAAACAAAACTTAACTAAATTGAACACGATTGAAGGCTATGATTCATCAAATAAAGAACAGGCCATGCAGACTTTGATGCAGCATGACAGCCTTGTAACAGGGATCATTTATCAAGACTCTTCACGCCCTTCGTACCAGGAATTAGTGCCAGGGTATGCTGAAAAAGCGTTAAATAAATCAGATCTGACACTGGATCAAGCGCACTTTGATAAGCTTGTTGCTGAATTTATGTAAAAAGTTAAAAGGTTCACCCCTAAAGATGGGGTGAACCTTTTTTTGTGATTAATTGGAAAGCTCAAGTGGAGAGAATCACTATACTCTCTAAATTAGCTTACCACCAACCGTTATTGAATCCACAGCCGAAGAAATTGCAACGATTCCTTCTACGACAACAATTGTGATGGCGGTCCCGATCACGGTCCCGATCACGGTCCCGATCGCGGTCCCGATCGCGGTCGCGCCTATTACAGCCCCTCACAGCACGACAAAAATCGTCTGCGATTCTATCGTTATCTCTGTCCCGATCTCTGTCCCGATCTCTGTCCCGATCGCGGTCCCGATCATGATGATCGTGATTATTGCATCCACATGACATATAAGTCACTCCTTCATAATTTTGTCTTACAAGATATCTTATTCGAGAGCGGACAAGATGCTATAGAAACATGACCCATTTAACAAAAATGTACGAATGCCCTAAAAATCATCATTATTAATGTGAAAAGGTCGGTACAAAAGCGATTATGGTATTTTTTTATTTAGTTTTTCATATCTTTACATATTAAGGAAGATAAAAGTAGCAGCCCTAGTTCAGGGGGAGTGTACATGTTGAGAGGGAAAATGAAAGCCGTTGTCAAACACCACCGAGGTTATGGGGCTCAATTACAAAATGTCGATATTCCGGATATCCGTGATGACGAAGTATTGATTCGAGTGAAGATGACCTCGATATGTGGAACGGATATTCATATTTTCACCTGGGATGAATGGTCGCAAGGAAGAGTGAATCCACCATACGTATTTGGGCACGAATTTGCTGGGGAAGTAATGGAGATAGGAGCAAGTGTAAGCAATGTTTCGGTTGGTGATTGCGTATCTGCAGAAACACATATAGTTTGCGGCACTTGCAGGCAGTGCTTAACCGGGCAATTCCATATTTGTAAAAAAACAAACATTATCGGTGTCGATAAACAAGGATGCTTTGCAGAGTATATAGCTCTGCCCGCCAAAAATTTATGGAAAAATCCAAGTGATATGCCACTTGATATGGCTACCATACAAGAACCGATGGGCAATGCGGTCCATTCCGTGCTAGCTGGCGAGGTGCTGGGTAAAACGGTGGCAATAATCGGCTGTGGTCCAATCGGGCTGATGGCGATTGCTGTAGCAAAGGCCGCAGGTGCTGATAAAGTAATCGCTCTTGATATTAATGATTATCGACTTCAGCTGGCCAAAAAGATGGGTGCGACAGACCTCATTCATTCAATTAAACAGGATCCATTGAAAATCACGAAAAGCCTCACAAATGCCGATGGGGTGGATGTCGTTTGCGAAATGAGCGGTAATCCCGCTGCTATCCAACAAGGGTTTAAGATGGCGACAAATGGTGGTAGAATATCAATTTTAAGTCTGCCTTCAAAGCCCGTCACCCTTAATATAACGGAGGATATAGTATTCAAGGGCCTTACTGTCCAAGGAATAACAGGAAGGAAGATGTTTTCAACCTGGCAACAGGTTTCAAGCCTGCTTGAAAGTGGCAAGGTTGATGTAAAACCAATGATTACCCACCGTTTTCCACTAAGCGATTTTGAAAAGGGATTTGAACTGATGATCAAAGGTCAATGTGGTAAGGTACTCCTGATACCTTAAACATCATCTTAAAAAGTGAAATTACAATGTCAGCAATTGAAAAATTTTGAAGGGGAAGGCGTCATCCACAAAATGATAAGAAGAGGCTAAGACGAAATTAGCCTCTTCTTTCCTGTTCTTATTTTCCGAATTTGTGAAAAATTTCTTACAATTCAAGAAGCCATGACAGAATGATTGTTTCTTGCTGTTAAAAGCTTTATACTATAATAATGTGGATATATCACACTTAAAAACAAATATTTACTGGTAATTCCTAAAAAGGAATCCGTATAAAACCATTAGAAGATAGGTCTTGAAATAGTTGGTGAAAGAAATAAACTAACTATTTTGAAAGGAGATTAACTATGAACGAGAAACAACGATTAGAATCACAACAAGTACAGGCTGAGAATCCAGCGGACAAAAAATCCGAAAAGGACTTCAGTAAATACTTTCAAGCCGTTTATATTCCGCCTTCCTTAAAAGATGCGAAAAAGCGAGGAAAAGAAGAAGTAGAATATCATGATGACTTTGCCATTCCTGAAGGTTTCCGTGGAATGGGAGAAGGTAAAAAGTTTTACATTCGTACTTATGGCTGTCAAATGAACGAACATGATACAGAAGTCATGGCGGGCATCTTTATGGCACTTGGTTATCGGCCGACAGACACCGTGGATGATGCTAACGTCATTTTACTTAACACTTGTGCGATTCGGGAAGGCGCAGAGAATAAAGTGTTCGGTGAATTGGGGCATTTAAAATCATTGAAATTGGAAAAGCCGGATCTATTGCTTGGGGTTTGCGGTTGTATGTCACAAGAGGAGTCAGTTGTAAAGCGGATCCTAGAGAAGCACCATTTTGTAGATATGATTTTCGGAACGCATAACATCCACCGCCTGCCGCAAATTCTTAATGAAGCTTATCTTTCCAAGGAAATGGTCATTGAGGTTTGGTCTAAAGAAGGTGATGTAATCGAGAACCTTCCGAAAGTGCGTAAAGGAAAAACGAAGGCATGGGTCAATATCATGTATGGCTGCGATAAGTTTTGTACATACTGCATCGTACCGTACACAAGAGGAAAAGAAAGAAGCCGCAGGCCTGGAGATATTATACAGGAGGTCCGTCATTTAGCTGCACAGGGTTACAAGGAAATAACTCTGCTTGGACAGAATGTGAATGCTTATGGTAAAGATTTTACGGATATCGAATACCGTTTCGGTGATTTGATGGATGAAATCCGCAAAATCGATATTCCGCGTATTCGTTTTACGACAAGTCATCCCCGTGATTTCGATGATCACTTGATTGAAGTATTGGCTAAGGGCGGTAATCTCGTTGACCATATTCATCTTCCAGTTCAATCGGGTAGTACGGACACACTTAAAATCATGGCCCGTAAATATACACGTGAACAATATTTAGAGCTAGTAAAAAAAATCAAGGAAGCTATCCCAAGTGTATCGCTAACCACTGACATCATTGTAGGTTATCCGAATGAAACGGAAGAGCACTTTGAAGAAACGATGTCCTTATACCGTGAAGTTGGTTTCGATGCAGCATATACTTACATCTATTCACCACGTGAGGGAACACCGGCTGCGAAAATGCAGGATAATGTACCGATGGAAGTGAAAAAGGAACGTCTGCAACGCTTGAACGCCCTTGTCAATGAAACGTGTGCATTGAAAATGAAGGAGTATGATGGGCAGATTGTTGAAGTGCTCGTTGAAGGCGAAAGCAAGAAGAATGCGGAAGTATTAGCAGGTTATACAACGAAAAATAAGCTCGTGAACTTCAAAGGACCAAAATCCGCTATTGGCCAAATCGTAAAAGTGAAAATCACCGGAACGAAAACATGGTCACTGAATGGGGATATGGTTGAAGAAGCAACGGCGATTGAGGTGGAGTAATATGACGAAATATACTAAAGATGACATTCTGAACAAAGCTGCCGAGCTTGCTGAAATGATCGCAAGCACGGAAGAAGTCGATTTCTTTAAACGGGCAGAAGCACACATCAATGAAAACCAAAAAATCCGTGAAATGATCGCCAGTATCAAGAGCTTACAAAAACAGGCAGTAAACTTCCAGCATTACGGCAAAGAAAAAGCATACAGTCAAGTTCAGGCCAAGATTGATGCACTGGAAAAACAATTGGATGAACTTCCGATCGTGCAAGAATTCAAACAATCCCAAGTGGATGTAAATGACCTTTTACAAATGGTTTCATCACAGGTATCGAATAAGGTGACGGACCTGATTATTGAATCGACTGAGGGAGACGTCCTTCGCGGTGAGACAGGTTCAAAGGTACAAGCAGGCGGCGGAAGCTGTTCATAAATATTAAAAAAGCCCTTCTGATTTCAGAAGGGCTTTTTTAGATGCGGAAATCCTTATACAGTGCCCATTCGTGACACATATCCCAAAACATGCGCATAAAATAACCTAGGTTTAAAACATTACAGCAGTTTTCAAACAATTAAAATTCTACGCACACTAGACTTTTACCACGCATAGGATGAATGGAAACTGTATGAGGAGGGTTCGCTAGCATGTCACAATATAGAGAGATAATTACTAAAGCGGTGGTGGCAAAAGGACGCAAATTCACAAAGTCCTCTCACACCATTTGCCCGGCTCATCATCCTTCTAGCATTCTAGGTTGTTGGATCATCAACCATAAATACGATGCAAAGAAAGTCGGCAAAAAGGTAGAAATTCACGGCAGCTACGAAATCAACGTCTGGTATTCCTATAACCAAAATTCAAAAACGGAAGTTGTAACTGAAAAAGTGCAATATACCGACGTTATTTCGCTGAAATACCGTGATCCCGATTGTCTTGATGACCATGAAATCGTTGCAAAAGCTGTCCAACAGCCGAATTGTTTAGAAGCTTGCATCTCCCCATGTGGACAAAAAATCATTGTCCATGTGGAAAGGGAATTCTTTGTGGAAGTCGTCGGCGAAACGAAAATTTGTGTCGCTGTAAGTCCAGATGGCCGCTGTGAGGATGACTGGGGCTCTGATTTCGATGATGAGGATTTCGAAGATTTAGATCCGGATTTCCTTGATGAATTCGAAGACGAATAGAATATAGAAATTAATACCGGATGACATTCCCTTCATCCGGTCTTATTTAATTTGAAGCGGGACAAGTACCTTGCAGGGCTGGGAATGAAAAAAATAGGAATGCAATGTTACTATATCCGTGCGTAAGGCTTTGCAGATACAGCTAGCTCACAATTTAAAGGATAATTGATTTACCATGCAATTTCGAATACAGGCAATGTTGCTTTCCCGTATGTTATAATGAAGGACATAAATGTGTAATAGATTATAGTTTGGAAAGGTTTTGAAGGAATGGCTGGATATACTCCAATGATACAGCAATATTTAAAAATTAAGGCAGAGTATCAGGATGCCTTTTTATTTTTTCGTTTAGGCGATTTTTATGAAATGTTTTTTGACGATGCTCTGAATGCATCTCAAGAGCTCGAAATCACATTAACAAGCCGAGAAGGCGGTAGTGAAGAGCGAATTCCGATGTGCGGCATTCCGTATCACTCGGCTGCTAATTATATTGATATATTGATAGAAAAAGGTTTTAAAGTAGCTATTTGTGAACAAACCGAAGATCCGAAGCAAGCCAAAGGCGTGGTACGCAGGGAAGTTGTCCAGCTGATTACTCCGGGAACGAAAATGGATAGTAAGGGTCTTCGTGAAAAGGAAAATAATTATATTGCCACGATCACTTATTTCACTGATGGTCAGTTTGGCTTTGGATACAATGATTTATCGACAGGGGAAAATAAGGTCACATTGATTGAGAGTTTCGAGGAAGTTCTGAATGAATTTGCCATCCTCGGTGCGAGTGAAGTGGTCATTGCCGAGGATTTCAATGAAGAATGGAAAAAAAAGCTGCAAGAACGGGGCGCTGCCGCTCTATCCCTAGAGAATAATTCGGATCAAAGCGAGTCATTCGTTGCACTGCTTCATTTGTTAAAAGACCAGAAACTGGCGACAACGACTTCACGCTTATTGAATTATCTATACCGTACCCAAAAACGCAGCCTGGATCATTTACAGCCAGTGCTTGCATATGAAACATCTCAATATATGAAAATTGATTATTATAGCAAACGTAATTTGGAATTAACTGAAACCATTCGTTCCAAAGGTAAAAAAGGCTCATTATTATGGCTGCTTGATGAAACGAAAACAGCCATGGGCGGAAGAATGTTGAAACAATGGATTGATAGACCGCTCATTAATAAAAAACAGATCGAGCGGAGACAAAGCCTTGTTGAAACCCTAAAAAATCAATACTTCGAACGGCAGGACTTACGTGAACGCCTGAAGGAAGTGTACGATTTGGAGCGGCTTGCCGGAAGGGTGGCCTTCGGTAATGTAAATGCTCGGGACTTGATTCAACTGAAACGTTCATTGCAACAGGTGCCGATCATTCGTGAAATCGTGAAGTCAATGGCTTCAAATCAGGATATTTCAATTCTGGCCGATAAATTGGATCCTTGCGAAGAAGTGACGGATTTGCTTGAAACGGCGCTTGTAGAAAACCCGCCATTGTCCGTGAAGGAAGGAAATATCATTCAGGACGGTTTCCATAAGGAGCTGGATACATACAGGGATGCCAGCAGAAACGGGAAAACTTGGATTGCACAGCTTGAACGGGAAGAGCGGGAACGCACAGGGATCAAATCTTTGAAAATCGGATATAATCGTGTTTTTGGCTATTATATTGAAGTCACACGAGCCAATTTGCATCTGCTTGAAGAAGGCCGTTATGAACGGAAGCAAACTTTAACGAATGCCGAACGTTATATCACACCTGAGTTGAAAGAGAAGGAAGCTTTGATTTTACAAGCAGAGGAAAAAAGCATCAGTTTGGAATATGACCTATTCCTCAATCTTCGTGAAGAGGTCAAAAGCTATATCCCGCGCTTACAGGATTTAGCGAAAGGTGTCAGTGAACTGGATGTCTTGCAGTGCTTTGCGACGATTAGCGAAGAACGCCATTATGTGAAGCCTGTCTTTTCTGATGATCGAAGAATCGTACTGAAGGAAGGCCGACATCCAGTGGTCGAGAAAGTCCTTCAATCACAGGAGTATGTCCCCAATGACTGCTTCATGGATGGAGACCGGGAGTTACTCTTGATCACAGGGCCCAATATGTCGGGTAAAAGTACGTATATGCGTCAGATAGCGCTAACATCGATTCTAGCGCAAATTGGATGCTTCGTATCCGCAAGTATAGCTGAATTGCCTATTTTTGATAAGGTATTTACTAGGATAGGGGCGGCAGATGATTTGATTTCCGGTCAAAGTACATTCATGGTCGAGATGCTTGAAGCAAGAAATGCCATCATGAATGCGACAGAAAACAGTTTGATATTATTTGATGAGATCGGGCGGGGAACATCAACTTACGATGGGATGGCGCTTGCCCAGGCCATAATTGAATATATTCATGAGGAAATTGGGGCAAAGACTCTCTTTTCGACTCATTATCACGAATTGACAGTGCTGGCAGCGGAACTGCCAAAATTGAAAAATATCCATGTCAGTGCCATTGAGCAAAATGGAAATGTCGTTTTCCTTCATAAAATTAAAGAAGGTCCAGCAGATAAAAGCTATGGAATTCACGTGGCAAAGCTAGCTGATTTACCGGAGCAGTTAATAGATCGGGCTGCCGCCATTTTAGCGCAGCTGGAAAATGAAAATGGACAGGCAAAGGCGATGCCTGAACAGGCTGCTGCTGTAAAAGCACCTATTGCCGGAGTAGCCCCGGTGACATCCGTCAATGAGGCACAGCTTTCCTTCTTTGGGGAAGAGGCTCCTAATGGAAAAGTGAATTCCTCGCCTAAGGAAAAAAAGGTGCTCGATGACATAAAATCACTGGATATCCTTGAAATGACGCCGCTTGAGGCGATGAATACCCTTTATAAATTACAAAAGAAACTTAAATGAGATAATAAAGCGAGGCGATAAAAATGGGGAAAATCAAACAGCTCGACGAGGCTTTATCTAATAAAATCGCAGCTGGCGAAGTTGTTGAACGCCCAGCCTCAGTCGTTAAGGAACTTGTGGAAAACGCAATAGATGCAAACAGTACCATTATAGAGATTGAATTGGTGGAGGCTGGACTTGGTTCCATCAGGATCGTGGATAATGGCGATGGGATTTTGGCTGATGACATAGAGGCGGCATTTAAACGTCACGCCACAAGTAAAATAAAAGATGAAAATGATCTCTTCCGAATCCGAACACTCGGCTTCCGCGGTGAAGCAATGCCCAGTATTGCTTCAGTTTCCCGTTTTGAAATGAAAAGCAGCACTGGCGAAGGTGTAGGAACGCGCATACTTCTTGAAGGCGGCATGGTTAAGGAACTCGAGGCTTCATCCAGCCGTAAAGGAACGGATATCCTTGTTTCCGATTTGTTTTACAATACTCCTGCAAGGTTGAAATATATGAAAACCATTCATACCGAGTTAGGAAATATTACGGATGTCGCTAACAGGCTCGCACTTTCGCACCCGGATGTTTCAATACGGTTAACACACAATGAGAAGCGTATCCTGCACACGAATGGTAACGGCGATGTCAGGCAGGTGCTAGCCGCTATCTATGGGACGAATATTGCCAAAAAGATGATTCCGGTTCAGGCAAGCTCCCTGGACTTCAAATTATCCGGATATATCGTCATGCCCGAAGTCACCAGGGCTTCAAGGAATTATATTTCGACCATGATAAACGGCCGCTTCATTAAAAACTATGCGCTCGTGAAAGCAATCCTGGATGGTTACCATACACTTCTACCAATTGGGCGTTTTCCAATTGCTTTGTTGAATATTGAAATGGACCCGATTCTTGTCGATGTCAATGTACATCCGTCCAAAATGGAGGTAAGACTAAGCAAGGAACAGGAATTGTTCAGTCTTGTATCGGAAACGATTAAATCTTCGTTTAAAAAGATGTCTCTAATTCCAAGTGGATATACACCTACACCAAAGCCGGAACAGGCGAAAAGTGAGCAAACTACGCTGGAATTGGACCATGTTGTGGAAAGCGGCAAGCGGGTCCTTGAAGAAGCCAAGAAAGAAGCTTCACTCTTGAAGGATACCTTGATTCGGGAAAAGCAGGAACAAAAGAGTTATGTGGAGCATGAAGATTTCAATTTTGAACCAATAAAGGAAATAATCTATAGCAATGAACAGCAGCAAATGGAAGATGTCTATGTACCGGTCTTACAAGATGATGAAAGCAAACCATATTTCGAGTCAGCTGAAAAGTATACAACCTACACTGTCGAACAAGAGGAAGAAATCGAGGCGAATGAACAGGCTAACCGCATCCCTCCCATGTACCCGATTGGGCAAATGCATGGAACATATATTTTCGCTCAAAACGAAAAAGGTTTATATATCATAGACCAGCATGCTGCCCAGGAACGAATAAAATACGAATATTTTAAAGAGAAGGTCGGACGTGTTGAAAACGAGCTGCAGGACATGCTGGTTCCCATCACCCTTGAATTTTCAACAGACCAATGTATTCGGATAAATGAATATCGGCATGAGTTGGAAAAAGTCGGCGTCTATTTAGAGGAGTTTGGCTACAACGCCTATATTGTCCGATCGCATCCACAATGGTTCCCTAAAGGAATTGAACAGGAAATCCTTGAAGAAATGATTGAACAATTGCTCTCGATGAAAAAGGTCGACATCAAGAAATTGCGTGAAGAAGCAGCTATCATGATGAGCTGTAAAGCCTCCATAAAGGCAAACCGTCATCTGCGCAATGATGAAATCCAAGCACTTTTGGATGAACTAAGGCGCACAACCGATCCCTTCACATGCCCTCATGGAAGGCCTATCATCATCTCATATTCCATTTATGAAATGGAGAAAATGTTCAAGCGGATCATGTAATTAAAAGCAATGGAGAACCCTTATGTAATGGGATTCTCCATTGCTTTTTTAGTTAAATGACCACATTTATTGGTCCATGCTCTTTTTTCTAGTGCTTTTGAAACGTTTTCAGCATAAGAGACCTGTATATTCGAAGTAACTGAGTTAGTTCCTGTTTATAAAGTCAAGTAATAACTTGTGTGAATACTTTATATCACTATTGATTTCACTATCTTCTACAGAGCCTAAAATATGCAACGCTTTTTTTATTATGATTTCATCAGTTACAAACTCATCGCTGATTAATTCAACTAAATTTTGAGATGCGCTTTCTTGAATATATATATCTGAGTTAGTTTCAAGGAACATAATCAGTGTAGATGCGAGTTCTGTTAAATCTTTATAACTACATACCCATATGCTTATACCATCTAAAATGTCCTCAGTATCTATACTTTTACACAACTCTTTTGCACGTTCAACGGATAACTCATATCCACCAATGTAATCGGACAAATCTTCTGTTGGCGGTTCATATAAATTTTCAATCATTTCTTTAAAAGTCTTAAAGATAACAGAAGTTCTATTCTCTTCAGTGTCTATAAAAGTTATTTCTGGTTCATCTTTATTTTTTCTATAATCTAATACAATCCACGTGTGTCCATCTCCGGAGATTGTTACAAAATCTTTTTCTTTAATTCCCCATTCATTAAGAAGGTATTTTGATTTGTAAATTCCTTCATTCTCTTTAATTCCAAACAGAAAGTCTACAGCAATATGATTATCAGCATAGGAATTTTTAAAACTCACTGGTAATGCGTTGTATTTTAAATATCCCCCATTTTGAATTTTTAATAGTTCAATATATTCTTTTGGGAGTTTAATGTTTAAATTTGTTTCAGCATCAAGGATATCTCCTTCTGTTAATTCATTTAGGTTATATTCATCAAAATCCATATCTTCGAATTCTTCAAAAATAGACTCCAAGTATCACACTCTCCATATTACTTAGTTTCATTCTTCTCAAATAAATCATCCAACAGTAAAATCTCAACTATTTATAGGCTTTTTCAATTGTAAGGTGATTTCTCATATTTATCCAAAAAAATGTTTTAATTTATTTGCATTTATAAAATTTCAATAATTCCTTTTTAGATAGAACCTGTGATGCACTATTAAGCCACAGATGATTAAATTTTATAGAACTAGATTGAGCATTTTGATAGGGTGAGGTTCTTTTAAAGATAGGAGTACTTCTGAGCCAACCGCAAACTGAATAATCTGTTGCTGTATTAGGGGGAGCAATTTGAATTTTTTATATTATAAGAAGAAACTCGGTAGAATATATTTAGATTATATAACGGATAATTGTATCCAAGCGTGTTATGGATTTTTAAATACCCATAAACCACATTGGGTGGACACCAAATGTAAGGATGTGGCGAAGTAAAAAACGGATCATGTAATTAAAAGCAATAGATAAACATTAAAGTAATAGAGTTCTCCTTGCTTTTTTCGTTAAATGATTACATTTATGGGTCATAATCTTTAAAACAAAGCGTTTGAAAACCTTTCTGCTGAAGAGTCCTGTATTCAAGATATAATCTCCGTGATAGACCACTAATTATTACAACAACGCAATTATCAAGTCAGAATCCTATATGGGCTATTTAGTAAATGAAGCTTGTCTATACCATTTTTTTGGAATATGCATAACATAATATAGATTTTTTAATATGAAAAAATTTTATAAGAATGGAGAACGATAATGGCAAATGGATGTAACCAAAATCCGATAGGGACTTGTTCGGAAGCGGAAGGAATCAATACAACTGCTAATGGGACAGCCTCTCATGCTGAAGGAATGAATACAATTGTTAACGGGACTGCTTCTCATGCGGAAGGAAGTACCACAACTTCAGGTGGTAATGCTGCACACACAGAAGGGTATGATACCGAAACAACAGCTGATACGGCACACGCAGAGGGAACTACTACGACAGCAAGCGGGGTAGCTTCCCACGCGGAGGGATATCTGACTACCGCTAGTGCAAATACTTCCCATGCGGAAGGAAGTGAAACAATTGCGACGGGAAACTCCTCCCATGCGGAAGGGTTTCGGACAACGGCCACAGCTAATACGGCACACGCAGAGGGAACTACTACGACAGCAAGCGGAGTTGCCTCACATGCGGAAGGTTTTGCAACAAATGCAAGTGGAGATAATTCGCATGCAGAAGGTAACAATACAACAGCAGCCGGAGCTAATTCACATACAGAAGGTTTGAATACGCAAACAACAATCAGCGGTGTTAACGCACATGCGGAAGGAGAAGGAAATACAGCAAGCGGCAGGGCCTCCCATGCGGAAGGAGGCGGAGTAGATCAAATGGGTAATCCAGTTCCCACCTTAGCAAGCGGGGATGGTGCTCACGCAGAAGGCATAGGGACAACAGCTAGTGGACCTGCTGCACACGCAGAAGGCTTCCAAACCTCTGCCAGTAATCCTGCTGCCCATGCTGAAGGAATTAGTACAATTTCCAGTGGAATTGGTTCTCATGCAGAAAGCGTCAATACAACTGCGAGTGGATTTGCTTCCCACGCGGAAGGGTTAAGTACAACGGCCAGTGGAAATGCTTCCCATGCCGAAGGGGAGGGTTCAGTAGCCAGTGGAAATCGTTCTCACACGGAAGGGCAAAGTACATCTGCCAGTGGAGAAGCTTCTCATTCCGAGGGGGTTGCTACAAACGCCATTGGATCAGCTTCCCATGCCGAAGGGAGAGAAACAAGGGCATTTGGGGAAAATTCGCATGCAGAAGGCTTCCTGACCACTACGGGAAATGCAAATGATTCGACACTGGGGTTGAATGCCCATGCCGAAGGGGAAGGTACAACGGCTAGTGGAAGGGCCTCACACGCTGAGGGTGGAGCAATTGATCAAGTAGGTAATCCAGCTCCAACGTTGGCCAGTGGGAATAGTGCTCACGCGGAAGGAGTTGGTACAACAGCAAGTGGATTTGCGTCTCATGCGGAAGGGGGAACTCCAGACATAACCTTTTTACCAGGACCGGTAGCAAGCGGAAACTTTTCCCACGCAGAAGGCGTTGCAACATTCTCCAGCGGCCTTACTTCACATGCAGAGGGAGTAGGAACAATCGCCAGTGGTGATACCTCCCATGCTGAAGGTAACTTTACCTCAACAAATGGTTTTGAAGGAGCCCATATTATGGGAAGAAACGGAGCTGTTAACGATTTAGATGGTGACCCAACTTTTTCGTGGAATGTAGCTTTCGGAGCAGAGCCGTATGACACTACAGGACTAGTTGGAAAACTTCTGAATAACGGTAATATGTTCATTGATGGGGCATATGGCACTCCGGCGGGTGATTACGCAGAGATGTTTGAAACTGCTGATGGAAACCCAATTGATGTTGGCTACTTTGTTGTAGCATCAAATGAAGACAAAATTCAGAAAGCCACTTCAACCGCCCCTTTTATTTTGGGCATTACTAGTGCAACACCTGGTGTATTGGGGAATAGTGGAGGTTTGCGCTGGCAAGGGAAATATCAAATCGATGAATGGGGAAGAAAAAAATACCATGATGTCACTCTTCCACCCCAAAAAGACAAAAAAGGGAATGTGATTATTCCAGAAAGTACAGTAAAGCAACCCATCCTTAATCCGGATTGGAACCCTAACCAAGAATACGTTTCTCGTGTAAACCGACAAGAATGGGTGGCTGTAGGGCTAATTGGTCAAATACGGGTTCGAGATGATGGAACATGTGAAACTCATGGATATTGCTGGCCAAATGATGATGGAGTCGCAACAAAAGCGGAGAAAGGATATTTTGTATTAAAGCGTACCGGCCCGAATCAAGTATTGGTCTTGGTCACTCCACTTCAAAAAAACTAAATAGTTAATACCATTGCAAATCGGTCAGTTGATGAAGTTTAAAGGACTTATGAAAATATAAAAAACCAAATTCCAGAAAGATACAAAGTATTAGGATTGAACACTTTGATATGGGGAGGTTCCTTTAAAAGTTCTGGGCAACCGCAAAATTGAAGTGAATGCTTTGTTGTTATAGAGGGGATTCAATATGAATCTCTTATATTATAAGAAGAAACTCGGTAGAATATATGGGGATTATATAACTGATAATTGTATCCAAGCGTGTTATGGATTTTTAAATACCCATAAACCACATTGGGTGGACACCATAATATAAGATGTTGCGCAGTAAAATGAATTCGACATTTTAAACGGGTCATGTAATAAAAAGCAATGGAGAACCCTTATGTAATGAGAGGTTCTCCCTTAGACGTCATCCATGAAGGGTGTATAGGCCTTGAACAGCGTTAATCATGTTCCCAACATCTATCTTCAATAATAATATGGGGGATTGGGCTGGTATTGATAGTTGTATGCCGGGGCAGTATATAGTTGGTTATCATAGTGATTAATATATTGAGGATATTGCTGCATCTCTTCATCGGCTCGATGGCAGTTGACTGGCGGACCGATGAATGTTGATGGCTGAACCGGTGCAATTGCTTTTTTCCATTGGTTTTCATCCATGCAATAAGTATGTGCCATAATATTTGCCGGCGTCAATTTCAAGATATCCGAACCGAGGATCACCTCAGGTGTTGGTGCATTAAAAATGGCAAGCAAATGAGTATTATCCGTATTAGCCACTTCATAATGCCACCAACCTTGTGGGACATTGGCTACTTGACCGGGTTTAATGGGATAATTTTGTATTTGTTTTGTAAAAGGATTCAGTAATGAAACGGTTGCCGCTCCAGAAATGCAATACACGAGCTCTGCTGCATTTTGGTGATAATGCGGTTCTACGACATTGTCTGTACTAAGGTAAATATCTAATAATGAAACATTTTCGAGTGTGTTCAATTGTTTGATACCTAATATATTGATATAGTTTTGATTGTCTTTTTTCATTAAATTGCTTTTATTAATATCGAAAAAGTATTGTGTGGATGGTGAGGTATAGTCCATATAGGAGACCATGAAATTATCATTCCTTTTTTTAAGACTTGATTTTTCAGGATATGTAAAATCTCATTTTAATGTGCAATAACCCAGTGGGTTTATTGCCTATGGAACTGATAAGGGTTGCTGATGATGCTGTGATAGGCAGTGACTTAGAGTAACGAATAGTTATGGTTATTATATCAATATTATTTTATATATTTTAAAACTGAAACTACTAAACTGAATTTTTGATATAATCAAACTTTTGATTAGCGTAATTTTCCCATTGCATGACTTTAAATTACAGTGATATAATGTTCTCTGTGATTTTAAAGTTTAACATAGGAAGTGGCTAAATTGTCGAACAATTCAAAAGAGAGTAAATTCGTCCCGTACGTCTCTGCATCTAAATCTTTACCGGAATTGACTGCAACTGCAATCATTCTAGGGATCATTCTTGCAATCGTATTCGGGGCGGCAAATGCATACTTAGGCCTACTTATTGGTTTAACTGTCTCTGCTTCAATACCCGCGGCGGTAATTTCAATGGCTATATTAAGAGGGGTTTTTCGCAGGGATTCAATATTAGAAAACAATATTGTGCAAACGATGACCACAGCAGGTGAGGCTATTGGTGCCGGTGCTGTATTTACCATTCCAGCATTATTCATGTGGGACATGGACGTGAGTCAAGCATTCATCATTTTCGTTGTATTAACTGGGGGTTTTTTAGGGGTCTTCATGATGGTTCCACTTCGCCAGCTTTTGATTGTAAGGGAACATGAAACATTACCTTATCCTGAAGGTACGGCATGTGCCGAGGTCCTGAAATCAGGAGAAAAGGGTGGTACAAGCGCCAAGCTGATCGGAGCCGGCTTGGTTATCGGCGGTGTGGTTAAAGGGCTTGGTGATGGGTTTAAGCTTTTCAAGACTGAGGTTGAAACAGGAATCACGAATTTTAAAAATGCAGTGGTTGGTCTTGATGCCTTTCCTTCCCTTTTGGGTGTAGGTTATATTATTGGACCGCGTGTTGCAGGACAAATGCTAGGTGGGGGTTTATTAGCCTGGGTCGTTCTAATACCGGCCATCAGCTTTTTTGGCGGAAGCAATGGAACAGCCATTTTCCCTTCCGAGGTACCGATCGGTGAATTGGATGCATGGGGAATTTGGGATAATTATATACGCTACATTGGTGCTGGTGCCGTTGCAACTGGCGGATTGATCACATTGATCAAAACATTACCAATACTTTTCAGTTCAGTTTTCGATACTCTTAAAGGTGTTAAAGCCAATAAAGGACAACTAAAATCAGGTTCGATCCGTACAGAACAAGACATACCGGCTAAATACGTTTGGCTGGGAACGATCATCGTTATTTTAATCATTGCTTTCACACCTATCACGGATGTAGGAATCATCGGTGCGATTGCAATTGCGATTTTTGGGTTTTTATTCGTGACAGTGGCTTCAAGGGTTGTTGGGATCGTCGGAAGTTCTTCTTCCCCAGTTTCAGGAATGACGATAGCCACACTATTGATTGTAGCGATTGTCTATAAAGCTACTGGTTTTACTGGTACGACGGGAATGGTAGCCGCTTTAACCGTCGCTGCGATCATTTGTACTGCACTTGCGGTTTCAGGTGATGTTTCTCAAGATCTAAAAACAGGATATATCGTCGGCGGAACACCATGGAAACAACAAGTTGCCATGATGATCGGTGTTGTTGCGTCAGCTTCTGTCATTGGTTTTATCCTGGTTCTGATGGATAACGCATATACGATGGGATCTGCAGAACTGCCTGCACCTAAAGCGGCACTAATGAAAATACTGGCTGAAGGTGTTCTTGGGGGAGATTTACCTTGGACACTCATCTTTATCGGTGCGGCTATTTCGATCACATTAGAATTTTTCGGTCTAAATTCACTTGTTGTTGCTGTCGGCATTTACTTGCCGGTTCATACGAGTGCCCCAATCATGATCGGTGGATTTATTCGTTTCTTCGTTGAGTTTTTCTCGAAAACAAAAGAAGCGCTTAAAGCACGGGTTGATAGAGGTGTATTATTTGCATCTGGTTTAATAGCGGGTGAATCATTGATTGGTGTTCTTATTGCCATATTGATCGCAGCAGGTGTCCAAGTTCCGGCTGCGGCTAAATTAGCCAGCAATTTGCTACCTTTCCTATTATTCCTTGCTCTAGCTGGATTGCTATGGTTCGTATCCAGCAAAGGGAAAAAAGAAGATGCTTCGTAAAAGCCAATCAAAAAAGAGGAACCTGTTAACCATGGTTCCCCTTTTGGAAAAACGCGTCACTATGGTACAAGAATCTTCGGAAGCAACTTTTTTAGTCATTCAAAGGACCAATTTTGTGGAACGAATTACAATTCGTTTCTTTAAACAACCATCAGTCCGCAAAATCAAGCTTGATAAGTTTGGGGCATATGCCATTAAACAGATGGAGTTCCAAAGAAATGTAAATCAGATTTCTGAAGCGATGAGTGAACATTTTGGAGAGGAAGCAGAACCAGCTTTACCGAGGTTGATGAAATTCCTGGAAATTCTAGAGGTTCATGATTGGATCATATGGAATGATGAAGAAAAAAAATGAAAAAAGCTGAAGCTCTTTTGATGCTTCAGCTTTTTTCTGTTTTAAATTTGATGGAAATCAAAAATTTTCACAGGCTTACGACATTCTAATAATCTACATTTTTACAAAAATGAACTTTGAGTATAATTATTTGTAACTGATTTATATATGTTGTATTCTTGCACTGTCAGTCAGGATAAAATATTCATATTTTGAAGAGCAGGTGGATTATTATGGGAAGAGTACAAGGAAAAGTAGCATTAGTTACAGGTGGAGCTTCAGGTATAGGGTTATCCATATCCACACTAATGGCTAAAGAAGGCGCAAAAGTCGTGATTGCTGATTTTAACGAAACAGGAGCGAAAGAAGCGGCTGAAAACATTAAAAAACAAGGTGGGGAAGCGTCTGGAGTGTTCTTGGATGCCGGACAAGCAGATTCCATCCAGGCAGCAGTCGACTTTACCATTGAACAATATGGAACGGTTACGGTACTTGTTAATAATGTGGGGTCAACTAACCTGCATAAAGATCTGGATGTCGTGAATTTAGATTTGGAAGAATGGGACCGACTTATGGATGTGAATTTAAAAAGTGTGCTATTGGGCAGCAGGTTTGCGATTCCTCACATGATTAAAGCGGGAGGAGGTTCGATAATCAATACGGCCTCCATGGCTGGATTTACAGGTGACTCCGTACGATCTGCATATGGCGCGTCCAAAGCGGGGGTAGTGAATTTGACTCGTTATATCGCTGCACAGTATGGTAAAGATCATATTCGTTGTAATGGAGTGGCACCAGGTCTTATTTTAACTCCTGCAGCGAAAAATAATATGCCTCAGGCCGTACTCGATATTTTTGCTAAATTCAATGCATTGCCATATCATGGTGAAGCGGATGATATCGGTTATACCGTACTATTCCTTGCATCTGACGAGTCCAAATTCATTACAGGACAGACGATCCAAGTGGAAGGCGGTCATTATATGGCCAACCCAAGCATCTCTGATTTTAATGATTATGTAACGAAAGCAAAATCCAATTAATTTTCTGGACATTCATATAACAAAACCTTACCCTGGAAAAGATCAATCTTATCCGGGGTTTTTAGTTAGGAAGCCCTTTATTTAAAAAACATGAAGCAGGTGCATTAACAATGGAAGAAACGAATTATGACGAAATGCTGAACATCAAAACGGAAGGTGAACAAAAAAAATTCAATGATTCTTTGCATTATCACCGATACGAACCTACGCCTTATAGCGCATTAGAACATTTATTCAAAAAATATGCACTGAAAAGAAATGATCGCATTGTGGATTTTGGATGCGGTAAAGGACGCTTGAATTTTTTCATCCATCATTTATATCAATCATCTGTGGTTGGCGTGGAGATGAATGAAAGTTTCTATAAAGAAGCGATCGAGAATCTGAATGGCTACTTGAAGAAAAGGAACAACAACTATGGCAATATAGAATTCCACTGCTGTTTGGCGGAAGAATATGATATTGATACGAATGACAATCGCTTTTATTTCTTTAACCCGTTCTCGGTACAGATCTTCATGAAAATCATCAATAACATATTGCTTTCCTTTGAAAAAGAACCGCGCCAAATCGAACTGATTTTATTTTATGCTTCACAGGATTATATTTTTTTCCTCGAAAACCAAACCGCCTTCGAACTGAAAGACGAGGTGATGTTACCTGGCTTGACAGAATCTAATCCTTTTGAAAAATTCGTCATATACCAATTGTTAATTTGAATGGATACTCGTTTTTTGGTGATAATCAAGCAAATATTAAATGCACCCAAGCGATATTTCATTGATGCTTGGGTGCAATGAGTAACGAACCGTGGTGGGTACTTAATTTACAGTGTATTGTAAAATCCTTACTTTTTTGCATGCTCCTATTCCATTTTTTATCTTTTAGTTTTATGCTCTTCTATTTCTAAGGATGAATCACTTTGTTTGTGGGCGAGGTTCTAGTTTATAGTTTGTAAGCCATAGTAAACATAAAAAAATTAATTCAAATGCATTGGTAACAGCCGAACTTTCTATGGGAATAGGGATGGCACTTCCAACTATCATGACTATAACTCCTAAAAGCATCCAAATCCAACGTGTTCTTATAAATATGCAGATGCTAATCACCAATAATATAAAGGTAACAATAAGCACCATTAAAGGTGGGCCTGAAGATTCCTCACTAACATATCTTAAAACACCATACTCGTAGATTGGTACAAATGTCTTATGCATATTTTCAATAAATTCATAGATGATAAGCCCAGCTGTAAGGAAAAGGAAAAAGTAGGGTGTTATCATTTTCTTTGTAAAAGGAATATGTATCCTTTTCGCCATTCCCCATCCAAACAAAATCAATGTGGGAGTGATAAATCCATGACTCCAGAAACGTAATGCATTTAACGACTCCAACAAAGGGCCATTACCAATGAACTTTCCAGAGGCAATAATTAAGTTATCCACGATAAGCCCGAAAGTAACTAGAAGAAGAAAGCTTGAATACGAAAAGAGTTTACGGTCCTGTCGAAGTAACATCATTCCCATGATAAGAAGAATAATATAAATGATTGAATAACAAAAATATAAAATAGTATCCAACTAATTCACCCCCTATATTGTTTTTTTCCATACTATAATAGAACAAAACATATCACAAAAAATAACTTTAAATATAATTTTAATTTAATGTGAAATTCATATTCAGGAAAGATTGTAAATACCTATACGGAGAATATAATGGGTAGGCTTTATATGTGGTTTTTATAAGTATCAAAGGTCTACATAAGAAACTTTATATTTAAACAAGGATGGAAGCATTGCATGAAAAATGCCCATAAATAGCGATATTACTGATAAGCAGCCACTGAAATACGTGCACAGATTGCGTAATAACTCTCAATGTGGACTCAGATGAAAACATGTGGCAATGTTCGATAGCTGGCATCCAAACAAAGAGAGAGGATTCGTACAGGGTGGTTACGCCTAATAAGGTGAGATATAGCACAGCAAGTAATTAAATATGTGATAATCCAAGAGACTTGAAAATGATGGAGATAATCCCCCTTTGTCATAAAAATATTCAAAAGAGAAGGAAGTTAGATGTAAAGTTTAAGGACAGGGTGAATGAAAAGCAATACTAGTAGCTGTGTGTGTCCATAACATCAAATTTTATGAATAGTGAGGTATAAAATGAAAAAAGTTATTAAATATATTCTCGTTAGTATAATTGCATTAATGATTATCGCTTTCGGCGGCTTTTACATATGGTCAAAACAAACATACAAGCCATCAGATGAATTGTATGCGTTAGTTGGAAAGGGGAATATAAAAAAGGAAAATGGGTTTGTCACATTCGAACCAACAAAAACTAAGAAAGTGGGCATTGTCCTGTATCCAGGTGCCAAGGTTGAGCCGGAAGCATACGGATATTATGCAAAAGAATTATCGAAAGAGGGATATACAGTCGTTATCCCGGATGTGAGGTTCAATTTCGCTTTGTTTGATAAAAATAAAGCGGTGGAAGCTAAAGATGCATATCCAGATGTGGAGAAATGGTACGTTGCTGGACACTCGTTAGGAGGAGTAGCCGCCTCCGCATATGCTTATGAAAATCCAAAAGAGGTGGAAGGAATTATCCTCCTCGGTTCATATCCCAGTAACTCGAATGACTTTTCAAAAATGAAGGTTCCTATGCTATCGTTATATGCAGAACATGATGGGCTATCTACAGTGAAGAAGATTGTGAAGACAAAGCACTTACTATCTAAACAGGCTAACATGCATAAGATAGCGGGGGGAAACCACGGTCAATTTGGTGTATACGGAAAGCAAAAGGGAGATAATGAAGCGACTATCTCAGCTAAGAAACAACAAGAAGAAATGATAGTTGTCACAAAAAAATGGCTTAATCAGAATGGGGAGTAAGTAAAATTCAGCTTGAGCCATGAGAAAAAGGACCCGTTATTCTAAGATTATGTAGAGATGCCCTCAATGAATTAATTGGGGGCATTTTCATACCGAATAATATTTGGTCTTGGAAACAATGAAGCAAAGGGATCCGGTATGCGGAAAAAGGGGGGGATGTAGACTAAACGACAAGCACCACACCTCCCCGGTCCTGATTATTGCTTTGGCGTTATTTGTTTAATATATGCATATTTGTAAATTCACTCATTTAATGAGTGTATTTGTAAGTATGTAAATAATTATCCGGACACACAACGAAAAGAGAGGCAATCGTTATGATTGCCTCTCTCAAGAAGAAAAACGAGTTTGCATGAAGTTTGTTTCAGTTGATTTCAGAAATCCGTTCCCTTTTTCTGCAAAGCCTCATCAATGCAAGCGGCTGTGGGGTCTCGGCTAGCTAGTTATTCGGAGGAGTGGCGCAAATTTCTTCAATCCAATGACGTTTCACCCATTAAAAAAGTAAAAAACATGAAGGGTAACAAAGTCTTCCGAGCCTCCTGCGGAAGGCGAGTGCCTGGAGTGGAATTCAACGTTCCAATCTTACAAAACCCTAAAAAAATCGAGTATGTTTACAGTCCGGGCTGCCTTAATTAATAAGGCAGCCCGTCTTATTTTATATAATAATATTCAATAGTTACGCTCGATGACAAAGTGCGCGCGATCGCCTCTAAAGAGAGTTTTAGAGAATTCAATGACCGATCCGTCATTCTCATATGTGTAAGTTTCCAATGAAAAACAAGGTGAGCCGTTCGGTACGTCCAATTTGTCAGAAATGGAATCGTCGGCAAGTGAAAACTCCAAGTGTTCGACCGTTTTTTTTACTTTTAAATTGAATTGTGTCTCAAGTACTTTAAAGAGTGATTTTTCGCAGGCTTCGATATTAAGCCCGGGTGTTTTATACCAAGGGAGATAGGCAATTTCATATTGAAGGGGGATATCGTTTACGTAACGTATCCGTTCCAGTTTATTTACGGGGTCTCCAATATTTTGTTTAAAAAGCTTGGCAAGGGTAGCGTTTGCTTCGATCACCTTTAAGCTAATGACCTTTGTAGAAGGGTTTTTTCCTTGCATCGTGACTTGCTCAGAGAACTTTTCAACCGTGCTTGAAAGAAATTGCTTCACTTTATTTTCCGAAACGAAAGTACCTTTGCCCTGAACACGGTAGATGTAGCCTTCGACGTTCAATTGCTGTAAGGCCGTGCGAACTGTTGTCCTGCTTACTCCGTATATTTTACAAAATTCTGCCTCAGTCGGTAATTTTGTATTTGTTTGATATTCGCCATTTTTTATGAGATCGATAATTGATTCCTTAACTATGGAATGCAATGCCGCTTCTTTATTCATGGTCTCCACAGTGATTCCTCCTATGCTCATTCCCAATATATACATATAGATTATCTCGGATAAGTTCAATAATCAACTTTAATTCACAAATTTGTAGTAACAAATTAAAAATTGTGTTGATATTTTTTTGATTTGTAACTACAATGTATGTATGGAGGCAATAATACCCATTTCATATTCAAGGGAAGTGATAAAAGTAACATCGATTATAAAAAATGCGGTTTAGACTTACTTGAAAATACTGAATAATCAATCATTAAAAAGGGGGGTAATTTCAATGAATATCTTATTATGTTGTTCTGCAGGGATGTCTACTAGTTTATTAGTTACCAAGATGGAGGAAAGTGCTAAAAAACAAGGGGTAGAGTGTCATATATGGGCAGTTGGTTCTACAGAAGTTAACAATGAAATAGATAAGGCAGATGTTATTTTATTAGGGCCGCAGGTTAGATATCTTCTTTCCAAGCTACAGGAAGCGGGGAAAGAAAAGGGAATTCCAGTCGCAACCATCAATCCGATGTTCTATGGACTATGTAATGGTGAAGAAGTGCTAAAACAAGCCACTACTTTAATAAAAGGAGAATAAGGATATGATGACTTTTATTGATAAGTATATTATGCCTGGGGCGGTAAAGGTAGGAAATAACCGGCATTTGCTTGCAATTCGTGACGCATTGATTGGAATGATAGCGATTACAATGATCGGGTCATTCGCCGTCCTGTTTAATAATCTAGGGCAAGTCATCAAGCCTTACGGAAGAATGATGGAGGCCATCTTCGGTCCTGCATGGAATACGCTCGGCGGTGATATTTGGTTTGGAACCTTTGCATTCATGACGGTATTCGCTGTATTCGGCATTTCTTATAAATTGGCACGATCATACGGTGACGATGGTTTTGAAGCGATGCTGGTATCCGCAGCCTGTTTCTTCTTACTATTGCCTCAAATCGGAAATGTCACTTTAACCATCGATGATAAGGATGTTACTGGCGGGGCCTGGGGTTTTGTAAGCGTAAACTATTTTAATGCTACAGCCCTCTTTACAGGAATTGTCGTTGCCTTGATAGCCACTGAAATATTTGTGAGACTTTCCCGAGTGAAGTATTTAGTCATCAAGCTTCCTGATGGAGTACCTCCTGCGGTTGCCCGTTCATTTGCAAAGTTAGTGCCGGGTATGGCAACGATCTTTATCGCTGGTATATTCGGACTGCTGTTCCGTAAAGCTACGGATGGGCAGGTATTGAATGACTGGTTGAGTAAAGTGATCGTATCTCCATTACAAAGTGCAGTAGATTCATTGCCATTCGCTATTTTACTAGTATTTCTTGTTCATTTATTATGGATGATCGGTTTGCATGGACCCAATATCCTTGGTGGGATAACGACACCGCTTTTTGAAAGTTCAGGAGTGAAAAATATCGATTTATATGCAAAAGGCGTCAAAGACATGGACCAATACGGGGTATTGGCGGGTTCTTTCCTGGATGCATTTGTTTATTTAGGCGGATCTGGTGCAACATTGGGCCTAATCATTGCAATGATCATTGCCGGCCGGAAACGGTATAAACAGATGATTGCACTCGGAGGGGCACCAGGAGTGTTCCAGATTAACGAACCCATTCTTTTCGGATTGCCTATCGTTCTGAATCCAATGTGGTTCATCCCATTTGTTCTCGGCCCGGTAATTACAACGGTGATCTCTTATATCGCGGTAAGCAGCGGAATGGTTTTCCCGATCGTCGCTAAGATTCCATGGGTTACCCCGCCGATTGTGGGTGGATTCCTGGCCACAGGCGGACATGTATCTGGAGCGGTTTTGGCTGCAATCAATCTAGTCATTTCAACAGCTATTTATTTACCATTCGTTTATGCTCAAGTGAAGATAGACACCAAAAATGAAACAAAGCTTACAAAAGATTCAGAAACGCTAAGCCTTTAAGAAAGTAGTGATGAAAAATGGAAAAAGAAGAATTATACCAGCTATCCTTTCAATTGATTTTATATAGTGGGAATGCGAGAAGCTTTGCAATGGAAGCGTTGCAGGAAGCAAAGAAAAAGGATTTTGATTCTGCACGATTGAAAATCGCCGAGGCGGAAACGGAATTACTGCAGGCCCATAAATACCAAACTCAATTAATTCATGCCGAGGCGGGCGGGGACCATTTTGATCTTCCCATCATCCTAGTGCATGCACAAGATCATTTAATGACGGCGATGACAGTAAAGGATCTTGCACTGGAAATGATCGATCTACGCGAAGAATTCTTACATGCAAATGTTGTGAAGGAGAGGGCTGCCGAATGAGCAAGGGGCTGAAAATTGTCACGATTGGTGGAGGATCGAGCTATACGCCAGAACTGATCGAAGGATTCATTAAATATCATGAAGAACTTCCCGTGAGTGAAATTTGGCTCGTTGACATCGAAGCGGGAAAGGAAAAGCTTGAAATTGTCGGGAATCTGGCAAGAAGGATGATTGAAAAGGCTGGTGTGAATATTGATGTCCACCTCACGCTAGATAGAAAGAAAGCGCTTAAAGGCGCAGATTATGTAACAACCCAGCTGCGGGTTGGCCAGCTCGCAGCAAGGGCACTTGATGAAAAGATTCCATTGAAACACGGAGTGATCGGACAGGAGACGAATGGGCCTGGTGGGCTTTTCAAGGCTTTTAGAACGATTCCCGTCATTCTGGATATTGCTCATGAAATGGAGGAATTATGTCCGGAAGCATGGCTGATTAACTTCACGAATCCTGCTGGAATGGTAACTGAAGCAGTTCTGCGTCACAGTAATATTTCCAAAATCATCGGACTTTGCAATGTGCCGATTGGTATGGAACGAGGTGTTGCGGATTTAATGGATGTAGAGCCATCAAGAGTCCGGATCGACTTTGCCGGCTTGAACCATATGGTTTACGGATTGGATGTATTTGTTGATGGGGAGAGTGTCAAAGATCAAATCATCAATTTGATTACTGATCCAGCTAAAGCTGTCACGATGAAGAATATCCATGCAATGGGCTGGGAGCCGGAATTCCTTAGAGCGTTAAATTTGTTTCCGTGTCCATACCACAACTACTATTACAAAACGGGGGATGTGCTGGCCCAAGAATTGAAGGATGCAGAAAAAGGGGAAACACGTGCAGAGGTCGTTCAAAGACTTGAAGCAGGTTTATTCGAGCTATACAAAGACCAGGATCTGGCTATCAAGCCGCCGCAGCTTGAAGAGCGCGGAGGTGCGTACTACAGCGATGCGGCTGTACGGTTGATTTGCTCGATGCATACGGATAAGCGAGATATTCAAGCGGTAAATACGGTCAACCATGGTGCGATAGAAGGCATCCCTTACGGCTCGGCGATTGAAACCAGTTGCGTGATAACTAAGGATGGACCTAAGCCAATCAACGTAGGAGAGCTTCCTGTCGCTGTCCGCGGATTAATTCAGCAAATCAAATCCTTTGAAAGGGTAGCCATCGAAGCTGCAATTTCGGGGGACTATGATACTGCGTTGCTTGCCATGACGATCAATCCACTCGTTCCAAGTGACCGGGTTGCAAAACTTATCTTAGACGAAATGCTGGAGGCACATAAAGATTATCTGCCGCAGTTTTTTGAAAAAAAGGAGTTGCAGGATAATTTATCATGATTGAAGTCCTTGTAAATGCAGATGATTTCGGGTTAACTAAAGCGGTGAATTATGGGATTTTGGATAGCCACAAATATGGAATTGTCAATTCGGCAACGATCATGATGAATGCGCAAGCAACGGAGCATGCGATCGAAATCGCAAAGAAGACACCATCGTTGAAGGTAGGTATACACTTAGTGCTGACATGGGGGAAACCTTTGTTGAGTGATGTTCCGAGTTTGGTTGATGAAGCTGGTTTCTTTAAGAAGCAAGGGTTGGTATATGGGGATCCTGCCGGTATTTCCTTGAGCGAATTGGAGAGGGAGTGGTCAGCACAAATCGAAAGATTCTTGGAATTTGGTCTATTCCCGACTCATTTTGACAGCCATCATCATGTACATGGGATCACAGCATTTCTATCGGTTATTAAAAAGCTGTCAGATAAATATGGATTGCCAGTGCGTAATGCCGGAAGGCACCTTGCTGGGATTCAAACCGTTACAGATGTATTCCTGGATGATTTTTATGGAGAAATGGTGGTTGAAGATTACTTTCAAAACTTGAAGGGGAGGGTAATGGATGGGGCGAGCGTGGAGATAATGACACACCCTGCTTATATGGATGAAGAATTAATGGAAGTCTCCTCATATAATGATAAACGTTTAAAAGAAACCCGGATCCTGACAAATGCAAAATTACCTGAGGGATTTTTCCTTAGATTCAGCATCAACCAGGTTAACATTTGAATTTTGATAAATACAGCCCTTTAATTGCAAAAGAGGACCATTCATCCAAATGATGAATGGTCCTTTTAAATTCAATGAGTGCTTTATCTTAAAAATTAATAAGCCAAGCTGAATAGGGCTTTGATGTGCGATAGATAGCGAACATTACTTGCTTCTTTCATCAATGTAGCCGGAAGGCCTTTAAGGGACGTGTTATTGGCCCCAACCGTTGCCACCGCATCCTTACGGCCAAGGCTCGCAAGCGTACCTGAGTTTACAGGCGAAAATGCTTCAAGTTTGTTGCCTTCAAAGGCTGCAAATAGGTTGTAACCAACAAGCTCACCCATTTGCCAAGCATTTTGAGCAGTAGGAGCGTATGGACGGCCGCCTTCTGGAGGGAAAGCAACGGCACTGTCCCCGACAACGA
>NZ_CAKKLN010000006.1:0-477559 GCF_918698065.1 Peribacillus sp. Bi134 | reverse complement strand
AGGTAACCATTAAGATCACGGCAATTAACACAAATGATAGTTTATTCGTTCTAATTTTCTTCTTCCACATGATTACTGTTCCCCTTAAAAATAGTAGAATGACGTTTATTATATGGTTATTAAACTAACTGTAAATTCGAATTTCCCAATACTTTATTACCAGGTTTATCTTCTAATACTTCGATAGACATGATTAATTTATACTTGATTATTTATAATCAAGCGAATAAATTCCTCCCTCGATTATGAGAAGGACCATTAAAACGAGTACCTCAGTATTTTCATACTAAAATGAATATTAGTGTGCTTGAACCGAAAAACTTGTCATGAGTTTTCTATTTATAGCCTTGGCATTTTGGAATATTTAGTCTTTCAAAATACATTAAATGATTTATTTTTTTTGCCTGTAGCTAAAATAATACATGCTTAACGGCCACCAAAGCACCGCGAAGATTGGATAAACAGCCCAGACTTCCTGTGGTGAAAAGATAGCATTGACGCTGATAAAAAAGACACTGATAAACAAAGATGCGTAGATAGAGAATCCAAAATAGGATTTTTGTTGTACGTGGTAAAGTGAAAGCGGCCACCAAAGAATAACGAAAGCAGGAAAAATAATCCACGGAACTTGAGGGGCTAAAAAGATATTTAATAGTATGTAGTATAAAATGAATGAAATACTTCCAATGAGAGCTGTAGTCATGGTTTTAGCCCTCTGTCCTTGTATCACAAGAGCCGGCCACATGACGATGGGGGCCACCGTATAGGAAAACCACGGATAACCAGGTGTATTGATATAGTTCACTATAATAAGACAAAGCAAAAGCAGGAAACTTCCCAGCACGGAGAATAGTGTGTATTTCTTTGCGCGTACGCAGTATAGCCCCAGAGAAAACAGTAATACAGCCAAGACTGGATAAATAAACCAAGGATATTGAGCGCTTGTTAAAAAATTAATCAGGATTAAAAAGACAATCGTCATGACACTGCCTGTAACAACAAAACCAATTTCATATTTCTTCATATTACTCTCCCTTTTTCACTTTCTTCCACCTGAAATACATTGTTAACGGCCACCAAAGCACTGCAAAGGTAGGATAGACAAACCAAATCACATGGGGTGAATAATAGAAATTGATGAAGACGAGCAAGGAAATAATTAATACACTGCCCCAGATTGAATACTCTAGGTTTAATTTCGTATTATTTTTCTTGGTTGGCTTACCTAGCTGTTTGACTCCAAGCTCATTTTTTAAATCCTCTGCATCGCCAAATTCAATAATTGCTTTATTAATCGCATCTTCTTCGCCTTTCCCCTGCTCCATTAAGTCCCACACCTTTTCCTCGAGGTTTTGCAGCACTTCCTGTATAACCGTTTCTTTTTGCTCACTTTCCGGAACGTCTTTAAATAACTCGTTCACACGCTTCATTAATTGCTTCAATTGAATTCCTCCATAAATAGATTAATAATTTTCTTTGTTTCTTTCCATTCTTCAACTGTTTCTTTAAAAAATGCCTTCCCCAGCGTAGTTATTCGGTAATACTTTCTTTTTCCTCCCCTTGAAACACTCCCGTAATAAGACTCAATTAATTCCTTTTTCTCCAGTCTTTGAAATACGGCATATAATGTTGCCTCTTTGATTTGAAAGCTATTTTCAGTACGTAAACTAATCTCTTGCGATATTTCATAACCGTAGCGGTCCTTTTCCAGAATTAAGCGTAGGATAATCGCATCCAAATGTCCGCGTATAATATCACTTCTAATCAAATTGTCACTCCCTTGCCTGTAAACTATTCCATCTCATAGAGTAATCATAACGAAATGTACTCTATCTGTCAAAGTAATTTTTCAGCTTTTTTAGGAAAATAGAAAAAATAGGTAATTTGTCCATTATAAAGATAAAATGGCTGTCCAATCTCTTCAACTTTTGTCGGGTAGGTCAGAAATAGTTGTTATACAATTTTCTTTTTTAAATCTTCAAATGGAATACTTTCTAATTCTTGGTTCACGGATTTTCTAACATTTACTGTAGACAGGGAAAAATTTGTAACACGATTGGTACATTAGAATCTAAATTCATTTGTACTATTAAGTCATTTGCTGCACTGTTTCTTTTTACTTAAGTACAATAGTAGGATCATTAAAAAATTCATCAATGGTTTTTGTCCGCAGTCTTGATGTGTTTTTATTTTAAGTCCAGCCAATTCGGTCTCATGCTTATTCTTTCAGAAATAGTCAAGATTTTTTTAACCCTGTTACTGTTTAATGACTCACCTTCATATTATCGGTACATTTTTACATAAAAACAAATCCAGGTATATTGTACTAATCACTTAATCCCATGTATATCTTAAGAGACTGAACTTACATTTTCTAAATAATAAATTTGAATAATATATTTTGACCGTAAAAGCTATGCTATTAACTTTTATTGCACATATAAGTAGAAAATTAATTTAAAGTTCAAGTACTTTAGGGCGGAAAATCAACTAATTAATATAAAAAAGTAGAAGTCTATCTTTTTACTTACACCTTATATTTTCATTGCTTAATTGAAATAACAGGAGATGAAAGTCCGAGAATCTTTTACCGATCCTCGAACCCAACTGCTTATTATTTAATTTATTCTACCAACGCACAGCACTCCATGTGTATGTATTGTATGGGGCAATACAAGGGATGATGGTGAGATTAAGAAATTGGCTAAGTCCCTGCTAAAGTAGAACCTAGCACAGCTACTTTTATCGGAACTTTAATCGTTTGAATATACTCTTCTTTTTCATTCGTAATACTAATGAGGTCAACTTCTATGCGCCCACAAGTTTGGACACGAAATCAGCGTAGTCGCATTCGATGATAATCCAAACGACTTCAATGATTCTCTTGCTACCTTCACTTCTACTACTGGGTCAGCACTTAAAGAAAAATGCGAAGTTAATATTCTAGAAAAACATTACTAAAATGATAAGAAATGGATTATCAAATACGATATAATAAGGATATTAGCAAAATGATAAATCAAGAAGACGCTCAGATTGACATAGTATCACTGGGGTCATCTGTTTTCCCATTTACTCTAGGAGGTACATTTTGAAAGAATCTAAATTGAATAAAGGATGGTTAAGTTTGGGGGCAATCGGGTTATTTTTTCTAGGAAAAATAAAATGGTTGTTTGCGCTATTGAAAATAGCAAAAGTAGGTTCCCTGATTTCTATTTTCGTTTCATTAGGAGCGTATGCCTTGGTTTACGGTTGGAAATTTGCCGTGGCCCTAGTCTATCTAATTTACATCCATGAAATGGGGCATTTACTTGCTGCTAAGAGAAAAGGCATCAAAACATCCAATGCCATTTTCATCCCTTTTGTAGGAGCATTAATTGCCCTTAAAGAAGAGCCCAAGAATGCTAACCAAGAAGCTTATCTTGCCTTCGGAGGTCCTTTATTAGGTACATTAGCATTTCTACCAGCCATCCCCCTATTTATGATGACGGAAAATCCATTTTGGCTTTTAGTTATTACACTTGGAGCCATGATTAACCTATTAAATCTAATGCCTGTGCATCCTCTTGATGGAGGACGTATAGTGGGAGTCATCTCCACAAAGCTTTGGGTATTAGGGATTATCGGAATGGTTGTATATTTGTTTCTCCATCCAAATCCATTTTTAATTCTTTTCTTATTATTGGGTATTTCTAAGTGGTGGAAAGAATTTCGTAGCGAGACAACCAGAAATCAAAGAGACATCATCATCGAACTGAATCAATTTGGGTTAGGGCAACTCGAACAATATGCAGGTGCAACAGATGAAGAAAAAATTCGCCTGGTTAATATTTGGAATATGGAATTAAGCCAACTATATGAAAAGTTTAACAACATGAAGAGTTGGCATATCCCGCTATTTGATGATAATAAGCTAAAAGAAAAACAGCTGACCGAGGTAAAATTAAATATTTATAGATCCTTAATGGATGCTGCTAATTCGAATGAATACCAGAACGGACCGACCGATTTTGAAAATATAGGCACGTATGAACGAATAGTAGCAACGTTCTTTAAAGAAGTGCAAGAACAGACTGAAATTAGGGATAAAGAGAAATCCTATTACTCATCGAGTCTCAAAACAAAAGTCATCTGGTTCTCATTATACATTGGGCTTGCCATTTTCTTAATGATAACAAGCTTATATGCAGGTGATTTAATGGAACAATATAAAACTTCATTACCGTAATACATTATGAAAAAGGGACCTCGATTTATGAAGGTCCCCTCAAACTGTAGACAAACCCGATTTTCATCGAGTTTGTCTACAGTTTTTTTGCTTGTACAAATTTGGACGTTGATTTCCATTTCATGCACTCGCTCCTATCAACTATATTTAAAAATTTAGATAGAACTCCTTTTGCCTACAGTCTTTTTTGTTTTAAAATAGATCTATTAAAACTTGAGGTGATGAGGATGCTTTCGAAACATAATTCTATTCAGTGAGATCAACTGGTGCCGGCGAACCATTTGGTTCGTAAAATGGAGGCTTCCATTGACTTCACCTTCATTTACGACTTGGTGAAAGCCTCCTTAATTAATGTTCCAAATAAGCCCTCGTTTGGATCATTTATGATTAAGTAAATACCCCTACAAGTAACCTTCTAATAATTTTTGGTTCTGTTAAGGGTTATGGTGTTAATTAGACAAGAAAAAGAGGACCTAAAACACGTATAATCTATCGACTTCATCCTGTAAACCTAATTTTATCATTTCATGTATGACCAATTCTTTTAACGCTATCTCATCTGCAATTAAGTAAGTAAATTGGACATCTCTGAAAAAAGCCATTTTACTTTCTGTTGTTGCAGAATTAAAAAAGGCCTTCACTTCTTCCATGTCAATCGTCATATCTTTTTCAAGTTTGTATGGGAGAAAATTGCTTGTAATGTTCTCTACAGGTATTATGCCTAACCCATCAAGAGTTGATAAAATAGTTTGTTGCTCTCTTTCTGTCCTTACTTTTCCTTCCACATAATGATAGACATCCTCTATTCGTTCGCTATCGAATGTGGCTATTATCTTTTCCACTACATAGTTTGCGTCCTCTTCAAATTCCTCATCTTCAGGTTCTACTTGTTTTAGTTCTTTGAGCAAACGAATATACTGTCCCTCTTCTTCCAGGATATTAAAGTTAGAAATAGTTAAGGCATCTTTCATCGTACAAACCAAGTTAAGAAACTCCCTTATATTCCTTGCTACAATCTTTATATGTGAATCAAAATCCATTGGACTAATACATACAACAAAAGCATTCTCTAAATCAGATACTGTTCCGAAGTCAGTTAGAAATCCGAAATGTATGCCGTCAACGCCTGTACTAGCAAATGTAATGACATCATAGGGAGTATTTTCATAAGGGGAGAAATCAAATTCCAAATAAAGGGATAAATTACTTAAGGAGTGGCCTTCTTTTTCAATTTCCTTCTCTAATTTATGGAGCTTTTCAATTGTTGGTGGCATTTTCAAATACTTTCCGAGATAACTCACTATTTTCTCCTTTAATATTGTGCCTTGTTAGGTGATTTAAGAATAACTCGTCTGTTAAATTTTTACAATATTAAACCATCGTAAGTATTATCGACCCTAATTCGGCTGATTTCATCAAACATTAATTTTACTCGGTACAGCTGATAATATTGAACACGAATAAACATATACTGATTTAACAAATTCACAAATTCACCTATGTATCGTTCAAAAAAGGAAGACAAATGGATTGCATTTATTGAATGTATGTTGAAGGGACTATCTCTTCGTTAAACAGCCGAAACACCGAATCGGTGATGGTCTTATTTTTAACCTCCATCATTAGCTGAATAAGCAAAAAGCTTTACCTACAGTTCCTTGAAATATTAATTATTATAAATAATTGACCTGTAGTACGTTTAAATCCTTCTCAATCCGCCACCGTTACGCCACCAATTGAGTAAATAATACAAAATGAACTATATTTTATAAACAAAAAAGGCCCAAATCCTTGTGATATCAAGAATTTGAGCCTTTGTCAGTTGATGACCTGTTAGGGATTCGAACCCACGACCCCTTCCCTGTCAGGAAGTGAAAGTAATCGGATTATAACAGATTTATAATGAAAAAGACAATTGGACACGAATCACCAGCTTTGGACTGAGTTCTTTTAATTTGAATGATCGTTAATCAATTTTCTGCTCTTGGCGCTCGTATTTGGCTACTCTTTGCAATTTATCTAAATCCACCTTGCGATCCCATACTTTTTTTGCATTTTCTGTAATATAGGGATAAAGATATTGATCAACGACCACCTGATAATCCAGGTCATCAAGTAAATTATACGTACGAATTTTTATGGTTTTGTCATCAAGGGTGTCAATGACTATATCATTGATTAAATTCAGTGGATTTCTTACTAAATCGATATTCCGGATATTCTTAATATAAACTGTACCTTTCTTCGTCTTAATCGTACCATTTTCACCTTGGACAATCGTTAACAGGACCTTTCCTGGAATAAAACCTGGAAGTGACCAAAGCGTTAGGTAAAGGTAAAAAGGAGTAAAGATGAGACCACCACCAAGGTAAAATAAGGAATACTTGGACTCAAATTTCAAACCGTGTATGATTAAGAAAAAACAAGCAATTAAAAACCCTACAGTCGCAAGAAACATCCACCCGTACATGAACTTTGACCCTTTTATCTGAATGGCGTTATTTTCTTTCTTAACGTTTACCAAATAATGCACCTCCTTAAGCTGGAAGAATCTTGTTGGTTAATAATAGTTGATTAATAGATGCCTCATTTGCTCTCTGAATACTCAGGTCAAGGTTGTTGTCCCTTGTAGCTAGCCAACATTCATTCTTTCCTGGAATCATAAAATAAAGATCTTTTAGGTCAGGGTTATTCTCTGAGTCATACGTTAAGCTTACTAAACTATCCATTTTACCGTTTCTATTCGAAATATCATTTAAAAACTCTAAGATACTAGTAGACTCTCCCTTTTTACTTACCCATTTCTGAACAATTGACTCCGGTAAAGAATGAGATTGACTTACATCTTCTAAAAGTTCTTCAAATTCTTCACTTTTTAACTGAAGAATAACTTCACCTTGCTTTTCTAACGTATGGAAATGGAAAAAACCGCTTATAACTGAAAGGATTTCTTCTTTCCGCAGCTTAGAAATAGAGTGAACTTGATGATCGTACAATACTTTATGTAAATAAACCTCTCCTTTTTTAAAATGAAAGGAAATACTATCTTCTCCATTTAAGTCTGGCTGATGTTTAGAAGCCGTTACGGTACTTTCTGCATTATTCAATGTATGAATATAGGCAGCAAATTCATCTTTTAACTTATATTGATTATTTACTTCCTTTAACATATCTTTTGCTAACAAAGAGCGAGAGGCAATTTCTAGCATTAATTTCAACTCGGCATCTTGAAGCGTTTGAAAATAGGTTTCCTTAATCGACATTCCTTGTTCAAATAAACCTTCACTATAAAATGAAAAAAGTAACTCTTCAATACTTAATTGAACGGTATTCATATATCCTCCTTAAAAAAATGAAAATTTATCCTCAAAAAAATCTTTTGCTCCATCGGCAAGGGAACTCGCTGTTTCTTTTGCCTTAGATAATCCCTTACCAATTTCCCCCACCTTCCCTATTGGGTCAGCAATAGTATCCTTAATTTGATCATTTAAGAAATCAACACCTTTATTAACACCTTCAACAACTTTCCCAGCTTTCTCCAAACCACCTTTAATCAGTTCAAGCCCATCATGTATAGGTTCTTTAATGATAATCGCTGCTTTCTCTGCTATACCTGCCGTAAGCTTAGCCGCTTGCTCTCCAACAAGTCCTCCTACAAATGAACCTGCAGCGGCTCCTACAACCGTACCGACTGGGCCTACTAAACTTCCTAGAGCCCCTCCTACGAATGCTCCCGCAATGGAACCTCCAGAAATCGCTACGGTATTATTCACTGCATTTCCTACCGCTTTTGCATTTTCTCGCTTTAAGACCTCTGGATTATTTCCATATTTCGCATAGTTTTCGGAAATTTTCAGTCCCATTCCGCCTGCTTCCATTACTCCCGTTACCAGTACTGCACTAACAGCGTTGGTTTTGGCAAATTTCGCTCCCGTCTGTAGAAATGATTTAAACGTTGTAGAGTCCAATGCTCGATGATTAATCCCTTCAAATAATGCCTTTGAACTATCTGTATACTTAACAACATCACCAGGAAGATATTTGGCAACCTTTTTGTGAACTAAATCAGCAAATGGAACATCTCTATATTTTTTCAATAAAAAGGTTGGATTTAAATAGGCTCTTGCTACATTACGAAATTTGGAATTATCGACTACATCTGTTAGTTTATTTAGGGCATTCATATGTTTATACATATAGACATCATCACTATTTTTGATAAATTGTGTAAAACCTAACCCATAAAATGCCAGCTGCTTTGATACTAAAGCACCCATCGCAGTGAGCGCTCCATATTTCTCATGCAGTTTATAAAGTTGACCGACTAAGTTATCAGCATCGGAAAATTTATTGGCGGTCATTCGAAGGTCGATCTCCATTTCACTCAGAAGGTCAACTATTTGATTTCCTGTTCCCCACGGATCTCCTACTTGATAAAAACAATGACTATACTCTGCTGGAGCACTGCTAATTAGGTTCACTAGTTCCAAATGAAGACTCTTGTATTCTTCTTCAATTTTTGACAAGTGCGAGACAAACTCATTTGCTAAATATTCTAAACGATCTGGGTCTACGGAAATTTTATTCCCCACTGTATCATCCTCTTTTCTTTTCCTTTATGAACTATTTCATCTATATACTATGAAAAAAGTGATGTCCTAATAGAATAATCTGTAAAGGCAGGATAAATGGGTCGACACAACCCGGTACCCAATTTTTATCCATTCCTTGCTTACCGCCATCTTCTTTTTTCTTTCCTTGTCTCTACTTATTACGAGCCATTTTAAACCTTTCAAAACGATTATCATATTGGCAAGTACAGTTGTAAAACTTTAGCGGACATAAGGTAGACTTAAAAAAGAGTGATTATTTGATGTGCCAAAACACCAAATTGAATGAACAAAATAAAAAAACCGCCGCAGCCGGGGAGTAAACTACCATCTTTATTTTGCTTATTCTTATCCGGGAGGATCCAGCCTTCCTCTTCCAAACTTTTACGATCCCTATTCTTCGGTTTCATATGACACCTCTTTATATCCTTCATTCATTTTGTTTCTACTCATCCTTCATACAAGCTAGGCGCTCTAATTCTCTTTGTCTTTCAATCTCTTCTCTCACTCTGTCAACTTCATTTGCTGCGCTTTCTAATTCTCTACTTATTTGATAAAGATTGTCTGAATGTCTTTGAAATAGGACAGCTGCTTCATCTAGTATTGAATCAAATTTTTTCCGGGCTTCGCCAGCCCATGTCTCCGTATTTGTATGTATACTCTGCATTAATTTTGATTCATCTAATTTTAACTCCTCAGAAGATTCCTGAAACACTTTTGTTAATGCTCTGACTTTATCCGAATTCATCTTTTCACCTCATTATTGAGTCAACGTACTTTTTCTCTATTTATTCTCAAATACCATTTTAATACAACAATTCCCTATTTTAGATAAGTAAATGTTACTATAATTACTAAGTCACTTCCATAGGCCCCCAGTATTGAAATAAGAAATAGATATAGGAGGAATGTTTTATTTTATTAACATAACGAGTGTAGTTGAAAAGTATGCCATGATATAATGAGGAAAACTGCAATTTTCCTCATTCAGAGGAAAAAGGTTTATCCATTTCTGCACCATTTTCTTAGAGTACATTAATTTATTAGCATTTTATCTAATTCACGAACTTTATCATATGACTCCAATAGTTGTTCAGGTATTAATGTTCTCCCATAATCCCAAGCATTAGTTTCTATTTCAGATTTTAGCTTTTCTTTTTCTTCTTCGTGACCATACATTAAAATCCTTAAATCATGTTTGTTTTTCTTAAAATCTAAATAATAACCAATCATACGATAAAGAATAATTTTAACAAAGTCTTCCTCTGTCTCTTTAATTCTAATTTTCCCTTTATAACCGTTAACTTGAAGGTAATTGAATTTTATAGTATTGGTCGATACGTTATAACTCATAGGTGCACTTAGATTATTGTCAAATTCATAAATAATATCCAAATTGTGCTCATTTAATGTGTTATTAATTATCTTTTCGATATCGCTTATATAAAGCATTTAACTATCACTTCCCTTTTAAAGACTTACTTCATTATAGTAGTAGATTAAGTTATTCTTCCTTTATCAATATGATAAACTGTTGAGATATTAAAATAACACAGTTAAAACCAGGAAACATTTACCACATAATACTGAAGTGGAGGGTAAGTCATACGAGAAGTATGATTAATCCCCTAATAGAACCCCTAATTGGAAAGGAATTTTACTTTTAATTACTCTTCCATACTTTCCTCCTTCTATTTATTTCACTTTAAAACTTTCTATCATTGGTTGTAATTCTTCTTGATATTCTTCTACCGTCATTTCAAGTGAAGGGATTGTATTATACTTTTCAAGCCAAGAAACGTAATGAAGTGCTACATTATGCGCAATATCAAAGTAGGGGACAGGTTCGTTGTAACCACACTCTCTGTGAGCTGAAAATTCATCTCTGAAGTCTTTCATCGTTTGCCGATATTTTGCATAGTCTTCATGCGTCATCTTATTTTTAACCACCATCGTGAGCTGAATAAGCAAAAGGCTTTACCTACAGCTCCTTGAAATATTAATTATTACAAATAATTGTCCTGTAATGCGTTTTAATCCTTCTCCATCCGCCACCAATTGAGTAAATAATACATAATGAACTATATCTTTAAAAACAAAAAAAGACCCAAAGCCTTGTGATATCAAGGATTTGAGCCTTTGTTAGTTGATGACCTGTGAGGGATTCGAACCCACGACCCCTTCCCTGTCAAGGAAGTGCTCTCCCACTGAGCTAACAAGTCGTATGTAATGACTGACTGGTTACTTAAGTACATAATTTATTATAAGTTTTTTTGTTAAAAAGTCAACGCATTATATTAAAAAAGTTTTAATTTTTTCTTATTTTATTTCCCTGCTCCGCAAAACACGAACGAACATTCCCTTTTCACTTGCATATAAAACGTACGTTCGCATATAATGATAGCAAGCAAGTCAGCAAAGGAGTGACAGGGAATGAAATATATACTTCGTAAACATATGGAAGGAAATGCTCCATTGGAGATAATTTATCTCTCCGAACAAGGTAAGATCACGCAGCGGAAAATACAGGTGCTTGAAATTTATCCAGGCCATATTCACGCATTCTGTTTTCTAAGGCAGACAAAACGGACATTTAAAGTGGCCAATATCCTTTCTGCCCGCCTCATTAAGGCTAGGTTTGATAGGTCTGGCTGAAGATTGTTAATCAAGGTTCAACCGATTAACTCTTCTTCTTCCTGGATGTCCTTTTCCTGTTCGGTTAACGATTCTTCTTCATCTCTCAGACGGTGAGCTAACCTTGAGGCGGCACTCGCGGCAATGCTAGCAACGATATCATCCAGGAAGGTATGCACGATTCCTTCTTGCTTCTTATCAAGTTCGTGTATGACGCCTATTTTATTTTTATCCAAATGGCCAAAGGTGGTTACAGCAATGCTTCCGTAACCGAGCACTGCACCAAAGGCAATCGTTTCATCCACTCCGAATAGCCCTTCATCAGACTCAACAATCGATTGCAGGGGTTCTGATAGTTTTTTTTGCTCGGCCAGTTTATCCAGCTCCACACCGACTAAAATGGCATGTTGAATTTCCCTTTTCAACAGGACACGCTCAACGCTGTGGATGCATTCCTCCAGCTTTAGATCAGCTTTATACGGGAACTGCAATTCATAAACGATTTTTGCAATTGCCTCCACACTGACACCACGCTCTAATAATGTTCGTTTAGCCGCCTTCGTTACTTCCCTGCTGTGTACTTGTACATCTGCCATTTTATTCGCCACCTTTTTTATTGTATTATTTTTCTATATCCTTTTATTATAGCACCTTATTATTCAAATTTTTAGAAAATACAATGAAAATTTTCTATTCTAAAATCTTGTCACGGGAAAAAGTCGCTAGGCTATGCTAAAATAATCAAGTAAGTTGTTTTTCATTATTAATTATCATGAGGTGCGGGAGAATGAGTTTACGCAAAGGCACAATTAAAGAGTACATGTTTAAAAGCGAAGCTTTAGCAGAAGAATTGGAACTGCTTGTTTACTTACCTGCTAATTTTTCGCCACTGTATAAATATTCGCTTGTGATTGCTCAGGATGGCCGTGATTATTTTCAAATGGGTCGAATCGGTCGGGTAGCAGATGAACTGTTAGGGAACGATGAGATTGAGAATATCATCATTGTCGGCATTCCCTATAAAGACCGCTTTGACCGCAGGCGCAAATATCATCCCGACGGGGAACAGCACATTGCATACATACGTTTTCTTGCCCATGAACTTGTCCCGTTTTTAGATGATGAATTCCCTACCTATCAAATGGGACATGGTCGAACTTTGATCGGTGACTCTCTTGGCGGTACAGTTTCTTTATTGGCCGCACTAAAGTATCCGCATACATTTGGGAAATGCATCATGCAGTCGCCACTTGCCAATGAGGCAGTAATGGATGCTGTACGTAATTTTGAGGATCCGCATCTTCTCGAACTTTACCATGTGATCGGGACTGGGGAAACGGATGTTCCGACGACGGATGGCAAGAAGGCAAACTTCATAGAGCCCAACAGGGAATTGCATAAATTAATAAATCAAAAAGGATTTCCTTACTTCTATGAAGAATTTGAAGGTAATCATACCTGGAAATACTGGCAGGCAGATTTAAAACGAGCACTATTGGAAATGTTCTAACCCTCTCCTTTTGTGATGGGTTAAAGAAAAACATGGCCAACTATAATACAACGATAAAAAAATATCAGGAGGTTTTATTTATGAAATATGGTGTTGCAATTTTCCCTTCAAAAAAACTTCAAGATTTAGCTAACTCCTATCGCAAACGGTATGATACGAAATATGCTTTCATACCACCGCATCTGACGCTTAAACCAACGTTCGAAGCGACGGATATGGAAATTTCAACAATCGCCGATCAATTAAAAGAGATTGCTCGTAAGTGCAGGCCTTTTACGATAAGCGTTACGAAAACGAAGTCTTTCCAACCTGTAAGCAATACCATTTATTTCAAAGTGGAATTATCCGAAGGGCTTCAAGAGCTGCATGATGCACTTAACAATGAGGACTTCATGAAAAGTGAAAGTGAACATGCATTTGTCCCGCATATTACCATCGCTCAAGATTTATCCGATAATGAGCACTCTGATGTTTTAGGCCAATTAAGCATGCTTGACATCAGCCATGAAGAAGAGGTGAAACGAGTTCACTTGCTGTATCAACTTGAAGATGGGGCATGGACCGTTTATGAAACATTTAGATTAGGAGCTGAATGATTTCGTGTTTGTAAAAATCGCAGAAAACAGCCAAGAGCTTGAAAATGCTTATATGATCAGAAAAAAAGTGTTCGTCCAAGAACAAAACGTCCCTCTTGAAGAAGAGATCGATGAATATGAACAAGAGTCTACACATTTCGTTTTATATGATGATCAGCATCAGCCAATCGGTGCCGGCCGTTTCAGGGTCATCGACAACATCGGTAAAGTCCAGCGCATTTGTGTACTATCATCTGGCCGTAAGAATGGTGCCGGTGCCATGATCATGAATGCTATTGAGGAATACGCCATCCAGCAGGAAGTACCTCAATTGAAGCTTGATTCCCAGGTCCATGCCATCCCTTTTTATTCGAAATTAGGGTATGAGGTCATTTCCGACGAATTCATGGATGCCGGCATTCCTCATAAAACGATGAAGAAAACCGTTTTATAATATACAAAAGCTGTCCTTTCAGTTCTCTGATTGGACAGCTTTTTTTGTTCGTTCATGAACTTAAATTATCGTTTAATAAAAAAAACCATTTCCGTTCAATGGCAATCTCAGCAAAAATACATAGTCTATATATAGAAAGCAAGAAGGAGGGAAAATTTTATGGGTAACAATGATTTTAACCTGGAGGAGTCTCAAAAAAGACTGATGGAACTGCTGGTTTCGAGGACTATGAGAAAACATGGTTTCAAAAAGGAAAAAGTCGATCTGACTGAAAGAGAGAAAAACAACCTTAAAGAAACCATTCGCCATTTACAAGAGCAATCACAAAAAATCATAAACCAAGAAAAGAACATCACTGAACATGATGTTAATCCAGTTACAAATTCCATTCACAACAAATTCACGGATTCCAAAGATAAATGACACACCATATCACCTAATCAAACCTTACTTGCTGGCGAGAATTAAGTAAACCGAGTCATAGCAGCACTTACATTTCATTCCTAAAGCTCCAGCTTCTTTATTATTCATCCCCACACACTAATACTTTCTCTAAGTATTAAAAAATAGACGAATTAACTGATTTATTCGTCCAACCCGATTACCCATCAAAGCATATTTTAATAGGGAATAAAACCTAAGGAGGAAAAAACAACATGAACCAAAATGTATATCGTAGCAACTGTAACACACATGAAGACTCTGAAAGATCATGGTCGGCTCTAGATTCCGCTTCCAGACATCCCCTGTCAGGGTTCTGTAACGACGATGACACACGCATTGACCAAGAGGCAAGACAGGATAATAATCAAGTTCAGCTTTCTGAAGAACTTATTTACATTAAAGATTCTTGTAATGTAAATGTCACTTCAACGGATGTTAAAGCGGCCCTTTCTCTTCAAGCTGCTCTACAAGCTGCAATTGCGGTCATCGTAAGCATTTCAATCGCAGATTCTGATAATGCTGAAAAGATCACTCAAGAATTAATCCAATCTTCTAATGTTAAACAAATCACGCGCCAAAAAACAATTGTTGAAAACAGCCGTGATATCGACATTACAACAACTGATGCACAAATCGCTCTAAACATCCAATTATTATTGCAACTATTGTTAGCTCTAATCGTAGAAATTGACATTCTCTAAGGAATCAACACAAAAAGGACACTTCGCGTGTCCTCTTTTGTTTTTGGTGGCATATCTAGACAACTTCGTTGAAGAACCTTCCTTTCCCTGTCATTTCCGCCGTTATTTCTTCACTGACCCTCATGCCCATTTGATATTTATATGTGCCTGCCCCATATGTACTTTCCCGATTATTATCTTTAATTTGATGTAATCCTTCAAAGCTTCCCCTTTCACTTTTAAGCACCTGATCGAAACGGACAGGTTGAATGGGTGTCGTCCCTTTAACAATTCTTACATTCTCTGCAGCTTCGATCGTCCGGTTGGCATATTGAATATAATCAAATTGTGTGACAGGTGCTATGTACCCCATAGTTTTCCCTCCTTATATTTACATAGTTGTATTGTCATTTAATTACCCGTCCGAAACAATATTTAAACACGATTTTCCGCATTCTTTTTTCCTAATCTTCTGGTATGATGAGTATTGCCGATATTTTTAATAGATTAGAGGTATCCATTTATATGAATCAAGCAAAATCTGGCACTGAAATCGTACATTTACATACCGTTTCAGCTGGTGAGCTGCAGACACTTTTTGAAAAAGGAAAACGTGATCAGCTTTCTTGTATCATTTGTCATAAACCAGTGAAATTATTTATTGGAATCCATGAAACGCCTTATTTTTATCATAGTGATCCATCGCAGGTACCCTGTGACTTGCCAATTTCAGAAACAATAAATGAGGAAAAGCCATTAGAATATATGGAACAGAATGGATTTAGGATTCCTACATCACGAACCATTACGGAAACAAAAACCATTACAGAACCTTTCCTTAAAAGCCGGCCCATAACCGGCAACCCGAAATATTCAGATAAACCATCCTGTCTGGCACAATCAGAGGAACCATACTTTCAAGAATTATCCTCATCAGGGGTTGTTCTCGATGCAGAGCAACTCAAGGCGGTAACGACAATCGATGGACCAATTCTTGTCCTATCCGGAGCAGGCAGCGGGAAAACCCGCGTATTGACGGTACGTACAGCCTACATGCTTACAGTGAAAAAGATTGATCCTAAAAGTATCATGCTTGTAACATTTACGGCGAAATCAGCAAAGGAAATGCAGCAGCGTCTGCTCGGTTATCCATATATGACTCCTTCCCTTGTTTCTCAAATCGTGAGCGGGACCTTTCATAGCATCTTTTATAAAATCCTCATTTTCCATGAACCAGCCAAATGGCAGCGTGATTTCCTATTGAAGTGGGAGTGGGAAAAAGAAAAGGTATTGAAACAGGCTGGCAGGGAATTGGAACTTGATGAAAAGGAATTTGCATATGATCAAGCCCTTCAACAAATTGGGCTTTGGAAAAACTCATTGGCTTTTCCAGAGGATATCCAACCTAAGGACGATTGGGAGAAATCGTGTTTATTTTTATATAAGAAATATGAAGAATATAAACAGCAAACAGGGAAGTATGATTTTGATGATATGCTTGTAGGCTGTTATGTATTTTTAAAAAACCACCCCGATTTTTTAAAGAAATATCAGCAAAGGTTTAATTATTTTTTGGTAGATGAGTTTCAGGATATCAATAAAGTTCAATATGAATTGATAAAACTCCTCTCTGCTGAATCAAAAAATGTATGTGCAGTTGGCGATGATGATCAATCGATCTATTCATTCCGGGGAAGCGATCCGAAGTATATTTTGAATTTCAATCATGATTTCCCTCGTTCCCAAGTTGTGAAGCTGACGGAGAATTACCGATCTTCCCATGAAATTGTCGCTACAGCGAACCGATTGATCAAGCGCAACCAGAACCGGATGGAGAAAAAGATGAGGGCACAGCATGATTCAGGAAATCCCCCTGTTTTATTTTATCCTTATGATGAGGAATTGGAAGCAACGATGATCGTATCCGATATCCAAGAGAAAATATCCAAGGGAGCAAACCCTGGGGATTTTGCGGTATTGTACAGGACACACACGATGTCCAGGGCCATTTTTGAACGGCTGGCCGCTTCCAACCTGCCATTCGTCATTGAAAAGGATGCGGATTCGTTTTATCAGCGCAAGGTCATTCGCGGCATGCTTGCCTTTATGCGTTTGAGTTTGTTCCCGCATGACAGCAAGGCAGCAGCTGATGTCCTTTCCTCCTTATTCTTAAAGCAAAGTATATTACAGGAATTAAAAGCAATGACAATATTGCAGGATTGTGATTTTATTGATGCATTTGCTTTTGTTAAGACAGGACATGCTTTTCAGGAACGAAGATTAAAAACGATTCCAGGACAGATCCGCTCTTTAAAAATAATGTCGCCTCTCGTAGCTTTAGAAATCATCGAAAAAGATTTAGGATACCAGGAATATGTAAAAAAACGCGGAAATGATGCGAACCTGGAAAAAGGGTCCGATGACATCCGTGACTTAAAGGTTGCGGCAAATCGTTTTCCCACCGTCGCCGCTTTCCTAGAACATGTAGATCATATGACTGCGATGATCCAAGAGATCAAACAGCTATCGAAACATTTTAAGGATGCCATACAGCTTACCACCATACACCGTTCCAAAGGGCTTGAATACCCAACCGTTTATGTCCTTGCTGCTGTTGATGGCAGCATCCCTCATGATTTCGCACTTGAATCTTACCGAAAAGGGGAACTAACCCCTCTTGAAGAGGAAAGACGATTGCTCTATGTAGCGGCAACCAGGGCCAAAAAGGATCTTTACCTTTCCATCCTGCAAACTAGACGCGGACGGACCGCCCATCCATCACGTTTCTTGAAGCTTTGACCAAAGCTGATGCTAACCATATATGGAATTGGATGGATAAAACAAAATAGGGTTCGGAATGGCCTCATCCCGAATCACTTAAAAATTTATGGAATGAAATCAAGCTTCAACTTTTTTTAAATAAAAAAACTGCAGACAAACCCGCTTTCCTCGAGTTTGTCTGCAGTCTGAAGGCCTGCATGATAGCAGGCCTTTTTTCACTTTTTATTTATCATATTGGATATCGTCCCGAAATCGAGTTTATTCCCTTCAGCTACGATGGAATGAACGATTTTATCTTCCGTTTCTTTATTGACCGGTTTATTCGCGATTTTTGAAACGCGCTTAATGACATTTCTAACAGTCGTTTCATCTTTGAAATTGGCTCCTTGGAGCGAGTTTGCCAATTCTAATACATCTTTCATATTTACGCCGGTTTTACCTTCTATGTTTTTAAAAAAGTTATTATCCATACCTAAGCCCCTCCCTTTTCTGTACCTATCCTATGGCATTATCAGAAAAATGGTGCTAGGCCCATACAAATAAAAAAAAAATGGAATAGGCTTCTTCTGCCTATTCCATTTTCCTTAGCAGAAAGAAGCCCCTACAATGATCAATAGGATAAACAATACAACGATTATCGCGAAAGTGGAACCGCCGCCACCGTATCCTCCGCCGTATCCATAACCGCTGCCGCCACAACAACCGTAGCCACCATAACCAAACATACATATCACCTCGCTCTCGCTAAAGCTTACTGATAACATATGTAGGTCTGGACAAATATGTATAGGCCATGTCCTAGTCCAGGCTGCCTATTTCCGCTTTTTTCATCCTTTTGGCCTGAAAACCAAAGCTCCGATGAAGCCAAAGACGATTGCTGCAGAGATACCGGAACTTGTAATTTCAAACATGCCTGTCAGTACGCCGACGAGACCATGTTTTTCCGATTCCATCATCGCCCCGTTCACCAGCGAGTTCCCGAACGAAACGATCGGTATGGTTGCTCCGGCACCGGCAAAGTCAACAAGCGGCTCATATAAATCAAATCCGCCTAGAACAGCTCCTATTACAACGAATAAGCTTAACGTATGCGCCGGTGTCAGCTTAGCAACATCGAAAAGTAGCTGGCCGACTACACAGATCAAGCCACCGATGACAAACGCCCAAAAAAACATTGCTAACATCGAAATCTCTCCTTTTTCATGAATTCATCCCATATTCAATGGCTACAGCATGGGCAATGCACGGAATCGTATCTTTTTGCTGGACGGAAAGTGGTGACAATAATGCTCCTGTTGCGACCAGCAGGATTTTTTTATATTTGCCGGAAATCATTTCATTCAGTATATGACCGTATAATACCACTGCCGAACATCCCGCACCGCTCCCGCCAGCCAAAACAGGCTGGTCCTTTTTGAAAATCATCAATCCGCAATCCTTGAATTTTTCCTGATTGATGTCACAGCCCTTTTGCTTTAATAAGTCAAGAGCTGTCTCATTCCCTATTTGACCTAAATCACCCGTTATGATGAAATCATAATCATCCGGGGTCAAACCAGTATCTTTGAAATGGGCAAGTATCGTATCGACTGCCGCCGGGGCCATCGCTCCCCCCATATTGAAGGGATCTTTCAATCCCATATCAATGACCTTACCGATAGTGGCGGAGACAATATGAGGAAATTCCCCCTGCTTGCTTCCATCAGGAGCAACAAGCGCCACTCCCGCTCCCGTTATCGTCCATTGAGCTGTAGGTGGTTTTTGCCCGCCATATTCAGTTGGATAGCGAAATTGTTTTTCAACAGCTGCATTGTGGCTCGAGGCGCCTGTCAACACATAATCAGCCCCGCCATAATTAGTGATGAACGCAGCTAGAGCAAGCCCTTCCATCGATGTGGAACAGGCTCCAAACAAGCCGAAATATGGAATTCCATTGGTTCTGGCTGCAAAGCTTGTAGGTGTAATCTGATTGATTAAATCACCCGCCAAGAAAAATTGCACCTGCTCCTTGTCGATCTTACCTTTTTCCAATGCAAGCTCAACCGCTTTTTCCATCAAATGCCGATGAGCTTTTTCATATGAATCCTGCTCCATCCACAAATCGTCGTATAGAATATCGAAATCACCAGCGATTTCTCCATTAGCTTCAAATGGCCCGCCTGTTACCCCCGTTTCCAAGATGACCGGTTTATTTGTGAAGATCCATGTTTGTTTTCCCTTTAACACCGCTTAGCCCCCAATCATTAGGTAAATCGTTTTTATCAACGCCACGACAAAGGCTGAAAATACTCCAAATAAAATGACCGATCCGGCCAATTTAAACATATTGGATCCAACTCCAAGTACAAAACCTTCCGTCCGATGTTCGATGGCCGCCGAAATTACTGCGTTACCGAACCCAGTGACAGGGACGGCACTTCCTGCCCCAGCAAACTGGCCAATGCGATCGTAAAATCCGAAACCGGTCATCAAAAGAGCCAGGAACACCATGGTAGCAGTGGTCGGGCCTCCGGCTGTCTGTTCCGTAAAGTTGAAAAAATAAATATAGAAGTAGGAAATGGCTTGTCCCACTATGCAGAAAATGCCACCTACTAAAAAGGCCTTCAAACAATTCTTCACTATCGGTCTTTTAATTTCATGCTTCCCTTGGAGTTCCTGATACGCATCCTGCTGTGGGGTCGTTTTCTCCTTGCCGCTCATAGTGCTGAACCTCTCTTCTAAATTAATTCTTTTTGAAGTTCTTCAATTTCCTTGAACTTCTTCCTTGCCTTTTTCTCGGGTACATCTTTTTCCTTAAGTAACTCGTTCAATCTTACCGATTCCAAAAAGATTTTATAATCGCTAGATACGATAAAATCATTTTTGGGAAACTTCTCTTCCAGATGTTTAGTCACAGTCTTTTCAATTTTCTTCATATGAAAACGTTGTAAGTGCTTAACTTTATAAGCGACGATAATCTTTTTGTCGTTTTTCACGACGATCACGTCATAGATGGTGTCTTCATTAGCAACTGTTTCCTTGACCTTTGAGATCAGTCCTTTTTCATCCTTCTCATCCATCCCATTAATGATATCCATCGGTTCAGGATTCGTACGTTTTATCATTGCTAAATTCTCCGTTTTTCCATCATTCTTATTGCTGCATGCAGTAAGCACACACAAAACAACTATAAAAACCAGAAAGCTGGCCTTAAAATACCTTCCTTGTCTGAACATAGAATCACATCCTAATTTATCGTTCTCTTTTTATTTTCTTATTTAACTGTTTTTTTATGAATGGTAGGATTAGGAAATAAAAAAACCTTTCCGAATGGAAAGGTTTTTTTTTACTCAATATCCTTTATTTTTATTGTTATTATTACAGCCACAGTCTTTCTTGATTTTGACCGGTTGATCTTTTTTGATCGGTTTGGCATAAGCCCATGGATTTTGATTCTGATTCAATTTATGACTCCTCCTTTAACATCTATACCATACTATATGAACGAAGAGACAAGTTGTTTCCAATCAAATGTCCATAATTTTGCTGATTATGACTTCAATAATCGCTCCTACTGCTGCTACGGCAAGGATTAATATCAGTACGTCACCTATAAACCAATGTTGGATATAAATAAAAACCAGAAAAAGGCTGACCCAGACACCCACGCACCAAAAACAGCTTAGCAATTGGCCAAACAAGCCAAGCAGGCCCTTTTCCTTGGGAATTAAAAATATTTCCACTTCTCCTGCTTCATTTTTTTCCTCTATCTCTTTAAAAAAGGGGCGGCGCAACGGCTCCATAATTTTATCGAAGACGATCAAACGTGTCAGCCTGAAGGAAGCCAAGCCTAATATGATAAATAAAGTAAATTCACTTTGTGGGGGAAACATTTAATATTGCTCCTTCACTTGGATTTTTCAATTATTTTGGCATCGATAATATCAGGCAGACCGACGAAACGGATTTGGTTCCCTCTTTTAATCTTCACTGATTCCCCCTTCATTCCCAACACATGAAATTGAAGCGTTTCTCCGTTAATAACAGCCTCACATAGTGGCTTTGGAAAACCTTGATGATTGGATAGGCGGGAAATGATGTCCCGGGAAGAATCTTTCTTCTCCACCTTTTTCCTTTTTCTCTTAACTGGCTTTTCATTTTCCTGTATTATTTGTTCAGGATGTTTCATTTCTTCAACCGGCTTTTGCTCAGGGACATATTGTTCGGTGATTTTCCTTAAACCCGTAATCTCCTTTTCAATTTCCTTCATGGCATCATAAACACCAAATTCGCGTTTGACCTGTTCGATTTTTTCTTCTTTATTCTCGTCTTCTTCCTGAAGTTCCGGCTCAACGCTGTCTTGAGGTTTAGCTTTTTTCGTTCGAAAATCACTTTGCATATTCCCACGCAGATCTGATATTTTTGCTTGATCGACATATATAAGTGGTTTCGATTCTTTATCGTCATTTTTCCCTGACATGAAAACCCTCCTTAATATTTCAGAATATCCACGGACTGCAGCTGTTCCATTTGGTATTGGACAACTTTTTTCCCGAATTTATGCCTTATGAACAAACTGGATTCTTTTTTTTGTTCCAATTTCCCGAATAGTGTACGGTCATTGATGATGAACTTACAAACAGGCTTAGGTGCAAAGGCTGGAAGTCGGGACAATAGCTCCACCAATTCCTCGGGGGTATATGAAGTGCTGATATTTTTTTCATGTAAATTGATATGTCTCTTCAGCGTATTTTGTATGGTTTGTTTTCCATCAGCACGAGGCAGACCAACTTTCTTCACGTCCATGATGCCCCTCCTTCTTTTTCACGAATTGGGTTGAAAGCAGGTTTATGCTGATTCACGCAAACAATGAATATCCGCTCTATGTATCATTTATATGAAATTCACCCTTCTTTATGCTGGAGATGTGACACTCCCCAAAAAAAGGACACTAACCAAGCTTAAGGATGTTGGGGATTAGCTGAGAAAACTAAAACATTCGAAGATGAAAAAATCGGAAAGATTTCAATTGAGGATGCAGTCACTAAAAATACCTGCAGAGTGGAGAATCAACAAAAAAAGGGGACCGATATCGGCCCCCCTCCTATATTGTCATCCAATTATATGATAACCCGAATCCACATGGATATTTTCCCCGGTAATCCCGCGGGACATGTCACTTAATAAAAATACTGCCGTATCCCCTACTTCTTCAGGAGTCGTTGTACGACGAAGCGGTGCTTCTTCCTCAATCTTCTTTAAAATTGTATTGAAGTCACGAACACCTTTAGCGGATAAGGTACGGATAGGTCCAGCTGAAATTGCATTCACTCGAATGTTATCTTTGCCAAGATCACTTGACAGGTAACGGACATTGGCTTCAAGTGAGGCCTTGGCCACTCCCATTACATTATAATTAGGCATGACCCGTTCACCGCCAAGATACGTCATTGTGACAATGCTGCCACCTTCCGACATGATTTCCTTCGCCGCTTTAGCTACAGCGGTTAAAGAAAATGAACTGATATTATGGGCAAGCAAAAACCCTTCACGGCTCGTGTTGACGAACTCCCCGTCCAACTCTTCCTTGTTAGCGAATGCGACACTGTGTACCACGCCATGAATGATACCTGTTTCTTCCTTAATCGCCGCAAAACATTTTTCAATGCTTTCATCCTTCGTTACATCACATTGTAAAATGATGGAGGGCTCCCCTTCCAATGTAGAAGATAGTTCCCTAACGCTTTTTTCCGTACGGTCTTTTCCGTAAGTGAAGATCAGCTTTGCACCTGCTTTATGTAAGGAACGGGCAACTCCCCATGCAATACTTCTTTTATTCGCAACACCCATTAAGACAAACGTTTTTCCTTCTAATGAAAAAGTCATCGTATGTGACCTCCTATTTTTAATACAAGTTATTAGTACCTGCTACTAATGACAGTATATCAAATTTCCTTTGATAAAAACACCGTTTTCTGAAGCCACTAGGGAATAACACTTCAAAAAAAGCCTTCTTTAGCTTATAGTAAATAACCCATGAATAATGTAGCTAATCCGAAGTAAATCAGGATACTGATAATGTCATTGATGGTTGTGATGAATGGTCCGGAAGCTACTGCCGGGTCGATCTTCATTTTATGCATGAGGAGCGGTACAAGCGATCCCGCGAGTGTGGCGACTATCAATGTAATGAAAATAGATATGCCGACCAATAAACCGAGCATTAAATCCCCCTGCCAAATATATACGATTAAACTGATGGCTATTCCACATGTCAGGCCGGTGATGAGGCCTGTCCCAGCCTCTCGCAAAACTAGCTTCCACTTGCTATCCTGCTCCAAGTCCCCTGTTGCAATTCCCCGTACTGCAACAGCCAATGCTTGAGTTCCTGTGTTGCCAGCCATTCCGCCTATCAATGGAATAAATACAGCAAGAATCGCTTTTTGGCTAAGTGTCTCCTCAAAACGGCCAATCAGGCTGGCGGTCAATAAACCTAAAAACAAAAGGATGATCAACCAAGGCAGCCGTTTCTTGGCAGCAGAAAAGGGACTCTTATCAACATTGTCCAAATTTGATACACCCGCCAATTTGGAATAATCATCAGATGCCTCTTCATCCATGACATCAATGATATCATCAACGGTTATAATCCCTAACAAATGATTTTGGAAATCGACGACAGGCACGGCAAGGAAGTTATAGTCCCTTATTTTTCGTGCCACCTCTTCCTGGTCTTCAGATACAGGTACGGAAACTACCCTGTCATCCATTAAATCACCGATTAAAGCATCTTCATCAGCTATGATCAATGTCCTGAGCGATAATACACCAAGCAGCTTCTTATCCTGATCGGTAACGAACACATAATATATCGTTTCCGCTTCCGGAGCTTCCCTTTTTAAGATCTGCATGGCTGATCGAGCCGTTTCGTTTGCTTCAATGGCAATGAACTCTGTCGTCATGATGCTTCCTGCCGTAGATTCCTCATAGTTCAGAAGCTCCTGGATTTCACTTGCCGCTTCATCATCCATGATGGTCAAATAGCTGACGGCCTGCTCATCGTTGATTTCATTCAGGACGTCAGCCGCATCATCCGCATACATATTGGAAAGCATATCGGCTGCATAAGAGGGATTCATTTCAGCCAGCAGGCTTTCGTAATCCTCTTCATCTATTTCTATATTTTCAAAAAGGTCCGCCATTTCTTCCGGTGACAAATATGTGTAAACGACGGATCTGATTTCATCTGACAAGCTTGTATAAAATTGAGCCTGATCATATGGATGCATTTCAAGGAACTCCGTACGAAACTGATCCAAATTTTCCGTTTTAAGTGCTTCAAGCAAAAGCTCGTTATTCATTTGACTGCTCTCCCGCTCCCGGTCCTTCATCTCCTCCATAACCATACACCTCCTAAAACATATTTTTTCATTTCCTCGTTTATATTTTATTTTTTTAAATAATACTATACTAATACCATAACCATAGACAAAACAAACAAAGGATGTGTCAAATGAACATCGATATCATCGGGGACATTCATGGATGTTTCGCTGAATTCAGGCAGCTGACCGAAAAAATGGGCTATACGTGGGAGACTGGGTTTCCTATACATCCCTCTGGAAGGATTCTCGGCTTTGTAGGGGATTTAACCGATCGCGGCCCAAATTCCCTTCAAGTAATCGAGATTGTCCATGAATTAGTCATTAACCAAAATATAGCAAGGTATGCCCCAGGTAACCACTGCAATAAATTATATCGTTACTTTTCAGGAAATAAAGTTCAAATATCACACGGTTTAGAGACTACTGTAGCTGAATATGAATCACTGAACATCCGGGAGCAGAAGAAGATCCGAAAAAAATTCATGGATCTGTATGAACGATCCCCACTTTACCACCTGATTGATGAAGGGAGATTGATCATTGCCCATGCAGGAATTCGCAGTGACTATATTGGTCAATATAGCAGTAAAGTAAAAACCTTTGTCCTCTATGGTGATATCAATGGCTCCAAACATCCCGATGGGTCTCCCGTCAGGAAGGATTGGGCCCAAACATATAAAGGGGAAACATGGATCGTATATGGACATACACCAGTTCCTGAAGCTAGACGAGTCAATCATACATACAATATTGATACAGGCTGCGTCTTTGGTGGAAAACTGACCGCTGTCCGTTATCCCGAAATGGAGCTTCAAGAGGTGCCTTCAACCATGCCATATATTGCGGAAAAATTCAGGACATCTTTTGATTAACCAAAAAAACTCGCCATCTTGGTGAGTTTTTTTGCGTCTATGGATTTTTTCATAAGTTTGAATTCGTTACAATGCACCGGTTAAAAGGCTCAACTTCACTCGAGCAGACGGGCCATATCTTCTGGTAACCCTTCTTGAAACAACATCATCTTCTTGGAGAAAGGATGTAAAAATTTCAATTCAAAACAATGAAGGGCTTGGCGAGGGATTCCTTTCCTGTTACCACCATATAAATCATCACCAGCCAGCGGGTGACCTATATGCGCCATATGGACCCTGATTTGATGTGTACGCCCTGTTTGGAGTTCCAAATTAAGGAATGTATGGGATTCTGTGTGTGCCAATACCTTAAATAGGGTACTGGCATACCGGCCATCCTCCCTGACTTCCCGTTCAATGATGCTGGTCGATTTTCGTCCGATTGGCGCCACTATCTCTCCTACAGGACCTTCAACGATTCCTTCAGCTATGGCTTGATATCTTCGTTTAACCTGTCCTGATTTTTGCTGTTCACTCAAAAGGTGATGGATATGCCGGTGCTTGGCAATTAAAACCAGACCGGATGTGTCCCGATCAAGACGTGTAACTATATGGATCGTTGCCTGTATTCCCGTCTTCCTATAATAGCCCGCCAAGCCATTCGCCAAACTGCCGTGGGGATGCTCGCGGGAAGGAATGGTATTCATGGAAGGGGGCTTTGCCACAACCAATACAAACTCATCTTCATACCTGATATTCAGGGGGATGGGTTCCGGCAAAAGGCCTTCGCTTGCCTGCTCCGGCGGAAATATGACGGTGATGATGTCGCCTGTCTCTATCCGTTCCCTTACGGTTACTTCTTCGCCGTTCAACTGGATATATCCACCTTTAAACTTAATATCCGTTAATGCTCGTTTTGAAATATCGCATTTGTTGAGAAACTCTCGCAATAAAGAGCCAGAATCCTCTTCAAAAACCGACCAGGTCAAAGAAAAGTTTTGATTTGACATGAGGTGAGTCTATCTCCTTAATTAGCAATAAATGAATCATGCACTCTTTTCCAGAAAGGAAAAGGGCGGAATCTGGCAAATCGGATCTTCTCATCTGCCACTCGGCACTGTATTGACTTTACATTTTCCTGAAGCAAGGACAAATGGTCGACGGTAATTTGAAAATTGACCGCATTGACCGGCCTGAACATACAAGTATGATGTGCCGGCAGCAGAAGTGGGGATCCTACCGTCCTAAACACCCGGTTATTAATGGATGCCAATTCGGTAATCTGGATGGCATCGATTGATGGATGGACGATGGCCCCTCCAAGCGCCTTATTATACGCCGTGCTTCCAGATGGCGTCGCAATGCATAAACCATCTCCACGGAACGTCTCGAAATGCTGGCCGCGAATTTCAACGTCCATGACGAGCGTCCCTTCAACACTTTTGACTGTCGATTCATTCAAAGCCAAAAATCTGGCTTCCCGTCCACCATGCTGATAACGGACAATCGTTTCGAGCAGTGGATATTCCACAATTTGAAATGGTGTTTTTGCTAAAGCAATCACCAATTTTTCAATTTCATCAGGGGTCCAATCTGCATAAAAACCAAGATGTCCTGTATGTACACCAACAAAGGCGGTTTTATCCAATCGATTCTTATAACGGTGAAAAGCATATAATAAAGTGCCATCACCACCGACAGAAATGACAATATCCGGCTGATCTTCGTCATATTCCAAATGAAAGTCCTGAAGATACGTTCGCATCCTTTGCATTAAAGTATTCGATTTCGCATCTCCTTTTGACGTAATCGCAAATTTCATGTAATCCCACCTTCAATTTAGATTTCTTCTCGTTTACCCATTTATGCTTTCAAGAATCTTTCTTCCGGGAAAAAAGACGCTGTGCTTCCTGGATTTCCGTACGGATTTGCGACATCTCAGCATCAAGCAGGAAGGCAGCTTCAGCTGCACGTTTGAGTCGCAGTTGTATATCTTCCGGGAAAATGCCTTTATATTTATAATTTAAAGAATGTTCGATCGTCGCCCAAAAATTCATCGCAAGGGTCCTGATTTGAATTTCGGCAAGGATATTTTTTTCGCCATGGATCGTCTGGACCGGATAGCGGATTACAACATGATAAGAACGGTAGCCGCTTGCTTTTTTATGGGAAATATAATTTCTCTCCTCGACTATCTCGAAGTCATTGCGGCCTCGTAATAGTTCAACTACCTGTTCGATATCATCCACGAACTGGCACATCATCCGAAGCCCTGCAATATCCTGTATTTCCGTTCCCAATTTATCAATGGGAATATCCTTCAGGCTCGCCTTATCCAAAATGCTGACAATCGGCTTTACCCTGCCTGTTACAAATTCGATCGGTGAGTGAATATTCTCTCTCTCAAACTGTTTCCTTAATCCTTTAAGCTTAACCTTTAATTCTTCGACAGCCTGAGTATAAGGCGCCAAGAAATCGTCCCAACTCTCCATTGCCACACCACCTATATCTATCTAAAAAGCGCCTGTTCAACTCTGGTATGGGCAGAACGCTCTCCTAAATCCAGCAGTCACATGACCTTATGCCAATTCACCACTGGATCCTATTAAATCTTTCTAGCAAAAAGTATGTATTAAATTCCTATATATACGATATACCAATTTCTCATGCTCAACGTTTATATTTTATCATATCCTGCAATTGATTCCTAAATATTCAAGTACAATAGCAAAAAATTATTGCATTCAATTTGACAGCTCGAATGGTTCTTATATGATTAACCTAAGAATCAGCCAGAAAGGATGGAACACATGAACCAGCATATTGAAATTGAATTTAAAAACCTCTTAAGCGAAAAAGAATTTCATCAACTGATCGAACACTTTCATGTCGGGGCATCGAACTTTAAAACACAGAAAAATCATTACTTCGATACACTCGGATTCACTTTAAAAAATCAAGACTCTGCCCTTAGGATCCGCGAGAAAAACGGGCGTTACGAGCTGACTTTAAAACAGCCCGCTACAGAAGGATTATTGGAAACTAATCAAGATATCTCTGAAGAAACCGCATATGCGTTTCTGAATCATAACACATTCCCTGATGGCGAGATCCAACTTCTTATCCTTGAATGCGGAATTGATCCAAAAGACTTTACCTGCTTTGGGACATTAAAGACGGACCGTTTTGAATTTCCTTACAAAGAGGGCTTACTTGTTTTAGATCATAGTTCGTATTTGAATCAGGAAGACTTTGAGCTTGAATATGAAGTGACGGATGCAAACGCCGGGAAAAAAAATTTCCTGACCCTCCTTGAAACCCTTCAAATTCCAGTAAGGGAAACCGAAAATAAAGTGAAGAGGTTTTATCGCGCCAAATTCCAAAAATAATCCTGTTTGAACCCATTCGGAGGTGGAGAGTTGAAGATCCAAGATTTCAAAACGTTCATGGAATTGCAGGCAATCCAGCAATTCACAAATGGCAACAACACAAATGCAAATTCATCTCGATCCATTTTCCAGGACATGCTCTCGGAACTGGTTTCGGTTGATGCTCTTGAAGGCGCTTCACAGACATTGGGTTCCCTTTTATCACGCGTGGAAGCGGAAACGAAGTCCTTCCTTCAACCCGGCGGCATGACACCCATGAACATCAACCCGGTATCCATTGCCCCTGCTGACAATGAGAGCAGTGAAACAGCACCAAACTATGATCATATCATCAGCCAGGCGGCCAGCTTATATAATCTCCCGGAAAAACTGATTAAGTCCGTCATTAAACAAGAATCAAACTTTAACCCTGAAGCCACCAGTTATGCGGGTGCAACTGGCCTTATGCAGTTAATGCCAGCAACTGCAAAAAGCCTTGGGGTGGATGATGCAACCGATCCGCAACAAAACATCATGGGCGGGAGTAAATATTTAAGTGAAATGATGGCACGTTATGACGGGGACATCCAGATTGCCCTTGCTGCTTATAATGCAGGGCCTGGAAATGTAGATAAATATAACGGCATCCCTCCCTTTAAAGAAACTCAGAACTATGTTCAGAAAGTTTATGGCACATTTTCAAGCTAAAGCAAGCTGACCCTGTTTATTTGTGAAGGGTCAGTTTTTTCATGTCTATATTCTTTTTCCACGAATTGTTAACAAATCGTAAAGCTCCCCAAAACCTGTCATTTCCGGATCATTCGCATGTGTCATACTACAGATGTAAAATTTTCTTTAAGCTATATATTTGTTATATCATGACGTCATTGATAAAATATGAATAAATATCAACCATCTTTCTTTAAAAGGAGTAATCAACATGATGCAAGGGAACCCTACACCATATGAATTAATTGGAGAAGGGCAATTACACAAATTAATTGATGTGTTTTACTCCAACGTTAGTCAACACCCGGATCTGCAGCCAATATTCCCTGACGATTTAACAGAAACGGTCCGTAAACAAAAACAATTTATGACTCAATATTTAGGCGGTCCCTCTTTATATACAGAAGAGCATGGCCATCCTATGTTGCGGGCTCGACATATACCTTTCGAAATTACACCAGAACGTGCGAAAGCATGGCTCTCATGCATGTATCAAGCTATGGACGAAGTTGGCCTTGAGGGTGAGATTAGGGAGTTTTTCTATCACCGCCTCTATTTGACGGCGCAGCATATGATCAATACATCCGGAACTGACGGGAAAGGAGAAGGCAGTTGAGCGCACAAAAACCAGTTTTCAATATTTCCGATTGGATCAAGACGCAGCATTGCTATGATATAGGAAAAAAGCCAATTGAAATTTATGTTTTTGTTGATCCGCTTTGTCCCGAATGCTGGGGCTTAGAACCAATTATTAGGAAATTACAGATAGAATATGGCCAATTGTTCAGTTTACGCCATGTTTTAAGCGGTAAAATCGATTCTCTTAATATGGGGAAAAATAAAAATTATGAAAACATTGCTCAAGTTTGGGAAAAGACAGCCAGCCGCTCGGGAATGTCCTGCGACGGAAGCCTTTGGTCTGAAAACCCAATCTCTTCTCCATATACAGCTTCCATCGCAATAAAAGCAGCGGAATTGCAGGGCCGTAAATTGGCCATTCGCTTTTTAAGGCAGCTTCAAGAATATGTATTCATAGGAAAAAAGGATATATCCAATATCGAAGTCTTGACCGAATGTGCCAAGATGGTTGGACTGGATGTGGAAGAATTCCTTTATGACATCAATTCCTCCAGTGCAGCCAAAGGCTTTCAATGTGACATGAAAATCACGAGCGAAATGGAAGTGACTGAAATACCTTCCCTTGTCTTTTTCAATCAAAATATTGAAGAAGAGGGAATAAAGGTTTCAGGTGTCTATTCTTACGAGGTATATGTTCAAATTTTAGAAGATATGCTGAATGGTCTTCCAGCCCCTGCAACCCCCCCCTCTCTCGAAGAGTTTCTAAGCTGTTTCAAACTAGTGGCCACGAAGGAAATTGAAACCGTTTATAATATGAATAAGAATAATGTCGAGTTGGAAATGAAAAAGCTTGTTTTAAAACAGGTTGCAGAGAAGATACCTGCTAAATACGGAACGTTTTGGAGATATACAAAGAAGCAGTCATGAATTTGACTGCTTCTTTGTTATTTTAAAGGAAAAACCATGCAATCAAAAGATTGCATGGCTTTTTATAAGAAAATAAGGGGATGGGAGAAATTTTTCACGATCAAACAAAGGGGTATAAGTTTGTTTGTGATTCACTTCACAATAAATAATATAACAGATAACCCATTTGCGTTTCAACTATATGTGTAACTTTTCACAAATTGTTCACAATATATATTTTGGTCATTTTTTATTATCCATTCCGATATATAGCTAAATATAAACCCTTTTTATTTAAAGCTATAAGAGTTTTAGATATCCTCTTAATATCTGATTTAAAATGGAATAAATCTATTTGTGAAACGAATCACATTATCTTTTTTGTATTGCCTAAGCCTTTTTTAACTTCCGTTAAAGCCGATCATTTAATTCTTTTTACTTTTCATGCAAATGAAAAACCCCGGCAAACCGCTAAATTTGCTGGGGTTTTCATCTATTTATACGAATAAGGGGATGGGAGAAATTTCACGACGAACAAACAAAGGGGTATATGTTTGGGATGTGATAACTTCTATATCTGTACTATAGCAGATTACATACCTTAATTGCAAGAACTTTGTGCGCAACTTCACATTATTGTCATATTCTTAGAATACTGCTTATTCTAAAACATACTATCTAATAAAGAGCAGATGAGCTTTTTCTGCTACCAGGTTGGAGGTGACCAAATTGAAAGTCTTTATTCTTCTCATACTCTTGATAGGGTCGCTATTTGTCCAGCTACTCGGTATCATGAACCTCATTCCTCTGTATTTTACCTCCCCTATTTTATTTTTTGTTTTCTTTATAATTCTTCATAGCTTAAATCAGAGAAATCGTTTTAAAGGATTATGACGGACATCATATATGATGAAAAGGACCCGGCAGTGCTCGGGTCCCTTTTCACATCCTATTTATTCAAAAGCTCTTCCAACTCATTTAATTTTTCTTCGAATACATTCATGGCTTCTTGTACAGGCTCGGCTTTTGTCATATCGACACCAGCCTTTTTGAGTACTTCAATAGGATAATCGGAACTTCCTGACTTCAAGAACTCCAGATACCTTTTGACAGCAGGCTCTCCTTCTTCAAGAATTTGCTTGCTCAATGCTGTTGCTGCACTGATTCCAGTCGCATATTGATAAACATAGTAATTATAGTAGAAGTGTGGAATACGCGCCCATTCCAAACCGATTTCCTCATCGATGGTCACGTTCTCGCCAAAGTATTTCTTGTTCAGCTCATAATATTCCTTAGTAAGCATATCCGCTGTCAACGCTTCCCCATTTTGAGCCTTTAAATGTATGGTATGTTCAAACTCTGCAAACATCGTTTGCCGGAACAATGTGCCACGGAAACCTTCCAGGTAATGATTCAATAAATAAATGCGTTTCTTTTCATCTTCGATTGAATTCAGTAAATAATCATTCAACAGGTTTTCATTACAAGTCGATGCAACTTCCGCTACAAATATTGAATAATTTCCGTATGGATATGGCTGATATTTACGTGTATAGTAGCTATGGACCGAATGTCCAAACTCATGAACGAGCGTGAATAAGTTATTGACGTTATTTTGCCAGTTCATTAAAATATAAGGATTCGTCCCGTATGTACCAGAAGAATAGGCACCGCTTCGTTTCCCTTTGTTTTCATGCACATCGACCCACCGGTTTTCAAACCCCTCTTTCAAAACATTCAAATAATCCTCCCCAAGCGGAGCAAGTCCTTTAAGGACATAATCCTTGGCCTCGTCATAAGTCACTTCCATCTTCACTTCTTTAACAAGAGGAGTGAATAGATCATACATATGAAGTTCATCTAATTGCAGTACTTTTTTACGTAAGTCAAGATAACGGTGAAGTAAAGGCAAATTGTCATTGACCGTTTTAACGAGATTATCGTATACAGTCTCCGGAATGTTGTTATTACTTAATGCCGCTTGGCGTGCTGAATCATATTTTCGAACAGTGGCATTGAAGTTATGGTTTTTCACCTCACCAGACAGGGTTGAAGCAAATGTATTGCGGAACTCCCCATACTTGCTGTATACCCCCTTAAATGCCTCCTCACGTACACGGCGATCTTCACTCTCAAGAAAACTGATATATCTTCCGTGAGTTATTTCCACTTCATCTCCCTTTTCATCCTTGATGGTCGGGAATTTCAAATCGGCATTGTTAAGCATACCGAAAGTATTGCCCGATGCATCGAGTACTTCTGATGCCTGCGCCAATAATTCTTCCTGCTCTGCAGATAAGATATGTGGTCTCTGAAGATTGATTTCCTCTAAAGAATGCTTGTACAATTTCAATTCTTCTTTTTCTTCCAAAAACCCTTCCACTTTGCTTTCGTCAATACTCAATAGTTCAGGAACCATAAATGAAAACGCAGCCGCTGCCTGGGCATATAAAGCTTTTGCCCGATCCTCCATCCCTTGATAAAAAGGATTGGTTGTATCTTGATCATTGCGCATATGTGAATAAGAATAAACTTTCCCTAGCTTCTCGAATACTTCATCTTGGAGTTGAAGCGCCGCGAATAATTTCTCTGCGCTTTCACCCAACGTGCCTTTATGTGCCTCCGCCTTCTTGAGGTCTTCCTTTACCGCTTTGAAGGCAGCTTCCCAATCTTCCTCGGTTGCGAAGATATCTTCCAGTCTCCAAGTATCTTCAGGAGCTATTTCACTTCTTGAGGGTAATGTATTCGTTTTTGTTTCCTGTGCCATAAAAAAATTCCTCCTCATTCTATAGAAACTTGCCATTGGGCTTACTCGTAAACCGGATAGACGCCGCAATGCTTCATTCGGCGTTCATTCTTTTTAAAGCTTTTAATTCCCAGTTCTTATTACTATTTCTCCATTAACAAAAATAATCCTGCCATTTCATCTGAATTCAAGATAAATAGAGATGTTATCACTGATTATACTGGATATTCCCCTTTTCCATCATCAATTTATGCTTATCATAGAAATTTTTTTCCAAAATTTGAGCTTGATCACTGGTGAAGGGCAGGGTAAATTCCCTTTCAACTTTAAAAACCCCTTTTTCCAGCTTTGATAGATAACCCAATTGCTCCAAAATCATGATATATTGACCTACAGGATACTCGATTGGTTTTTCATGAAGCAATGGCAATGGTCTGAACTTTATTTCCCCTTTTTTTGAGCGCTTTCTAAAAATGCAGATAATATCAGCCATAGAAATCTTTTCCCCTGTTCGTTTCTCTTGAAACACATCCATGTATAACCATGCCTGCCATTCGATCGAGGCAGTTTCGATCAACAGCATCCCCCTGACGGGAACACCCACTTCAACGGGAAGTGTCGCTGGTGTAATATGATGTGAATAAAGCTCTTCGAAAAAAGGATCGCATCTGCGTGCTGTTTTCACTCGATGCAGGGACCAGCCATTTCGTTTATATCTCCACGCAGGCAGAAAAGGGAAAACAAAGCAATTTCGGGGCAATGCCCGATTTGGGGGAAGGAGCTTTAAAGAAGCTGTTGTCAATTCGGCTAAGACGGTTCTAGGGGTAAACGGAGTGAGGTTCTTCAATACTGATAAATGATCAGTTTCCGGACAATACATCCAAAGAAACGGATGATGGAAGCTGCCGGTGACGAAGAGCCATTGGAAGCGGGTTAAACTGAATTCATACAAACTTTTCCTTTTTAAGCGTTTTGCAGCGAGGATCCAGATTGGCTTGATGCCTATGCTTTGGTAGGCTCTTGTCCTTTCCATGAATTCCACCTCGGGGATAACTGAGCATTGAAATTCTATTGCATAGCGATTGCCTCCTATTACAGCTAAAATATCAGCCCTTTTCTTAATTTCAGGAAGGTAGGCTTCTAGATCCACTTGGTAACCATGTGATAATAACCACTGAAACAATTTTCTTTTTCCCATTAAATGATAGGCGGATTCCGGTTCTGAAGAAGCACGGCATGAAGAACTATTTTTATGTGCGAAATGAGGAATCCTGACGTTTCCCGCTTTGATGGTCATTTCCATCTTGCAGCATGGACAGTAATAATCTGCCGATTTTCTCCATTCATCAATCTCGTTTGCCGATATCTTTTCAGGGAGGGTAATCCAAGTTCCATCTTTCTTTATCGCGGTTAGCATACATCTCCTCCTCATCCACTACATTCGCCTGCTTCGCTTAGGATTCCTTTTAATCCGCAAAAAAAAAATGCCTCATCGGCATAAAGTAAAGTTGCTATCTAAAGAAGGGGTGAAAGCAATCGGCATGTGGACTCCAATACTTTCAAACCGAAATTCCGTTTGGAAAACGCATCAATCTCCACTTCTTGAGATACCTTTATATCTTCCAAAAAATCATTCACCAACTGCCGAGTACTTTCCGTCCTGTAGAGAAAAGCATTGACTTCGAAATTCAGGTGAAAGCTTCTCATATCCATATTGGTTGTCCCAATTGACGCCAGTTGGTCATCAACGATGATGATTTTACTATGCATGAAGCCTTCATTATATTGGAATATACGAACTCCGGAAGCGAGCAATTCGGGAAAATAAGTTCTCGAAGCATGAAATACGATACGTTTATCGGGGTTCTTCGGTACGAGCAGCCTGACATCCAAACCACTTAAGGCAGCTACCTTCAACGCTTGAAAGATATCGTCATCAGGAACGAAATACGGAGAGGCAATCCAGACTGACTTTTCTGCCGAAGCGATCATTTTAAAAAAAATGCTTTTAATGATCGTCCACTCACTATCCGGCCCGCCGCCAATCAATTGAACTCCGCCATGTCCATGATGGTTCGGCAGGCCAACCATGAGATATTCATCACTTAAAAAACTATTATTGGTGCTATAATACCAATCCTGCAGAAATATGAGCTGTAAAGTCCTGACCGCTTCCCCCTTTATGATAAGATGCGTATCCCGCCAAGAACCGAATTTCTGATCTTGTCCCAAATATTCATCCCCAATATTGAGGCCGCCGATGAATCCGACAGAGCCATCTATCACAATTATTTTACGATGGTTGCGAAAGTTGAATGTATTATTTAATAAAGGGAGATGCAACGGACCAAAAGCAACCATTTCAGCTCCCGCACTCCTCAGTTCATCGATATATGAACGAGCTAACTTCCAGGAACCAACCGCATCATAGAGAAATCTGACCTCTACCCCTTCTTTTACTTTCTGTATCAAGATGTCCTTTAGCAGACCGCCAATGCGGTCATCCCTAACAATATAATATTCCAAATGAATATGATGTGTGGCTTTTTTTAATTCTTCGATGATATTGGAAAATGTTGAATCACCATTCCTTAAAACCCGGGTTTCAGTCGTAAATGAAATAGGGCTATTACCCAGCCTATTTGCAAGAGTGATTAACTGCTGAGGGTTCTCGCCCATTTCCTTAATTCGGTCATTATACTCCGCCTCGCCGCCTATTTTAACGAAACTCTGTTTATCCAAAAAGTACTTCTTGCGAAATATCCTTTCTTTCCGAAAATGACGGCCAAACAAAAAGTAAAAAATGAAACCGATGAATGGGAAAGCGCAAAAAATAACCAGCCATGTTATGGTCTCGATGGGATCTCTGTTTTCCAGGAAAATGTTGAATCCAATTATCACCAAGAAAAGGGTCAATACAAGGCTGGAATAAAAAATCACCCTGCCATCGACACCATTTATTAGAAAATACCAAGAGCCGACCAACAAGAGAATTAGCAGACCGATGCCAACTATATTCTTCACCTAGACTACCTCCAATTAACAAACACAGGCACATGATAAAAACCTCCCTGCTGAGGTAAAACACTCATTCTTGGACGAAAAGGCCGATTTCTACTGAAATCGGCCTCAACAGTCTATGCGAAATATTTATCGACCGTTGTGAATACATCATTTTCGATAACTATCTTCCCGTACTCTTCAAGCATGTGCACCGTTATAGGTGACTCCTGACTATATTCCAATAAAAGACTTAGAACATTATCGATTTCTTCCTCATCAATTTCTGCCTCGGAAAATTCGATATAAAGATAATATTTATTCTGATAAACATAAAGTTTAGTCGTCCAGTCATCCAAGCCATGACGCTTGCTTAATGAAATGACATCTTCAAAATCCTCGAAAGTCGTGATGAATTCAATCATACCATCTTCGAATGTCATACCGCTTTCTTCATCTTTCCCATGAAAATGTTGATCAAGAAGCGTATCCATCTTGTCTGATACATTCAAATCCCTTAACTTATCATCTGAAAGAGGCAGCTCGAGTTTCTGACCATCTTTGGCAAGCTGGGCTTTTGTGACCAAAACTTCCAAGCCTTTTTCAAGGGCTTGAACTTGAATCCATAAAGGTCCTTCAATCATGAATTCTTCTTCTTGATGCACTTCATCCATCATTTCCCAAAAAAGTTCCTCACTTCGCTCACGGCTGTACCAAATTTCTTCGCGATCAAAGCCTCTTTCCTCAATATCTATATAGGAAATATAAAATTTAACTGTATCATCATTAATGCGTTCGATTTCCATGATTCCCCTCTCCCTTCCTATCTCATTTTGAAGGGATAATAACCCCCAAGCGAAAATTGCTCTTAAAAGCTCTTTACCCGTAAGTGAATACTGTAAATCATGATAGCCATTAAAACAGACTATTTTACATCATTTTATGACAAAACCTTGAAGAAGGGAAATAAAAAACATTACTTATCTAAAAAACAATTGTTTGCCTAATATTCCATTCATTCTATAAAAAAATTCATCCGCATGCAACTATCCTAATGCTTTCTTCAATTTTAAACTTCCTGCCATTTATGCCTTATTATATACACGGCATGATGGTGTGCATTCTTATTTTTTCTTTAAATGATGACCGGTTCAAGGAACATGCTGCAAATCCGAAACGTCTCCTGTCCCCTATGAATCCTGTTATGTTACCCGTCATTAAGTAAAAAAAATCAGCGGAAAATCGGTTATGTATAAAGAAAAAGCCCTGCACATTTCCTGGCAGAGCTTGAAAGACCTTATTAGTTGACCATACGTTGTGCTTCCCGTAACTGGAAGGTACGAACTTTACGTGGTAAAAAGCGTCTTATCTCATCTTCGTTATAACCAACTTGAAGCCGTTTCTCGTCAAGGATAATTGGACGTCTCAACAGACCTGGATTTTCCTTGATCAATTTATATAGTTCTTGAAGAGGCAGGCTCTCTAAATTTACGTTTAACTTTTGGAAAGTTTTTGACCGTGTTGAAATGATTTCATCGGTTCCATCTTCAGTCATTCGAAGAATTTCTTTAATTTCATCAATCGTTAACGGTTCTGAAAAAATGTTTCTTTCTTTATATCCAATCTCATGTTCCTCTAACCATGCTTTTGCTTTCCTGCATGAAGTACAACTAGGTGATGTATATAATGTTACCATGTTTACTCACACTCCCTAAATATAGAATCGGTGATCTATGAGGGGAAATCTACTATTAGTATTCATAAGTACCACTCTAATTTGAAATAATTTTAATTAAGTATTTCATTTTCTTTATTATACACTAAATTATTTAAAATGAATACCCTTTTTGATATTTGGAAAAATCCTTATAAACTTCTAGTTTAGCCTGTACTATAGCTTTTTCTGTTTTTTATGTAATACATTAAAACCGCTTTTTCTAATTGAAAATACCTACCTGCCATTCTCAGTTAACTCTCAATTCGGCCCTCATGATTTTTTTATTAACTCGTTACTTTTATTTACCCCCTATCTTTGTCAATAAACAAGTACATGTTAATATATTTTCTTTAATAAAAAGCAAATTCCTCCTTTTACAAGAAAAACCATTCTTTTAGCACATATATTTCCAAAAGTAAAAAAGTAATTCGAAAAAATCGGCGATAAGTGAGTAATCTACCATTCGAGAAGTTATAGATATTCATTTGCCTGCAAAAAATGCACAATAAGAAAAGACAGTTTGGCTGCACTCGAAAAAACCATAACAGTTGTTTTCAGAAATCCGCTCCCTTTCCCGCCGACTGTCTGCAAGCCGCATCAAAGCACGCGACTCCGGGGTCCCGGCTAGCCAGTTTTTCAGCAGAAGTGTCGCAATTTCCTTCAATCTATTGAGGGTTTTCATAGAATAGTAAAAAGCCTAAACGATAACCTTTTATAATCGAGGTTGGGGTGAGACCATTCCGAACCTCCTTTATGGACAAATTTTAAGAAAGAACAGTTTGCCTCAATTTTTCTTTAAAAAACGTTCCAGATGTTTTCTGCTGGAGCACTTTTTTCGGCCCTTACTGTTCTTTTTCGACGTACTGAGCTGTTTTTTCAGCCGTTCACGAATTTTTTTCTTCCATCACTGCACTTTTTTCAGCCGTTCACGAATTTTTTCGACCTACACCACTCTTTATTCGACCTATACCGTACTTTATTCGACCTTCCACGAATTTATTCGACCTACACCGCAATTTATTCGACCTTCCCCGTACTTTATTCGACCTTCCACGAATTATTCGACCTACACCGCACTTTATTCGACCAACACCACACTTTATTCGACCTATACCGTACTTTATTCGACCTTCCCCGAATTTATTCGACCTACACTACACTTTATTCGACCTACACCGCACTTTATTCGACCTTCCCCGTACTTTATTCGACCTACACCGCACTTTATTCGACCTCTATACCGTACTTTATTCGACCTCTATACCGTACTTTTTCCGACAAACTAAAAAGGGCCGGTTAGGCGCCCGGCCCCTTTTTTCTAAATTTCCATCTCTTTAAAAATATCCGTTTCCTGACTTGCATTCAAGCTTAGTACATCCTCTACATCTTGATAAGATTTCCCATATAGGTCATCATCTTTGTAGGTATGGATTTCAGAATAAATATCTTTCATGAAATCATATACGTCTTCTTCATCAACCGATGGGTTTGCTGGCCAATATAGGATTTCCATAGGCGTATCCTCCTTGGTGGCAAGGGATTTTCTGCTGTAGGTAATTGAAGAGGCATGCTGGAATCCTTCCCTTTTATAAAATTTCAGCCTTTTCAATGTATCGTCATCATTTTCTTGTACTGGTTCTACTTCCAGCAAGATCGTTTTCTGCTTTTTTTGCAATTTTTGAATTAATTTCCTTCCTAGTCCCTGACCCCTTGAATTCTTTGATACAAAAAGGTAATCAACGAATATAAACTCTTCTCCTTCCACATATAATAAAACATGGTCGGGACCTTCATCCTTTTTATATATTTCCTGCTTATCTTCTAAAAGAACTTCTATATGTTCTTTGGACTTCATTTCTTCAATAGGGAAATACTGGTTCAGCTTATCATACCAATTCATAATTTAATCTCCTCATTTGCTAGATTATACTTTCCAGATTTTTTCTTATCCACTACAATAGAACTTGAATAGCTTGAAAATATTAGGAGGGTTTTGATGATCAGTTACTTTTTGGACTTTTTTTTAGTCGCTGCTTGCGTTATTGGCATTACAGCTGTGAATGGCGTTGTGACGAATGGCATCGGCGAAAAATGGTTTGGCGGGAAACGTCACTCTCATATTTTCGATCAATCGAAACGAATTCAGTCAGGGTGGAGTAAAGTTGGCGGGAATAAAAAGCGGTAATTCAGAGAGAAATTGGATGACCGGAAGGCTCTTCCAAGGTCATCCTTTTTTTCATGGGGTATAGTCTACTCCCTTTGTATATCGATTTGCCGCATTCCATAATAAGTATTCATCAATACCATTATCATTCAATGCTTTTATTTGGGCTTCCACTTCTTCCTTTCCGTATCTTTGGTAATTCCCCTCACCTAAATATGAGGCAGTAAAATCTTGTAGCCAAGGTCTTGAAGTAGGTGGGGTTTTTAATTCCTTCAGCTTCCCGTTCTCCAATTTCGCATATTCCTTAACGAGATTATAAGGCTCCAAATCAGGCTTATCGATACCAAAATAAGATGTCCAGTGACTCGGATAGATCATCGAGGAAATTACATCGACATTCTCAGAGATTTTTGTGAAGTTTTGCCCTATTCCGGGAGCTTCAGGCAATGTAGCTGCATATCCAAAAATATCCACAGATACTTCCACATCATATGGCTCCAGTTGTTTCCTCGCATAACTTACGAAATCTGTCACTGCCTGAACCCTTTTGGCTGTATGACTCACTTTCGCTTCATCATATTCACCGACATCATATTTCAAATCATCTTCTTTATTTTCGAATCCTTCGGGAAAACGGACATAGTCAAATTGAATTTCTTTAAACCCCATCTTTGCCGCTTCAATGGCAATACCGACATTATAATCCCACACCTCTTTTAAGAATGGGTTAACGAAGGCTTCCCCTCGACCATTCCTCCAAACCTTTTCGCCATCTAAAAAAGATAATTCAGGCTTCTCTTTGGCCAAAAGTGAATCTTTAAAGACGACTACCCTCGCAATCGGATAAATCTGTTTATCCTCCATTTTTTTCAGCATTGCCCTTGGATTTTTTATGTAGTCTTTACCAATCCCAGCATATGGAGAATCTGGATCTTCGGTTTTAAACGTAACGTTCCCCTTGTCATCCTTAATGTCAATGACCATTGCATTCAAGTCGGTTTCATCTACATATCTAATAAGTTCATTCAATTTATTGCCGCCCGCTGCAGGCCCTGTCACATATATTCCGCGCACAGCATCCGGATAGTCGAATTTCAACCCCGAATCAAAAACAAAACGCGGTACGCTCGCAGGCAATTCTTTATTTTCTAATGCCACCTGCCTGGTTTCGTTCATGCCTTCTGCATGAACTGGCTGTTGAATCAGGAATATGCACATTCCTGTCATCAACCATTTACACATTGGTTTCATTTTCTCCACCTCATTCGCCATCAGTCATCAATATTCAACAAATATAATAAACCCCTTTCTTTAATACCACAAACAATAAACTTTACTCCTATATATTATAAATAATTAAAAAAAACTGACTTACAAAATGAGAATACGTTCAACAACGCGGTTATTCCCTTGTGAGTATCCTTCCCTAAAATGGTCCGCTCATTGTGAAATATGTTAAACGGATTGATTTTCCTTGAACCCTTCATTTCTTCCATATCTAAAAAAAGAAGCGGAAAATCCGTTCTATTGGCTTGTTTGCCGTTTCGATTATACATTTAATATGAATAAATGCTAAAATACAGTATAGTGGACATTTCGTATTCTTAAAAATGGCATCGATACTGGACAAAACGGCCCTCCACAAGATTTAAATGAGCATTTCCCCATCACAGGAATATGCACATTTCTTTCAAAGAAAGTGGATTCATTTTCTATTTATCCTTACAATAATGAAGAGCGAATATCCATTTATCAATAAACGCATTTAGAGGAGTGACTAGCAGTTGAAAAGGATTTTCTCCGGCATTCAGCCATCTGGTTCCGTTACTTTAGGAAATTACATCGGAGCAATGAAACAATTCGTTAACTTACAAAATGAATATGAATGTTTCTTTTGTATTGTTGACCAGCATGCAATTACAGTTCCACAGGATCGCATTAAGTTAAGGAAGAACATTAAAACATTGGCCGCTTTATATTTGGCCATTGGCTTAGATCCTGAAAAGAATACCATCTTCATTCAATCAGAAGTACCAGCACATGCCCAGGCAGGCTGGATTTTACAGAGTATATCCTATATTGGGGAACTTGAGAGAATGACGCAATTTAAAGACAAATCAACTGGCAAAGAAGGGGTTTCCGCAGCACTGCTTACTTACCCGCCGTTGATGGCTGCCGATATCCTCCTTTATGGTACAGATGTGGTTCCTGTCGGGGAAGATCAAAGACAGCATCTTGAATTGACACGCGATTTGGCTGAACGGTTCAATAAAAAGCATAATGATATATTTAAAATCCCGGAAATCAGCCTCCCTACAGAAGGGGCCCGTATCATGTCCCTTCAAGAACCAACCAAGAAAATGAGCAAATCCGATCCTAATAAAAAGGCAACGATAGCCTTATTGGATGATCCTAAGCAAATCGAAAAAAACATCAAGAGCGCAGTTACCGATTCGGAAGGAATTGTCCGTTACGATAAGGAAAACAAAGCGGGTGTTTCCAACCTTATGTCCATATATTCCATCTTCAGTGGAAAAACCTATACAGAAATTGAAGAGATGTATGAGGGCAAAGGTTATGGTGACTTTAAAAGTGATTTGGCTGAGGTGGTTCTTGGAGAAATCCTGCCAATTCAGGAACGCTATAATGAATTGATCGATTCGCCTGAATTGGATGAAATTCTGGACCGCGGTGCAGAAAAGGCGAACATTGAAGCCAATAAAATGATCAGAAAAATGTATAATGGCATGGGACTTGGCAGAAAGAGATAAAAAAAAGACGATCCTCAACGGATCGTCTTTTTTTCATAATATCGATGGGCTATCGCCAGCCTCCACTTGCCACAGCTTTTCAAAAAAAGGCTGCCCCTTCACAAGGTTTTCACAAAGTTGAAGATGCTTCTCTGACCAGCCTTCCTTCATTTCTTCATATAATTCAAGCCAAGCTATCTGAAAATCCATTTCTTGAATGCTTTCATATTTCTCAGGAGCCCATTCTGTATACCAATAGCGGATTTCAGCAGTGTTTTTCGCCGTGAATAATTGGTCCATGGCCATGAATAGCAATTGCTTAAGCTGTCTTTCTTTTCTTGTCAAACCGTTCATGAATAAGGGAGACGGCGACAAAATATGATATTCTTTCTCAGATGTAGGTTTTTCAGTAAAGGTGTAATCCATCTCATCATGGTTTTCTATCATGTCATAAACAATTTGTTCCTGCCGAGGAATTATTCTGCTTTTCCTAATCGGAATATGATAGCCTATCGTATCAACAGCTAAGATTCCATTTCCGTCAGTCACGATAAAACAATAGTCGAGCTGAATTCGTTCATGATTTTTCCTTGCATATGCTTTTTGATATACATCATTCAGCAGTGGCTTAGGTAATTCTGACAAGTCGTTTTCTATGTAGTGGAACAATGTTGATGACACTTTCAACAAAGGAACTTGATCTAGTAGTTCGATCCCGTCATCCTTCCTCCATTCATGAAAATGACAAATATTATAGCCGTTTTCTTCTCCTTCAAACCAGTTAACCCATACATCATGAAGATATAGCATCATTCATCCCTCACTTAAACAAATTTCTGTTTGTCAATCAGTATAGGCAGGAACCATACAATTTATTCCTATTCTAGAAAACAGATTAAGAAAAAAAGAACGTATATATTAACTCTTTTTAGATAGGAATTCTTCAGATTGAATAATGAACGATTTTTTCACAGAGAGTTTCTCAGAATTTTTCACCAGGTAATAGCCACTACAGTATCCAAGCATATATGGATATCCTTTCATCCCGAGCAGAAGTGCATCATGAAGAGGATCTGTACGTTTTATCGTGTGCTTTTCCTCTAAATGCTTGCTCCAAAATTCTCTTAGTTTATCTTCCTGATATAACTTAGTCCAATTTGCTAAAAATTTTGTTCCTAAATATTTCCCCACCGTTCTTTCCGCCAGTCCTTCCATGATCATCGTATCCAGGAGAGTGAATTCTTTTTGGTCCTTTTTCAAATGATGCAGACGGCAAATATGATGATATTCATGAATCAACAGCGCCTCCATTTCCTTTTCGGCTATCCCCTTTCCGTAAAAAAGGAATAGTTTATCTTTAAATGCCAGCCCTGACTTCGTTTCAACTTTTTTATTCCATATCCCTGAAGACATCAGCGGAAAAATATATATGGGAACATCAGGCCCACCCCATAGCTTCTTATAAGCTGTAAACAAGCTTTGTGTTTTTTCCCAGACATTATTTTCGTTTAAGTCTTCCCATGTTTGTTTTGTTTTTTGATTCGGCGAATACATGCCATGCTTCAATAAATGATGATAAATCATGTCCGCATCAAGGGTATTGTTGAATGTACTTTTAACTCTTTCCATCATCTGGACCGGGCGGTTGAAATCCTTCTTCATCCATTCATTGGTTGAAATGACTCCCATTTCCCATACACCTCCGCTTCTATTGACTATCGTATGATTTAAAGAAGGCGGTTGACACATTTTATATCCCTTGTATTTGCAATTTTCCCTTCAACATAAAAAGAGCAAATCCCTAAAGATCTGCTCTTCCTTCAAACTTATTGATATTTTTTGAAAAGGATAGTTGCGTTATGCCCACCGAATCCAAGTGAATTACTGATGGCTGCACTGATTTCGCCCTTCCTTGCTTGATTCGGGACATAGTCCAAATCACACTCAGGGTCTGGTGTTTCAATATTGATGGTTGGAGGCAAAATGCTGTCCCTGATTGCCTGAATCGTGAAAATCGCTTCCACACCGCCTGCTGCCCCTAACATATGGCCCGTCATCGATTTAGTGGAACTTATTGCAAGTTTATTAGCATGGTCGCCAAAGACTTCTTTGACTGCCATCGTTTCGTATTTGTCATTGTAAGGCGTACTCGTTCCGTGGGCATTCACATATTGGATGTCTTCCGGATTCAAACCTGCATCCTCGATTGCAATTTTCATCGCTCTTGCCCCGCCTTCTCCACCTGGTGCCGGAGCGGTAATATGGAAGGCATCTCCAGTTGAGCCATAGCCAGCTATTTCAGCATAAATCTTGGCTCCTCTATTCAATGCATGTTCAAGATCTTCCAGAACAATGATTCCAGCTCCTTCGCCTATTACGAAACCATCACGGTTAAGATCAAAAGGACGGCTAGCCGTTTGTGGATCAGGGTTTGTCGATAAAGCCGTATTTGCACAGAAGCCTGCAACCGACATTTTTGTGATTGGCGCTTCGGCCCCGCCTGTAATCATCACATCGGCATCGCCCCGCTGAATGGCTTTAAACGCATCACCAATTGAATTAGTTCCTGTTGCACAGGCTGTTACCGTACATGAATTGATTCCTTTTGCACCCAGTAAGATAGAAACCTGGCCAGCTGCCATATCCGGAATCATCATTGGTACGAAAAATGGGCTTACCCGTTTGTATCCTCTGTTTAAAAAGTTTTCATGCTGTGTCTCTAGTGTCTCCAGCCCGCCGATACCCGAACCGATCCAGACCCCGACACGTGCAGCATTTTCATCGGTTATTTCCAGCTTGCTATCATTATATGCCATAACGGAAGCTGCAATTGCATAATGGGTAAAACGGTCCATTTTGCGTGCTTCTTTACGATTTATATATGTTTCTATATCAAAATCCTTGATTTCAGCAGCCACTTTAACGGGATATTCTTCAGCATTCAAACGAGTTAAAGGTCCTATCCCCGATTTCCCCTCGATTATATTTTTCCATCCAGTTTCTGCATCATTACCAACTGGAGAGATTGCTCCAATACCAGTTACAACTACACGGCGATTAGTCATTTAAAAATGGCTCCTTCCTATTTTTAAAGCTCTTACGTTTTGCTTCTTCTTTTATTTACCCCACCTAAGAGCGATCGCTCCCCATGTAAGGCCACCACCAAAACCGACCATGACTATTAAGTCATTATCCTTGATTCTTCCTGCTTCCATTTCTTCCACAAGGGCCATTGGAATGGACGCTGAAGAAGTATTTCCATATTTATGAATCGTTTTTGTCATTTTTTCAAGCGGGAGATCCAAGCGTTCCCTAGAGGCTTCCATAATTCGTATATTAGCTTGATGCGGGACAAGCAGATCCACATCTTCTTTAGTCAAACCAGCTTTGTCCAAGACACCCAGGCTGGATTCACCCATCTGACGGACAGCAAATTTAAATACTTCACGGCCATTCATATGAATGAAATCTCCTTCTTGTAATAAGTGCTTCCCACCGGTTCCATCTGCGCCTAATTCAAAGGAAAGGACTCCTTTGCCTTCAGATACAGGTCCAAGTACAACTGCACCAGCTCCGTCACCAAAAAGTACAGCAGTATTGCGGTCTTCCCAATTGGTTACTTTCGAAAGTTTTTCAACACCGACAATCAGCACATGCTTATATGCACCTGTCTTAATAAATTGCTGTGCCGTGATCATTGCATACATAAAACCGGCGCATGCAGCACTTACATCCATTGCTGCTGCCTTCATCGCTCCCAATTTCTCTTGAATCATGCAAGCGACTGAAGGAAACGACTGATCCGGTGTAACAGTGGCTACAAGAATTAAATCTATCTCTTCAGCCAAAATTTCCGCATTTTTCAATGCAGCTTTTGCGGCTTCATAGGCCATATCTGATGTATCAATATCATCTTTGGCAATTCTTCTTTCCTCAATACCCGTCCTAGTCCGAATCCACTCATCGGAAGTGTCCATAATTTTCTCTAGGTCCGCATTTGTAACGATTTTGTCGGGTAAGTAGCGGCCAAGCCCTAGTATTCCAGCATTCATCTTGCCATCCCCTTATATTTTATGAGTTATTATAATCATCTATTATTACCTGGTACTAATTTTATATAAAAAAAGACTTCCTTGCAAGAGTTAACAATTTGAAAAGCTAAAGAAATCTCTTTCGGAAGTCGGACAAGCGCCTATGCCAAGGGAAATTGGGGACATACATTATAAATAAAAGGAGAATAGGAGGAATTCATTTTGGACATCTTCAATCGCAACCGGGAGAGAAACACGGATGATCATTTTTCTAATTTGATGTTTGGCAGGAAAAATGAACCGGAGCAAGAGGAAGCGCAGGTTGATTACATGCAATTGATGGCGAGCGTTGAAACATTGATGGGCTTATACAGTCAATACAAACCGACCATTGATAAAATCAATCTGAGCCCCTTGATCGCCAAGTTCTTGAAAAAAGAATAAAAAAATTCATAGGCTGCCCTTTTAACGGACAGCCTGCCTTTTAATTAACGTTGAGCATCTTGTTTACCAAGCTCATAAGCTTCTTGCATAACGCTTTTAAAGAGCTCCATGAATGGCTCTGCCATCTCCATTGAGAATGGAATCCCGCTTGCTTCAAGCTTCGCTTTAGCCTCTGGGAAGTATTTCATGGCGATTCCCATAAATTCAAGAGTTTTATCTGAACTCATTCGCATTTCCCCCTATCTTTTGAATATTCATCAATTGATCATTTTGATGCCAAAATAAGCTCAATATTATCATAATTCCACTGAACCCTTTCGTAAAGGGCGTACATATAAAATCATGAATATCTTTTGATGTAATTCCTATCCTTGAACATTATAGTACAAGACATATAGATTAGAGGCAAATATACAGTTTTGTCCTTCCCAAATAACAAAAATGTCAATCACGCTTTCTCCACGTTTTAAGTAAGTTTAATCGTTTATTATGTTTTCTCTGTAATGCAATGCCTTCTTCCGGTTCCATTTTGCATTGCACTTCAAATAATGTTCCTTTATTGATTTTCGTTGTTGATTGGGAAGTGAATGAATCCATACTTTCACCAAATATTAACTTGGCACATTTATCCCAATGATCGTCGATACTGCTGCACAATTGGATGTCCCTATCGGAACTTGTGGCAAGCACCGCTTCCAAAGCATTTACAAAATCAGTGATGTAGAGAGCATCTCCGTTATATTCGGCAGCAATTGCCGCTTTGATATCAGACTGTCCAAGCTGATTGATTCCAGCTTCAAAGCTCATGCCTTCCGATTGCCAAGGTCCATAAATCGTCGGTAAAAATATGATTTTTGCAGAATCCATTCCACGAATCGAGCTTAATATCGACTGAAATATACTGACATCTTTTTCAATGGGCATGAAAAGAACGAAATTTGGCGTTTCATTCTTGCCATTTTTTTTGCATTTCTCGATGAATGAAACGATTTCTCCTATTACAAAATCGATTTTGTCCATTTTTCCGCTTTTAATATCGTAACAAGATATGAACACCGTGTCCTGCTGTGAAATATCCAATAATTTAAGTTTATTTATCGGAAAGTATAAATAATTTGAATTCCTGCCTATTTCAAGTTCCTTTTCTTCCTTAATATATTGACTTGCTTCGGAATCATCCCAATCGATTCCGATTACTTCTTCACCTTGGTTCAAAAAGAATTGAGTCACATAGAATCCCACGAATCGATAAGTGCCAATGACAATGTTTGTTTGCATAAATACAGCCTCCTCGTATGCCATCAAGCCCACTTTACCCGGCACGTCTAGTTTTTTTAGATGCTGTATCGTATGCAAACCATTGTAAAAATATATCTCTTCTCATAAAGTCTCTTCATTCTCATTGAAAAACTTCTGTATTTGATAGGGGATTTTATAACGTTTTTCGGGCAGTATATAAGTCAGCTGCAAGTCTGCTTTTCTAGCCAGCTGGATTTGCCGATAAAGGGAGGCTTGCTCTTTCCGTAAGCTTCCAAAAACCTGAATCACTTTCATGGGGATATTCTCTGCGATCATTGAATCTTCAGTGTCCAGTATATGCTGTTCACATTCTGCCGGATCGAGCTCATATGCAGCAGCGACCTCGGACAGCCACTTTTTATAGAAGAACTTATTTTCCTTTTCTTTCTCCAGTTGTGCTTTCAAGGAAAAAACCGGATCTATCAACACGACGGACCGTATTTTATTACCAAGTTGATTCATTAACTTTAAGGCAAGGAGTGCGCCTGTCCCCTCTGCCAATATATGAACCCTTTGATTGATTATTTCTTTTTTCAAGAACAGAATATATAGGTTAAGGGAAAGCTCGAGTGCTTTAGGACTGCCCCAGTTGGCTCCATAAAAATTGGATGAAAATAGCGTGTATCCGTATTCCTTTAAATATTCCAATATCTGCAGCCTGCCAGGATGCTGCAGCCAAAAGCTGCTGTCTTTTTCGACAAAATGACTACGGTCTCCAATTACCATTACGGAAAAACCACTGGGCCGCTCTGGATAATAGATGATATTCCATTGGTCATCAATTTGAAAAGTTCGCTGTTCCATCGTTCAAACTCCTTTAAGGAATATTACTACTACTATATTAATTTATGACGAAAAATAGAAAGGGTCAGTGGAAACGCCTAACTTCTTACTCTTAAATTAACCAAGCACGGAGTTTTTGCTTTTATTTTTTCCTTATGATTTCCCTTTTGAAGTTTGAAACCAACTAGTCTGCCTGAAAAAGTTCTCTTATGAATTAATGTATTGAATTATTTAAAGGTTATTATTAAAAACACGTTTTAACTGTATATTAATTATGGTAAGATAAAAATGAATGTAGTGGAATGAGGTGAAATTCGATGCGTTATGCTTGGACAATTTTTTGGACATTCTTATTAGTGCATATGACTGTATATGTTGTTTCTTCCATGATCGGAGTTTCATACGATGCTGCGCAGGGAACGATTTTAGGATTAGCTGCTGCTATCCTGATTTGCATCATCCCGGCTATCATGCCTGCTGGGCCAGCTAAAGACTCTCATCAACATTAAGAAGCAAAAGAGGACATCCTTTATAGGATGTCCTTTTTGTTATACCGTACTTTGCTTACGGGTAAACTACATTTCAACGTTTTTATATGAGAACCAATTCATCATGATCATAATCAATCGTTATTCCTTCTTTAATCTCAACAGTCCCGGCAATGATTTTACGGGCGATTTTCGTTTCCAGATGCTTTTGGATGAATCGCTTCAGCGGTCTTGCCCCATATACCGGATCATATCCTTGTTCCGCAATGAATTCCTTAGCCGCTTCAGTAACATTCAGATCTATATTTTGTTCAGTTAACCTTACTTGTAATTGATGAACCATTTTATCTACGATTTCCACGATTTCTTGTTTCGTCAGAGGTTTGAATAAAACAATGTCATCAACGCGATTCAAAAATTCCGGACGGAAATGCCCTCTTAACTCTTTAAAGACCTGATCTTTTATTTCTTCTTCAATGCCGCCATCCACCCGGTTGGACTGCAATAAGAAATGGGATCCGATATTGGAAGTCATGATGATCACCGTATTTTTACAGTTGATTGTTCTTCCTTGGGAGTCTGTTATCCTTCCATCATCCAGCATTTGCAGCAAAATATTGAAGACCTCCGGATGCGCCTTTTCAATTTCATCCAATAATATGACTGAATATGGGTTTCTCCTAACAGCCTCCGTAAGTTGGCCGCCTTCCTCAAATCCAACATATCCAGGAGGTGCACCAACAAGGCGGGACACTGAATGTTTCTCCATATATTCCGACATATCGATTCGAATCATATGTTCCTCACTATCGAATAACGTTTCTGCCAAAGCTTTTACCAATTCGGTTTTACCTACACCCGTTGGCCCAAGAAAAATGAATGAGCCGATTGGTCTGTTTGGATCTTTAATTCCAGCCCTTGCTCTTAAAACAGCATCGGATACGAGTTCCACCGCTTCTCCTTGACCTATTACGCGTTCATGAAGGATATCAGATAGGCGAAGCAGCTTCTCCCTTTCACTTTCCACCAGCTTGCTAATCGGAATCCCCGTCCACCTTGCAACAATCGAGGCAATTTCCTCCTCCGTCACTTCCTGGCGAAGCAATCGTGATTCCTGTTTTTCCTTTTCCAATTCGTCTTCCATTGCGTCCAATTCTTTTTGAAGCTGCGGAATCCTTCCATGCCGAAGTTCAGCTGCCCGGTTAAGGTCATAGTCATTCTCTGCTTGTTCCAGTTCATGACGCAATTTCTCAAGCTCTTCACGTTGATCCTGCACCTTTTGAAGCGCTGATTTCTCCATTTGCCACTTCGATTTCATGCTATTCGCTTGATCCTGAAGTTCTGATAGTTCTTTTTGAAGCACTTCCAGTCTCGCCCTGCTTTGAGGGTCCTCCTCATTCTTCAAGGCGGCCTCTTCAATTTCAAGTTGCATGACTTTTCTCGTGATTTCATCCAACTCGGATGGCATTGAGTCGATTTCCATTCGGATCATCGCACATGCTTCATCCACAAGATCTATTGCTTTATCCGGTAAAAATCGCTCCGTTATATATCGGTTCGAAAGGACAGAGGCCGCAACGATCGCCCGATCGTGTATCCTGACGCCATGGTGAATTTCAAACCGTTCCTTTAATCCCCGCAAAATTGAAATCGTATCTTCAACATCCGGTTCGGGAACCAGAACCTGTTGGAAACGGCGTTCCAGAGCCGGATCCTTTTCAATATATTGCCGATATTCATCAAGGGTCGTTGCACCGATACAATGCAGCTCACCGCGTGCAAGCATCGGCTTTAACATATTTCCGGCATCAAGGGCGCCATCCGTTCTTCCTGCACCGACAATTGTGTGCAATTCATCAATGAATAATAGAATTTTACCGTCACTCTTCTTGATCTCATTCAAGACCGCTTTTAGGCGTTCCTCAAATTCACCGCGGAATTTGGCGCCAGCGACAAGCGCACTCATATCCAGTGAAAAAACGGTCTTGTCCTTTAATCCCTCAGGCACATCCTTCCTGACTATCCTTTGTGCCAGCCCCTCGACGATGGCTGTTTTACCTACTCCGGGTTCTCCTATTAATACAGGATTATTTTTCGTTTTACGTGAAAGGATCCTGATGACGTTACGGATTTCCGTATCACGGCCGATTACGGGGTCGACATTCCCCGATTTAACCTCAGCAACGAGATCTCTCCCGTATTTTTTCAGTACTTCATAAGTGCTTTCAGGATTTTGACTAGTCACTCGCTGATTCCCCCTTATATCGTTTATTACCTGTTTTGCTTTATCATAATCAATTCCATATGATGAAAAAAGCCTGTTCACATTCGTTTTATTGTCCTGCAGCGACGCAAGGAGTATATGTTCGACAGATAAGTATTCATCCTCCCACATCTGCATTTCCTTTTCGGCAGCCGTCAACATTTGCTGCAGGGAGGATGACATGTAAACCTGGGAAACACTCCCGCTCACTTCCGGTAATCGATCCAGTTCCTTATTTAGCTCTATATCAAATAGATTCATCGGTTTACCAGATTCCGATAAAATCCTGATTAATAAACTTTCATCCTGTTCCATTAATGTTTTTAATAAATGAAGCTCCGTCAGCTCGGGATTCCCTCTATCTTTGGCTAGCTCCTGGCCGCCGATGAACGCCTGTTGGGTTCTCTCCGTCATTTTATTAATATCCATCTTAAAACCTCCCATTCATCTATATCATGAACGAATTCCCACTCGGTTTGACCAAATTTGACCTTTATATTTTCATTATACTTCTAATTTTCCCCATGTAAAGAAAAGTTACTAAAAATGCAGGAGTATGGAAAATAAACGGAAAAAACCCTTCTTCATATAGAAGAAAGGCTTTTTCCGTTTGTACAATTTGGTTGATTTCCTATCCAGGCACTCGCTTTCCGCGGGCGGTCCGGGAGCCCCCTCGGCGCCTTTACGCCTGCGGGGTCTCGTACACCCGCTCCAATCATCTTTGTTCTAACTTTTAGATGCATGGATGAAACAAAACGGATTATGCTTTCACGGCCGTTTTATTATAACCATGAAATTCATCGATGAATTGGAAATCCTTATCCGTCCGACCTGCAAGGATCGTATCTCGGAGCAGAATGCCTGCATCGGTCGTGTTGTGGATGATTTCCCCCCACATTCTTGCGCTCGATTGAACATTAGCCGTGCGCGGTATGCGTTCCTCTTGATATTCCAAAAATGCCTGTTCAATGTCATTCCCATGCTTATGAAGCATATCCGACAAATAAGCTGCATCTTCTAAAGCCTGGCAAGCTCCTTGTGCCAAGTATTGAAGCATCGGATGTGCCGCATCTCCCATAAGCGTAATTCTTCCTTTTGTCCAATTATCAATTGGTAAACGGTCATACATTGGCCAACGGCGTTGCCTTTGAATGAATGAAATCGCATTCTGAACAAGCTCACAAGTTCCGGCAAACACACGGTCCATTTCTTCCGGGGTTCCCCACTGATCTGTTTTTTCGTTTTCTTCCGTATATTGAGAACTTTTGAAAACCACTACTTGGTTGTACAGTTCTCCCCTTCTAACCGGATATTGAACAAGATGAAGGTCTGGGCCAATCCACATATAAACATCATCTAAATCTCCATGGCTCGTAACCTCTTCCATCGGGATCGCTCCCCTGTATGCAACATATTGTGAGCAGACCGGCTGATCTTCCACAAAAAGTTTCCGTGCCTTGGACCATAATCCATCGGCTCCAATGACAGCAGTTCCTGAATGTTGGGACCCGTTGGCAGAAGTAACCGTCACTTCACCTTCATTTTCTACTGTCTCAATAATGGTTTGATTCGTAACCAGTTCGATATACGGGTTCTTTTCACATGCTTCAGCCAGTACTTTATGCAAATCGGACCGATGCAAAACAACATATGGAGCTCCATATCTTTCTTTATAAACATCACCTAAATCCAAAGCGGAAAGCTCTTTTCCGGAAAATGCATCCATCAGCACCAACCTTTTTGGAAATACTGCAATTTCATTGATTTTATCCATGACGCCTAAACGCTGCAAGACGTTGGTGGCATTTGCTGCGAGCTGAATGCCTGCACCGATTTCGCCAAACTCGGGAGCTTGTTCAAGGACTTTTACATACTGTTTTGTTTCTGCGATTCCTAAAGCAGTTGCCAATCCGCCAATTCCCCCACCGATAACGATGAATGGTTTGTTTTCTGTGTACATCATAAATTCCCCCTATATTAGTTGCTATTAGCCAATGTTGCGGACCACACACAGTAAGCGTTTTCATTCGACTGGCATTCCATATATTCATCAGGACCTAAGCTGAAGATTCCAAACAGATTATTTTCAAACCAAAACAGGCTTGAATTCACTTTCAACCTTTTGGTAACCATTGTTTGCGTCTAATGCCTGTTGCTGCTCCAAATCGAATCTCTCCATTATTGGTAGGTCGTTTACCGAGAATAAGTAAGAATCCGCTTCTGCAACGTGCTCATGCCATGCCCAATTTGGAACGACGAAATAATCACCCTTGGACCAGTCAAAGCGCACTCCATTAATGACCGTATAGCCTGATCCTTGGTGCACTTGATATATTGTGGAATGGGTATGGCGATGTGCTTTCGTATGGAAACCTTTCGGAAGCTTCTGCATCCATGCCCCCATCGTCGGATTGGCCGTTTGGCCATTTGATGGATTGATATATTCCACGGCGAAACCATCATATGGGTCCGGTTCGAAATTCATTAATCCTTCTATCGCTGCTTTGGTCCCTTTCCACTTGTAGTTGGCAAGCGGTGCCACTTGTGAATAACGGTCGGATACTGGACGAACCATTCCGCCTTGATAACGGAGCTCTGAAAAATTATCGGGCCGTTTAGGCGTTTCAATCCGATCAGGATATGGTTCAAAGAAAGTGCCGCCTATGGAATAGATGGTTGGGATATCAAGGGCATCCATCCAAATCATCGGTTTATCGCCAACATGTCCATGACCATGCCATAGGTTTTTAGGCGTGATCAAGAAATCTCCTTCTTCCATGAAGATCCTTTCTCCCTGCACGATGGAGTAGGCACCTTCACCATTCGTGATGAAACGAAGTGCACTTTGGGAGTGACGGTGGGAAGGGGCCACTTCACCTGGCAGCAATAGCTGGACCGCTGCATATAGCGTTTGTGTTGTCGAAGCCCATCCCCAAGGCTGACGATAAGTGAGTCCAGGATTCTGAAAATAAATGGCCCTGCGCTCCCCACCTCGGTCAGGTGTGAATATTTCAGCTGCTTCCATCAATTTTTTTGTCAAAAGCTCTTCTTTCCATAAATAAGCATGCGCATGAGGTTTAGGTTCATGGTCCATCAGAGCGGGAATGGCTTCCCACAGCGGACCAAGGTTATACTGCTGAATATCCTTTGTAAAATCTTTTACGATTGTACTATTCATGTATTCCGATTTTTCAGCCATATTAATCCCTACTTTCTTTTTTATCTTGCCTCACTGGATTTTAGAAAGATTTCGCTTTATTTGATCATAGTGTCCTGAAACATGCTCATCGATGAAGTGATCGACAATATAAGAAACTGGTTTGTTTCCGAATTTAGCGAAATTCCGGTGTGGCGATTCTTTGGATAGTGTTTCTTCATCTAAATTCCCGAGACTGCTCTCCACTTTATATTTAAGCTCCTCCACTTGCTTCATGACATCTTCGACAGCAAGTTTGTCTGTATCGGTGACTGCTGCCAAACGGGCTGGATCTTGCAATCCACGCCCCCATTCGGCTCCTGGCATCGCTATTACAGTTTCCACTTCACCTAACCAATAAGGAATGGCTTCAGCTAAATGGGAAAGTATCTGCATGATTGACCATTCATCCTCTGCTGTTTTAAATCGAATCGTTTCTTCCGGTAGGTTTGCCGCTGTCTCAAGAATGTGGTCGATTGATTGTTGAACCGATTGGATTGATGTCCCGATTTCCTGATAAGCCATTTTATTTTCCCTCCCCGACACGTCGCACACGGTTTTCAAGATAACCTATTTTGTCTATTTCGATTTTGACAACGTCACCATCTTTTAAGAACACTTGTGGATCACGTGCTACTCCTACCCCACCCGGTGTTCCTGTGAGGACGATGTCACCTGGTTCAAGAGTCATTAAGTTCGATAAGAATTCAACTAGATACTTCACATCGAATACGAAGTTGGATGTATTCGTTTTTTGGCGTTCTTCACCATTTACCGTTAATCGGACATTTAAGCCAGATGGATCGGAAAGTTCATCGGAAGTGACTAACCAAGGCCCCATCGGAGCGCTTCCTTCAACCGTTTTCCCTTGTAGCCACTCAAGTGTGCGCCGCTGGATATCACGGTAAGTGACATCATTCGCAATTGTATAACCAGCTACATAATCAAGAGCATCTTCTTTAGAAACATTACGTGCCCTTTGTCCGACTACAAAAGCGAATTCCGCTTCATAATCCAGTTGTTCAGAGATTGGGAAAAACGGTATATCATCCTGGGGACCGATTACTGTATTGGCGAACTTTGCGAATACCACAGGGAATGGCGGCAGTTCACGCCCCATTTCAGCAATGTGCTCACGGTAGTTATGTCCGACACAAATAATTTTGCTTGGCTTTTGGACAGGGGCCTCAAGCTTTATATTTTCAATTTCATGTACCAATTTATGTCTGAAGGAATCACGATTGTTAATAGCGTAGTCCGCAGCCTTTCGCGCTATGGAAAGGCTTTCATTCCCTCCCTGTAAAAACTCCTCCATTGTTGCAGGGACATACGCGTCAGCAATTTGTTCACTGCGAAGTTTCCCCTCGCTTTCAAGAAGCGCTTGATAGGCATAGTTCAAGTCAACTACTACATTATTCGGGTAAATTGCACCAATACGTTTAAAGCCTTGACTGCTGAAAGTTACTAATTTCATATTTCATTCTCCTTTATTTATCTGGATTTTTTTAATACCTCTTTTTGATGCCACCATCCTGATTCAGCTGGATTCGCTTCGAATACCAGTATTTGAATGACTGTACATCTTCTTAATTTCACTTATAGATAACACTGTTCACTATTTATATAAATGATAACTCAATTTTCGGAATATTGTCAAGAAAGTATTGCAAATTTTTGTACAAATGTTATCATCTACACCATTATCAGCACTTCGGAATCAATAAAAACTGTGCTAAAGTTATTTTTTTAATAGAAAAGGATATCGATAGATTCAAGCAGCCGGCGGTTTTTCTGCTAATTTTCATTTAAATTTTACAGATTCTGATATACTAGACCTAAATTAAAACAGATTAGGGAGATTGATTTATGGAAATCGTAAAATCCGGTTCGACGATTCAATCATTACAAATAGGGATGAGCATCATAGATTTACTTGCTTCCCAAAGAACTCCTTTAAGATTCTCTGATATACAGGAATTAACGGAAATAACGAAAAGTAACCTCTATAAGTATTTGAATACTTTGACTCAACTGGAGCTACTATATCGCGATAAGACAACCGGTATGTATCATCTTGGGAGCAAATTGATTCAATACGGAATGGCAGCGATAGGAAATGAGGATGTAACGAGCAGAATAACTCCTTATTTACAGGAAATCAGTCACCATACTTCTTGCACGGTCCTTTTTTCCGTTTGGACATACGACGGACCAATAACTGCAAAAATATGGAATTCCAACCAAAACTTAAACATCGGGGCACAGTTAGGTACGCGACTCCCGCCATCATCCTCTTCCGGAAAGGTATTCACTGTATTTCAGGATCCTTCATTGACGGCGGAATGGATTGAAAAAGATCGTAATGTTACAGGCTCGTTCCTTAAAGAAACAAATGAATATGATGAAATTCGGAAATACAAAATAGCTTTTGCCAAAGAGCCACTTGTACCATCCGTTTCATCCATGTCCATTCCGGTTTTTAATTATAATTCGGAATTATTGGGGGCGATCACTGCCGTTGGGTTCACTGAGAGCATTCCTGATCATTATGAAGATCCTTTAAGCCATTATTTAAGGAAGTGCTGTTTGGAAATCTCGAATATATTCGGTTATTCCGCTGAATAGAAAAAAGCAGGAAGAAGGATTGCGATCATTCCTTTTTCCTGCTTTTAGATGTTTCATGGCTTCCGCTTATATGTCCATATCCGGTTATGATTGGATGTTTCAGGAAAAGAATCCCCTGCATCAAGCTTTACCATTTTCGGATTCACTACCGTACTGCCCGTTTCACCGATTTCTACGTAGGTCCCATTATTCGGAGCCTTCTGACCTGGCTTAAATTGACGATTTTGCCCCATAGATCTCACCCCTTTACATGCTTTCCCTGTTATTATTACCAGGTTCCTTCCTTTCATGTCAGAAAAATTAGGAAAGCGGCTTGAATCAAAAAAGCGTCCGCTCAGAGAGCAGACGCCTTTTTTTGGTTAAGACATTAAGTCCACTAGGACCGCCTTTTGGGCATGGAGACGATTTCCGGCTTGGTGAAAAACGACGGAATTAGGTCCATCGATGACTTCAGCCGTAACCTCTTCCTCCCGATGTGCAGGCAGGCAATGCATGAATAAGTAATCTTCTTTAGCAAGTTTAACTAGCTCACCATTTATTTGATAATCTTTAAAAGCTTCCAAGCGAATACCATTCTCTATTTCCTGCCCCATGGAGGTCCAAACATCGGAATAGACGATATCTGCATCTTTTATTGCTTCCGAAGCTGAGGTTGTCACCAAAATTTCACTGCCAGTCTCTTCTGCCACCTTTTTAGCATATGCGACGACCTTTTCATCAGGTTTGTAGGCGTCAGGACATCCAATGGAAAAATCCATTCCCATTTTTGCACAGCCTACCATTAATGAATTGGCGACATTATTGCCATCACCGATATAACTCATCTTCAAGCCTTTTAGCTGCCCTTTTATCTCGATGATCGTCAAGAAGTCAGCAAGCACCTGACAAGGATGGGCAAGATCTGTTAACCCATTGATGACTGGGATAGAAGCATTTTCTGACAATTCCAGGATTTTCTCATGCTCAAAGGTACGAATCATGATGCCATCAATATATTCAGAAAGGACTTTTGCAGTATCGGAAATAGTTTCACCACGTCCAATTTGCAAGTCATTGCCACTCAGGAACAAAGCATGTCCGCCAAGCTGCATCATGCCCACTTCAAAAGAAACACGGGTACGGGTAGACGATTTTTCAAAGATCATCCCCAGCGTTTTGCCTTTTAAAGGCGTATATTCTTCACCAGCTTGCAATTTGCCTTTAATGGTCTGCGCCAGTTTTAACAAATCTGCAATTGCCGTTGGTGTAGACTCCTTCATGGTCAAAAAATCTTTTCCATTTAAAATCTTCGCTTGTGTCGGTGCCGTCATTGAACTCATACGTGTGACACTCCTTTCGAATATGGTACAAGCCATTCCTGAAGTGAGTTCACCCCTGGATCAGCATTTTCTACCGATTGTAGATAGGCCTTGAACGTCTCTTCTTCCGTAAATGCAAGCAGTCGGTATTTTGCTGCAAGTAACCTTAGCTTCTTATCTTCCTCTGTCGTTCCATATGCCAAAACTACCGCCGCATTTCCTTCATTTAACCATTTATCAAAATCCGAATTCCCCAATATCAAACCTGCTTCTTTGATTTGGTCTAACAAATCTTCACTTAATTGGACAGATTCTGATTGATAAACACCAGTAGTATGTTTAGATTTTTGAGCATGGAATACTTTTGTCAAAGCTTCATTTACCGTTTCCCCGATGGCGATCCCTTCACCCGTTGATTTCATTTCCGGACCTACTTTAGAATCAAGTCCGCTTAGTGCAAATGTAGAGAATACGGGATATTTGACGACTGCATATGGAATTTCATCCATTAAGCCCGTTTTTTCGAACGCGTTCGACAATGAATATTTCCCAAGCAATATTTTTGTCGCTATTTGCACCAAGGAAACATCGGTCACTTTACTGATGATTGGAATTGTCCGACTTGCACGAGGATTCACTTCCAATACATAAACACTATTTCCCTCAATCACGAATTGGATGTTCATAAGTCCTTTATAACCAAGTTCACTAACTAGTTTTTCAGCATAAAGGGTCATTTTATCTTTGATATCATCCGTTAAGGATTGAGCTGGCAATAATGCCATGCTATCCCCTGAATGGACGCCTGCTTTCTCTATATGTTCGGCAATGATGGGAATGTATACATCATTTCCATCCGCAATCAAATCGATTTCGGCTTCCTTTCCTGGAATATAGGAATCGATCAACACTGGATAGACAAGTGCCGTTCCATTTGCCATTCTATTCAACAAGCTTTCCTTGGAGCGGATGATTTCCATTCCCTGGCCGCCAATTACATAGGATGGGCGTAAAAGCACCGGAAAGCCGATTGCCTCTGCACTTGCAATTAATTGTTCATCACCATTAGCCATAGAACCCGGTACATGCGGGATATCCAGTTTTTGAAGAAGCTGATAAAAACGATCACGATCTTCTAATTGATCAAGTGTATCGAAGGAAGTCCCCAACAAATTGACACCGTATTCTTCCAGGCCTTTTGCCAGGTTTATCGCAGTCTGCCCACCAAATTGGACGATAACATCTTTAATATCTTCCGCTTCTATTACATTAAGAACATATTCAAGAGTCAACGGTTCGAAATAAAGGCGATCTGCCGTCGCAAAATCCGTGCTTACCGTTTCCGGATTATTATTGATCATGATCGTTTCAACATTTTCATCCTGGAGTGCATAAACACCGTGAACCGAACAGTAATCAAATTCTATTCCCTGCCCGATGCGGATCGGACCGCTGCCAATCATCAAGACCTTCTTTTTATCAGTTTTTTTCTGTTCGTTCTCACCAAAATATGTTGAATAGTGATAGTTCGTATGTGATTCGAACTCGGCTGCACATGTATCAACCGTTTTGTAGACAGCCGTAAGGCCCAGTGATTTGCGGTGTGCTCTCACTTCCATCTCACTTACTTTCCATACGGAAGCAAGATAGCGGTCGGAAAAGCCCTTTTCCTTGTATGCCTGCAGTTCATCCTTTGTTACCTGATCGATTGCCTTAGATTCAATCTCAAATTCGTAATGGATCAATGACGCAAAGGATTTAAGGAAGAAATAATCTATGGCTGTCGCTTCATGGATTTCTTCAATCGTCACGCCTTTTCTAAGCATTTCAAAAATGACAAATATTCGTTCATCGGATTTTTCGGCAAGCTTTTCCCAAAGTTCAGGAACCGATTTATTTTTCAGCGATGATAGCTGCAGCCCAATCGTTTTCAATTCCAAAGAATCGACGGCCTTTTGAACTCCCCCTTCAAAGCTGCGGTGTAAAGCCATCACTTCACCAGTCGCCTTCATCTGTGTTCCCAATTTGCGGTTGGCGGTCGTGAATTTATCGAATGGCCACCTCGGAAACTTTACCGCTACGTAGTCAAGAGCAGGTTCGAAGCTTGAGTATGTGCTTTTCGTTACTGGATTGATGAGTTCCGATAAATCGTAGCCAACAGCGAGCTTTGCGGCAATGCGTGCTATCGGATAGCCTGTTGCTTTGGAAGCCAATGCCGATGAACGGCTGACGCGCGGGTTTACTTCTATTAAATAATATTGCTTGCTATTCGGATCAAGGGCAAATTGAATGTTACAGCCGCCTATGATACCTAAAGCAGAAATGATTTTAATGGATGCGGCACGCAGCATCTGAAACTCATCGTCCGATAAAGTCTGTGATGGTGCCACGACGATCGAATCACCTGTATGGATCCCTACCGGATCGATATTTTCCATATTACAGATGGTAATGCACGTATTGTTTCCATCTCGCATAACCTCATATTCGACTTCCTTATAACCAGCTATGCTTCTTTCAATCAAGCATTGTGTAATCGGGCTTTCTTGAAGTCCGCCCCGTACAAGTTCCTTAAAGATGTCCAGTGAATCGGCAATACCACCGCCAGTTCCGCCGAGTGTATAAGCGGGACGAACGATGATGGGGAAACCGATTTTGTCGGCAAAAGCCAGCGCTTCTTCAAGTGTATGGACAATCGTACTGTCGGGAACGGGTTCACCTATTTCAAACATCAACTCACGGAACAGTTCACGATCCTCCCCTTTTTTGATGGAATCGATCGGGGTTCCCAATAATTTGACATTATATTTTTCAAGTACTCCAGCATCATCCAATTGATAAGCAAGATTCAATCCTGTTTGACCGCCTAATGTAGCGAGCAGGCCATCCGGCTTTTCTTTGGAAATGATCTTTTCCAGTACATCAACTGTTAAAGGTTCGAAATAGACAGCATCCGCATTCATATCATCAGTCATGATTGTTGCTGGATTGTTGTTGACCAGTATGACTTTATATCCTTCTTCCTTTAAAGCAAGGCAGGCCTGTGTACCTGCATAATCGAATTCGGCGGCCTGCCCGATGACAATCGGCCCCGAACCAATCACTAAAATGGTCTGTATCGTGTCGTCCTTAGGCATAAGCTTTTTCTCTCCCGCTATAATCATTTATCATTTGTAAAAAGTCGTTGAATAGTAATGAACTCTCGATAGGTCCTGGATTAGCCTCTGGGTGGTACTGGGTAGTGAAGATTGGCAAGTCTTCATGCATGAGCCCCTCAACCGTGTTATCATTCACGTTTCTGAACCTCACCTGCAGTGATGTTCCTTGCAGGCTCGGTTCATCAACCTCATAACTATGATTCTGCGAACTCATATACACCTTTTTCGTTTTCAAATCGACCACGGGCTGATTCGCACCGCGATGTCCAAACAGCATTTTTTTTGTATTTCCGCCTAAGGCAAGGGCCGTTAATTGATGACCGAGGCAGATGCCCATCGTTGGAAAATTCGTAATGATCTTTTTAATGTTTCCTAAGAGGTATTCAAGCTGTTTTGGATCCCCAGGCCCATTTGAAAGCAAAATGCCATCTGGCTTCAAGTCCTTGATTTGCTCGAATTCCGTATCGAATGGTACGACAGAGACTCGGCAGCCTTGCTCGACCAATGAATCCAATATGGATTTTTTATAACCGAAATCCATCATCACAACGTGCTTGTCGCCTTCCCCAAAGCTCTCGATAACCTTTGTGGATACCTCAGCTACATGGGCTGATAAACCAATCAGGCCAGGTGCGACAGTATATTTTTCTTCTGCTGTGATGACTGCCTGCATGGAACCTTCCTGTCTTATATTCTTAACGACCGCTCTTGTGTCAACATGGCTTAAAAGAGGGATGTTCCACTTGTCTAAATATTCACCAAGTGAATATTCAGCCTGATAATGGGAATGGCTCATATTCCCTTCATATACAATCACACCGGCAACATGCGGCTTCTTACTTTCAAAATCATGTTCATTGATTCCGTAATTTCCGATTAGCGGGTATGTGAAGATGACAATCTGGTCCTTATATGAAGGATCTGTCAACACTTCTTGATATCCGGTCATTCCTGTGAAAAAGACAATCTCTCCAGTGATCGTTTTTTCAGTAGATTTAGTCAGCAGTTCCCCTTCAAAGACGGAACCATTCTCTAAATATAGATAGCTTTTCATGATCTTCACCTCTTTAGATGATGTATATTTATATATACAATAGCATAATTATTCATTTTGTTCTATAAAAATTCAATAAATTTAGACAGTTTGTTTTATTGCCAATACTTTTTTAATTTTATTTATCGCCCTATCGATCTCCGATTCGGTAACTGTCAGGGATGGGAGTAAACGAAGTACTTTAGGACCTGCACTCAATACAAGTAAGCCCTCTTCTTGCAGTTCCATTAAAAACACCTGAACATCTTGTTTACACTCAATTCCAACCATCATTCCCAGACCGCGAATCTCTTTCACTTCTTCCATGCCCTTCAATGCTTTTGCCAATTGGCTTTTAAGGTATTCAGCCTTTGAAACGGTTTCTTTTAAAAACCCTGAATGGAAAATTTCCTTTAACACGGCTTCAGCTGCTGAGACACTGACGGGATTACCTCCAAAAGTGGATCCATGACTTCCAGGGTTAAAAAACTCAGACAGCGCTTCCTTCCCAACCATCGCCCCGATTGGCATGCCATTTCCCAGTCCTTTTGCAGAAGTGATGATGTCCGGTTGGATATTGAAATGCTGGAATGCGAATGGCTTCCCTGTACGCCCTATCCCCGTCTGAATTTCATCTATGATGATGAGAACTCCGTGTTCTTGGCATTTAGTTTGAATAGCGTCCAGATATGATTGCTGTACAACATGTATGCCGCCTTCTCCCTGAACGATTTCAATCATTACAGCTGCCGTATTTTCATCAATGGCTGCTGTCATCGCTTCATTATCATTAAATGGAACATATTCGAACGAAGCTAGCATCGGTCCGAAACCAGTCTTGATTTTTTCCTGCCCCGTTGCAGCCATCGTTGCAAACGTACGGCCATGGAAAGACTGCTGACATGTGACAATTTTGCTTTTCCCGGTAGCTTTACGTGCTAGTTTGATAGCTGCCTCATTCGCCTCGGCACCGCTGTTGGCAAAGAATACCTGACTTAAACCAGAGGCATCAGCCAGCATTTTTGCTGTCCGTTCCTGTATGGAACTTTGAAACATATTCGATACATGCCAATATTTATCAAGCTGTTCCGTGACGGCCGTTTTTACCTTCTCATGACAATGTCCAAGATTCACTACCCCGATTCCGGATGTGAAATCCAAATACTCTTTACCTGTTACACTCGTAATCTTCAATCCTGACGCTTTTCTTGGCTCAATGTTCCACCTTGCATATGTTGGAAATAAAGAACTCATTGTAATACCCCTTCCTCCTGAAGAAATTTCGTACCGATGAATTGACCGCCTTGATAAAAATGATCTTTCCCACTAACGATCATCACTTCTTCAATCCCTTTATTCAGCACCGACAACGCTGTATTGACCTTCGGGATCATTCCCCCATGGATACTTCCATCCATGATCATATTCTTCGTTTCCGTTTCATTCAATTTCTCGATGATCTGCCCGTTCTTCAAGACCCCTTTAACATCGGTTACAAATAAACACATATCGGCCGATAGTGCCTTCGCTACAGATCCTGCAGCCATATCGGCATTCACATTTAATTTAGTGCCATCTTCGGTAGTTGAAATGGGCGTCAATACCGGACAATAACCTTTTTCGAATAAAAGCCCGAATAATTCCGTATTGACTTGTTGTATTTCACCAACAGCTCCAAGTTTCTTTTCATCGATATAATCACCTGTGAGAATTCCGCCGTCTGAGCCATTTAACCCGACTGCCTTGATGCCATGAGCCTCCAATTTATGAACGAGGCTTCGGTTTGATTTGCCTGCCAGCATAAGTTCCACAATTTCCAACACTTCAGTGGTCGTTTTTCTTAACCCATCTTCAAATACAGGTTCAATTTCAAATTTTTCAAGCATTGAATTTATATCAGGGCCGCCTCCATGCACAAAGACGATATTGTAGCCGCGGTTTTGTAACTCTTTGACACTATTGAAAAACGACTCCGATAACTCGTTAATGATGCTGCCGCCGCACTTAATGACTAATATGTCCATACTTTTCACCTCTTACGAACGATAGCTTCCGTTTATTTTCACATAATCATAGGTTAAATCGCAGCCCCATGCCGTGCCTGATTCATTACCATCTTTCAAATAAACATTAATGATGATACTTTCATTTTCCAAGTATGCTTTGGCATCTTCCTCAGAAAACATTATTGGCTCACCATCTTTAAGTACGACAATGTCACCAAAAACGATCGTTGTTTGATCGGGATTGAATACCACTCCGCTTCTTCCCATCGCAGCAATGATTCGTCCCCAGTTTGCATCCGCTCCAAAAGCTGCCGTTTTCACTAGATTTGACCCAACGATCGTCTTCGCCATCATCTGTGAATCTTGCTTCGTATTCATGCCATGAACATTCACTTCTATCAGTTTTGTGGCACCTTCTCCGTCTTTCGCAATTTGTTTTGCGAGATTTTCCGAAGTTTGCTTTAATAATTCCAGGAAGATGGACCATTCCGGATGGTCAGGTGTCAAAGGTTCATTGTTCGCTTCTCCATTCGCGAGCACCAACACCATGTCGTTCGTTGAACAGTCGCCATCAACCGTGATTTGATTGAATGTATCATTGGTAATCGAGGATAGTGCCTGCTGTAAATCAGCCGGTTCAATTACAGCATCCGTCGTAATGAAGCCGAGCATTGTGGCCATGTTTGGATGAATCATTCCCGAGCCCTTTGCAGCACCGCCCATTTTCACGGTTTTGCCGTCAATGATTGTTTCATAACCACAGCTCTTCGTTACGATATCCGTTGTTAAAATGGCTGTACCAAAAGCTTCAGCAGCTTCGGGTGTATTTTCTGGCTGCAATGACGCTATGCCTTTCCTTACCTTTTCCATTTCCATGAATTCCCCTATGACTCCTGTTGAAGCCACTGCAAATGAATGGTCCTCCAAACCGAACTTTTGAGCAGCAAGCTTCCTCATTTCCTTTGCATCTTTTAAACCCTGTTCACCTGTACAAGCATTCGCACAAGCACTATTCACTACAATGCCGTGTAGTTTCCCAGTAACGGCAATGCTGTCTTTCGTTACATTGATTGGAGCTGCTTGAACTATATTTTGTGTATAAACGGCAGCGGCTGATGCTGGGACATCGGTAAAAATGATGCCAACGTCCTTTTTAGAATAGCGTAATCCTGCATGGACACCTGACGCTTTGAACCCTTGGGGCATTAAAATGTTTCCTTCTTGAATATGTTTGATTTCTTCAACTTGCTGTAGTGTATTCATTGTTTCCCTCCAAAGTTTACGGATATATCGGACTGTTCCATAGTCCTGCCGTTTCTTCTAGTCCCATTAATATATTTGCATTTTGAATGGCCTGCCCTGCAGCACCCTTCACTAAATTATCAATTACCGAAACCACCGTTACCTTACCTGTCCTTTCATCATAATCGACGCCAATATCGCAAAAGTTCGATCCATATACCTGTTTCGTGGATGGAAAGCGATCAAGGGGCTGTACTCGGACAAATGGGTGGTTCTCGTATACGGTTTCGTATAAATCCTTTAATTCAACATTTGAGGTTTCCCGATTTACCTTAATATACATCGTTGCCATAATCCCTCTCGTCATTGGAACAAGATGTGTATTAAAGGTAATAGGTTGTATACCTGTTGACCATCGCCCAAGCTGTTGTTCGATTTCAGGTATGTGTTGATGTTGATTTACCTTATATATTTTAAAGTTCTCATTCATTTCACTATAATGGGTAACTGCCGAAGGTGATTTACCCGCCCCTGAAACCCCGGATTTTGCATCGATGATCACATCGGCAGCTGCTCCCGCCAATCCTTCAGTGAATAAAGGGGCAAGACCTAATAGTGAAGCGGTTGGGTAGCACCCAGGATTTGCAATAATCGTCGCTTTTTTGATTGCTTCGGCATTCCATTCAGCCAACCCGTATACGGCCTCTTCAATAATATGCTGAGGCGCGGCCGGCTTTTTATACCAGTGCTCGTATTCACCTGGAGTTTGAAGCCTGAGGTCTCCTGATAGGTCGATCACTTTAATGTCAAGGTCAGAAAATTCCGAAATCAATTGCGAGGAAACACCGGAAGGAGTTGCAAGAAATACAATATCGGATTTTTTTGCAATCGCTTCCGGATCAATTTTTTCTAATGTATCTTTCATATGCATTAAATGTGCATTATCTTCATATAAACTTCGACCAAATTGGGATGAAGTATGCAATGATTTTATTTTAAATTGCGGGTGATTATTCAAAAATCTTATTAGTTCCATTCCTCCATAACCCGTTGCACCTACTATTGATACGTTCATAAAACCATCTCCTATAATTTCAGGTCCCTGTCATTCTTTGATTCTATTATTATATGACTGAATAAAAATAAAATCAAATGTATTTTTATAAAATTTAAAACATAAATTTTACATGAAAAATTATCCAACGAAAATCCTAGAATTATCCAAACTTGTTGACTACTAGGGTTTTTTCCGTTTAAATCAAAGGTAGTAATTGAGTAATAACGCTATCTGAAAGGTGGTCATATGCATGAATGAATTATCGTTATCTAATCGGATGCATGCAATTTTAGATAATAAACAACAAGTTAAACATATGGAAAAAGGGCGCTACCTTTTTCAGGAGAGCACCCCAGCAAGTGATTTGTATTACATTATTAAAGGGAAAGTGGAAGTGAGCAAGGTTGTTCCCGATGGTCGGGAATTGACTATACGCATTAGTTCGGAGAATGATTTGGTTGGGGAAACCGTCTTATTTTCTCAAAATCCTAAATATATGATGAATGCAAAAATGATGGAAGATGGAACTGTTGCGGTTATCTCCAAAGAAGCATTAGAAGATAAAATCGCCTCCGATAGCCATCTTGCAGTCGAGATGATGACATGGTTATCCGCTCAAAACCGTAAAAACCAGGCTAAATTCCGCGATATGCTCCTGCACGGTAAGAAAGGTGCATTTTACTCAACCCTCATCCGTTTATCAAATAGCTATGGCACTGAAGCAGAAGACGGTAAAGTTATCAACCTTCCCTTTACAAACCAAGAACTCGCCAATTTTTGCGGCACATCCCGCGAGGTGGTCAATCGAATGCTTGCTCAATTAAGGAAAAACAATGTCATCTCCATTAAAAAGGGACGCATTACGATTCTTAACTTTGACTATTTGAAACAGGAAATCGACTGTGAAAACTGTCCAATAGAAATCTGTACCATCGATTGAATCCTTCCCATAAAAAAGCAGCAATACATAATGCCTTACTGTTCTTAAAATGATTGGAGTTTATTTCACGCTAAATCCATCCCTAGGACCATTGAATTATTTTCATTGCCTTGTGTCCTATATAAAAATGCATAAAAAAAGTATAAAATGACTGACATCAGTTCCTGACAACTATTCAAAAAAAGGGATGGCATAACTGCCATCCCTTTTTTTACTCATTCGGACGGATTACCCGCCAATGAATGACATTTCGATTTTTTCCTGTTTCTTCACCGTTCCCGCTGCCCGCTCATCCGAATAGCGGTCGTCCCTACGGTTCCAAAGTGAAATGATGAACCCGGTCAATTCTTCATCTGTCATGTCGGAACGGAGCAATGACCTCAAGTCATTTCCCTTTCCATTAAACAGGCATGTATATAAACTTCCATTAGCAGAAAGACGTGCACGTGTACAACTTGAACAAAAAGACTCGGATACCGAGGTTATGAAGCCCACTTCTGCATTAGTGCCTTTATAACGGTAGCGTTTTGCCACCTCTCCAAAATAATCTTCTTCAACCGGTTCAAGATCGAATTCGGTTTGGAGCATCGCAAGCAGTTCTTTTTTCGTAATGACATTCTTCAACTGCCAGCCATTTGTATGTCCGACATCCATGAATTCTATATAGCGTAATTGAATGCCCTCATCTTTACAAAATCGGGCCATCGGCAGGATTTGAGATTCATTGGTTTCTTTTTTCACAACCATATTCACTTTTACGCCAAGCCCTGCTTCCTTGGCAGCAGCGATGCCTTCAATAACTGGCTTTATGCCGATATCCCTGCCGTTCATCTTCTTGAAAAGGTCGTCATCGAGGCTGTCCAAGCTGATATTCACCCTTTGCAAACCAGCTTCCCTCAAATTCACGGCATGTTTTTTCAAGAAGACCCCATTTGTGGTCAGTCCAATATCTTCAATACCTTCAATTTTAACGAGACTTGAAATCAGAGTGGTAAGATCTCTCCGTAGTAATGGTTCCCCGCCAGTCAACCTTAGTTTTTTTACCCCTAAGCTTGCGAATATTTTAGAAAGCCTTACAATTTCCTCATAAGATAATAGCTCACTTTTAGGCAGGAACTGAAAATTATCGTGAAAAATTTCAGCAGGCATGCAATACTGGCAGCGAAAGTTACAGCGATCTATGACTGAAATCCTTAAATCCCTTAGTGGCCTGTCCAATGAATCTTTAATTTGACTGTTCAATTAACCACTCCTAGCCGAAAGTATTAGAAAAAACCAGACCATAAAAAGTGGCTCCTTGAATGGATTCACTTTTTTTTGACTGGCTTTTTATTTCTATTACAGAGTTATCATTTGATACCTAATGCAATTTTAGCATATCTGGACATTTTGTCTTTCGTCCATGGCGGACTCCAGACAATCTTCACATCCGTTTCCTTGACCTCGGGGATATCTTCCAGAACCAATTTAACTTGATCTACGATCGTCCCAGCCATCGGACAGCCCATTGCTGTCAATGTCATCGTCACCGTAGTCAGACCTTCCTCATCCATATCCACATCATATACCAAGCCTAAATTAACGATATCTATACCAAGCTCAGGGTCAATGACCTGCTCCAAAGCTCCCAAAATAATGTCTTTTGTATCTTGATCCACTTCGATCACTCCTTTTATGGATAATCTCTTCGTTTTAGATTATCGGTTTCATCATTATGTCCGTATAAGCATCATAACAGATTTTGTGTAAGTACTTAAGCATTTTGCACAGCTGACAGTAAATGTTTCGCGAACCAGTCTGCTGTCTTTAGCACTCCTTCTCTACTGACCTTATGTCCAGCCTTGGGGTCAAGGATAAAATCAATTTTTTCATCTGCCTTATCATACCCTGGTTTGACCCCTTCATAAAAACGGTATGCATGTTGATAAGGCACAACCGGATCTTTGGCACCATGCCAAAAAAGAAGCGGACGGTTGCAAAGCTTATCCTGATTAAGACTCAAATCAAATGGCTTGAGCTGTTCAATCACCTTGGCAACTTCCTCATCAGTAGCTGGGAAATTAACTTTCCTTTTCTTAATCTCCTCCATTTGGAGCTCTGCATACGCGACATATGATGGGTTACCCATTAAACTGACTCCGGCGGAAATCCATTCATAAGCAGCCAGGGCCCCATTAGTCACTATTCCCCCCATGGAGGTACCCGCTACGCCAATTCTGTCGGGATCAATTAATTTTCGGGATAATAAATCATCCTTCAGCAAAGATAAATCCTGGATTGTCTGTAAAACCATTTCCCAAAAACGGGGCATCATTTGAGAATCACTTAAACCGGCTTCCCTTTCCCCATGATGAATCACATCGGGTAGAAGCACCCGAAACCCCTTTTCAGCCAATAAATAAGCATAGTGTAGATTGTGCTCTTTTGCACTTTGAAAACCATGTATAAAAATAATAAGCGGCAATTCCTGTTTGAAAGTGGTTTCTTCACCTAGGTGCAAGACAGGAATATTTCCAATTAGTTCTTTTTCAATTATTATCAAGTTAACCCCTCCGAATAATTTGTTCCGGTCTTTCCAATACCATTATCAAAATGGCATTGGCATTCATCATTTCATTCCTTTAAACCTGAGCTTCGCTTTAATTATCTTAATCCTGGATATAGTAATATCATACAGGAATGCATAAAGAATGAAAAAGATTTACATTTACTTTAAAATAGGCTTAACAATATTCACATATAATGAAATCAAAAAGAACAGAAGGTGTGTACATGGCTGAGAAACATTTGATCGTATTGGATCTTGATGGTACTTTACTTACAGATAACAAAACAATTTCTTCAAGGACTAAAAAAACACTCCTGAAATTAAAAGAAGATGGACACGAAGTTATGATCGCCACCGGGCGTCCCTTTCGCTCAAGTGAACTTTATTACCGGGAATTGGGGTTGAATACACCAATCGTTAATTTCAATGGTGCTTTCGTCCATCACCCATTACATACAAGCTGGGGGGTATACCACTCTCCACTGGATATAAATGTTGCGAAAGAGATTGTCGAAGCATGTGATCAGTTTAAATATCACAACATCATCGCAGAAGTCCGGGATGAAGTTTATGTCCATTATCATGATGAAAAATTGATGAACATGTTCAATGTAGGAAATCCGATCATGAAGACAGGTGACTTGCGCAATTACCTTCAGGATTCCCCAACTTCGATGCTAATTCACACAGATAGTGAATTCGTAGGACAGATTCGCCAGCATTTATCCGATGTTCATGCAGAATTGGTCGATCATCGCCGCTGGGCAGAGCCTTTTCATATCATCGAAATAATAAAAAGCGGGTTAAGTAAAGCCGTAGGGCTTAAACGGGTATCCAACTATCTGGAAATTCCTCAAAATAGGATAATCGCCTTCGGTGATGAAGATAATGATTTGGAAATGCTTGAATACGCGGGAACCGGGGTGGCCATGGGAAATGCGATCTCACCAGTAAAAACGGTAGCAAATACGACTACATTGACGAATGAAGAAGATGGTATAGCCGTCTTCCTCGAAGAAAAATTCAATATAAAAGCCTAATACGTCATTTTTTACCTTCATAATATCGACCTTTCAAGCCAAACTAATATGGACAACAGATCCACTCCGTTGTCGAAACGCTCAGAATCGGAGGAGATAAGAATGGGTAAAAGCAGTAAATCTAAACGATTTGTACAGCAGGGCAAAGAAAGTGTTGCCAAGCATGCTGAAAAAATCCCTTATCACACTACGTTTGAAGAAGCAGAAAAAGACAGGTTAAGAATTATGTCTGAACAAAGCTATGGTGGCTTCTAATGGGAAACAAATTATTTCAAAAGGCAAGGGAATTTGTTGAAGAAGCTCTCCACTCTGAGCATGACGGTGACCAGCAAAAGACAGAGGAAATCGCTAAAAACGCTCTTTCATCAGCCTTTGCCAATACGAACGAGGCCGAAAAAGAACAACTGCGAGAACTTCAGGAAGAGCTGGAAAACCACTCTAAATAACGTGAAAGCCTCCAGGACAGGATTCCTGGAGGCTTTCGCTTGTTTCAATTGTTATTTCGTGCCTTACCGCCTTTTTCACCGATCTCTTTATAAAAGTCTTTACCATGGGAATCAGCAGTGGCTTCCCCACCCTTTTGTCCAATTTCTTGATAGAATTCCTTATCATGATTATCCGATGTGGCTTCTCCGCCCTTTTGCCCAATTTCCCGGTAAAAATCCTTGTCGTGATTTTTAGATGTGGCTTCCCCGCCTTTACGGCCTGCTTCCTGTCTGCTCATTTTTTCGTCATTGGCCATTTTCATCACTCCTTCTAAGATTTTAAATTGGCGCTACAATATAAGAATTAGCCGTTTTGTACAGGCAATAAACTTATTACGCCCAAATACTCCCTTTTGTAATAGAAGTGTAATGGCCTAGATTTTTTGTTAATATCATTCCCTGCGGAAAGTTCCAACAATGCCTGACGTTTCTATGATGTTTGTGAAAGCGTGTGGATCCACTTCCTTGATGATCCGTTCAAGGTCATACAGTTCATACCTTGTAATGACAATCAATAACATTTCCTTAGTTTCGTTAGTGAACGCACCTTTTGCGGGAACCCTTGTAATTCCGCGAACTAATTTAGCGTGGATTGCCTGTTTAAGCTCTTCGCTTTTCTTTGTAATGATCATGGCCGTAAGCTTTTCATGACGCGTATGTATCGCGTCCACGACACGTGTCGATGTATAAAGGGTAACAAGTGTATACAAAGCTTTTTCCGGTCCATAAACAGCACCTGCCGTAACAATGATCACGCCATTCAGCAGAAATAAATAAGTACCTACAGGTTTATCTTTCTTACGTGAAAGAAGCATGGCGATAATATCCATTCCTCCAGTCGATGCACCGTATTTCAATGTGATCCCCACACCTACTGCAGCAATGACTCCGCCAAATACCGCATTCAATAATATGTCAGGTGACCAGCGTGTAATCGGAATGATTTCCATAAAGAAGGACATCAAGGCAACACTGAGGAAACTATAAAAAGTGAAAGACTTTCCAACCTTTCGCCAAGCAATGATCGTTACTGGAATGTTCAATAAAAGCAATAGAATACCTGTCGATACATTAAAAGGAGCAAAAGAACCAATCATCCTTGATAGAAGCTGGGCAACTCCCGTAAAGCCGCTTGCATATACGTTTGCCGGTATTAGAAAAAAGTTCATTGCAATGGCATTAAGCAATGCTCCGACCACAACTATGATAATTTTCTTCATTTCACCACTAAACATTCTAAAAACCTCCATTTCACCCTTATTCTATTATCTTTTTACCCTTAATTATTTATTCTATTTACGTAGAGATTGAATTTTCACCGTTACGTGCTACACTAAAAAGTAGAGTGACCACTCATTTTTCTAAAAATTGTAAAAAGAAAGCAGGTGTATTATGGCTATCACAATTCTTGCAGATAGTGCATGTGATTTGCCGTTGTCTTTCTATAAGGAAAACAATGTTTCATTAATCCCTTTACAAGTCCATCTTGACGGGGAAAATTATGAAGATTTACTTACTATTAATTCTCACGAAGTCTATCAGGCGATGCTTGAAGGAAAAGCCCCGAAAACATCGCAAGCTTCCCCAGAATACTTTATAGAACTTTTCACACAGTTTGCCAAGGAGAAAAAACAAGGGATATATATAGCCTTTTCTTCTGAGTTATCAGGAACATATCAAACGGCAGTGATGATTCTTAATCAGGTGAAGGAAGAGTACCCTGAACTTGACATTGAAATCGTCAATACGAAATGTGCTTCAATGGGCGTCGGTTTAATTGTAAAGAAAGCGGCCGATCTGGCAGCAAACGGTGCCACTAAAGAAGAAATCCTGGCTGCCATCGAATTCCAAACGCGGCATATGGAGCATCTATTCACTGTAGATAACCTAGAATATCTGGCCCGTGGCGGCCGCATCTCCAAGACATCTGCCCTTGTTGGCGGTTTATTAAACATTAAACCGTTATTGCATGTTGAAGATGGGAAGCTTGTTCCGCTCGAAAAGATACGAGGCAAAAAGAAATTGATTAAACGTGTAATCGAATTAATGCACGAAAGAGGCAAAAATTTAACAACCCAAACGATTGCCATCAGTCATGGCGATGATGAAGAAACGGCATTGGAATGGAAGGAAGCCATCCAAAGCGAATTCGGGACAACCGACTTCATGATCCATACAATTGGCTCCGTCATCGGTGCACATGCCGGTCCTGGCACAATTGCCCTCTTCTTCTTAAACGATACCCCTGAGAAATCATAAACATACATACTCCCTTCCATAATTGTGAACAATATATATTGATCAGATAATGGAAGGGAGTTTTCACTATGTCCAAAACAACCGATGACAATAAAAGGCCCAAAGATAACCAAGCAAGAAATGCTGAAAAAAATATCGCTTATCAGGAAAACCTTACTGCAGGTAAGCACTCCTATTCGAAGAAAACGGACCATAAATGAAGCGCGGGGCTAGTCCCCTCGCTTTTTTAATATTGTTTATATAGTTGTCTTCCTATCACACTTTCTCTATAATAAAGGAAATAAACCCTGCTGGAGGTAAGTGATGGCAAAGGAAAATTCATTTGATATTGTTTCGAAAGTAGACTTTTCAGAGGTAACGAATGCAGTTACCATGGCTATGAAGGAAATACAGACTCGCTATGATTTTAAAGGGAGCATAAGCAGCATCTCAATTGAAAAAGAAGACCTGGTTCTAGTATCCGACGATGAATATAAGCTCGATCAGCTGAAGGATGTTCTCATCAGTAAGCTCATTAAACGTGACGTACCCGTCAAGAACCTGGATTATGGCAAATTAGAAGGAGCTTCTGGCGGAACCGTTCGCCAACGGGCTAAGTTAATTCAAGGCATCGATAAGGAGCAAGCAAAAAAAATCAATACCATCATTAAAAATAGCGGTCTTAAAGTGAAAAGCCAAATCCAGGATGATCAAATCCGGGTTACCGGTAAGAACCGGGATGATTTACAAGGAATCATTTCCGCGATCCGGGGCGCTGATCTGTCCATTGATGTACAGTTCCTAAATTACCGCTAAGTATTAAGGACTCACCACTTTGGGTGGGTCTTTTTTTATTTGTTGCAACGGCCTCCATAAGAGTTCATCCCCCCTTTTTCTTCAAATGAATCGCCTTCATGGAACATGGAAAGACTAGTCATGTTCCCTACAGTTAAAACATTAAACAAGACTTAAATTGGGTATTTTTTCCATGTTTTCTTTTTCCTAAAAGAAGGAATAGAAAAAGCATAGATAATTAAATGGGAGGCGTTTATATCTTGACTACTCAAAACCAAAATCAGAACAAACAAGGATTTCCACCTCAACATCAGCAGCATCAACCTGGACTGGAAACAAAAATGGAACCGAACCCTGATTCAGTTAAAGCTGCCTACAAAGGAAGCGGCAAATTAAAAGGTAAAACGGCAATCATAACAGGAGGAGACAGCGGAATCGGTAAATCGGTTGCCATTTACTACGCTAAAGAAGGAGCTAATGTGACAGTTGCTTACTTGGATGAACACGAGGATGCCAAAACGACAAAAGAATTGATCGAAAAAGAAGGCCAGAAATGTTTACTCATTTCCGGTGATATCGGTGATGAAGCCTTCTGCCAGGAAGTCGTCAAAAAAACGGTTGATGAATTTGGCGGTTTGGACATTCTAGTCAACAACGCCGGAGAACAGCATGTGCAGACAAGTATCCTGGACATTTCAGCTGAACAATTGGAAAAAACGTTCCGCACGAATATTTTCTCGATGTTCCACTTAACTAAAGCTGCATTGAAGCACCTTAAAAAAGGAAGCAGCATCATTAATACAACCTCTATCACAGCCTATCAGGGCAACCCAAAACTAATCGATTACTCTTCAACAAAAGGTGCAATACTTGCATTTACAAGAGCCCTGTCGAACTCCATTTCAAAAGATGGCATCAGAGTGAACGGTGTGGCTCCAGGCCCGATCTGGACACCGCTGATTCCTGCCTCATTCGGCGAAGAGGATGTTGCCAAATTCGGACAGGATACTCCAATGGGCCGTGCAGGGCAGCCAGAGGAATTGGCACCAGCCTATGTATATTTGGCAAGTGATGATTCATCCTATGTCAGCGGACAAGTCATCCATGTAAACGGCGGGACCGTTGTAAACGGATAAGCCTTACCTTTCCAAAAGCAGTGGATTTCACAAATCCGCTGCTTTTGCTCTTTCAAGCAGGATATTACCGGTTAGCGCGGAATATATGATTGGAAGGAGTGGAGTCATTTTTGAAAAAAATTGTAGATCCATGGTTTACCGTTCAGGAATTGGACCCAAATACGTTTGCAATCAGTGAATATGGTCATTGGGAGAAAGTTCATTCCTATTTATTACTTGGGAAGACCCGAGCTGCGTTAATAGACACAGGGTTAGGCATCGGTTCGATTAAGGGGATTACAGACCGGCTTACCGATCTTCCTATTACCGTCCTGACTACACACGTTCATGCGGATCATATTGGGGGTCACGGTGATTTTGATACCATTTATGTTCATGGTGATGATGCCAATTGGCTAATCAACGGCATTGATGGCTTGTCCTTGGAACAAATAAGAAAGAACATGGCCCGGGATATAACATTACCCATACCTGAATCATTCGATCCTTTCACATACAAGCCATACCAGGGGTACCCTGATAGGCTCTTATTTGATGGGGACACGATCGATCTCGGGAACCGTAGTTTAATCATTTATCACACGCCTGGGCATTCACCTGGCCACATCTCAATTTTGGATAATGAAACAGGTTATTTATTCACTGGCGACCTGCTCTATTCAGATACCCCCGTTTATGCATTTTATCCCTCTACGAGCCCTGAAGACCTTGTTAATTCGTTAGAAAAAATCGCAAAGATCAAGGCAGTCTCCAAAATCTATGGCGGACACAACCAACTCGGCCTCGAACCAAGGATTCTTGAGGAAGTTCTAGCAGCCATTAAATATCTTAAAGGGAATAAATTAGTCAGACACGGAACAGGTGTACATGCATTCAAAAGTTTTAGCGTACATTTCTAGCAAAAAAAGGCATTGCTTTTGCAATGCCCTTTTCTTTAATAAGTCATGGCCATTGCACCTTGCTTGATCGATCTGCAGGAGTGCCTTTCCACGAAATGATGTGGAATGATGGTCCCGGCAGGAGCATCCCCAGTCTGCAGCATGTGAATGATGCCTTTAGCGGCCTGATATCCCAAATCAAAAATATTAATATCTACGGAAGTCAGGGCCGGTAATGACAGTTCAGAGAAAAGAACGTTATTGAAGCTGACGATTGACATTTCTTCAGGAGTGCGCACGCCCATCTCGCGAAGTGAATGGACGATGCCAAGTGCCATGAGATCATCACTGACCACCAAAGCGGTAGGTGGTTCATCGATGGATAGTAACCTTTTTGCAGCAGCTTGTCCCCCTTCATGCAAAAAATCTTCATGCAGGGTATATTCCATCCTTCGATCAATTCCAGCCCTCTCCAATGCCCGTTCATATCCTGATAAGCGATCAAGGGTCATCACAAGGGATTCATCACCTCCGATGAATCCAACCCTTTCATGCCCTAGCTGTATAAGGTAATCCGTTGCCTGTTCGGCTGCCAAGACATTATCATTATCAACATATGTTATCTCCTCGATGTAATCATAGGGCTTCCCAATGATTACAAATGGAAAAGCCCTTTCTCTCAAATAGGTCAGAATGTGATCGTTCATCCTTGAATACATCAGGATTATTCCATCCACCATACCCCCCTGCACCATATTCACTACTCCTTCGTAGATTTCATCTTCGGTTTTTCCCGTGCTTAGCAACAAGGAATAGTGGTTTTCCTGGGCTCCCTCACTTAGACCCTGGAGGATCGTCGGAAAAAAGGGATTTTGATAATAATCATTTGACGAACTTGGCATTACCAAACCAATGATCCTGGTCGATTGATTTGCAAGACTACGTGCAATGAAGTTTGGATGGTATCCTAATTTAGTCATCGCCTTACGTACCCGTACCTTTGTTTTTTCACTTATCCGAGGATTGTTTGCAATCACTCGAGAAACTGTTGAAGGAGCAACATTCGCTAGCTGTGCCACATCTTTTATTGTGATGGCCATGCATTTCCCCTCTCCCCTCTTAGCCTTTATTGACTTCATTTTTAAAAAAGGTGAATACCAATAAACACTTCTTTAATATTTGTTTTATATTTATACATTTTGTATGTATTCATAATACACTCAGTTCAATAGTTATATCCATACTTTTTTTAATGTTTGTTCAATTTTTCAGAAAATACTTACTTTTCCGTTTTTTTCATCTATGTTTTAAAATTCAAAAAGAAGCTGATGTATGATCAGCTTCTTCAAAAACGACAGGTGTATTGGAAAATAAGAAGTCAGACGACTAACTACATAGGTTTTAAGCTAATTTCCAATCAAGTCCATAGCAATCAATAACGATAAATCCTCGTTTCATATGGACGTAAATCAATAAGGGATACCTCAGGGCAATCATCATAATTAGCTAGTAAAAGTTCCATTTTCCCCCAATAGGAAAGGTCGATTTGATGGTGATTCATACTAAAGTTACATATTACCATGACTGAATTATCATTCATGCTTCTTGTATAAATATAAAGTTCAGGATGATCTTCCCATAACAATTCATATTCCCCATAAACGAGGACCTGATGTTTTTTTCGAAGTTCAATCATCCTTTTATAAAAATGATAAATGGATGACGGGTCATTTTTCTGCTGTTCTACATTAATGGCGCGATAATTTGGATTAACCCTCATCCAAGGTGTTCCATGGGTGAATCCGCCATTTTCAATATCGTTCCATTGCATCGGTGTTCGTGAATTATCACGGCCGCTATGCCATATAATGTTCATGATTTCATCATGAGGACGACCTTTCGAGGTCTCTATCCGGTAGAAGTTTTTCATACCGACATCATCATAATCATCAATCGAATCAAATTGGACATTCGTCATGCCAATTTCCTGACCTTGATAAATAAAAGGTGTCCCTTGCATAAAAAAGTATAGGGCCCCTATCATTTTTGCGCTTTCCAACCAAAATTGTTGATCATTTCCCCAGGTGGATACACTTCTCGGCTGGTCATGATTTTCAAAAAACAAAGCATTCCATCCTTTGTTTTTCAGCCCCTTTTGCCATTTGGTCATTGTGCGCTTTAACCCTTGAACATCAACATCGTGATTCTGTCCCCTATTCCAAAGCCCTAGATGTTCAAATTGAAAGATCATATTGAACTTCCCCTTCGATTCCCCGACCCATTCTTCCGCCTGCTCAATCCTGACGCCATTGGCCTCACCGACCGTCATGATATCATACTTAGAGAAAGTCTCTTCTTTCAACTCCTGAAGGTAATCCAGAATTCCGTCCTGATTGGTATGCATTTCAAACGCAGGTACATACTGATGCCAATAAGGATTGGGCATATCCGGAAGGCCTTCACGCTTATGAATATGCGTGATCGCATCAATCCGGAAGCCATCGATTCCCTTATCGAGCCACCAATTGACCATTTCATATAATGCCTTTCGCACATCAGTATTTTTCCAGTTTAAGTCTGGCTGCTTTTCGGCAAATAAATGTAAATAGTATTGATTGGTCCTTTCATCGAATTTCCAGGCACTTCCGGAAAAGATGCTTTCCCAATTATTAGGCTCACGGCCGTCCTGCCCATCCCTCCATATATACCAATCCCGTTTCGGATTATCGCGGGAAGAACGTGACTCGACGAACCAGGGGTGCTCATCACTTGTATGATTCAAAACAAGATCGAGTATCACCTTCATCCCACGTCCATGAACATCTTTCAATAATAGATCAATATCTTCAATTGAACCGAATTCATCGGAAACTGCTTGATAATCACTAATATCATAGCCATTATCCGCATTGGGAGATTTATAAAATGGACAAATCCAAATAACATCTATCCCCAAATCCTGCAGGTAGTCAAGCTTAGATATCAATCCTTTTATATCCCCGATTCCATCACCATTACTATCCATGAAACTGCGCGGGTATATTTGATAGCAAACCGCTTCTTTCCACCAGGTCTTATTCATGCTGTAACCTCCCGATCCTGTTTTCCACAAAGCCTTAGGGACAATGTTTGGCGGCTACCGACAATCGAGAGGCATATGATTATTTTGGTTGGTTTCGTTTTGAACGCTTAATAACCAAAGCAATGAATATACCAAAAATAAGAAGAACCAATCCTATAACTAACAGGTAAGGAATATTAATAATCGACTTAGGTGACAGCGTGTAGACTTCTGTCGTCTCCCTGTCGATTACGATAGAGTAGCTGTTGTCCTTACTGCGGACCAGATCCCCATTCAGCATACCTCTCAACTCTTTATTGCTTTCAAGCTCCTTATCAGTAAGGTTTATCGTTTGAGTTTCAGTCGTATTGTTCATGGCGACGACAATCGTTTCTTCACCATATACACGCTTGAATACCGAAGCCCCCCCTTTTTCATATAAAAGCTCCATATCCCCTTTTTTCAATGCTGGGTACATGTCTCTGAGGTCAGAAAGCTTTGTTATATATTCCACCAATTCCTGTTCTGTCTTAAAATTCATCAATTTATGATTATCCGGGGCAATATCGCCGTTCAAGGCAATTTCCGAACCATAAAATACGATTGGCACCCCTGGCATAGTATAAAGATACGACAGCGCCATTCTCCATCTGGAACCTGGATTTTCGTTATGGTCGGCTGCATCCTTTGTAAACCGGGGCATTCCCTCTGTATCCATGAACAATGCCTGATGGGCATTGCCCCCTAATTTATCTTCGCTTTTCGCAAACGCATCAAAAACAGGTTTCAATTCTTTATCGGGTGCAGCAAATGCTTTCCGTAGCTCTGAATTTTGCGGATAAGCCATAAAAGCATCGATACCCGTCTCCTTGTAGCTTGAAATCAATTCGGCATCACCTTGCACATCGCCGATTGTATAGAAATTTGATTTTTCAGATTTAACTGCATCCACAAATTCCTTCCAAAAATCCTTCGCAGCGTATTGGACTTTATTTATACGGTATCCATCAATATCGGTTTCCGTTATCCACCATTTGGCAGCATCCAGTAAATATTTTCTTGTTTCCTCATTATCTTGATTCAAATCGGGAAGACCATCGACCCAGCCTGTTTCCAAATCCGTTTGGCTACCGTCCTTGGAAATCTTTTTTTCTTCATGGAACCAATCTTGTTTTTTTTGATCGGTCAGCCAAGTGGAGTCAGGACCCACATTATTTGCTTGAAAATCAATGATCACCTTCATATCACGTTTATGTGCCTCATTCACGAGTTTTTTAAACTCTTTCATTGTCCCATAGTGTTTATCCGTTTTATAAAAATCGGCCACCCAATCGCCATGATAGCCTTTTTCATCGTTAGCGAAAATCGGTGAAAGAATGATAGCGGTATAACCCATATCTTTTAAATAATTAAGTTTCTTCGTGACACCTTCGAAATCCCCACCATTAAACGCGGAAGGGTCATTCACGTTCGCATCTCCATTATTTTGAGTATTCCCATCGAAAAATCTGTCGACCAATAATGAATATACGATTTCATCCTTCCAAGTTCGTTGTTCTTTTTCAGCTGCTCCTACTGGAATGGCGTAAAAAAGAAGCAACGGAATTAAAGCGAGTGATAACACTCTTTTTCTCATATCCGCTCTCCTCCTAGCTATCTCTTTACGCCTTTAAGATTAGCCTTTTGACCCCTTAACGTCAAATCCAATTTATAAAAAACTTTACACTAAAGGGACAAATTGGGGATACTGGTTATGGTTTCTGAATTAAAAAAGGCAGAACATGATTAACGTTCTTTATTTATCGTCTTGACCGCTTTATCCAAAGCCCTTTTTGGTTTTGCTTTTTGAGTGGTCATTTCATCCATGGCTGAATTCATCGGTCCCCATACCTTATTCATTTCCGGAATATTCGGTACTGGTTCAGCGTATTGTAATTGTATGCTTAAGGCTTGTGCCCTTTCATTTTCATTGATTGCGGCATTGTGTTTGATTGATTTATTCGGAGGGATTTCCCCTGTTAAATCATAACGCTGCATTGCATTATCATCATTAGTCAAATATTCAACTAACTTCGTAGACCAATAAGGATGTTTTGTGAATGCTGTTACATGCCAGCCTTTGATTTCCATGAACGTTTTCATTGGCTTGCCATTGGGCAATTCAGGCATGGGGGCAATTCCTGTATCCTTCCGCTCGGTAAATGAGTTCCCGTCACTCATGATAGAAGCCAAATTCCCTTGCATGAACAACTTTTCGATCGCTGCCTTGTCGCCTTTGGGAATCAAACCCGCCCTATACCATTTTTGGATGTATGCAGCCCCTTTTATGGCACCCTTATTATTCAAACCAATGTCGGAAGGGTCTAGTTTCCCATTCTTATCTTTAAATATATAACCTCCCATTCCAGCGATTACTCCATACGAATCATGGAAACCATTCCATTTGGCGTAGTAACCATGAACGTCACCCTTTCTTAATTCCTTCGCCATTTTATAAAGGCCATTCATCGTCTCAGGAGCCTTAGCCATCAATTTTTTATTATAAAAGAAAACGGATGTGTTTACGGATTTCGGCAATCCAAATACCTTATCTTGATACATTTCCCCCCTAATTGAAGGTTCAATGAAGGCATTCAATACCTCATCTTCCACCTTCACTTCCTGAATTAAGCCTTCCTTCACGATTTGCCCGACTCTTTCATGAGAAAAAGTTACGACATCCGGGGCCTTTCCGTTTCCGATTGGCCCATCACGACGAAGCCGTTCATACATCTCGGTAGCTATTTCAAGCTCTTCATGCTCAACGTTGATTCCATATTCTTTTTCAAAAGCTTCAATCACCGGCTTTAGGGCCTCCGCTCTACCTTTTTCCTCCCAAATGATCAATTTTTCCGGCTTCGCTTCATTGCTGGCTTCGTCTTCCTTTTCCTTATTTTCTTCTTTCACTGCTTCATTTTCCAAATCTGAACTGGAACCACAAGCACTTACACTAACGATCAAAAACATGGACATGAACAAATGAAAAATCAGCTTCTTCACTTTGATTCTCCTTTTTAAAATGTTTATTCTATCATGTCCAAAAGCACCAAATAATACTGTTTTTTCAGTTCAGTACTTCAAATAAAGCCACTTAATGAAAGCGATGCCAAAGCTATTGTTATCATTATATGAACGGCTTTGGTTTTTACAACATTTTCCTTGGTGTATTTATTTCCTTGTAGTGATGAACACTTTTTGTTATTTTTTAGTTAATAAGTGCTTCTTTCAATTGAAATAGGGTATATAACCATATTGAAAAAGCACTTAACCTGGCTAGTGCAGCTTCATAGAGATCCCCCCTCATAAACAGCTGGAAAGTTTCCTTTTTCACATCCTCAAATACTTATAGAATTGGAGTGGTTTTATATGGAATTTTCATCCATACACCATAGACCTAATGACAATTACGGCTATCCCATCAACACTGAAACCCTACATATCCGCCTACGTACGAAAAAACAAGATATCTCCTCAGTTGGATTGATTTTTGGTGATCCATACATATCAGATAATGGTCAATGGCAGTATGAAGAAATTCCCATGAGCTTGTCAGGCAGCGATAACCGTTATGATTATTGGCATATTTATGTGAAACCTCCTTACCGAAGAATACGATATGGGTTCAAGGTAACCTCAGAAGAAGAAAGTGCATTTTACACGGAAAAGGGCTTCTTTAAAGAAGCCCCCCGAGATCCAGGATGCTATTTCGCGATTCCCTATCTACATCAAAATGAAGTTTTCGGGGCACCGGAATGGGTCAAGGATACAATTTGGTACCAAATTTTCCCTGAACGTTTTGCGAACGGAAACCCCGATAACGATCCGGAAGGTGTGAAACCCTGGGGAAGTGAAGATCCGGCGGTGGATAATTTTTTTGGCGGGGACTTTGAAGGAATCATTGAACATTTGGATTACCTAGAGAATCTCGGCATCAACGGAATCTATTTTACGCCGATTTTCCATGCCCACTCCAATCATAAATACGATACGATTGATTATCGGAGTATCGATCCGCAATTCGGAACGAAGGAAACATTGAAAACGCTAATAGCCGAATGCCACAAACGGAATATCCGGGTCATGCTCGATGCCGTTTTTAACCATAGCGGCTACTATTTCCCCCCTTTTCAGGATTTACTCGAAAAGGGAGAGAAATCGAAATATAAGGATTGGTTCCACCCACACAGCTTCCCTCTTAAGGGAGGGGAAAGGCCCAATTATGAAACATTCGGTTTTTTTGAATCGATGCCAAAATTGAATACGGCAAATCCGGAGGTGAAAGAATATCTGCTCGAAGTCTCGGCTTATTGGATCAAGGAGTTCGATATAGACGCCTGGCGGCTCGATGTGGCAAATGAAGTCGACCAGCCATTCTGGCGTGAATTTCGAACAACGGTGAAAAAAATAAAGCCTGACCTTTATATTCTTGGGGAAATTTGGCATGACTCAATGCCATGGCTTCGCGGCGATCAGTTCGATGCCGTCATGAATTACCCTTTCACCAACCAAGTTTTTCGCCTGGTCGCCTCACAAACCATCAAAGCACGCGAGTTCACAGAAGAAATGACAGCCATCTATCACAGTTATCCGACCAATGTTTTTGACGTGACATTCAATCTTCTTGGAAGTCATGATACACCGCGGATTTACACGGATTGCGGGGAAGATCTAGCTCGAGCCAAGCTCATCCACGCAATCCTGCTGACATTCAATGGCAGCCCTTGTATATACTATGGCGATGAAATCGGCTTAACCGGTGGCATGGATCCAGGGTGCCGAAAATGCATGGTCTGGGAAGAGGAAAAACAAAACACCGAGCTGCTCAATGAAATTAAGGCATTGATCCACTTGCGAAAAGAAGAACGATTACTTGCCAATGACGGGAAGTTCAAATTCCTTGATACAGCCGGAAACGAAAATATCGTGGCCTACCAAAAGTATAATGAAAAACGTTCTGTCGTGGTCCTCATCAATCCGACGGATGTCCAGCAATCCTTTACCCTCCCTTTTGATTTGGAAGGACGTACACTAACGGATTTAAGAACAAAGGAAACCACACAAGTTGGCAAATTTGAATTGAGCGGTTATCAATATAAAATTCTCGCAATCAATCATTGAGGCATTGAAAAAAACGGGGCAATGAAAATCGCCCCGTTTTTTTCATTCGATTATCTGGATATCATATTCTTTGAACCATACATGGGTTTGTGCCAAGTGAGCGAGCAGCTGTGGACCTGACATCAATTGCCCGAACCACGGCACTTTAAAAGCGGCACCCCTGGAATCTACTATATCGGTTAGCTTCTGCTTATCGAAAAACTCATGCAGCACCGAACTTTTATCCATCAGTAAGTCTTTCAACCACGTCTGCACACGGTCTGTATATATAGGGTTATGGGTTTTTGGATATGGACTTTTTTTACGATACAATACTTCATCCGGTAGCAGCCCCTTCAAAGCCTTCCTTAGAATACCCTTTTCACGGTTGCCTTCCATTTTCATTTCCCAAGGAATGTTCCATGCATATTCAACAAGGCGATGATCGGCAAATGGCACGCGCACCTCTAGACTTGCCCCCATACTCATCCGGTCCTTCCTGTCAAGGAGCGTCGTCATGAACCATAATAAATTCACATAGAAAAGCTCTCTTCGCTTTGCTGCTACACCGCTTTCGCCTTCCAATTTAGGCGTTTCGGCAAGGGTGGTCAAATAAGCTTCCTGCGCATATTCCTCAAGCTTCAATTTCTCGCGCCATCCCTTTTTCAATAAAGATACCCGCTCATCCGTAGATCTCATCCATGGAAAACCAGCACGATTCAAATCATCCTCACGATGAAACCAAGGATAACCGCCAAAAATTTCGTCCGCACATTCACCGGACAGGCCTACGACAAAATCTCGCTTGATTTCTTTACAAAACCAAAGTAAGGAAGAATCGACATCCGCCATGCCTGGGAGGTCTCTTACAAGGACTGCTTCCGTTAAATAATTTGTCAACTGCTCTTGGGTGATGATCGATGAATGGTGTACCGTGTTAAAACTATCCGACATCTTTTTAATCCAATACCCATCAGAGTTTGGCTGAAAATCATTTGCTTTAAAATAACGCTCATTATCCTCATAATCAATGGAATACGTATGAAGCGGCCCTTTCCCTTCTTTTTGATAGGCGTTTGCAGCAATGGCCGTTATCGCGCTTGAGTCAAGCCCTCCTGATAAGAAGGTACACAGCGGAACATCTGATACAAGTTGCCGCGTCACTGCATCTTCGACAAGAAAGCGAACCTTCTCGGCCGTCTCATCAAGAGTATCCCGGTGTTCTTCGCTTTTCACATTCCAGTATCTCCAAATCCGGAGGCCTTTCCTTGATAAGGTAAGCGCATGGGCAGGCCTTAATTCCTGGATATTATGAAATATGCCTGAACCTGGCTTTCGGGATGGACCAACACCAAAAACCTCAGACAGCCCTTCGCGGTCAATCTCCGTTTTAACATCCGGATGGGCCAGAATCGCCTTCAGCTCCGATCCGAAAATGAACCCGCCGTCCCTTTCCGCGTAAAAGAATGGTTTTACCCCCATGCGATCTCTTCCAACGAATAATTTCTGTTCCTTTTCATCCCAAATCGCAAACGCAAAAATCCCATTGAACAAGTCAATGCATTTTTCTTTCCATTCTATATAAGAAGTTAGCAAAACTTCTGTATCAGAATGACCGTTAAAGGAATATCCTTTTAATAATAGCTGTTTACGAATATCCTCGGTGTTATATAGCTCACCATTATAACAAAGCGTATATCTGCCGTTTTCGTGATTTTTCGTCATCGGCTGTTTTCCGCCTTCCGCATCGACAACCGTTAACCGTTTATGACCAAAGGCAACATGGGCTTCGCTCCAAACATTTTCTTCGTCTGGCCCCCGCTTTGCCAACGTTTTTGTCATGTTTTCCAGCGTTTTCGTTTTTGTCCGTAAATCTTTTTGAAAATGCACCCAGCCTGTTATCCCACACATTTTACACTTCATCCTTTCTATCCGGACTATCAAAAATATATTGGCTCCCTGTCTTAAAAAGATTTACAGTCCCTAAGTATCGCTCAGCAGCATTCCGTAGGAACCCCCTGCCCACAACGCCCGGCGTCGTTAATGAATTGTTGAGCAAAGCATCCCGTGTTTAAACATAGCCTATGCAAAGACGGAAAGATGGTTATTTGTCCATAATATTTTAAAATATACAGTTATATTTTCATTGGATTTTGACTAAAAAGTAGGTGAGGATTCCACTATTGGAGGTATATGTATGAGTCAGCAACAACGAACTAAGTTAATGAACAGGCAAACAAGAGCTTTTACCGAAGGAACAGTGGAAAATATCAATCAACAATGGATTTTTTTCGATGATGAAACAGATGAGGCCTGCTCCATTGAAGACCACGTTGACAGCATCATCGAAGTTTACAGGGGTGGGCGCTGGCAGCAAGGAGTAATTGAAGAAGAGGGGAAAATCCTGCTTCATCGGGAAATCACCTTCTTAAGGGAAAATGAGCCCATTCGGATACGCAAAAAACTGCTCTACTCTTTTGAACGTTTATTGGAAGAATTGAACGACGATTCTTTTTTCCAATTTGTAACGACATTGAATTCACTTGATTTTTCTATTTATGATTGTATATATAGCTATAACCAGCTCACCTTTTTAAGGGCAGTCCCAAACCAGTCCGGCGTGAATTTCTTCACCTTTGATAACGAGAGCCAAATTTGTCTCGTTCAGCACCACTTTTCTTACGGGAAAAAGGATCATGATCGTTTTGAATTCACCCTGAACACCGGAAAAAGGATCGTCATTGAGAAAGTGAATTCACAATAACGGGTAAAAGAAAACGGGTAAATGAGATTTCCTCATTTACCCGTTTATAATTCTGTATTAAAAAAAGTCCATTCCTTGTGGCAGCGAAAGTCCTAAATAAAGGACGAATACAAGCGCTACGATAAACAATGTCCACATGGCACTTGTGCTTTTTCCTTTTTTCGTACGGACCAGCACCATTTCCATCGCCGCAATCACGATGATTCCAACAATCATTTTTACTGCGTAAGCACCAAAATCAGTGATCAGCATGCCGCCAGTAAGGAAAATCAATAGATAGAACAACCGTGTTATCATATGTAGCATTTTCGCTTTCGGGTTTTCACCTTTAAGCATCGAATATGTGACAAAGAAAAGAATGATTCCGATAACCCAAGCTGTAATATGCATATGTGTCATTTTTTTGCCCCCTCGTTCAGTTTCCATTTCATCATATCATAGGCTTTTACAAAAAAACAAAACTAAGGACCCACCTGAATGGGTAAAACCAACAATTTAATGAACATCATTTACATTTCTTCTTAACTGGTCCCTACTTGCGCATAACCGGCTTTTTACCATATGTAAAAAAATGCCATATATATTCAACCGGCCCGTAATAAAACAGACCCATCCACAATAAGGAAAGCAGAATTTGCAGGCAAAACAGGGCTATTAGGAAAACAAATCCTGTCGTATAGGAGACTGATCCATATAAACCAAGCCCATATGAATAAAAAATGGCCGTACATACCATCGATTGGAACAAGTAATTGCTCATCGACATCCTTCCGATATACGAAAACGGTTGTAATAGGCGGGAAGCCCCTGCCCGCTCCGCCAAAAGCGCGATTGCCGTGATATAAAAAACCGTAAGTAACGGTCCTCCCAAATAATCCTGCACGAATATCGTACCAAAATGGTATACCGTCACATATGGCAGAAACTTAATTGACATCCCCAATAGCAAACTTACAATCGATATCGTTTTCAATTGTCGTTTATATTGGGTTGGATTTTGAAGAAAGCCTTGTTTTGCAACGCCTGCTCCCATTAAAAAAAACGGAAAAATCGATAAGAAAAGGATAATGGCATTAAAGGGGTTGTTCACCATATACCAATCCAGCGCCCTTTGACTCATTATTTCCGTAAATGTACCAGATTGATAAGCTTCCAAAGACTGTTTCATCATCTCCGAATCAGTCGTGATTGCCATCGAATCCCCTTCAAAAATGCTCATTATAAGAAATGAACTCAATATCGCAAAAGGCAGGACATAACAAACCGAGCCTAGCAGAATTAAATTCCTGCCCCTCATCTTATAAAAAAACAAAAAGGCAAACCCAAATACAGCATAATTAATGAGGATGTCCCCATGCCAGATGAAAAAAGCATGAATGCATCCAAGTATCAACAGGAAACTTAGCCTTTTCATATATAGCAAAGGAAATGAAGTACCCTTTTCTTCACTCCTTACAGCCAGTATGATCGCCCCGAAACCGAACAGAAAGGCAAATAACGGATAAAAGCTGGCCTGTGCGACAATATCACTGAATACATACAAAATCCTGTCCCATCCTCCAGCCCACCGCTCGGCACCATCTATGTACAAGAGCGGCGAGTGGAAAGAAGGCATATTCACTAAAAAAATCCCTAAAATGGCTAATCCACGTAAAATATCGATGCTTTCGATCCTTTTACTTTCCTGCAATGGTACCATCGTGCCCTTCATAGGTACACCCACTTTCATCCATACAGCTTTTCTATAACTCCATTGCACCATCTTTAACTTTTGTGACCGCTTTTTGCTTTTTTATCAGTATGACAAACAAGCTGCCCAATAAGCAAAAGATTCCTGCAAGGAAGAATGCCCATGTATAGGAGTTGAATATTTTGAAGATAAGCCCTCCACCATACGCCGCCACTGCTGCACCGACCTGATGGGCCGCGAATATCCACCCGTATACGATCCCGCTTTTCTCCATGCCAAAGACTTGCCTTGAAATGCTAATGGTCGGAGGAACGGTGGCAATCCAATCCAAGCCATAAAAAACGGAAAAGATGATCAATAGGCCAATTGAGCCTTCATTTAGCGCAAAAGGAAGTAATACGAGGGAAGCACCCCTCAGAGCGTAATACCAAAACAATAGCCAACGGTTATCAAAACGATCTGATAACCACCCGGATACAGTCGTACCAATCAAATCAAAGATTCCCATGAAAGATAGCATTGATGCTGCCGTCACAACCGGTAAACCAAAACTAATGCAGTAAGAAATGAAATGTGTGCCGATCAACCCGCTCGTCGAAAGTCCGCATATAAAAAAGCTTCCTGCCAATAACCAGAACTCCTTCACTCTCACTGCTTCAATCAACGACTGAAAGGCCATGGCGATGGGGTTCTTCTTTTGGACTGTAACAGCCTCCTGATTTTCTTCTTCTAATCCATATGGAAGAGTGCCCACTTCCTTCGGATTGTTTTTCATGAACAAAAGGATGATTGCCAGCATGATCAAGCTAAGGACCAAAATTAATCCAATCGCCCATCTCCACGAGTAATTCTCAATGATGATGGCTAAAACCGGAAGTAAAATGAGCTGACCTGTGGCCGTACTTGCCGTGAGTATCCCGACCGCCAGTCCCCGCCTCTTTTCGAACCAACGATTTGCCACATATGGGCTCAATACCGTTAAAAACACTCCAGAACCCAATCCAATGATAATTCCCCAGATAAGAATGAGCTGCCATTCATGCTCCATGAAAAAAGTGAGTAAAATCCCTGCCAATAAAGTGGACATGGCCAATACCATCATTTTCTTCAATCCAAGCACTTCAATTAGAGCGGCCATGAATGGACCCGATAATCCATAAAGAAACAAACTTATGGCGAAGGCTAAAGAAATGACGGACCGATCCCACCCGAACTCATTTTCAAATGGAACGATGAATACTCCCGATGATGACCTAACGATTCCGGCTACAATAATCGAGAAGAATGTTATGATTAAAATAACCCAGCTATAATGTATACGTTTCAATGCTCTCCCCCACAATCCAAGACTCCTACAATAAACATGATGAAAAAATGAAAAACAAAATAATTTGAAATATTTTATAATAGTAACACTTTCTCGTTAAACAGGAAGCTTTTTATCGAAACAAATTCCAATGCTCTTGAATGAACATCCTTATCCAACAATGGCATGAGTTACTGCGGCTTATTTATGAATGGAAACATATCGGCCCCGCAATCTTCATTTATCAAGTCCGATATCTTCATAGCTTAATATGAAACCCATCGAACGGGTGAACAGAAAAAAACGCTGATCATTTCTGAACAGCGTTAGTGAGCTTCAATTGACGAATCTGCCTGTTTTCCCCTTAGATTCCCAGTAATCATTACGGAGATGGATTTTTTGTATTTTTCCCGATGCCGTTTTCGGAAGCTCATCGACGAACGACACACTGGTAACTGATTTGAAGTGAGCTAGTTTTTCCCGTGTGAAGGTCCTTATATCATCCTCCGTTAATTCCACGCCCCTTTTTGGCACAATGAAGGCATGCGGCGTCTCTCCCCACTTTTCATGGGGAACGGCAATGACTGCCGCTTCAAGAATGTCCGGATGCTCGTAGAGCACCCCTTCCACTTCTATGGAAGAGATATTTTCTCCGCCACTGATGATGATATCCTTTTTGCGGTCAACGATATCCACATTGCCATTTTCATCGATGGTGGCCATATCCCCTGTATGCAGCCATCCATTTCTCAATGTCTGGCTTGTCGCTTCTTCATTTTTCCAATAACCTAACATCACTCCATGACTGCGGACAATGAGCTCCCCGATATCCACGCCATCATGGGCCACTTCCTCACCATTTTCATGGATAACCTTTACCTCACTGCCTATGATGGGATATCCGGCTTTCGCCTTCATCCTGTATTTTTCTTTTTCCGAAAGATCATCGAATTCAGAACGAATCAGCGATATCAGACTAACAGGTGTCGATTCAGTCATTCCGTAAATTTGGATGAATTCCCAGCCTAACTCTTTTTCCACCCTTGTAACGAATGCAGGAGGCGGAGCGGAACCCGCAACAACGATTCGAATATCCTGCTCGAGATTCGGAACATTCCGTTCATAATACTGAAACAATGAATTCAGAACCGTTGGTGCCATATGCATGATGGAAACCTTATGCTTTTGTAATGCATCAAATATCGTTTCGGGGCTGGTTTTCCTCAAACAAACTTGAGTGGCACCATTTGCCGTATAATAAAATGGGGCACCCCACCCATTTACGTGGAACATCGGCAGTACATGCAAATATGTATCGCGGTCATTGACCCTGAAATGATGCATCGCACCCAGGGCATGTAAATAGTTGTTGCGGTGAGTCAGCATCACCCCTTTAGGATTCCCTGTGGTCCCGCTAGTATAAAGGAGACTCGAAACATCATTTTCATCCACGGTTTCCCGGTTAAAGCACTTGTCATCATAACGTTCCAGCCAATGGTTGTAATCGGTTTCATTTATTTCTTCACCTTTATAATGAACGATTATGTGCTCCACCGATTCAAGTTCATCCTTAACAGGGGAAATAAGATGATACAATTCCTGATCTACGAAAAGGACCTTTGACTCGCTGTGGTTCAAAATGAATACATAATCTGCAGGTTTCAAGCGGATATTCAAGGGTACGATTACGGCCCCAAGCTGAAACACCCCATAAAAGCCTTCAAGCATTTCAATTGAGTTAGGTGCCAAATATGCCACCTTTTCACCCTTTTTGACTCCAAGATTCCTTAAACCATTTGAAAGCTGGTTTACACGGCCGTTCAATTCTGCGTAGGTTAATACCTTGTCATCTCCAATGATGGCTCTCTTATCGCCATATAGTAAGGCTGCTCGATCTAAGAACTGCGATAATACTAATGGTACATTCATTTCCTCACCTCTAGTTTTATTTGAAAATTCTGAATTAGCATTATATTACCATATCTGTTTATAACATTTCAATAATATCCACCAGTGTTATATAACAATATATTGATAGGCAGATGAATCACATCAATCATCAGTCAACATACAATACATTGAAACTCCCTTCAGCGCTAGGCTCATGCCTGAGATTCAGGGAAAAACCAGAATAAAAAAAGGGTGATTTTCTTGCCGGCCATCGTAGGAGTCGTTCAAGTCATCAACGTCGGTAGCAGTGGAATTGTCCATATTGGTGACGTCTTTAAAATTAGTCCCTATTCCACCTCAAAAACGTTTGCAGGTGCTGGCTCGTTTAATACGGGTGAATCCATATCCCTCTATAATGCCTATAGCACCACGAATACAAATGATACAGATGGTGTTGATCAGCCACTGGTCTTAAATCTCTAATGTTTTAAGAAAGGAGTCAGCATGATCTTCAATATTCACCAGACCATACAAATCAATATGATAAAAATTGAAAGCATCGCCAATTCATCCGTTTTTCAAATAGGAAGTGCCGGGGTGATCAAACCATATTCCACATTAGCCAATACCGGTGGATTCACTGAGCCTGCTCCCGAAATTGAAGCAGATGTAATCCCATCGACCAGTTTCGTCCCATTTACACCCTCCTAGTTCATAGGCATTCACCTACCTCCAACTTTTTCATATACTGTCTTATATGAAATTAACTTATTGTGAAGGTGGGGTGTTGAATCGTGAATCAGGATCTCTATTCATATTCCATACAAATGCAGCGTTTCCTTGAAGCCCAGGATAAACGGATCATGAAACTTGAACACGAACTCAAACGCCTGACAGATGAAATTGCCGAGCTAAAAAATAAACCGCCAATCCATGTGGATAAAATTGAATATAAATTCGATCAGCTAAAGGTCGAATCTTTAGATGGAACATTGAATATTGGTTTAAATCCAACTGACCTTAACAACATTGATGAATTTGCCGTCAACAACCAAGCCGTCCAACCAGCACCTAACCTATTTCCAGGCAGGGAAATCGTCGTCCAGGAGATTCAAAACGATATACTTTCAGACTTGGAAAATATGATCAACGATGCGGAAACCCAGCTGAAAATATCATTGGAACCCTCTTATCATGACTTCATTAAACAAGACGTCGAGCGCCAGCTTCATCAACGGATCAATATGTATTTTGATAATCTTTCTTACGCGGAACGTGCTCCGCAGCAAAGGGATAATATCAAGGAAAAGATCAGGGAAAAGGTGAAATCCGATATTCAAACTGCATTATTACAATTCATTACCCATTCACAAGCCGAGACAGGAGGAAATCCAAATGGAGTTTAATGTAACCAATCACCAGCTTTGTGTAGGAGATATTAAAATTACCGGTGTAGCAAGCTCTGCCTTATTTCTCATAGGGGATGTACAAACGGTCCAACTATCCTCAGCATTCGATACCCCGCCAGAATCCCTTATCATCGGGCCATTCGTACCTCTTTCTCCAGAAGGATAAATATCATGTTTTCAAGAATATCAAAAGTAAAATCTTTATTATCCGACACGGTATCATTCAGCTCCACCCTGCAAATCGGGGATACTTCATTTATAGATGGAAATGCCCTGGCTATAGCGGTTCAGAAGAAAAGTGAAACTTTCCATTCAGTCGATATTCATTTCGAAAACTATGACATTTTTAAGAAACCACTTTATATCCCGAGATTGAATGAACCCGTGATATCAAGTTTTTCAAATCCGAATCCCTTCATACGGGTCGGCAATATCAATATTATCGGGATATCTTCCTCATCTGTGGTTGGTGTGGGGAACGTAGGCCATGCACGTATGGAATCAAGAGTGAAACATATTCGGGAGGTTCCTAAAAAACCCGAAGAGACGCCAATCGAGGATTCAACCAACAACACTTAAACTTTTAAAGGAGGGGTTCATATGCCCGCCATTATCGGCCCAGTTCAAGTATTTAATGTCGCTCAAGGAAACCTGTTATTCGGTGATTGCGCCGTCATTTCCCCTAAGTCTTCCTCCAAATCCGTTAGCGGATCCGGCTCAGGGAACACGGCTGCAATCGTTTTTACGGCCAATGGCCTGAACGGTAGCAATGTCCTTGATGTCAATGGGGTCGACCAGCCCATTACAGGGAATAATTAGTTATAGAAAAAGCCTCCCATTTCCAGGGAGGCTTTTAAATTCGGCCTATTTTTCTAACATGTTGAATACTTGCTCGACATCTTTGTCTCCCCTGCCTGATAAATTAACGATCAGTATATCATCTCTTGTTAACTCTTTTGCGAGCTTCATGGCGTGAGCTAGAGCATGTGAGCTTTCGAGAGCAGGAATGATTCCCTCTGTTTTGGATAATACCTGAAAAGCCTCAAGGGCTTCTTCCCCTTTTACCGACACATACTCCGCTCGTCCGCTTTCTTTCAAAAAACTATGCTCGGGCCCCACGCTCGGGTAATCCAAACCGGCAGCTATGGAGAATGTCGGTTTTGGCTCTCCTTGTTCGTCCACTAACGTCAAACTTTTGAATCCGTGCAATACTGCCGGGACACCTTGCGAAATACTTGGGGCTTCAATTGGCTCTACACCAATTAAACGGACATTGTCTTCATCAATATAATGAGCAAAAGCACCGATCGCATTACTTCCCCCTCCTGCACAAGCAATGATGGCAGTTGGCAGTTTTCCTTCCTTTTCAAGGATTTGGCGTTTTGATTCTTCACTTATGATTGATTGGAAATGTTTAACGATCGTTGGATATGGGTGTGGTCCCACTGCTGAACCAAGCAAGTAAAAAGTATTTTCATAGTTTTGCACCAAATCATTCAATGCCTCATCAACGGCATCCTTCAATCGACCCTGTCCCTTTTCGACCGCTACGACTTTTGCCCCCAACAATTCCATCCGAAAGACATTCAATGCCTGCCTCTCCGTATCCAGCTTACCCATATAAATCACACATTCCATGCCAAACATCGCACATGCAGTCGCAGTCGCCACACCATGCTGCCCAGCGCCAGTTTCTGCGATGACTCGTTTAGAACCCATCCGTTTAGCGAGCAGGATTTGGCCGATCGCATTATTAATTTTGTGAGCACCTGTATGGTTCAGATCTTCACGCTTCAAGTATATTTTTGCCCCGCCAACCTTTTTCGTTAAATTCTTTGCAAGTGTTAACGGGTTTTCGCGTCCTACATATTCTTTCAGATAATATTTAAACTCCTCAATGAATTCGTGGTCATCCTTATATTTCAGGAATTCCGTTTCTAAAATATCCATTACTTCCTGAAGTTCACCCGGTACAAAGCTTCCGCCGAACTCACCAAAGTATCCCTTGCTCTTAATCTCACTCGTCATACTCTTCTCTACTCCTTTAAAAAGGTATTTTTCTCCACTAGTATATAGTAAGCATTTATACCTTTTCAAACTATTCTGTTTATTTATCCAAAAAGAAGCGTCCCACATCAATGGGACACTCCTTCTCTCTTATACTTCCAATAAATGCGAGCCGTCAAAGAAAAACAAGTAACGGCCGGTTACCTTCTTATTCATTATCCCTTCAACAGCCCGCGTATAAAGCTGAAGCTGCATCCGGTATCGATCGGCAAGAATCTCTTTAGCCCCTTCATACCCGCTGGCAAAACGACCGGTGATTGTATCCGTTTTATAATCGAGAAGCACAAGACCTTGTTCATCCTCAAAGATACAATCAATTACACCTTGGATTAGGATCTCTTCATCTCCAGCTGCCCAATCGCTGTAAGCTTCCTTTGCAGGCAGCGACATCGTAAATGGCACTTCACGGCGAAGGTTCACGGCCTCTAGCATTCTTTGCCCGATTTCACTGTCAAAGAAATCGACGATCGTCTCAGGGTCCACAGCTTCTTTCTGTTCCTCCGTCAACAGCTCACGTTGAATCAAGTCAACCATCAGTTCCTGAATCGACTGAATGGTAACCTCTTTTGATAAATCAATATGCTGCATGACTAAATGTGTAATCGTACCCCTTTCAGCAGGAGTCAGTGACTTTTCTTGCATGAAAGTCGGCCGCTTCGTGATAGGCCGCTTAAATTTACGCAACAGCTCTGTGGAGCTTTGCTCGTCCTTGAGTTCATATTGACGTTTTAATTCAGAAACGGATTGCTTGGAACGATACACCGTTGCCTCATGCTCGGGGTACTCCCACTCGAGCTGTTCCTTGATATCATCATAAAACTCAGAAACGATATCAACCTTCTCCGATTTCTGGACATGTTCAAGCATTTGCTCTTGAACCAGTGCCTCTTCCTCATCCAGAACAGCAAGCTCTTCACTTGGAATGACCGAAATGGACCAATTCGATGGGTGCGACTCCATTTCCAAGCCAAGACCTGCAGCCCCAAGAGAATCCCGATGCCGGACAAGGGATGGACCAATCCAATCAAGATAACTTTTTGCACCTGCCCGTACATAGTCCTTCAATAGCCAATCTCCATGTGCCGCATTACTTTCCCAGTTTTGCTGCATCTTTTCTGCATCATTGATACTGGCAATCAAATAAAGCTTTTCCTTAGCCCTCGTTAGAGCCACGTAGAGGACACGCATCTCCTCGGCAATTAATTCAAGCTGCTTTTTTTTCTTAAAGGCCAATTGAGGGAGGGATGGATAAGTTATCCGTAATTCGGAATTCACATACTTTGCCGCAAAGCCATAATCCTTATCCAGTAAATAGGGCTTGCGTAAATCCATCATATTGAATTGCTTGGAAAGACCGGCAATGAACACGATCGGGAACTCAAGCCCCTTTGACGAGTGAATCGTCATCAGCCGGACTACATCTTCCTGTTCCCCTAAAGCACGAGCTGCCCCTAAATCATCTCCACGTTCTTGCATCCTTTCTATGAAACGCAAGAAACGGAACAAACCGCGGAAAGAACTTGCTTCATATTGCCTTGCCCTGTCATACAGCGCTCTTAAATTGGCCTGACGCTGTTTTCCGCCCGGCATCCCACCTGCAAAATCATAAAACTGCGTTTCGCGGTATAGCAGCCAGATCAAGTCTGATAATGCCTCCTGCCTGGCAAGCTTTCTCCACGTCACTAGTTTTTTATAAAAAGCAGTGGCCTTTTCATAAAGCCCCGGATGTTCTTCCGGGTCACTCTTTCTGTAAAAATCAGCTAGCGCTTCATAGTAGCTCCCTGTATGGAATAAACGCACCTGTGACATCTCTTCTTCATCCAATCCGACGATGGGTGAACGGAGAACGGATGCCAATGGGATATCCTGTTGCGGATTATCAATCACCTTCAATAGGGAAATCATGATGGCCACTTCGGTCGCTTCAAAATACCCTGTCGACAAATTGGCATAGACTGGAATTCCTTGTTTTTTTAATTCCTCCATGATTTGCGGTGCCCATGGCATCGAACGAAGAAGAATGACCATGTCCCGATAAGTGGCAGATCGGTACTTTTTGGTTTTCGTATCATATATCCGATGCTTTTCGCTTATAGCCTTTTTAATGAGCTTTGCCATTTGCCTTGCTTCGAGCTGCGCTTTTTCAAGCTCCTCGGCCTCAAACCCGCCTTCCGATCCTTCCATTTCAGAATGAGCTTCCGGGTCGGCTGTTCCGTCAATTAAATGGAGTTCGATCGGGTTTGGATCGTCTTCGGGATATGGGGCGCCTTTTTTCAATTGGGCATCTTCATCATAATCAATCTCACCGACAGTAATGCCCATCAACTGTTGAAACAAGAAATTGGTCCCATCGAGAACTTCCTTTCGGCTCCGGAAATTGCGGTTTAAATCAATTTTCAGTCCGGAATCAACACCATCATGGGTAAAACGTGTGTATTTTCCAAGGAAGAGATTCGGTTCCGCAAGCCTGAACCGGTAAATGGACTGCTTGACATCGCCTACCATGAAAAGATTCCCATCATATTCGCCGTCGGCCGTCACAAGTTTTAAAATGGATTCCTGAACCAGGTTAGTATCCTGATATTCATCCACTAGTACCTCTTTGAACTGGTTCCTGTATTCAATGGCTGCCGCTGAGGGCTTTCGTTCACCCTCCACCATTTCCCCTGTCAAAATTTGTAGACAATAATGTTCCAAATCGGCGAAATCCACCAAGTTCTTTTCTGCTTTTGCAGCAAAGAACCTTTCATCAAACCGTTTAACAAGCATTACAAGTGTATCGACATAACCCTTGAGCTCCCTTATATCCCGTAGGTAGCTTTCCGGTTTCCGGGAAAATAACTCTTCCTGTAACGATTTGATGATCTTCTTGGCCTTATCCCGGTACTTGGTAGCCTCATCAGCAACTTCCTTGATAAAATCTGCACCGGTAAGGCGTTTTGCCGTCCCGAATTTCACGTTTTGGATTTCCTCATAAAGTGCATTCCAGGATTGGTCCTTCACTTCCGAAAGTTTAGCAACCACGGCAAGATCGGCTAAATAGTTTTCAGCCCTTGGTGCCGGTCCCCCAGGGATTTTTGTCAACGCAAGCGAGCGTTCCAATAAATCTCTGGAGGTGTCCAATTGTAAACCAATATCGAACTTCAATGAATCGATAAACGAAAGATCATCAATCCCATCATCATCTGCCAGCTCATACATACTGGCGGCACCATCAAGCCAGCGGTCCGGGTCTGGATTCGATTGCGAAAAATCATGCAGCGATCGAACGATATTCTGAAGTGCATCATCGTTTCGATCGCTAGTGAAAGCATCAACCAAATTAAAGAACTCTTCATTATCACTTTGCCCATACTGCTCCTCGAAAAGCTCTTCCATCACTTCATCACGAAGCAGCTGGATCTCCGTAGAATCTGCAATCCGGAAGCCCGGGTCGATATCCGTCAGATAATAATACTTCCTGATCACCTCTAAACAAAAAGAATGAAGTGTGGAAATCGAAGCACGATTAATCAAGCTCAATTGCTTACGCAAATGCTGTGAATGCGGATTATCATTGATCGCTTTTTCTAATGCCTCACTTATCCGATGACGCATTTCGGCAGCCGAGGCATTTGTGAATGTAACGACGAGCAGTTCATCAACATCGATTGGTTCTTCTTCTGAAATGACTTTTTGAATGATCCGGTTGACCAGCACCGCTGTTTTCCCTGAGCCTGCTGCGGCCGCTACCAGAATGTCCTGATCTTTAGCCCATATCGCCTTCCATTGATCTTCCGTCCAAGTCACGTCTCCTGGCAGAGCAGGAATTTTCGTTTTACTCATCGCTCTCCCCCTCCCCCCTTAATAGCTCAAGAACGTCATTTTGTTTTTTCTGTGTCAAATTCCTGAATTGGTTCTCCTCCAGTGACTGGTCGAATTGGCATACAGATTTAAAGGAACAGAAGGTACACGGCGTTTTTTCCTTTAATTTGTATGGTGTTATATCCACATCACCATCGACAATTCGATCACCAGCCTCCTGATAAATACGGCGCACATGATGATTCAGGAGCGAAAACTCTTCCCTGCTGGCAACTTTGGAAGCCGCAAGGAGCGATCCGTCCTTTTTAAATCCAGCTGGAATGATATCCGACTTACCAGGATTTTCAATATCAAGTGAAGTATCCATCATTTGAATGACATTTGAATGATCCAGTACAAGTCCATTCATTTTAAAACTTTTATAGATTTCTTCTTCAATTTTATCCAAGCTGAGCATTCCCTTTGATTTGACAACGGGATTATGCACATGAAAATATAAAACCCCGGCAGGGATCGCTTCTTTTCCAATAAGCGACTTGGAATGGGTGACGACGATATCAAGGTATGTCAACATCTGCAGCGCGAGTCCATAATATACTTCACTCATGTTCAGTTCCTTTTCACTCGACTTATAATCGAGCACACGCAAATAGACACCCTCATCTTCTTCCGCTTTATCCACGCGGTCGATTCGCCCGACCAATTCCATCTTCGTACCGTTTTTCAATGTGAAAGATAGTGGTGGCAGCTCGCCATTTTTTCCGAATCCGAGTTCTAATCCGATTGGAGCAAAACCGCTCACCTTTGCATGTTCACTTAATACGATCGAGGCCCGTCCAATCACGTGTTCCAGTTTCCTGCGTAAATAGTGATGGCGGTTCGTACTTAACAAGATTTGATTTTGGAGTTTAGGAGCAAGTCTCTCCACGGCAATTCTGGCCAGCTCCAAGCATTGTTCCGAAGTCAATGTAGACCAAGGTATATTATGTTCCTTCAAGTAATCGGAAATCATTTTCAACGCTCCATGGAACATCTCGCCTATATCCGGTGCATCCAAACGGAAAATTTGCCGTTCCCTCAATTTCAAGCCATGAGCGGCATAATGGGAAAACGGGCAGCTATTGAACATTTCCATCCTGGATACACTCGTAAGAATGCTCTCACCGTATAATTGCTTACTAGTTTCCTCAGATAATTTCTTTGTCCTATTTTGATAAAAAAGGCTCGATAAAACCTTAGTTGCTGAAGGACCGGCCCTTTCATCATCAATAATGGCATTATACACATCCCACCATAGTGAATGGATTGGATAGTTTCTTTTTTTCAGCTGCAATTGGGCAGCCAGGTACGATAGTGCCACATCATGATTCGCAGCATATTTCACCTGTTCCTCAGCAGGCAGATCGGACGGATCGTTCATATAATACACTTCGGAAACGTTAGGCAATACGTCCCTTACCCGTTTTAAATAGGATGAGGGTAAAAGAGCCTTTCCTTCCTCATCGGCAAGCGGATATGATAAATAAAGTGCCTCAGCAGGCGTAGTGAATGCTTTGTACGCTGTGAACTCCTCATCCAGCAGGCGCACTTTTGAACTTGGGGCAACATCAAGTCCGCCAGCCAGCAGCACATCACGATCACTATCTGAAAAAATTCCGTCAGATACAGCTTTTCCTGGCAAAACCCCTTCGTTCAGGCCGATAACAAAAGCTGTCTTCACATCATCCAGGCGGGATAAATCTAGATTAGCGACCAACACTTGGTCAATTGCCGGCGGTACCAAAGAAAATTCAAGAGATTCCAGACCAGCTTCAATAATTACTGCAAACTGTTTCATGGAGAGCTCTTCCCCGCTCAGCAGTTCAACGAATTGGTCCAATAGGTCGACAACCGCATTCCAAGTTTGCTCATGCTCTCTTGCCGATACCAAATCACCTGCTTCTTCTGCCTCTAGTTTTAGCTTTTCCAATTTTTCCGGCACATGCAATTCTTCAAGATATAGATAAAGTGCTTCACACAATTCCCTGCCATTAGCAGCCTTTTTAACACGTTTTGAGAGCTTCAAGATGGGCTCGGTAAATAATTGCTTCATCTCATTCAACTCTTGCTCAAGCTTCATTTCCTTATCCGTTTGGTTCCGGTCCTCGAGTTCCAGGCCGCGGAAGCGCCTGTAGGTCCAACGTTCTTTGGACGTCCACCTGCTTCCTTTAATGCCGCGGGCCAGCACATAGTTCTCCAGCTTATCAACCTGTTCGCGCATCCTATCATGATTTTTTTGCAGCGGAAATAGAAGCTCCGTCTTGATTGCACGAAATACCGGCTCATAACGCCAATAGCCATTGATGATCTCCAAAGTGGAACGAATCAGTTCAATCAGAGGATGATTCAGCATCGTCCGTTTGGAATCGACGAACAAGGGTATTTGATAATCCCGAAAAACGGTTTGTAAAATATCTGCGTATGCTTCCCCATTACGGACTAAAATCGCAATATCACGGAAACGGTGCTGTTTCTGTCTGACCAGCGACAAGATGTCCCGGGCAACTCCTTCAATCTCAGCTCTGCGGTTAACTGCCTGGGCGATCGTTACATCAGGTGACTGCTCAAACGTTTGTGCAGGACGAATGGCAAAATGAGTTTCCAGGTGATTCAGCCCTGGACTCTTTCCAAACCTTTCCGTCCCTTTTAAGATTCGATCTTCTGAAATCGGTATGCCATTCCTCAATCCAGCCTGATAAAGGTGATGATAAAGATTACCCGTTTGCCTGAACAGCTGCAAATCATCCGGGGCATATTGCCTGTAGGGCTGATCTAACGTCAGTGAGATCGTTACACTCCTGCACAGCTTCATCATTTCTTCCACAATCAATAATTCCTGTGGAGTCAAGCTATAAAAACCATCGATGTATATATCCGCATTCCTTATATATGAAGACTCTGGCATTTTCTCGATCAGCAAGGTGAAATAGTCTTCGGAATCTAAATATTTGTTGACCATTTCATCCTCAAAAGCCTGATAGACCAATTCAAGATCATGCAGTTTATCCTGAATGCCGCTGCCTGCCTGTGAGGTTTCTTGCAAATAGTTTTGAATGTCATCAGGTTGGATGCAATACTGCTTGAACTCGGCCAGCATTAGCTCCATCTGTGCAATGAACCCCTGTTTATCAGCAGATCGACGAAACATCTTTAACTCTTCCTTTTTATCTTCCATTATCTTCCTTATCAACATATTGACGCCGACACTGTCCAAATGCAGCCGGCTCATCCCCCCGGTTTCCTGAAGGACGCGCCATGCAAGCCTGCTAAAACTGAAAACCTGTGTCCGGAGCATTCCGGCAAGGCCTGGTGTTTTAATTAATTTATATTCAGATAGAAACGTCATCTGATCAGGAACGAGGTAGATAATTGGATTTCCTTCGGGATCTTCTGCCAATTTGGAGCGGATTTCGTCCAATATATTCGAAGTTTTCCCTGCACCCGATCTTCCCAGTAAAAAACGGAGTGACATCTCTTTTTCCCCCTTACAACATAATATCTAGACCCATCATACCAGAAATACTTTCGTCTTTATGACTAGGTTTCTGTTTCCAATTAGATTTACTTTCTATTATTTTACCGTTTCCCTTTAAAAAACACCAATCGTACGTTCGCGTTTTCCCCCAAAAGAAAAAGCCCACATAATTTTGGGGCTTCCGCAATCATTCACCTGTAAATTTAAAATTGAAATCATTGACCGGCCAATATCGAACATCCACTTTACCGACAACATTTTCAACCGGTATATAACCAAAATGACGGCTGTCAGCACTTTCAAGACGGTTATCACCCATGACAAAAAGCTTACCCTCCGGAACTTTGGTCATGTCCGTCAATTCTTTTAATGTAAAATCACCTGTAAAATCCTGTTCCGGGAAACCTTCCTTGAATTTCTCAAGATAAGGCTCATCCACTTTTTCACCATTTACGTAAAGCCAATCATCTTTATAACGAATTCGGTCACCTGCAATCCCTATGACTCGCTTAACATAATCTTCTTGTGAATTCGCATGAAAAACAATAATGTCAAAACGGTTGATATCATGAATCCGGTAATTGATTTTATTCACGACAAGTTTATTTCCATCTTCAAGGGTCGGCTGCATCGACTTCCCTTCAACATCATAGCTTGAAAAGAGAAATGTACGGATTAAGATGTAAATAACAAAAGCTATCATCGCTGGTTTTATCCAATCGGATAAAGAATTCTTGTTTGTTTTTTCCATCTAGTTCAACCCCTACTGCATTTATATATTAATTTATTGTCCTTCTTCTCTCTTCATGCTTTTATTTAGCCTGACTTCCAGTCTTTTTCCCACATACCATAGGATAAAGATGACGATTCCGATAATGATCGTTCGCACAGGCTTATGAATTAATGATACTAAATCGTAACCTACGAAGCTGATCGTAAAAATCATCACCGCTTTCCCACCCACTACTGCAAGTCCATATTGCAGGGTACTGACTTTTGAAAGTCCTGCCACGATATTAACGATAGCCGAAGGTGTAAAAGGGAAGCAGAGTAATATGAACAAAGGACCGAATCCATGGCTCTCAACCCAAACCATCAACCTCTGCACCTGTTTATGCTTTTGCAAAAATCGGAAAAACCTCATTTGACCATATCTTCTAATAATCCAAAAGATCAAAAAAGACCCCGCTACCGCACCAATCCAAGAAAATAAAAATCCCCACCAGAGACCAAAAGCCGTTGCATTAGCAAGCACGAACACCACTAAGGGCAAAAAAGGCAAAAATGCTTCCAGCATCGGCAGCAAGATCCCAGGAATTGGACCGAATGAGCGATATTGCTGAATAAGTGCCGATATATGATCAAGTGTAAACCACTCACGTATAGTATCCAAATCCATAATTATCTCCCTCGACATGCTGCCATCATTGCAGCATAAACTTATTAAAAACTGTTTATTTTAGATATATCACTTTCCCCTGAAATTGCAAGAATTATTATCCATATATCTTCATACTTTCCCTATCTCCGGAAAACATAATCTTGTTAACGAATATTTCTTGATTTATCAAAACTGCTTGCATATACACTGAAAATACATTAGGATAAAAAACAGAACATATGTTCTTATTTTGCAGAATATACATACTATTATTAAAAACGCGCTATTTTAGAAAGGGGCGGTCATGATGACCCGCATTCCAGAAGATGACCGAAATATGATTGAAAAAGCCATCTACCTCCCTATGGTTATTACAGTCTTAAACCGGGATCTCAAGGTCATCGAAATTAGTCCGTTTAAATTAAAAAGGCCCTATTCGGAGCTAGTCGAACATATTTTAAAAGTGGTTCAAGACGAACTTGCCGAGGTGCGGCGCTATTTGCGCAAGGAGAATATTAAGGTTAGTGAAATCAAACGCGATGAATCCTTCACGATGTATTGTTTTTTATATAAAGGATACGAGGAACATCATAATTATTTCAATCCCCGCCTTCGCAACAAAACTGAAGACTTGTTATGTTATTACTTTTTCGAAAAAAACCACCGTTCAAGGAATTAGCGGGTGCAGGCATCCATGTATGTGGATGTTTGGAGCCTTAGATCATCCAGTATCTTATATGAGAAGGTTAAGCTTAATCAGTCAATATATGAATTAACGTAACGGAATGTTTCGGTTAAGAATAAGCTATAATGTTTTTTATTTGGAACTTTATCAGCAAATGATATTCCATCGAGTAAATTTGATTTTCTGATTTTAACTACACTCTGTAAATGCTTCTTGATTAATTGCTAACGTATTTAATTATATCCAATCATAGCAACATTTTACTAATATATGGTGTACAATCTATTAGATCTAATTGGAATAGCAGAAAGTATTTTGTCTAAACACAGTATATTGCACCAATTTTCATTTTGAAAACTTTTGTTAAAGAGATTTATCCAGAAGAAACACATAACAAAGAAGACGGAAAGTACAGACCTCCCGAATAGTTAGCGGAAAGAGATAATAAGGGTTACATAGAGACAGAAATTATACAATGGGGTCAAAAAAAGAGAAAAATTTCATAACATATAAATCTTTATACCCTTATATTGATTTACGGCATGTCGCTTTAAAATGATATACGAATGCTATGAAGTGCAGTCTAAATAAAGTCGGGGGAAATTATGAAAAAGAGTAGCCTTATAATAAATTCTATACTTGGATATATTGCAATAGGGGTATTCGTTATTGGTTATATTAGAAGTATACCGGTATATAACTATACAATTCTAGGTTTTGAAGCAGATTACATTATTCTTACATTAGGAACGTCTTTCATTTTTGGATATATATATTACCTTGAGAAGCAATTAAAGGTCCCCCAAAAGGCACTTTTTATTGGGAGAGCATGTTTTTTTATCACTTTAATAGGTAGTTTCATTTTAGAAGTGATTTGAAATTCAGCATTCTCTCACCTCTATTTCTGAACCATTTGAGAGAAGAAGGCTGTACACATTTCCAGTAACTATTCATTTTATGATACCTATCCTTAAACTGTGTTCAGCTAACTTCCACAAATTAGAAAATTACAGTAAAAATGCTTTATCCTAAGGAAGCAAAAGAGGAAATGTTTGTATATCGATGTTTTTTCAAAGAAGGCTCTGAAACATAAAAAAAAGAAATTCAAGATTTAATGGATGAGCTATTTGAAGATTAATTCTGATGCCCTTCTCATATGAGAAGGGCTTTTGGTTGTGACTTTTGCTAAAGCAAACATTGATATGATTGATCGTATGAAAGAATCATTCCATTATCCGCCCGTAGAATATCATCTCCTCCACCATATTAAAAACTCAGATACATTCCCCTTCTTCACCAGCGACAATCCATCATAAATACCCAGGATCATTTTACCTAACCACGATTCTGATACCCGCTTCCTTTTTTTATCACAAAGAAAATTATGTCCAAATCCCCATTTTTCGAATTACACATGGTAAATTATTATTTGGAGGGGAAAAATGAAGAAAATAAATATTCTACTGGTTGCTGTTCTTGTTTTGTCTTTATTCACTGGACTTAAAACAACTGAGGCAGCCTCAAATGTGAAGGTACATTTCATCAATGTTGGACAAGGAGATGCCATCCTTATTCAAACCGGTAACGAAAACGTTTTAATTGATGGCGGCGGTAAAGGAAAGGGCGACGAAGTTGTAGCCTACCTAAAAAAGCAAAAGGTGAAAACACTTAATGCATTAGTATCCACTCACCCAGATGCGGATCATGTGGGCGGTCTGGCTTATGTGATTAAATCGCTTAATGTAAAATCTGTGTATGCCCCTAAAGTTTCTCATACTACCCAGGCATATAAAGACTTTTTAACGGCTGTTAAGCAGAAGAAGCTTACAATAAAAAAAGCGCAGACTGGTGTGGAAATCAACACTAAAGCTAAGGATAATTCCCTTAAATTCATTGCACCTGTTAAAGAATATGCCAAGTCTGACTTAAATAATTGGAGTGCAGTCCTTTTACTTAAACACGACAAAAAAACATTCTTGTTTACAGGTGATGCTGAAGAAAAATCAGAGACAGATATGCTGGCTAAAAAACTGGTACCAAGTGTGGATGTACTTAAAGTCGGCCATCATGGTGCAAAAACATCAACTAGTTCAGCATTCATTAACAAAACAAAACCGAAATACGCTGTAATCAGTGTAGGAAAAAATGGCTATGGGCATCCTACTTCCACTGTTATAAAACGGTTGAATTCAGTGAAGGCCAAAACTTATCGCACAGATAAATCAGGTAACATTATTTTTACTTCTACAGGTCAGAAAATTACTGTAAAGACGGTGAAATAAATGGTACAAGGTATTATTGACCGCTTCGAAGGAAAGATCGCTGTCGTTGAAATCGATGGTGGTGACATGAAGGATTTTCCTAAAAGCGCTCTCCCCAAGGGAGCAAAAGTAGGAGATATGCTGATTATCGATGGAGATACCATCACCATTTCCAAAGAGGGCACTGAGAAGTTAAGAAAAGAAATTGACGATCTAATGGATGAATTATTTGAAGATTAATTCCTGGGCCCTTCTTTAATAAGAAGGGCTTGCTTTAATTTTGAATGTCTAACGCGGTATATACTTTGACATTACCTCTGAAGCCTTGACCCCGTTTGCTTCGGTGAACAGATAGAATGATTTCCTCTTTGTTTCCTCAATCCTCTGGATCAATTTCGTTTTTAAAAACGAAGTCCGGTGCAGCTGGTTTTCAAAAGAACTGCATGATACTGCTATATCGATGGTTTGTCTATTCCTGAATGTGATGGTAGTATGTTTGGAATCCAGGCGATCATAGGATACCACATGCTCATGTGATAACCAGATGCATTGAGGACGCAACGGAGATGTAGTGGGAAAGAAGAAAATCGAACTGGTCGGATCGATCGCAATAGGTGCTTTATGTGTGATGTTTATAAGCTGTTTTGTGCCTTGCTTGCGTCCTTCATAACTTGATCCGAAAAACTCACAGCTTTTCTTTATTATTTCCAAAGGTTTAAACGGGGATATGAACTCGTCCTCCATTTCAACTATACGGGCATATATTTTACTGCCGTAATTGATTGGCGAAACCATCAATGTATGTGGCGTGATTTCATATTCCTCGATGATTCCCTGATTGTTTTCCTTCATTTTTAATCCACCTCTTCCTTATTGCTAAACATCGCTTTTACTTTACCAAAGCTTATGCCCTTAATTGCTTGTACCCTTCCATTCCCCATTGCCGAAGAAAAGTGAATGGAGATAGTAAATGTATGTTAAATTACTCACTATAATAGCACAACCCTTGAACATAAAAAGTAAGTTCACAAAGAATTAAAAATTCTTTTATATAGTGGCTTTTTCTTCATATAAACGACACATTCTCTATTAATATTTAAATTTTTTAAATTTTCAGTTGATTTTATCCGCTCAAATCCATATAATAATAAAAAGGGTCAGGGGTGGTAACTTTGAAAAATGAAAAATCTTATTCAGAGTCAGTGAAGTCCTTATCAATGAGCGAAATGAAAAACGATGCCGTGGTTCAGGAAATGTTAATTGATATGATTATTCAGGAAGCCGTCCTTACTACCAAAAAGAATATCCTTGCAAAACAGATCGATGAAGCCTTGGATAAGAAAAACAAACCTTTATTCTTAAAACTAAGTTCTGAAATGAACGTTTTACTAAAACAGTTTGGAAATTAAAATGCATGATTTAAAAAAAGCCTAATGATCAAAAAAGCCTCCCATAATGTTGGGAGGCTTTTCTAATTATCATCACTCTTTATGAAACATCCCCATGACCTCGGATGTTTCGGTAATATTGACAAAAGCATTCGGATCAACTTCTTTTATCATCGTTTTTACATCGGTTAACTGATAACGTGTAATGACTGTCATCATTACTTTACTCTTTTCTCCTGAATATGCACCTTCACCATCCATGACTGTAATACCACGATATAGGTTGGTCAGGAGCTTCGTTTTCATTTCGTCACTCTTTTTGGTCACGATCATCAATGTTAATTTAATGTGATTGGAATGGATCGTATCGATCACCTTTCCTGCTGCATAAATGGAAATCAGCGTATATAATGCGGCATCCCAACCGAAGATGAAGCCTGAGATAACCACCACAACTGCATTCATCACCGAAAGCAATGTACCAAGCGGAAAGTCGCTCTTCTTAGCCAATAGCATGGCAATGATGTCAAAGCCGCCCGAAGACCCCGAAGCGCGAAAGACGATGCCTATACCGATTCCCGATATGATTCCGCCAAATAAAGAAGACAAAATCGGTTCAGTGGAAATTCCGTGAACTGGAATGAGATATAAACTGACGGAAATCACGACAACTGATAATATCGTATAGGTGATAAAGCGTCTCCCTAATTTCAGGTATCCAAGAATCAGCAATGGCAGGTTCATCAGAAAATTCAATATCCCTGTGTTGACCGGGGTGATGATTCCGAACATAATCGCAAGCCCACTAAGTCCGCTGCTTAAAATTAAATGTGGTATCAAAAATAAGTTGTAGGCTACTGCCACAAGCACTGAGCCTATAGTGATGAAAAGTACATTATACATATCCGATCTCCTTAAAACGAACTGGGAATTTAATTTATTATAGTAGAGAACCTAAGATTTTTAAAAATAATAGTTTTTTCTGAAAACAACTACAAACTTCCACTTTCCGAAGAAAAAAAGCCAGCTGGTATTCAGCTGGCTTTCAATCACCCTTTGTATCTGCATTTTCAACAGTTGAAATCCGTTCGAGCATGGTTGGATGGGAATACCTCAGCCATTTAACCAGGAATGGCGGGTTGACCTGACTCAAACCCGACCTCGTGAGTTCCTGGAAAGTCGTGATTGCTGATTCTTTATCCCCGGTCATTTCAATGGCGTAACGGTCAGCCCTTGTTTCTTGATATCTGGAAACATAATTGGACAGCGGACTCGAAGCAAAGAGCAGCACAGACGTTATTAAGAGAAATAATGGAAGAGATGATATGCTGTCAACCGAACGGACCTTTAACAGGTGGCCCCAGCGTCTAATGATAAAATTCATTATTTTCGATGTCAGCCACAAACCGATTAAAGTCAGTCCTAAATAACCTGCAATCCCTATATAAATGTGCTTTTCCACATAATGAGCCATTTCATGTGCCATGATAAAAAGGATTTCATCTTCCTTCAGTTTGTTCAGAGTCGTATCCCAAAGAACTATTCTTGAGTTGGAACCTATGCCGGTCACGTATGCATTCAAGGCATTTGTCTTTTCCGCCATATTTACTTCATACACATGTTCAGCCGGAATTTCAGCCTGTGACGCAAGTGCCAATATTTCCGTTTCCAGCTCTTTATTTTTTAGCGGGTAGAATTCATTGTACAGCGGATCAATCACTACAGGCTGAACAAACATCAGGAACAAGGTAAATGGAATGGACAACATCCAGGCATAGAGCCACCACTTCTTCACACTTTTCTTCATTAACCAATATAAAACGGAAACGATAATGAACATCATCCCAAAATTCACCCAGAATTCGATGACTCCATCCTTCATCCACGAGGTAAAACTTTGTGTACTTATATGGTAACTTTTGCTCATCCGATATCCAATGAAACTGATTGGAAACAGTGCCAGGTAAGAAATAACGGAAAGCCAGAATAAGTAAATGCCCGTTCTGATCGCTTTCCTTCTCGAGACCGCCTTTGACGACTTTTCAAATGCTTTTGATAAACCAAATAGTAAAATGAAGAAATACAGCAGCCATTCATATGGCGTGGATACGAAAAAAATGAAATTCCGCAGCCCTGAATATTCTTCGCTAAGCTTTAGTTCCCTTGCATTCAGGAATGTTGCAGGATCTGCTGCAGTTCCACGCAAAGCTTCGGGAATGGAGGTATCAGCTCCATAAAAAATATACCAATACATCGCTGCTGCATAAAGGATATATAATAGAATCGCTCTGCCAGCCCATTTTCTGACCATGATGCCCCTCCTTAAACCGAATCTCCCTCTTAATAGTTTAATCCAAAATGGACAGGTTAGAACCGCATTTACCTTCTATATATTTATTCTTTTCAATCTCCATCATTTTCTTGATTCTTTAATATCCACCAGGCGGAATGATGCATATGCAGAGGCATTTTTAAAAAGCTGAGGGCTGGGTGGGTTAAACGATTTTGTCTCTCTGCCGCTACCTAATTGTTTTGGAATGTGACTCCGATAAAGGATCCGTGAAAACGATTAACGGGGGAACGGACATGAGTAAGTCATCCCTTCATCCCGCTATTTTGAAAGCTATACAAAAGCGCAATAAGCTCCGGTCGATTATTAACATTCAGTTTTCTGTAAATCCGGCTTATATAGTTTTTTACCGTGCCGATGGATAGAAAAAGTTTTTTTGAAATTTGCTGATTCGTTTCCCCTTGGGTTATCAGGATAAGCAGTTCATACTCGCGTTTGGAAAAGGCTCCCAATTTTTCGATTGCCTTATCCAAAGTTACTGGTGATCTTTCAACATTCTGCTGCAGCTTCTTCATTAATATTGATTTTATTGAGGCAGGATAGACTATTTGACCATTGGCACATTGACGGATTGCCGACAGCACTTGTTTCATTCCGCCACCCTGTAACACATAACCTGCTGCACCATGGCATATCGCTTCGATAAGATAATGATCTTCTGAATAGGCAGTAAAAATGACGAAAGGAGTAAATGGGTGTTTTTCCTTTAGGATTGGCATGACTTCCTGTCCATACTTCCCTGATGACCGGGCATCAATAAGAATGGCATCTGGCATGACTGATGGTCTATGATCAGAATCAAGAAGGTCCATTTCATTTCCGGTTATCCCTATGACCTTAATGTCAGCTTCTTTTTCAATGATTCCCTCAAGTCCTCCCTGACCACCATATATCATTAGCTTAATCGACTTCATAACTTCACCTGTTCTTTTCATTATTTGTTATTAATCCGATCGTTTTTATAATTTCCCGCAGCGAAATAGTTCTAATGGTCTATATTTTACATCATTAATTCACCTGATAACAAATTTAAACTGTAAAATACTTTAATTAACTATGCTCCTCCTGACATAAAAAGGCTATCAACCCGTTTGCCTTCAGGATGATAGCCTTTTTCTTTGTTCCTCATCTATGAGCGTATCAAGTTTCATGATGCTCTCCTTTGCCCGTGGAAAATCAATTTTGCGATAATGGTGTTTTCCACCTTCTTCTTCATCTTTTTCGTCGGCCCATTTGACGACTTGCTGAAGCGGTGTACGAATAATATCATTTGAAGGTAAGAACGAATCGGTGTGAAATAAGATGGCGAGGGAAATGGTCTTTGCCTTAATCGGGTTTTCTCCCAAGCGGATTAACAGTTTATGTGCTCGTTCTGCACCTTTTATGGGGTGAATATCATTTTGTTTATAAAGATCATAATCCCATTTACCATTGCGATACCAGGTGAAATGACCCATATCATGCAAAAGTCCAGCTTTAGCAGCAATATCAGGGTCGACATTATATTCGTTTGCTAAGTGAAAAGCATGGTATGCTACCGCAATCGCATGTGACAGCCCTGAACGGTTCAAGTATTTTTGAGCAATGGGATGTGTAAAAATATCCAAAAGCTTTACATCTCTCATCTAACCCCTCCTTACAATTATGTGGAAATTTTTAATGACTATCATAACTCTTTTCTAAACAAGAATCAAGGTTTTAAGTTTCTCCGATATATTTTATGCAGCTTGATACACTTTGGTTGTACAAAAAAAGGACCATTGCCGGTTATAGGCAATGATCCATCAATGAATTCAGTTTTGCAGTACATGGTTTTTCAAAGAGCGTCGTAAAATTTTACCTGTCGCGTTTTTTGGAAGTTCATCCAAAAACTCAATTTTTGCCGGCACCTTATATTTGGCCAAGTGTTCCATGCAATAGGAAAGCAGTTCTTCCTCGGTCAATGCATTGTTTTTCTTTACCACAAAGCATTTAACCACTTCCCCCTGATTGGGATCGGGAACGCCTATGGCAGCCGCCTCAACTACTTCAGGATGGGCATACAGAACCTCCTCCACTTCACGTGGATAGACATTATAGCCACCGACGATAATAAGCTCCTTTTTACGATCTACAATGAAAAAATAGCCTTCATCATCCATCCTGGCTAAATCGCCTGTATATAACCAGCCATCTTTCAAGACAGCGGCTGATTCTTCAGGCATTTTATAATACCCTTTCATTACATTCGGACCTCTGACAATCAATTCCCCTACCCCATTGATCGGCACTTCTTCTCCAAGCTCATTGACCACTTTGTTTTCCACCCTAAGGATGGAGGTTCCGATGGATCCCGCCTTCCTTGGACGATCCAAAGGATTGAAGCAGGTAACAGGAGAAGCTTCGGATAGGCCATATCCTTCTGAAACCCTGACATTAAATTTCCGCTCGAATGATTCAAGCAAGGACACCGGCATGGCGGATCCGCCCGATATGCAAATGCGTAACGACTTTAAAGCATCTTCTTTCGCATCTGGATATTGGAAAAGAAAGTTATACATCGTAGGCACTCCAGCAAAAACGGTCGCATCATATTTTTTGATTTGCCTGAATATTTCCTTTGGACTGAATTGCGGGACAATTAAAAGCGTACCTCCGCTTATCAATGGGGCATTCACAACTACCGTTAAACTGAAAACATGGAACATTGGCAATGTCGTAATGACACGGTCACTTTCCGTGATTCTTAAATATTCACCAATATCATGTGCATTGGAGTAGATATTGGTATGTGTGAGCATGGCCCCCTTTGGTTTCCCCGTTGTTCCCGAAGTATAGAGTATGATTGCCGTATCTTCAGGATCCAGTTCTGGACCTTTAAAGCCTTCATCCCCCGATTCGATCATTTTTGTAAACGATTTCATTTTTGGGTAGATGTTAAATTTGCTAATATCCCCATTATCAGGCTGCGTTTCACAAATCACATATTGTTCTACGCTTGAGAGAATCGGGTTCATTTTCTCAAGTAAGGGTAAAAGCTTATCTAATGCCACAACAACCTTTACATCGCCATTATTCAGGATATAACCAATCTCGTCAGGTGTGTAAATTGGATTGACGGGAATTACGGTCGCCCCTGCTCGCATAGCTCCATACAACGAAATGATGAAATGTGGAGAGTTGCCTAATAACAGCGCAATGTTATCACCCTTTGAAACACCAAGCCTATGTAATTCGTCTGCGAACTTCGTAACGGCTTTATCCAATTCCCCATATGAAGTGGATTGATCCATAAAGTAATATGCTGGCTTACCTGCCTTTTTTAAAGCCATTTGATGAAGCTGTTCAGATAAATTCATCTTTCTCCCTCCCCTGCAAATAGCATGAATGAATAGTCATTCATTTTTATGGTAAACTAAATACATTTTTATTATATTAAAAGAATGCGATCACAGCAACAATTTTATCCATATTCCAGCAATTACTGTCATTATCAGGAACAAAAGCCATCCCATTAAGTCGGGACGGCTTTTCAGGCTTAATATATTAAAGCCAATATTTCTTCTTTCGTTACATTGCCAAAATAATGACGAACATCAATCTCATCTAGTACCCTGCTGATTGCTTCCTTTTCATAGCGTATTCCAGTAAGCTTTTGTTCAATATCCGTAACCTCTCCGACCCCGAAGAAATCGCCGTAGATTTTACAATTTTCAATGATTCCCCTGTTCACTTCAAGGCGGATATCAACAGATCCCACAGGGAATCTATGTGAGTTTTGCAAGTTGAATTTAGGTGATTTCCCGTAATTCCACTCCCAGTTTTGATATCTTTCTTCCGAGATTTCGTGAATTTTCTCCCAATCCGTCTCGGTTAAAACATACTCTGTTACCTTTCCGCTCTCTTTGAAAATATTTTGCAGAAGGAATGAACGGAATTCTTCAACAGACATCGGTTCTTTTAGGAAATCGGCAATATTACCGACACGGCTTCTTATCGATTTAATCCCTTTGGACTCGATTTTATCATTTTTCACTTTTAAAGCGGATACAATGTGATCCATTTCTGATTGAAACAGCAATGTCCCATGACTGAACATCCTGCCCTTAGTTGAGAACATCGCGTTTCCCGAAATCTTCTTTCCTTCAGCCAGAATATCGTTACGACCACTCAATTCAGCATGTATTCCTAGTTTCTCGAGCGTTTCCACGACAGGCTGGGTGAATTTCTTAAAGTTATGGAAACTATCCCCATCATCTCTCGTAATGAAGCTGAAATTGAGATTCCCTAGGTCATGATAAACTGCTCCACCCCCGGAAAGGCGGCGAACAACTGTAATGCCATTTCCATCTACATAATCGGAATTGATTTCTTCAATCGTATTTTGATTCCTTCCTATGATGATTGAAGGACGATTAATGTAAAATAGAAGATAGGTTTCATCTATATTTAAATGTTTAAGCGCATATTCTTCGATGGCCAGATTAATTCTTGGATCTGTAATTCCCTTATTATCAATAAAAAGCACAGTTGTTCCTCCTTGTAGACTTCATATCCCCGATGTTTCATTTATAGTTGAAATTCAAGATTGGTTTTGGCTACAGCTATTTCTCTTTTGAATACCTCGGATGCTTCTTTTTTCAGTTGATCAAGATTCCCATAATGCGGGAGGTGAGTTAACAGCAAAAGCTGGACGTCAGCCTTTTCTGCCAGCATGCCCGCTTCCCTTGCCGTCATATGCCCCGCCTTTGACCCATCCATATCACTGTAAAAGTTACTTTCACATAATAAAACATTTGCGTCTTTAGCGAAATCTGCAAGCTCATCCATATATGAACTGTCCCCTGTGTAAACTATCGAATGATTTTCAGCTTCAATCCTCATTGCAAAACACGGTACTGGATGTTTCGTTTTCATGAACGTAAATTTACACGGTCCAATGGTTAAGGGTTGATCAGCAGAGAAAGCTATCCCCTTTGTCACGTCTTTATAAGTTAACTTACCAAATTCGACTTCGTCTAAATCATGACCATAAATAGGAATGGTCCTTTTTTCGCTGCCCAATATCTGCTGTATGAACGCAGCGTGCTGCAGTACACCAATATCCGCTACATGATCCGGATGATAGTGGGATAATACAACTGCACCAAGATCCTCCGGCTTCATATGGTTTTGCAGCTGTGATAGAACACCGCTGCCACAATCAAGCAGAATGCGAAAATCTTCATATTCAAGCAAATAGCCGGAACTTGCCTCATTTTTAGCTGGATAACCGCCCCAGCAGCCAATTACGGTGATTTTCATGCTTAGGCACTCCTTTTTTTCTCTCAATGACTTCCCCATTAATATAAACTATTCTTGCCCTTATTTCACCTTTTTTACTTATGTTATAAAACATTCATTGACATTTAAAATCTGTTATAATACAATAAAACCATAGAAAAGCGAATAATAAAAAAATTCAGGAGATGATTTCATGCTTCAAAGTAGCGTTGAGTTCTTTAAAAACCTGCCACCGAAACAATGCACGGAATGCGGAAAAAAAATTGAAGAACAGCACGAATGTTATGGAAACCACTGTGATCATTGCCTATCTGGAGAGTAGTTGTCCTGTGTTTCACCATCCGCTTCCCAAATAGCAGGATGAATTCATATATGGTTCGGTTTCGCAGCTGAAAACCCGAAATAAAAAGAAGAGGTACCGAACGGTATCTCTTCTTTTTATTTCGGGTTCATTGCATTTGAGCAAAAAAAATAGAATTATCACGTAACGGATAATCCTTTGAATAAATATATTTTAAATAGTTCAGCAATTTCCTCTTTCTCTAATGGGGCATGGTTCCTTTCCCAATCAAAAATCAGTGCTAGGTACATCTTTAGCATCAGGAATGCTGTTATCTCTGGATCGCAAGGCTGTATATAGCCCTTATCAATCGCTATTTTTAGTTTTTCCTTAATGTAGGAGACAATGGCTTCTTCCATTTCATTAACCATTTCCTGAACGGCCGGCGTCCCAATTTCGCGCTCTTCCTGAAGAAGTTTCAAAGATAATTGATGTTCCTGCCTGAACTCCAGAATTCGATAAACGGCCCGATGCAGGTTTTCAAAAAAGGAAAGTTGGTCATCCAAAGATTGTTCCGCCTCATATTTCATTTCCTCTATCAACCGCTGAACGATTTCTTTAAACAGCTCTTCTTTATTTTTATAAAAGGTATAAATGGTCCCTTTTCCCACATTGGCAATTTTAGCGACTTGATCCATCGTCGTTGCCTTATATCCAAAAAGTGAAAACGACTTGGTCGCAGCTTCTAAAATTAATTTTTTACGATCAACAGACATTTCCCACCTCAATCCTGACCAAACGGACAAAACAGTCATTATGTTCAACGATATCATACCAAAAATTTTCAGTCTTTTCAATTATATTTTCAATTACTTATAGAAACAATGGCCATCCTCATTACTGGACAGCCACTTTTTCGAGTATTCATTTAAATCACCAAGGTCAAGTAAAAAGAAAGCGGCGCTTTTCCAGTTGTACAACATCTTTCAACTTCACATGTAAATATGTAGAGCACATTGCAAACATTGTTAAACTACTTTCTCCTATTGACTGATCACTTTTCCTGTAATCTGTTTAAAATGATTGTTGCCAAAGCATCGATGAATTCAGGTTTAACATTGGGCATATCCGGCCTATAGTAGCCTGCACCAATCTCTTCCGTCACAACCTTACATTCATAATCGTTATCATAAAGGACTTCAAGGTGCTCGGCAACAAAGCCGACAGGAATATAAATGAAAGCTTTATAACCTTTTGCTTGATGAAGATCTCTGGTTAAATCCTGTACATCAGGTCCCAACCATGGTTCAGGTGTTTGTCCAGCGCTTTGCCAGCCTACTGCATAATTGCTAACCCCTGCGCCTTCAGCGATCATGTCTGCCGTTTCTTTCAGTTGATTTGGATACGGATCTCCCGATTGCAGGATTTTTTCAGGGAGGCTATGTGCCGACACAATCAAAGCGAAATTATCGCGTTCTTCCGAGGTCATTTTCCCGATTACTTCTTTTACTTGGTCTACCCAATATTGGATGAATTTTGGCTCATCATACCAGCTTTCAACGGAAGTGATGGTGAGGTTCCCCAATTTAGCTGCTTCATCCTGGGCACGTCCATTATAAGACTTCACGCTGAATGTGGAAAAATGCGGAGCCAATACTATACTGACCGCTTCTTTGATTCCATCTTCATGCATTTGTTTCACTGCGTCTTCAACAAAAGGTTCAATATGTTTCAGTCCAAGATATGCCTTGAATTCAACTTCCTCCTGAACGGAATTCAATTTCTTTTCAAGCGCTTCAGCTTGTCCTGCCGTTATTTTTGCAAGCGGGGATAATCCACCGATCGCTTCATATCTGCCCTTTAGGTCGGCAATCAATTCGTCGCTTGGCCGTCTCCCATGACGAATATGTGTATAATACCTTTCAATATCCTCTTCAGTGTATGGAGTACCATAAGCCATGACTAAAAGGCCCATTTTTTTTCTTGACATGAAGTTACACCTCTTTTAAAGATTTCGTTCTTTTATTGTGCATCCAATAAAGGAGTTTTAGCAAATGGTTCGCTCACCTTACTTCATTTTTGATGAATATTCATGAATGAAAGCGGTCAGCCTCTTCAGTGTATCCGGATTTACGGACGGGAAAACCCCATGACCAAGATTAAAGATGTAGCCGTCCTGCTCCATGCCCTGATCCAGGATCCTTTTCGTCCGTTCTTCTATAACATCCCATGAAGATAATAGCAGGGCAGGATCTAGATTACCTTGTACCGTTTTTTGGATTCCCATTTGTCTTGCTTCTTTAATTGGCAGTCTCCAATCAAGCCCGACTACATCAATCGGAAGATCATTCCACTCAAGTGCCAAGTGACTTGCGCCGACCCCGAACATGATTAGCGGTACATTTTCTTCACGCAATGATGAAAAGATACGAGTCATGATCGGCTTGATGAATACGCGGTAATCTTCAACATTCAAAGCACCCACCCAGGAATCAAAGATTTGGATGGCTTTAACGCCGGCTTTGATTTGCGACTTGACATAGATGATGATCATATCCGCTAACTTATCCATTAATGCAAACCATGCCTTTGGCTCTGTATACATGAAAGCTTTCGTCTTATTGTAGTTTTTGGAGGGGCCGCCTTCAATCATGTATGAAGCAATGGTGAACGGAGCCCCGGAGAAACCGATCAAAGGAACGGACAATTGCTCCGTGGTCAATAATTTAATCGTGTCCAACACATATGGGATGTCTTTCTCTGGGTTCAATTCACCTAATTTTTCAACATCTGATACCGATTGGATCGGATTGGATATGACCGGACCGATTCCGGACTTAATCTCAACATCGACACCAATGGCTGGTAGCGGTGTCATTATATCTTTATATAAAATCGCAGCGTCTACATCATATTGCTCGACTGGCAATCTAGTTACATAAGCGCATAATTCCGGCTGATGAGTAATTTCAAAAAGAGAGTACTTCTCTTTCAATTTACGGTATTCCGGCTGTGAACGGCCGGCCTGACGCATATACCAAACAGGCACATGATCCGTTTTCTCTCCTCTCGCAGCTTTTAAGAATGTATCATTCGTAATTTCCTTAGACATTAATATCCACCTTTCAAGCAATCACGTTTCTATTTTTATTCATTACCTACATAGAATATCAGAAGGATGTTGAATTTCAAATCGAATCTCCTTAAACTATAGCTTTTTCTATAATAGAAGTATAGCCAACCTATATATTTGTCAGAAAATCGACGTTTTTATAAATATCTTACCGGTTTACAAGCCTAATGGTTAGTTTGGAAATGGTAAAAGCACTATTCATTGGGTAAAATGGGTATACAGGTTCTATATAGAAATTGGAGGGGAATTTATGAATGTATTCATCACATCAGGCACTTACGATTTTTTAAAAATCAAAAAAGATAAGCACCCGAATGAAAAAATATTACTTATGCAAAATCCTGACACTGCAGTACTTTTACATGAAACAACAGGTAAAACGATCTTCAGCTCTCCACGTAAGTATGAAGTAGTTGATGGGAAAGGAAACCTTCAGGATCATGGGTATGTAGTCATGAACAATATCCCTGTAAGTGAAGAAGGAAGGCCGGTATTCGAACATCGTTTTAAAAACAGGGCCGGATTCATTGAAAATGAACCAGGTTTCGTCGCACTTCGTGTCCTGCGGCCAATCAATTCTGAAACTTATGTAATTCTAACGATTTGGGAGAAACAAGCTGATTTCCTGAACTGGAAGAATTCCGGTTCCTTTAAGATGGCGCATAACAGCGACTCCAAAGCTCCCGTTACGAATTCCAGCCAGAAGATGTTTTCGGGTGAAGCCTATGTTACTCAATATACATTGGTGAAGGATTCCGAAGAATAATCCATTCTTGCTCAATAAAAGGCCCATCCCCTTAAGGATGGGCCTTTTCATAGTAATGCAGATCGTTATTTGGACGCTAAAAAATCATAAAGACCTATAACAATCCGACAAATTCCTTCTTTATTTCCGGGGAAATACAACGGATATTTACATAAATTTTATCTGAATCCTTTTTTCAAAGTACTCTAGGCCCCAGGAATTTATGCAATTTAAACAAGGTTAAACTATATGCCGCGCCTAATGCATAACCTGCAAAGATATCAGTTGGAAAATGAACCTTCATAGCAATCCTACTGACACCAATTAGCAGAATGAGACAAAAGAAACCGATTCCTAATGCCCATTTCAATGAGTTCCCTTTAATTTCTTTCATGATTAAATAAGCAACCATACTGAAGAAAATAAGGCCCACCATTGCGTGGCCACTTGGAAAACTGAAGCCAGCGGTATCCATCAAATGATTTTCAGGGCGCACTCTTTTCACATGATTTTTTATCCACCCGTTTAACACATCACCCCCAGCAATTCCGATAGAGAAGACGGCCATGGTCCAATAATCCTTCTTTATTATCCACAAATAGAGAACACATAATAAGCTTCCAAAACCAATGAACTTGGATTTCCCAAGATAGGTAATGGTTTTGAAGAAAGTGAACGAAAAAGTATTTTCACCTACCGAAAAAAGTTCCGCAACATATGTATCGAACGCTAAAGCCTCCTCACTTTGGACTTCATGCATCAAAAAAAAGAATAGCAACATGCAAAGCAAAACCAAAGCAATCCAGAAATATTTAATCATTATATATCTCTCCTCGAGGTATTTAATATACTTTGGATTATTCAGAATATGATATACTATTTACAATTAATCCAATCATTGGGAGGTGCAAAATGATACAGCGATTACACGATCTTCTAGATGGTTCATATGAAGAAATGGTATCCATCCGGCGTTATCTTCATCAAAACCCCGAGCTTTCTTTTCAAGAAACCCAAACGGCGGCCTTCATCGCCGGATATTATGAAAAACTTGGAATCGAACACCGAACAAATGTAGGCGGTAATGGTGTTATTGCCAAGGTCACAGGCAGTAAGCCTGGTAAAACCGTAGCATTGCGCGCTGATTTCGACGCCTTACCCATTCAAGATGAAAAAGAAGTTCCCTATAAATCTTCCGTACCCGGGGTAATGCATGCGTGTGGACACGATGGCCATACAGCGACACTCCTTGTCCTTGCAAAAAATCTGAATGAACTGAAGGATGAGCTCGAAGGTGAATATATATTTATCCACCAACATGCTGAAGAATATGCTCCAGGGGGTGCCAAACCGATGATTGAGGCTGGCTGCCTTGATGGAGTGGATGTAATTTTCGGCACCCATTTATGGGCAACGGCCCCAACCGGAACAGTCCAATACGCTTATGGACCCCTTATGGCCGCTGCTGACCGTTTTGAAATCACTATTCAAGGGCAGGGCGGGCATGGAGCCCAGCCGCATAAAACCCGTGATGCAATCGTAGTCGGCTCTCAGCTCGTCATGGCCCTGCAGCAAATCGTGAGCCGCCGCCTAAACCCAATAGATTCTGCAGTCATTACCGTCGGTTCCTTTGTAGCAGATAATGCCTTTAACGTCATTGCAGATAAGGCTAAAATAATCGGGACCGTCCGCACATTCAAGGAAGATGTCCGTTCATTCATTAGCGAAGAAATAGAGCGGATTGTTAAAGGAACCTGCATAGCTGCGGACTGCACCTATGAATATCAATACTTTCAAGGTTATCCAGCTGTTATTCCACATGTTGAGGAAACTAAATTCCTCATCGAAAGCACTGAGTCGGTCAAGGAAGTTTTGATTACAGAGGAAATTGACCCGGATATGACAGGTGAAGATTTTTCTTATTATTTACAAAATGTAAAAGGTACATTCTTCTTTACGGGAGCCAGGCCAAAAAATGAACATACATATCCGCATCATCATCCTTTGTTTGATATTGATGAAAATGCGATGCTCATTGCAGCCAAAATATTAGGCACTGCAGCGGTAACTTATCACAATAAGAAACAATCATCCCAAATGGTGAATGAATCTTTATTGCGGTAATGTTGAAGGGACGGGTTACCCCCGTCCCTTACTCTTTAAGAAGTCTGATTCGGTAACAATTGACAGCCGTTTCCCCAAGATGTTCCAACAAATGATGGTTGGCATATCCACCGACAGCTGCCCCAATACCTGGAACGAGCTGGAACATTTTGATGACATCGATGTGATCGCGATATTCCTGCTGAAATTCTTGCCAGTCTATTTCCGGCCATTTCCCTGAATCCCATTCCTCTATTACCTGTAAAGTTTCCAATTTCTTCTCCTCGCTTGAAAATGCCATCTGGAAGATATGGAGAATGAATAATCGTTCCTCATATTTATTTGGATCGAAACCGTATATACGGGATAGTTCGAATAATAATTTCATCTTGATGCTAAGCAGTAATGGGAAATCAGCCAATCCAATTAAAAGCCCTGCCGCTCCGGTTCCCACACCTTCTATAACGGCCGTTTTCCGATATGCCGTTACAGTTTCCGCAACCCACTCTTCTTTTTGCTGCAAGGATAGTAGCACTACATTTTTTTCTTTAGACATATATTTAGAACCTGATAATACGGCCTCTATCATCCCTTTAATACTATCAGTAATCATTTTGTGCACTCGGTCTGGAATATAACTATTCAATTTGATCTGCGCCTTTTTGGACATCCGCTCAAGCCTGCCAGATTTCTTGGCTACTTTCTTTTTCCATGATATTAGTTCCGAAAATGCCTTTTGTTCATATTCATCCATTCATTTAACACCTCCGTTAAATATGTATATACCCCCTACGAGGCTTTTATTTTCAATTTTCATAAAATCAACTGAAACGTTTTTTTGAGGGTTTGTAAAATTCGAACGTTGTTTTCCACTCCAGGCACTCGCTTTCCGCGGGCGGTCCGGGAGCCTCCTCGGCGCTCTTTGCGCCGAGGAGGCTTGGCAGACAGTCGGCGCAAAGGGAGAAGATTTCTGAAATCAACTGAAACATTAATAAAGAAAAAGCTGATTTTTTGAAAATCAGCTTCTGCTTAAAAGTTTTTAATTTTCTTTGCTGCATAGATTTTAAAACCGAATATGAAAACAAACCCCATTGCCAAGGCGGCTAAAGCGGACATCCATTCCCCTTTCACTAGCAGGACCAAACTGAAGACAAGGTCCTCAAATAATAGGAAATAGGAAATTAGCTTTATGACCGCAGATTCTCTCATTTTTGCTGGCAATGGATATAGTGAGACCCATACTTTCCATTCATGAGCCTTCCAAACCGGCAGCAGTTGCAGGGCTGTCATGAATAGGAACATGAACGTTACAATCAAATGTGCCCATATGTTAGTGAATACACTTAAAATCACGGATCCAATGATAGTTAAACGCAAACAAAGGCCCACATAATCATTGGATCGCAGCAGAGTACGGGCGTAAAGATAGGTATAAGTTGATTTATCACCATACGGAATGAGTGATAATAGCCAGTCCATCCATTTTCTTCTCGCTACCTTCCCTTTCAAATGAGGAACATCTGTAAACATGTTCGCTATTCGATAGAAAGAATTCATCCGTTTGTTCTCCAGTTCCACCAGCCGTTCCCACTTCAGCACAAAACCTTTAGTTGCGCTTCGGTAATACATGTAAAGACCTAACAATAATAAGAAGGTTATAAGTGCAAACAGTATATTTGCCCTTGAACAGATGAAATAAAGAATCACTCCATTAAGTAAAAAACGGATGAGAGAATCCCAATGGCTCACTGATGTATCCTGATATTTCAATACCAGCCAGCGCATGGTTAAATTCAAAAACTTCAAAATAAGCAATACGACCAGGATAATTCCAAGGTCCTTACCTCCTGCCCCCGTAACTTTCGAATACATCGGTATCGATGCAATCAGGACAACAAGAAGAATAAAGCCTTGCATGACCCAGCTTAATATCAGTGAATTCTTGAAATAGCTTCTCAACTTCGTTTCAAGCGGAAGCAGGAATACCGTATCGGGTTCTTTCAAGAAAGTATTTATCGGGCTTCTGGTTACAATGATCGATAAAACTAAGGCCATGATCAATTCAGCAGGGAAATCACTGTTTAACGTCTTCACCCAATCACTGTAATAATATGCCAAACCACCTAGAACCAATACCATGACAAAAACAAGATGGCCATTAAAAATATAACGAAGATATTTTTGCGTTTCATTTATATAGCCTAAATATCTTTCCTTCCAGAGATTTTGACTATTCATGACCGATTTCTTCTTTCGTCAATTGGATATATAAATCGTCCAGAGTTGCCCCCGGCATGGAAAATTGTTCACGAAGCTGCTCAAGATTGCCTTTTGCCCGAATTTCTCCATTATGCAATATGATGAAAGAATCACAATACCTCTCGGCTGTCGCCAGTATATGTGTAGACATTAAAATTCCCGCACCGCTCTCTTTCATCTTCCTCATCAAGTCAAGCAAGGATTGAATGCCTAATGGATCAAGACCCACGAATGGTTCGTCGACGATATATAAAGACGGTTGCACTAAAAAGGCGCACATGATCATGACCTTTTGCTTCATTCCCTTTGAAAAATGTGCCGGGAACCATTTAAGCCTTTTCTCCATATGGAATTCCTTTAACAGAACGTCCATCCTTTCTTTATATGTGGCTTCCGCCAAACCATGTGCCATGGCCGTAAGCTTTAAATGCTCCTCAAGTGTAAGCTCATCATACAGAATTGGCGTTTCTGGAACATAAGTGAATTGTTTACGATATGTATCCGGGTCCTGGGCAAGTGTTTTACCATGAATCGAGACACTTCCGCCTTTCGGCTCCATGAGTCCGATGATATGTTTGATTGTCGTACTTTTCCCAGCCCCGTTGAGCCCAATTAACCCTACTAGCTCATTTGGCTGAATTTCAAAACTTATTCCTTTTAAAACGGGCGTTTTCGTGTATCCGCCCACTAATTGCTTTATTTCCAATAAGGACATATAAACGATCCTTTCTATATAGAGGTTCTTATTTCCATTTTATCAAATTCTCCTGCTTTTATATAGTCGAGTGTTCCCGGAACTAAATTTCCATAAATAACTAATTATATTTCTCCTCCTTTGTGGTCATCATAATTAAGGAAGAAGGGGTTAGTCATTACGTGTGATTCACATCATATTGTAAATGAGGTGTCAGTTAAAGACGTATTACACTGAAATACCCATAAGATTTATTACAAATGATTCACATCATATTGTAAATGAGGTGTCAGTTAAAGACGTATAACTGAATTAAACCAGAAGCTTCATAAAAAAAATCGTTTCGAGCAAGGAGATGGTTCTCTTGCACGTAAAAGCAGAAAAATCATTCAATAATTATCAATTATGCTTTGAAAGTTGATGAAACTTTAAAGATATAGGAGATGGTTGCTTTGAATGGAAAATCTCTAATCAGATAATAACCGTATTTTACTAAAATGTAGATGAGGTGTTTGTCGCAGAGAATTTATGCTAATGCGAATTTTGAAGCAAAACCCCCTTTTTCGACAGGCAGGGTGCAACTTAATGTTGCATCCTGTTTTTATGATTTTTCCTTTTCTCAAGGATTCAAGCTATGGTACGATTAACCAAATACATTAACTTTTAAAGGAGCGTTTTTAATGAGTGATTGCATATTTTGCAAAATAATCGACGGGGAAATTCCAAGCAGTAAAGTTTTCGAAAATGAACATGTATTGGCCTTTCTCGATATCAGTCAAGTAACAAAAGGCCATACACTGGTAATACCTAAAGTACATAAGGAAAATCTTTATGAGTTGACACCTGAGATTGCCAAGAATCTTTTTGAAGTGGTACCGGAAATTGCCCGCGCCATGAAACAGGAATTCCAACCTGTAGGCCTGAACCTTTTAAACAATAACGGAGAAGCTGCAGGACAGTCCGTTTTCCATTTTCACATGCATTTAATTCCACGGCATGGGGAAGGTGACGGCTTTGGGGCAGTTTGGAAAACGAATACCAGCGACTATACACCAGATGACCTGAAACAAATCGCTGACTCCATTGCACAGCATTTAAAATGAACTGCTGGCACATGAAGGTTTCTTTCTCCTTTCTTAATATCTTTTTAAAAGAATCGAACATAAGCACGCTTGTTGCATGAAAAAACAATGATCCTAATTTGGTCCTCACTTTAAAGTGCAGGACCTTTTTTACTTTGGCCTATCATTAAAATGGATTGTCACTTAAAATTCTAAATTTTCCTCCTATTGAATTTAGTTTTCTGGTAGGATATATGAATAGTCTCAAATACTTTATCACATAGTCGCATAGGAGGAAAAAAATTGAAACGTGCACGCAATTTTAACGCTGGGCCAGCCGCCCTTCCCTTAGAAGTTTTACAAAGAGCCCAAAACGAATGGTTGAATATTGAGGATTCCGGTATGTCCGTCATGGAATTAAGCCATAGAAGTTCGGAATTCGAAAAAATTCATAACCATGCCATCCAATCATTAAAAGACCTTATGGAAATTCCTGAGAATTATGAAGTTCTCCTGCTGCAAGGAGGAGCAAGTCTGCAATTCTCCATGATTCCCATGAACATTTTGAATGATGGAAAAAGGGCAGATTATGTCCTCACTGGTTCTTGGTCGGAAAAAGCATTAAAAGAAGCCAAAAAGGTTGGTGAAACGGCCGTAGTCGCTTCATCCAAAGATGAAAAATATACGTTCATCCCTAAAGTCGAAGATATCAAATTGAATGATGATGCTGCATATCTTCATATCACAAGCAATAATACGATTTACGGAACACAGTGGAAAGATTTCCCGGAAACAGGCAACATTCCTTTAGTAGCCGATATGTCAAGTGATATTCTCAGCAAAAAGATTGATATTAGTAAATTCGGCATCATCTATGCAGGTGCACAAAAGAATCTAGGTCCGTCTGGAATCACTGTCGTAATCATCCGTAAAGACTTAATAACGGATAATGACAAAATCCCGTCCATGATGAACTATTCCATCCATTCAAAAAATAAATCTTTATACAACACTCCTCCGACATTGGCCATTTACTTATTGTCCCTTGTGTTGGATTGGGCAAAAGAACAGGGCGGCGTGGAAAAGATTGCTGAGATCAATGAAGAAAAAGCAAAAGTCATTTACGATGCCATTGACGGCAGTGATGGTTTTTATAAAGGCCATGCCCTACCGGACAGCCGTTCATTGATGAATGTAACGTTCACGCTTCCGTCAGAAGAAGCTGAAGCACAATTCCTTAAAGAAGTGAAGCAAGCAGGATTCGTAGGACTGAATGGTCACCGTTCCATCGGCGGCTGCAGAGCTTCCATCTATAATGCGGTCCCTCTTTCCCATTGCCAGGACCTTGCTGATTTCATGAAGAAGTTCCAGGAGTCGTATAAAGCGAAGGAAGCTCAAACCCTATAAATCAAACAAATATGACTTCTAAAAAAATAGGTCTTATGATATACTATTTTAAACTTCTTGCAACAGGCAATAGTGCATTGTTGAAGAAAAAATGTTAGTTGAGATGAGAATAGGAGAGATGAGTAAATGAAAACGAAAACCCTTGTGTCACTGTCCCTATTAATCGGGATTGGGGCTGCCCTGCATTTTATCGTACCTGGATTCTTCCTTGGAATGAAACCGGATATGATGCTGTTGATGATGTTTTTGGCGATTACCCTGTTTCCCGCGAAGAAGAATGTATTCATTGTCGCCCTGGCTGCTGGAGCCATCTCTGCCATGACAACTACATTTCCTGGAGGACAGATTCCAAATATCATAGACAAATTGGCAACAGCCTTTCTGTTTTACCTTTTATTCATCAGTCTTAAGAAGTTTTCAACATCCGTTGTCACCGTTAGTATCTTGACTGCCGTAGGAACAATGATTTCCGGCGCTGTCTTCCTTGGTTCGGCATATTATATCGTTTCCCTTCCAGGGCCTTTCGTTGCACTTTTCGGCGCTGTTGTACTTCCTGCCGTACTGTTAAATACAGTTGCGATGGTCATCATTTATCCAATTGTGAACGGCATTGTTAGAAAATCAAATATACCCATTAATGCATAAAGCGGGATCATCATACCTTAAAAAGCACCGGAATGTCCGGTGCTTTTTTTCCAATCTTATGAATCTGGAATTCTAGTCACAATCATCCTCCAATGATCAATGAATCAATATCCACATAAACCAAATGAAAAGCAGTAAAGCCCCAGGGAGACCCATTGCGAAGGCTCTAGCCTGGAGCACCCTCTTGGGCGGATAGATGCCAGGAGTTTTTGCTTGCCTTAGAAAATACCCCATTCCGCACAGGCATATCAGGCCTAATAAAAAAATGATTTTCATTATTAACCCACCAGTGCCATCCATGTTCCGACAGCTTGTTTTTATTATCTATATGCTGCTCTTCCCTTTATATGTAGCATTATTAATAAAGCTTCAAGTTATTTTTAAATATTATATATTTACTCTCTAAGTTTAAAAAAATATTTTTGTGATATAAAGATAAAATGGTCGATTCTCTTCCATAAGGATGAAAATTATGGTATTTTGATATCAATAGTATTTCTCTCCCTATTTATCATAATTTCCAATTGATGCAGCAGGGATTCAGACCATGGAAAGCGAAAACATATTATAAAATGAGGTGATCCTAATGAAAGCAAAATCATTACTAATTGGCTTTTTGACCGGAACAGTAGTAGCTGGTGCGGCAACCTTACTTTCAACACCGAGTTCAGGTAAAGACCTACGGACCCGCATCAAAACGAATACCGACGAAATTAAGAATACAATTGATGAGTTAAAGGTAAAAATGCTAAATATTAAAGATGACACGATGGAAGCTTCACAAATCAGCAAAGAAACGGTAAAAACGTTCATTTCGGATGTTCAGGTGGTCATCGAGAGCTGGAAGCGGGAAATCGAGCCCAATAAGAATGAATTATTGAAGAACGTTCAGGAAATTGAAAATTCATTGAAAGAATTGGAAGCGGCAGCACCTACTTCTAAAAATTAATAGCTGGCATCGACACACAAGCTTGATTCTCCATTTTTCCCAATAAATTACATGGTTTATTGGAGAAGAATGGAGAATTCATTAAAAAAACTAAAATTTTCTAAAAATTTTGCAAATATTTATCTTTATTAATTTTTATTTTATTGTCATAATAAATATATAGAATCTTATAAGTAGGTGAGCCCATAATATGCAGAATAAAAATTATTCTATGAAAGAAGCAATGATTTTTAGTCAACGAATTGCACAATTAAGCAAAGCATTATGGAAATCAATTGAAAAAGATTGGCAGCAATGGATCAAGCCCTATGATTTAAATATCAATGAGCACCATATCCTTTGGATTGCCTACCATCTTAATGGCTCTTCCATTTCAGATGTTGCAAAATTTGGGGTCATGCATGTTTCTACGGCATTTAATTTTTCAAAAAAATTAGAGGAACGCGGGTACTTAACATTTTCAAAAAAAGAAAATGACAAAAGGAATACCTATATAGAGATCACAGCGGAAGGTGAAAAAATCCTACTTGACTTAATGGAGACATATGACCCAAGTAAGAACTCTGCTTTCTCGGGTGCACTCCCACTGCGTGAGCTTTATGGCAAGTTTCCGGATATGATTGAAATGATGGCCATCATCCGAAATATATACGGTGAAGACTTCATGCAAATCTTTGAACGATCCTTCGATAACATCGATCAGGAGTTTACTGACGTGGAGGGTAAAATCACAAAAAAAAAGATAGAGAAAGAAACTGAGCCAGTTTAATCTCATACTCTATCCATTTCCTTCATGAATGATACATATAACCCCTGTGCGAGGCATGCATCAATGCATTCCTTTGTGGTTATTTTTGGATTAACCTTTCTTTCAAATTGATTAAAAAGCGGTCGAAAGTTCATATACCCTTCCGCTTTTTCTATTTCATAGCGTTTGCTCAAGATATCACATGTTTCCAATAATTCTTCCGCTTCCTTCTTCGTGAAATTTTTTTCCACAAATAGATAGTCCAACTTGGCCTCCGGATTGCGTATAAGGTTCAACAAAAGCCGTTGATGAAAACGGAGTATTTCTATTTCTTCATTTATATTTTTCATACATCACTAATCCCCAATCGATCATTCAATTTAACATAAAAGCTTATAACCAATTTTTGATTTTTCACACTCAGTAATCCTTCTTATCCCTGGTTCAGAACCTGGCATGAATTGCCCTTAGCCATGCTTACACACTAAAGTGATTTTATCTTAAATTTAATCCAAGAATTTCATTGCTTTTTCCACCCATTCATCGTAATGTATGTAAGTAAATTCAACAGCTTTGGAGGGCTGATTTCGAAATGAATTCGTGGAAAACAATTGACGTGGCAAAACAATATGGGAATTGCCGTCTGCTCTTTTTTTCAGTTTTTACTATATTGATGTCTTTTGTTCTGATCTATACATTATTTAGTGTCTTTTCAACCCATGTTATTTTGTATGGCGATCAAACAATGGTATTTTTTAGCCTATTGCTCTTATTATATCCTGTTCACAAACTATTACACTATTTACCGTTACGATTATTATGTAAAAAAGTAAAAACTTCTTGGTCCTTGAAGTGGAACGTTGTGCTTACATGCAGAGTCAATGTGCATGATCCGATTCGAAAGCATCTTTATCTCTTGACCCTTGTGTTGCCTTTCTTCATTATGTCGGCCATATTGATTGGTTGTGCCCTTAGCTTTCCGCATTACATCCATTATTTCACTATTTTATTATCTCTGCACACCGGATTATGCGTATCGGATTTTATTTATATAAAAAATCTGGTTGGTTCCCCAAGGCATTCTTTTATCGAGGAACATCTCGAAGGATACGATATACTTATTCAAAAGTGATTTCTTATTTATCCATAAAGATACCTGATAAGATTTTTAGGTATCTTTTTTCATTATAATTTGGTATCGTATTTATACATGATGTTTTGCAAGGAGGGATTTTAGGTTTTGATCTCGTTCTGGTTTATTATTTTTGCTATTTTGATCCTTTATAATATTAATAGAATGACAAACTCTTTATGCATTCAAAAGGAAATTGCTGAAGACCGGCAGCCTAAAGTATTCAGGACCATTAATGTATTAATTACTATTATGTTATTATCCTCCTATATTGAAATTTTGTATACGTAGAGATGAGCAACAAATGATGACCATCATTTGTTACATACATTGGTGATACCCGGAGCATTATCCACATAAAGAAAAAGGGCGAAGCAACAGCTTCGCCTTTTGTTTATGGGCTTATAACCAAGAAGCTCCAATGATGATTAACAGGATGAAAAGAACGACAATTAGAGCAAAGCCTCCACCTATTCCTCCAGACATTGATCTTCCTCCTTTCCATTCTTAAGTAATAGTATCTTCATGCACACTCTTATATCCGCCAAAAGGAATCCATTCCTTTCCTAGCTTGAGAATCACTTCAATCTTTTTTGTTGAGCGGCTACCCTATCCTATTCAACTCCATGGCAAAAGGAGTGGGCTCTTTCCATTATTAATTTTGCAGCCGATTAGCAAAAGGCTGCTCCTACAATTATTAATAAAATGAATAACACCACTAACAAAGCGAAGCCCCCGTTAAATCCATTACCCATTATGCTACCCCCTTTTGTTGTCCTCGATTTATCATATGTAATGGATTAATATCTGGGTAGGCGAACACCCATTTTTCAAAAAATTCTTATTCATGCACCAATATATTATTTTTTGTAAAGTAACCAGAATATGTTATAGTTAATTTTGTGGAAATACGAAAAAATAGCAAACAAGAAACTTATAACTAGGAGTTGTTTTTATGAAGAAGTGGGCATTATCGATTGCTGTTACTGCAGGGCTGATCGGACTTACAGCATGCAACAGCGACAAGGAAGCAGTCGTTGAAACTAAAGCGGGGGATATAACTAAAGAAGAATTTTACAATGTAATGAAAGACCGTTATGGTGAAACCGTTCTTCAAGAACTTGTTTATGAAAAAGTTCTTTCTGAAAAATATACAGTAACGGATAAAGAAGTTAAAGCTAAAACGGACGAACTTAAAGAGCAAATGGGTGAAAACTTCGAAACGGCCCTTGCCTCTTCCGGATATAAGAGCGAAGATGATCTTAAACGTGCACTTAAAATCGGCATGCTTCAAGAAAAAGCAGCCGTTGCCGATATAAAAGTTAAAGAAGCCGATGTGAAAAAAGCTTATGAAGACTATAAACCACAAATCAAAGCGAGACATATTCTAGTGGAAGACCAAAAAACAGCCAACGAAGTTAAAGCTAAATTGGACAAAGGCGAAGACTTCGCTAAACTTGCAAAAGAATATTCAACAGACACAGGCACAGCTGAAAAAGGCGGAGAGCTAGGCTGGTTCGGACAAGGTGAAATGGTTCCTGCATTTGAAGAGCAAGCTTACAAAATGAAGAAAGATGAAATCAGCAAGCCGATTAAATCCGATTATGGCTACCACATCATCCAACTTCTTGATACAAAAGAAAAAGAATCATACGAAGATATGAAAAAAGATCTTGAATATGATTTGAAAGTCGCTCAAATTGACCAAACTAAAGTTCAGGACATTTTGAATTCAGAAGTCAAAAAAGCGGACGTGAAGATTAAAGACGAAGATCTAAAAGATGCAATCACTTCCGGTGACGCAGCCAATGCTGAAAAATAATTGAATAGTAAAAAGCGACAGGACTTTGCCTGTCGCTTTTTTTTCATGGTTCGAGCTATGCTCCCTGATTTATATCCTTTTTACGCCTCTCGCGCTCTTCTTCCATGCGTTCAATGTACTTCTGACCTTCCTTCTCAATCCAAGCATCATCTATGAGGCGTTCCTGCCTAGCTGTCCAAATTGACATGACTGCACTGACGATTATCCCAATAAACACGAACCAGATCCAAATTGGCATGTCCATTCCCTCCCAAAAAATCTACTATTCATTTACTAGAGAATATGCGCGAACAAATAAAATATGCTTCTTTCTCCATCGAGAAAGAAGCATATTTCATTAAAATGTTGGTTTATAGAATGAACGATTATCGAGTGCGAAAACTCTTTCAGTAAATTCACCCGGTTTCACTTTTTCCAAGGCCCGGTCCATCATATTTATCTTGGCATCCATATTATCAATATAATGCAGCACTTCCGCTTCCCTAACCATTGGCGGCTTGGGACTGCCCCACTCAGCTTTACCATGGTGGCTTAGTATCAGGTGCTTAAGAATCATGATTTCTTCCGCTTCAATGCCCAATTCCTCTGCAGCTTTACCGACTTCATTCACCATGATGGTGATGTGCCCCAACAAGTTCCCTTCCACTGTATAAACAGTCGAAACAGGTCCAGATAGCTCATGTACCTTTCCAAGGTCATGCAGAATGACTCCTGCATACAAAAGATCCTTATTGAGCGAAGGATATAGGGTTGAAATGGCCTTAGCCAGCCCTAGCATCGATACAACGTGATAGGCCAGTCCCGACATATACTCATGATGGTTCTTGGTAGCAGCAGGAAACGTCAGGAATTCATTCTGATATTTTTTAATGAGGTGCCTAGTCACCCTTTGGATATTCGGATTCCTCATTTCAAAAATGAATTGAGTGATGGTTTCCATCATTTCTTCCTGACTTAAAGGCGCCGTTTGAATTAAATCGGCTTTCGTGACCCCATCAGTATCTGAAGTAATTCTAATGTTACGGATTTTCAATTGGCTGCGTCCTCGATAATTCTGGACTTCCCCTTGAACTTTCACCGTAGCTTCCGCACTGTATGTTTTCTCATCAACCTCGGAAACATCCCATAGCTTTGCCTCGATCTCCCCGGTTTTATCGCACAAAATCAATGTTAAAAACGGCTTTCCATTACTTGCCACCGCTTTTGTGCTCGTTTTAATGTACATATATATATCTACTACTTCACCAATTCCGTAGTGTATGATCCCATTTCCCATGCGACTGCCTCCGTTCAATTAAATATCAACATTATAACATACCAATCTCGTTAATGCGTTTAGTTTTCGATAATAAGTGATGGACAATGGACAGGCTGACCTTCTCTCTTATCACTCCACAAAAAAACCAGGCTTGACCCCAAGCCTGGCTCTCCAATCAAATCTATTTCAACAGTTTTTGTTCGGACAATACGCGCACTTGTCCTGGCCGTCAATTCGGTAATATAAACAACATGTCACCCGTTTATAAGGATTCATGGACTCCGGAACACTTTTTTCCCCAATGAATCGTTTAAAGGGGGAACGCGGTTCAATATTCAGCCATACTTCATCTTCAAGCAGTTTTTCAATGTCCTTTTCAACTCGCGTCTTTATATCAGTCTGCTTCAATAACTCACTATACATCCATACCGTATAGCTCCAAATATTTTCCCAGAGTACTAGTTTTGATATTTTAGCAGTTCCGGAAAAGAAGCGAATGGCATCAGCACCAAAGCTGCTCAATATGGAATGGAGGGCAGAAGGGCTTTCCTTTTCCGAGACATTGCTCCAACTGTTAGTTTTCAGTAAAAAGTTCGGGAGCCAATGTTCATCTTCCTGATCATCCAAAACACCAATATCCAGAAGTCTGCCTTCCCAGATAAGCCGATGTTTGCTTAACATGTAAAATTGTGCCGTGACAAAAAAAGCATAGCGTCTGAACCACATTGAAATGGCTACCCCTGACGTTTCCGCCCCAGTCCGGGCTTGTGCATACTGAATAAGTTCATCAGCATGATTGAAGGTCTTGGAAACTTTGGCCTCATCTCGGAAGGATATGCGATATCCTTGCAGCTCTTTTTCCATGGATGGTGTGAGTTTATGCATTGGCCAGCGCTTTTATCTGACTTTGGGCGTAGCGGCCTTTACCAAACGGGACGCACATGGGACTGCCGAAAATTGGATCAAAGGATATTTGGCAGTCCATGCTGAATACATGCTGTACCAATTCAGGGGTGATGATATCCTCTGGCCGGCCTTGAGCGTGTATCGCCCCATCTTTAAGTGCCACCAGATTATCCGCATAACGGCAAGCTAAATTCAAATCATGAAGCACCATCACGATCGTTCTGTTCTCAAACTCATTCAAGTCGAACAATAAGTCCAAAATCTCGATTTGATGGGTCATATCAAGATATGTAGTCGGCTCATCCAATAATATGATGTCCGTATTCTGAGCCAGCGTCATGGCTATCCATGCCCGTTGCTTCTGGCCTCCCGATAATTCATCGACTGCCTGATCCTTTAAATCGGTCAGGTTCGTTGCTTCGATCGCCTTTTGAACTTTTTCTTCATCCACGGAACTCCACTGTTTCAACCAACTTTGATAAGGATATCTTCCTTGTTTAACAAGCTGATATACTGTAAGCCCTTCAGGGGCAACCGGGGATTGTGGAAGAATCGCCATCTTTCTTGCTACATCCTTCGATGACATGGTCGAAATCGCTTTGCCTTCGAGCAAAACTGATCCGGATTGAGGTTTTAACAATCGGGCAACAGACCTTAGAAGTGTTGATTTTCCACATCCATTAGCACCGATGAATACGGTGATTTCCCCTTTGGGTATTTCTATATTCATATCATTTATAATTAATTTATCACCATAACCGAGCGATAAAGACTGTGTGTTAATAGCTGGTCGCATTAAAATACTCCCCTTTTAGTCTAATAATACCAGTTTAATGAAAATGATTCTCACTGTCAATCTTAAAAAAGAATATAAACCAAAAACTCCATGTCCCATTCCTGTTTGATTCATTAAAGTGAATGCTCTTTTAAAGATATGAAGCTTCCTTTGGAAACATTAATGCCATTTTCCCATACCATGCATGCAGCTTCCCGATTCATCAGTGCGTGCTTCTCCGCTGGACTAGCCTTTTCTCCATTTAGGGAAAAAAAAAGCCCTCCATATGGAGAGCTTTTTAACCTACCAGCAGGCGTTTTGTACAATGTGCCAAGGATTCATCCCTAATGAAGGTAAATAAATCCTGATCGATAAAAGGAATTAATCCTTCTGCAATATTCCATGCATTGACCTCTATTTGATAAAGGATTTCTGATTTTCCTGTACTGTGTAGCTCCTCACTAAGCACAGCGAGATCAGGGTCTGATGCGTGGCCCATCTCATGTGTAAGGATCACCCATGTATATTCCTCAAGCCTTGCAAGCGAGCCTAGGGAGCGCTCACACTGAATTTCGATATCTCTCTCATATAAAGTGATGCTATGTCCTTTGGCGGAATATTTTCCCCCAACACACCGTTTACCAGGAAACTCCTTTTCGATGATTAACTTCAAAGAAGAATCATGGTGGCTTACAAACTCATTCATATTCAATGACTTCACTCTCTTTATCTATAGTTTAAAACCCATTATATTTCAGGGATGATCAAATCATTCATATCCTGGCGCAATACGGGGCTGGATAGACGGATCACTTGATTTTCGCTAAAGTGCTCCATTATATATCGGTGACAAGTAAAAAATAAAATTTGCCGCTTTTCCGAAATTTTTTTCAATAACTCGAGCATCCGTTTTGTCCTTTCCGCATCAAAATTGACGAAACTATCATCAATGATGAGAGGGAATGAATCATTTTCAAAAGTATGGTCAGCAAGTGCAAGCCTTAGGGAAACATAAATTTGCTCTGCTGTCCCGCGACTGACCTCTTCAACCCTGAAACTCAAACCATCATTGCGCTGTACCCAAATTCCTTCACCCGACTGATCAAGTATGATCTTACGATAGCTCCCATTCGTTAAAAAGGAAAAGTGCCGCTCGGCATCAGCGATGACCTTAGGTAGGCGTTCCCTTTTATATCGGTCCAATGTTTTATTCAATAAGCTTTTGGCTATTGCCAATTTCGCCCATTCCTTCGCCTCTTCGTTAAAAGCAGCTTTTTCTTCATGAAAACGATGAAGTAAATCATCATAAATCCCTGAAACTTCAAGCTGTTTTATCTTATGCCTCGCATCCGCCTGCTTCTCTAATAAGTGGGATTTCACCTTTACAGAATCCTTCCGCTTCCGTTCCAAATTTTCAAATGTATAAGTATTGATCTCCTGTTTTAAGTAAGTTCGGATTTGATCAGGCAGCATTCTGGATTGCCCAATTTGAATGGCAATCAAATCAAGCTGTTTTTGTAAAGTGATTTTCTTTTCGGACAATGCAGCGTCATGCCTGAATTCTTCCTCGTCATTGGCCTTCGCTAACTTAAAAAGCATTTCCATTTCTGCATCAAGATAGCCATTTTCCAACGTCAGCTGCTCGATTTCGTTCGTCAAACGACTTCGTTCCTGCATCCATTGCGTTAGTTGAACCGAGAATTCAACCGCTTTATACAATTCCCGCTTCAATAGGCCAATCGCTTCCCGCCATGTGGATGGTTCAAAATCAAGGCTGTGTGCAAAATGAAATAAAGCCTTTGATTTACCCTCAAATTCTGCCTGCAGAAAATTATGCCTCTTGATTGATTCATATTTCCTATCAACGGCTTCCTTCCATTTCTCAAGAAGTTCAAATACAGATTCAAGATTGATTTCCATTCCGGAATAAGACAGACCCCAACCGCTTAAGATGCTCCTCAATTCTTTATCCAACTGGTCCCTTCTAGCTTCCCAATCGGCATACTCCTGAATGGTCGATTCAAACGCTTCCTCCCTTTCTTCATATTTGAAACTTTCACTTTCAAAACGCCTTTGGAGACGTTGGTCCATTTCAAGCAGCCGACCCATCGACTCTCCTTCACTCCCCCTATTGGTCTCACTCCCAATTGCTGCCCTTTTCCTTTTCATCTCATCCAATTGCCTGATATACCCGGACAATACATCAACACCTTTAAAAAGATACCTGGAAACCGCAAACAGAACAGCCACGGCTAGTAGTATCATCCCCAACAAAATCTGTTCACTGAAATAACTTCCAATAGCACCTAAACAAAGAAGTGCTATTAAACTGCCATTCATGATATGTGAACGTTTGCGATTATCCGCTTCCTTCTTCCTCTGTAATGCCAATTGCTTTTCAAGTTCAAGTATTTGTTCATCAAGTATAAGCGATTGTGCTGCTTCAAATTCGATGTTATTCTGCTTGTTGTATATGGACTCCAGCTCGATTCTTTTTTCATCTGGCATTAACTGGGCCTTTATCTCCTTCAAGCGGGCTTCTGTCGTTTCCAAACTTCCCTTTTGCAGTTCATATTTCTCATCAAGCTGCTTTTGATCATTTTGGAGTTGATGCTTTTCCCTCTCAGCCCTTTTCACCTTTTCCTTCATGAATGTACTGATATCCAGTTTTCTTATTTCATCATCAGAAACATCCAAGAATAATTCCTGCTTCACCTTTTCGATATTCTTTTCTTCCAACAGCCTTTCGTGTTCCGCTTTTCTCATATCCAGCTCGAGCTTCTCCAGCAATGTTCCTTGATCGATTGCATGTTCAATTTGCTCTTTATGCTCCTTGATGAACGGATTGATTTCGATTTCCGTGAGTTTCCCCTCAAGTTTGTCCTTTTTCTCAGTCAATGCCGCAAGTTGGGCTTTCATGGGCATTCCAACTGCCTGTAGCTGTTCAAGTCTTTTTAAGCCATCAACAGGAAAACTCACATCCGGAATTTTACTTATTTCGGCCTCAAGTTCCCCCTGTTCTTCAACCAATGGTTTAATTCGCAAAAAAGTACTCACGTTAACAAGGTTTTCTTCTATCTCTTGAATATCTTCCGTGACTTTGTAGAGCTCCTCCTTAAGTTTTGCTTCCTCCTGAAGTAATGCCGTATACGACTGCTGTTCTTCTTCTGATGCTTTCACCTTTTTCTGCAATTCCTTAAGTTCTTTCAATCTCACATTCAGTAAAGGTTTTTGGCCTGATGGCTTGAACCTCGAATCGAGCTCTTTTTGCAATTTCGTTTCGGCTTCAAGAAGTTTATCATTCCCGATCAGCCCAGCTGAAAGCAGATATTTACTCATGGTCCCTTCACTTAGTGTATGTAATCCCTGCAGCCCTTGAAGGTCGAAAGAAAAAATGGCTTGGTAATAGTTTTTATCAACTCCATGGAGAATCTCATTCAATTCTTCCTCGCCGCCGACCCTTCCATCCTCGAAGGTCAATTTTACATCGCCAGTAGCTTTTCCCTTCACACGTTCAATAACGATTTCCCCATCTTTTTTTGTTATGAGACTGAGCCTTCCCCCATATTTGGCATGCATTTTGGGCTCGTAACGCGGTTCGTTTTGAACCTTTGTCGGAAAACCAAACAGCATACTATGAATGAAGGACATGATGGTTGACTTGCCCGATTCATTTTCCCCAAAGAAAATCTGCAGCTGTCCCAATTCAGGAAAACGCTGATTTTCCAGTTTGCCGTAACCATAAACATGGAGGTCTTTAATAATCAAATCCGTTCCTCCTCCCTACACTCATTTATTCGCATCAAAAACTTGCAATAGCCATCTTTCCGCTTCATCCACAAGTTCCCTTTGCTCCTTTGGCTCTATTGTATCAAGAAACCTTCTTGCACCCGGATGAATATAAAGCGGGGCCAGAGCAGCATCCGTATCATCAAATTCAGATGCAAGCATTGATACCTCAGCCATAAATGGCAATAATGTTTCATTTGACTTAATCATCGGTATCGATTGGATGATTTTGATTTTATACACCCAGACAAACGATTCCCCCTGGTCCTCTTCCTGCAAGATCCGGGTCAATTCTTCAAGATATTCCCCGGAAGCCCCTGCTGCGTCACCTGCATCCAGCTTCAATTCCAAAAGAAAGCTTCTCCCATCGAAGCCCTTCCGTTCAATTACTTCCCTGCATTGCTTGAACAGGGCATCAAATCCACCATCCGCGGTTATTTCAATTGTTTCGCTTTCCCATATCACTTCAGAAGTTTCAATAAAGGAATGACGCTTCATGTCCCCGTCGAATTCGACGAGCAGGCACCCTTTAACGCCAGACTCCTTTCTGTTCCTGCCTTGAATATTTCCTGGGTATATCACTAGCGGATCTTCTGAAACTACCTGATGCTTATGAATATGGCCTAATGCCCAGTAATCGAAATCTTTGGCAGCTAGTTCCTTCAATGAAAAAGGGGCGTATGGGCTATGTTCGGAATTGCCTTCCAAATTCCCATGAAGCAGCCCTATATGATAATCGGCCCCTTCAGCTTTTATGTAGGTTTCGATCATTCTTTCCCTTACGTGACGGCGCGGATAACTGAACCCATAAAGGTGGACAGTCGTCCCATCGATTTTTTCAAACCGTTTCACTTCGGTTTGCCCTGAAAATATGTGGACATTATCCGGCAGCTCCACAGTAATCCATGAGCCGCTGAGATGATCATGGTTACCATGAATGATATAGGCAGGGATCTGATGCTGCTGGAGTTTTTCCATTTCAGTCCGAAAGCGGACCTGTGTCCGGAGACTCCGATTCTCCCCATCAAATAAATCCCCCGATAACACGATAAAGTCAACCTGAAGGGAAATTGCTTCATTAATGATGGTTTGAAAAGCTTTAAAAGGAGCTTCCCTTAATTCCTTTAATATAGATGACGGCATATCCTTCAACCCTGAAAAGGGACTATCCAGATGGAGATCCGCCGCATGAATGAACCTCACACCGCTCAATAGTGTCACCTCGATTTCTATCAACGTTTCACATTTAATTTTAACATGAATAGAACATACTTTCCCATACATTATTATTTTAATATGTCATCATGCAGTATGGGCAAATTCAACAGGAAAAAGACCGAATGGCGTGAATATTGTTTCATTCACGGCATTCGGTCTTTTTCATCATTCAAAAATATCCATACTTAAATAGCGTTCACCATTATCCGGTGCAATGCATAATACTCGTTTTCCACTTCCAAGACGACGGGCTTCCTGCAGGGCAGTCCAGACAGAGGCACCTCCTGAAGGTCCAATCAATATACCTTCCTTCGAAGCCAGATCCTTCATGGTGGATATCGCATCTTCATCAGCCGCTTGAACGATTTCATCAAATACCTCTGTATTTAAGATGCTGGGGATAAATCCAGGGCTCGTACCCACTAACTTATGAGGACCAGGCTTTCCGCCCGAAAGAACTGGGGAACCCTTAGGTTCGACAACTACAACCCTTAAATCCGGCAGATGTTCTTTTAAGGCTTCACCTGTACCGGTTATCGTTCCTCCCGTTCCAGCAGTAGCGACAAACACATCCAGTTTACCATCCATCTGATCCAGAATCTCGACTGCTGTCGTCACTCTGTGAATATCAGGATTGGCTTGGTTTTCGAATTGCTGCGGAATAAAGCTATTAGGAATTTCTGCGGCTAGTTCCTCAGCTTTACGGATGGCTCCCGGCATCCGCTCTGATGCAGGGGTTAGGACAACTTCCGCTCCGTATGCCTTTAAGATATTGATTCTTTCTTTCGACATATTATCCGGCATGACCATAATCGCCCGATACCCCTTTGCCGCGGCATTCATAGCAAGCCCAATACCTGTATTACCTGATGTTGGTTCTATGATCGTGGCCCCGGATTGAATGATGCCGTCCAGTTCAGCCTGCCTAATTAAGTTGAAGGCAGCTCGATCCTTTACACTGCGGCTCGGATTGAAATATTCAAGTTTCACAAATACTTCAGCATCACCCTCCGCCGTTAAATGATTAATCCTTACAACAGGTGTATCTCCTATCAATTCAGTGATATTATTAACGATTTTTACCGTCATTCAAAAAATCCCCCTTCGATCCATACACTTCCTAGATGCACTTTTACTCAGGTTCATTATATCATTTATGATTTTTCATTTTAAAGAGAGAATTCCTCTAGTATAAATAGGTTTTGTTTTGAAGTTAGTTCGGTATAGTTATTTTCCATCGTTTTTCAAGATATTCAGCTACATATCAATATTCCCTGTCTTAATACATTTCCCTCACATAACAATAGTCAAAATTGACAGATAATGATAAAATTTTGATAACAGTTACTAAGACAATAACATTTTTGATAAGGGAGTTTTTGAAATGAGCAGAATATACAAATTAACCGTTTTTGAACCGTCAGGGGAAAAACTATTGGATGAATCATTTACAGCCGAGAATGATGAGCAAGCTAAAGAATTGGGACAAGATCTGTTGAAGGAAAAAAACTATCAGGATCGAACACATCGCTGTACATCACCGTCAGGCGCTTTATTGCTTTTTCATCGCTGATCGAAAATGGAAGCGCAATCACTAAAACATGATCAAGTTTCAGACACATTCCTTATATAAAAAAGGCCGTCACAATAACGTGACGGCCTTTTTCATTCATTTTCCGATGAAGTTCGGTTTCCTTTTTTCCACGAATGCTTTTATTCCCTCTTGATGGTCCGCTGTTTGGCGCATTTTCATCTGGGCAGCTTTTTCAATCTCAAGGATCTTAATCAATAGCGGGCGATTTTTTTCACTAAGGATTTTTTTCGTTTTAATCATGGCCTGAACCGGGCTTTGCAGCCATGATTGCACTTTCTTCTCTACCGCATGTTCCAAGGTTCCGTCAGCCACTTCATGAATGAGGCCCTTTTCTTTTGCTTCAAGCGCAGTAAGCACTTTACCTTCCCAGATTAGTTCTTTTGCACCCACTTCTCCAAGACGGCGTTCAAGGAAGAAGTGTCCCCCGCCATCGGGGATTAATCCAATCCCGATAAAATTCATCGCAACCTTACTTTCCGAATCGGCAATAAGATGATCGGTTGCAAGAGCTATACTTAACCCAAGCCCTGCAGCTGCGCCATGAATGGCACTGATGGTCAATTTAGGCATGAAGTATAGAGTGGTCACCAATTCACTGATTCCATCCATCAGTTCATCGAAAGCGTTTTCTTTTCCAGGCGAGAGCATCATCTTAATGTCACCACCTGCGGAAAATGCTTTCCCATTCCCTTTTAAAATGACGACATCCACATCATCATTCTCACTTACTTCCTTCAGGGCATGAATAAAGTCATGCAGCATTTTCGGATTTAAAGCATTCATGGCCTCTGGACGGTTCATTGCAACAGTGGCAGTCCTGTCCGAATATGTGACTAAAACAGTGCCTGCAGGTGATGTCGATTCAATACTCAATTTATTTCCTCCTCTTTCGTTCTATGACTCTATTATATATTCCTCACCATTATCAGAATAGGGGGAAAAGTTACAATTATACAGATCCAGCATTATTTATTGATATATTTATCCTGAAGCTGATCACGCAATGCCCTTTTCAAGAACTTCCCAACACCCGTTTTCGGAATTTCATCCAAAAAGACCACTTCATCCGGCAGCCACCATTTTGCAAACTGCGGCATTAAGAATTCGATGATGTCTTCCTGGGACACTTGCCCCTTATATGCGCCCTTCAAGACAACACAAGCGATCGGCCGTTCCTGCCATTTTTCGTGAGGCACTGCAATTACCGCCGCCTCAAAGATTCCTTCATGGGCCATTAATGCATTCTCTATATCTACGGAAGAAATCCACTCACCGCCGCTTTTTATCAAATCTTTCGTCCGGTCAACGATTTTGACGAATCCTTCTTCATCAATCGTGACAACATCCCCCGTATACAGCCAGCCATCTTTAAACGTATCCTCTGACCGTTCATCCTTAAAATACTCATTCGCTATCCAAGGACCCCTGATCAGCAATTCGCCCATTTCTTTTCCATCTGGTTTCACTTCGCCGTCCTGACCGACCACTTTAATTTCTATCATTGGCGAAACAAGGCCCTGCTTGGCCTTCAACTCATAAAGTTCTTCTTCAGGGAGGTCCTCCTGATAGCTTTTTGGTTTCGAAACAAAAACAAGCGGGCTCGTTTCAGTCATTCCATAGGCATGCAGGAATGGTATCCCATACTTTTGTTCAAAGGTTTGAATCATGCTTTTTGGAGCAGCCGACCCTCCGCATAGAACAGTGCGAATGCTGCTCGTATCATGGGTGCCTTCTTCCAGCTCCTTCAATAAGCCCAGCCATATCGTCGGAACCCCTGCTGCGATTGTAACCTTCTCCTTTTCTATAAGCTCAGCCAAAATCTTTGGGGTGAAATAGGGTCCCGGCAAAACCATCTTCGTTCCAAACCAAACACTGGCAAAAGGCATGCCCCAAGCATTTACATGAAACATCGGCACGACAGGAAGGGCTACATCACGTTCGCTTAATGCTGTGGAATCGGCAAGCCCCAGTGCAATCGCATGCAGCAAAATTCCGCGATGTGAATAAACCACACCTTTCGGATTTCCAGTCGTGGCGGAAGTATAACATATGCCGGCAGGCGCATTTTCATCCAAGGTTTGAATGAATGGCTGTTTCGGATTCCCCTCGGCTAATAATTTTTCATAATGATAAATGGGTGAAAGGGTCGTTTCAGGCAGCTCCTCTTTATCCGTCATAATGATGTACCCTTCCACTGTCGTTAACTCATCTTTAATTGCTTCCAAGAGGGGAATGACATCTGGGTCTATCAGTAATAATCGATCCTCCGCACTATTGACGATATAAGAAACATGTTGAGGAGACAGACGCATATTGATTGTATGAAGGACAGCACCATGACAAGGAATCGCAAAATATGCTTCTAAATGCCGATGATGGTTCCAGGCAAGCGTTCCAATACGGTCACCGGTTTGAATGCCGAATTTTTCAAGATTACTGGCCAGCCTTCTTGTACGCTCAGCAATCTCTGCATATGTAAATGTGTGAATTCCACCATCCGTACGCGAAACTACCTCTTTCTTCGGAAAATATTTTTCAGCTCTCTCAATGATTTGAGTCATGATCAATGGAGTATCCATCATTACAATCTCCCCCTTATATTAAAAGCATCCTCATTATATATTCGACCAGAAAAAATATAATCCTTTATCCCTAGGTGCCTTTTACGATTATTTTGAATTTGGGTTTATCTAGATAAAATTTTTAAATCAGTTTGACGATTTCGGAAAGGGAACGGATTTCTGAAACGACTGGAATGTTTTATAAATAAAAAACTGCAGGCAATCTCGCTTTCTTCGATTTGAAAGGATCAAACCGGTATATAACGGAATCATTTCTTAGGAGCGTAATCTGAAAAGTTATTTTTAAACCCTCCAAATTTATCGGTGCAGTTCCCTGACATATATTTTTATGTTTCTTTCTAGAAAAAAGAGGAAATAGTAAAGATACAATTATATTTAGAGGGAGCTCATTTATGGTAAACAAAATAAACGAAGAACTAGAAGCTTATTGCGCGAGTGAATATTCAAAGCTATCACGGGTGATCGTCTGTGAACCTCGTTATATGGAAATCCGGGAGATCATTAACGAAACACAAAAAGAGTTTCAAGAGGAAAATATCGATCAAGCACTAGCCTTGAAGCAGCACACCCAATTTACAAAGGCACTTGAACACGAAGGAATTGAAGTCATAAAACTTACGCCTCAATTTACATATCCAGAACAAGTTTTCACTAGGGATATCGGTTTCACTCTTGGCAATACCGTTTATGTGGCTGAGTTGGCAACAGGTATCAGGCAGGGTGAAGAACAAATATTGAAATCCTGGCTCGAAACGAATGGCATTTCATATTTCAACCTACTCAAAAATCATATTGAGGGCGGGGACGTCCTTATTGACGGAAAGACCATCTATATTGGAATCAGTGAAAGAACGGATGAAACTTCCGTCAAGCATCTTCAAACCTTATTACCGGAATACGATGTCATCGCGGTTCCTTTCATTGAAACATTCCTACATTTAGATTGTGTTTTCAATATCATATCACCGACAGAAGCGCTTATTTTTCCAGAGTCCTTTACAAAAAAAGAAATGGATTTATTATCTTCACGTTATGACATGATCGAAGTGACTAAAGAAGAACAATTCACATTAGGAACCAATGTGCTTTCGATTGGGAATAAAAAATTATTCAGTCTTCCATGTAATAAACAGGTAAATAGTGAGCTTCGTAAACGCGGATACGAAGTCATCGAAGTCGATATAAGCGAAATCATCAAGTCCGGCGGCTCCTTCCGTTGCTGCACTATGCCACTATTGAGGACAACGAATAAGAAGACTGATTCAGCCTGAGCAAAATGAAAGAACCCGGACTTGTATGGAAATCCGGGTTCTTTCGCCTTTTTTCAAAAAAGGTGTCATAAAACAGGAAGGAATAAGGGTTTAGTTCTTTTTTTAATGCCTCGATTCCATCCATTACACTTTTTCAAATAACTCTGTTGATATTGAGGCACATGAGAGTTCTAATGTTAATGCTTGTCTGGAGGCCTTTTCATTTATGCAGCAGACTTAATAAGATTTTTGAATCCTTTCTATTTAACTGTACATACTTACTGTGTTCATCCTTCGTCAATTCTACAATCTTTCCATCAGGATTGACCCAAACATAATATACGGTTAGTCTACCTTCGTTTTTCTCATCATTAAAATAAAAGATGAAGTCCGCCTCAGGATGATCTTCAGCCAACGCGAATTCTTCCCAATCTGCATTTCTTACTATTTCTTTTGTTTTTTCTGTTTTCCCCATTTCTATCTTTTCTTTATATGCTTCGAATTTGTAGTGTTTACCTTCATACTTTTGAACGGAAATATGTTCTTGCTTTGTTGTACAGCCCGAAGCTAACGTTATTGATAATAGGCTAAGTGCAACAAGCAGCTGTTTCCTTTTCATTAATGTCATCTCCTCATACCCAATGGATTAATTATCCAATATATTTCATTATACTTCTCCACGCAAAAGAGTAATAGGTATGTTTGTCGATTTATTAACCAAAAAAACTTAAGCTTTTGGCTTAAGAGTTCTTGACCCCTTGTATCCCTTGGACCTGCATTCAACCATTCAGAAAGTAGTTGATGCAGCCTTCCTTCCATTTCATCAAAAGCACATACTTGCTTATATTGCATTTAATTCCATTATTAGCCGACAATAAAGAACCCTTTTAAATTGATAAGCCTTCCCCTATTGAAAAGACTTAGCTAAAATTTGATAATATTGAAATATCCTTGCTATAATTTCATGGGATAGCGTTTAGAAAAAAACAAGATTGAAAGGGGAATGTAAAATGAATTATGTAAAAAATCAGCTAACAGTCATGCGCGGCAATCTTTTAAAAGAAATCGATGGAATCAAACCAGAGTTTATGGATGTACAGCCTGAAGGTTTTAATAATACAATCCATTGGCACCTTGGACATGTCCTTACTGCAGCCGAAAAATTTTTATTGGACTCCAATAGTGAATTGCCAGCGAATTACGGCCAACTATTCGGATATGGTTCAAAACCAGCGGACTGGACTGGGGACGTACCTACCGTTGAAGTATTAAAGCAACAACTGCATGAACAACTCAATCGACTTCTTGAAATTCCAGAGGAACGATTGACTGAAAAAACACCACAGCCTTTCAACGGAATGGAAACAGTGGGGGAATTCATTAATTTTGTAGTGCTCCATGAAGCCAATCATATTGGACAAATTCACGCAATGAAACTCTTAATCCAATCCAATAACTGAGATTAGACCATAACTGTCACTCTGTATTTCTTGAAATAGGAGTGGCATTTTTTTATTTTTCACAGTCAAATATGCTGTTTCAATCACTAATTGCCTCTGACATGGGAGTATGGGTGCTTTTATCTGAGTTCGAGCTTTTATCGTGAGTTCGAGCATCCACTCTTGAATTCCGAGCGTTTTACTCGTGAGTTTGAAACAAATACTCGTGAATTTCGAGCGTTTACTCGTAAATATAATCAAAAAGAGCCCCCGCTCTATGAGCGAGGGCTTTCATCTGTTCATGCGAAGTGAACGTCTCTTTAAGTCATTTGGTTATCCATATAATCACTGTATGCTTTTTCCGCTGCGGCTTCCGAAGTGAACAAAGCATCATCGTCCTCAATCGTATGAAATGTATCGTTCAGGAACAAGGCAACTGCATTTGGATCTTTGGGATGCTGAACGATTTCCGCCGCCCTTATATTCGAAACGGTAGGAACGTGGGGATTATTATAAATCACAAACACCTCGTCACCGACTTGCACTTCTTTTGCATTGATTACACCCATTGAATTCTTCCTTTCCATTACTGAGTTTACTTTAGCTTATGGAAAGAAGCTTATAATTATTTATGAAATATGACAGGCCTAAAAAGCGGAATTATCTGAATGGGGCCCCTTCTATATGAAGGAGCCCCGCCATTCACTTAAGCATATTCATCTTTTGTAAAAAATCGATTGGATGCTGTTTCCGGAAGAATTCCCTCAGCATATAGGCAACACCATCTTGGTCATTGGAGCGCGTCACCCATTTAGCCACTTTCCTTACTTCCTCATCCGCATTGCCCATGGCAACTCCCAGACCGGAACCGGCAATCATCTCGATATCATCCAATCCATCTCCAATCGAGACGATTTCCGTTCTTTTCACCTCTAAATGGTCAGCTAAATACAATACACCGCTCCATTTAGAAACACCCTTCGGAACGATTGTCAGCTTATGTCCTGGATGCAAGATTGCATCAACCTCAGGGAACATTTCCTTTATCAATTTCAACATATCATTTCGAGCACTTTTTTCTGGAAATATAATGTCCATCTTCGTCGGGGCCATCGGCTGGTCAATAAGCTCTTCACTGATATCATCCACATAATTTTGAGCATAAATATTTTGATCATTCAAATACATTACCGATTTACCAAGCAAATTCTCCGGGAGGTTCACCCGATTGCCCAGCGAGTATTTCTCATGAATGAGCAATATTTGGCACGTTGTCTTTTCAAGCATTTGCACGAGCTCTGCAGTCAGTTCTTCTGATATTCTTTTTACCATTATCGGCTTTTCTATGGAAGCTCCGACAAAGGCTCCTTGCTGAGCAACGATCATCGGATTTATTTTTAGGGCTTTGGCCACTTTTTTTGCTGAGTGATAGTTTCTTGACGTCACAAGTGCAACATGGACACCTTTTTGGTGAACATAATCTATTGCTTCTTTGGTCGATTTATTTAAACGGCCATTCGACTGGAGCAATGTCCCGTCGATATTGACCGCAAGTAGTCGATATACCATGCTGATCTCCCCCATCTGTAGTATCCTCTTTCCAAATTTATGACTAAAATTTCGGGAATAGAACAAATAGTGGTTCACGACCCTTGCAACGGTGCTTACAGGAAACAAAAAAACCCCCAACCATTATGGAAGGGAGTCTGTAACTTCTTATTGCTGTTGTTCAGGTAAGCCATATAAATCTTCAAGCGGCTTCATGATAATTTTATTGAGGTCTGCTATGACCATGCTCATCCGTTGTTCAGCTTCCATCAATTGTGAAATGGTTGGGTTTTGTTGGACAAGCTGTACCGTCTTTTGTGCTTGCTCAACCTCTTCCGGTGCAATCTCCTGTCCCATCATTTGCTTTTGCTGCAATGTCATCTGCAAATTACGGAAGTTTTCAAACATTCCTTTTGTTGCTTCATCAGAATTGACAAGATCATATAAGCGTTGCAAATCGGCATATTCATTACTTGCCCTAATTGCCTTTTCCATTTCATACGCTGCATCATATACGTTACTCATTTATTTCCCCTCCCGGTAATCATTGTATTCCTACACCTTTTCCACTATAACAAATCCGATTGCGAATTACACGTCATCCTATTAAAACAGTTACGAAACCTTGAAATAAACCGATTATTCCACCAAGCAAAGCCCCAAGGTAGATGATTATCGACAATTCCTTCTTAGTGATGGAAACGATCATTTCCTCAAGTCGGGAAATGGAACCGGCTTATTCATGATCGAAGCGACAGGAAGCATTTCAGCCGTTTTTTCGTTATATCGTTTCTCTTCCGCCCATGTTTCATTTTTACCAAGAAAGAATGTTTGTAATCTCTGTTCTAACGTAAATGAAGAATTCTTCATTCCCAGTTGATCAAGCATTTGAGCAGTACTTTTTTCCAAGGACAATGCTTTCTTTACTTCTGCCTTCACGAAAATTTTCATATTCTGTATAGAGGCATCTGATGACTTTACTTTGAATGCACTCTGGCGTGATTAAATGATCAACACCAATTTGCCTAACTGTTGCCTAACACATTCTGCCGCTTCGGAATCAACACTGTGTCATAGGCAGCTGTTTCCCGAAAATATAGATTGGTTTATAAAGTCTGAACAGCATTGTGATAGCTAATAATTTAGTGAAGCCACCTATTACAGCACCTAAGACGACCATACAGTATCCTTAACCAAAACTCCATGAAATTTCTCCATTTATTGCTTTAAATAGAGGCTTGATGACACCTTCTAATTAAAAGAACATAGAATGTGTTATCCACATTTGCCCATCATTTAATTATTAAAGGATATTAAACTTAGTGCAAACGGGGAATTATTATGAACCTTAACCATCAGAAAGTTTTCATTACGGTAAATCCCGCAGAGACGCGAAAGAAGGCGCTACTGTTTATCGAGGAAAAACTATTTGAGGAATGGGGCCTTCAATTTGGAGAACCCGTAACGATCATGGCTGGATGCCGTTCGGTCCCGGTACTTGTCCAGCCATTCCCGTCATCCCAGCCTACATTGAAACTTTCATATGATATGAACCAAACTTTATCCTTACCCAGTTTTTGCGATCCAATCTCCGTCTCATACAATGCGGAAGGAAGGTCAATTAAAATAGGCCCTTTCTTCGCTTCACTCATGAACCAGACTCCCTTGCAAGACGGGACATTCGGTGAGATGGAAAAATTTTATCAGGAAATGAAATCATATTGTAATCAGCAAGGAATCCCCTTCTATTTAGTAAAATTGCAGTCTCTTCAAGAAGGAGTTGTGGAAGGATACCTGCCTGGGCAAGATGGCTGGCAAACCTTGCACCTCCCCATTCCTGATGTGTTTTATAACCGGATACATTCGCGCAAACTTGAGGAATCGCATTCTTTCAAGCTGTTTAAAACTGAACTGGAGGAACGGTCGATACCGATGTTCAATGGAAGGTTCCTCTCCAAACATGATGTACATGAACTGCTAATCTTAGAAAATGAGCTGTTGCCAAATTTGCCGGAGACGATACTTTTTAACGAAATGGAATCTTTCTTGAGGTTTATAGAAAAGCATTCGGTAATCTACTTTAAACCCGCATCAGGCAGCCAAGGCAGGAATATATGCAGATTAACGCAAGTAGCTGGAAAATGGAAAATCGAGCAATCCGGAAATCTCCAGGATGTGCATTTTGCTGATACGGATGAAAAGTTGTACGAAACCTTAAAAAGGTTTTCCAGAAAACAATCCTTCATTCTTCAAAAAGGGATTTCCCTATTCGAAACCGATCAGAGAAAAGTTGATTTCCGTATACTTCTTCACCGGAACGAACTGCTTGAATGGAAAGTTTCTTCAATGGTTGCCCGGATTGGGGACCCTGGCACTATCGTTTCCAATCTTGCACAAGGCGGCTTGATGAAAAATGGCCCGGATTTTCTAAAGGAAGCATTTGACCTTCAGAACGCCAGCCGCATATATCAAAAGCTCGTTCGGCTGGCTAAAAACACTGCCCAGGCCTTGGTCGAAAACCATGAAGATTCATTCGGGGAGCTAGGGATCGATTTAGCACTGGATACCGATACCCATCCATGGATCATCGAAGTGAATTCAAAGCCTTCGAAAAAATTTCAAGGCAACTATGAAACCTTTCGTCCATCAGTAAAATCCATCATAGATTTCATGCTTGCCCTTAACCGCGAAAACCATCCATAAAAGGAGTTGCTAGCACGTGTTAATAGGATTAATGGCCGCGTCGGATACACATGAAAACAACTACTTCACCGAAATAGCCAAAACCGCAAAATCATTTAATATGAAAGTTTGTAAATTCTCACCGGAAAATATTGATATGGATCTGAAAAAAGTCCGCGGCGAGCGTTTTGATGACGAGAATGAAACTTGGATCGCCGCATCTTTTGATATACCTGATTTTGTTTATGATCGCTGTTTTCACGGATTAGTCCGGGAGTCAACGGAAACGCGGCACAAAATCGATTGGTTAAAAGATAACTCGTATTTCTTGGGGCTTGGCCTTCCTGGTAAGTGGGAAGTGTATCAAATCCTAAAAAACCATCCACACCTACAGGCATTTTTTCCAGAGACCGTACAAGTGACGACACCTGAAGATATTACCGGTCATTTGGAACGCCTGGATAAAATCATCATCAAACCTGAATTCGGTGCAGGCGGTACAGGGATCTATCTGCTTTCAAAAAACGAGGACGGCACCTTGGTATCCATGACGAAAAAGGGCACCAAATATGACCGACAATTCCCCTCCAAATCTCAGCTTAACAAATGGCTGCAGCATTTATTAAATCGATACCGTTACCTCTGCCAGCCATATTTGGAGCTTTGCAACCAAAATAACGAGCCATTCGATTTACGGATTTTACTTCAAAAAAACGAGAAGAATCAATGGATGGAACGTGGCCGCGGAATTCGTACGGGACAAAAGGACGGAATCACCTCAAATCTTGCCACAGGCGGGGAAGCCATTTCATTGGATAATTTCATCAAAAGAAACCCGGAAACGATTTCGATTGCCGTCGAACAAAAGATTCAGCATATCCTTCGCACCCTGCCGGCTGAAGCCGAAGCTGTCTTTGAAAGGTTATTCGAGTTGGGGATCGATATAGGCATCGATAAAAAAGGCCAAATATGGATAATGGACATTAACTCGAAGCCCGGAAGGAAAATCATTCAGGCACTACAGCCGGAGACCATGAAAGATATTCATCGCGCACCGTTTCAATATAGCCAGTATTTAGCCGAACATCTTCAGAAAGCAGGTGAATAGATAGTGAGAAAGACTTATCCTGCCGAAATTGCCGCTATCCCCGGCAATGTTCTCTACTACCCTTCAGAGCTTGGAGATTTGGCAGAGATTGAATTAATTTATTTCGGACGACATTCATGTCCTGCCACCGTCAAACAAAACCCGGCCGTCAATCAATCAATCGTCCTTTCGGAAAGTCTTGCGGAATCTCTAATATTCGATCATACCGATATTCCCCTTCATTTATTCATTTACGGCAAGAGCATTCATATCGGACCGCTGGTCGGAATCTTTTCATCAGGCTTCACCGGCATTTCAAACAAACCATTGGGCGAGAGATCGGATTTTTTCGCAAAGCTCCTTTCGCTTAGCAGGACCACAGGCTGTATCCCCTTTGTATTTGGGGAGAATGTAATCAATTGGGATGAGGAGACAATCAAAGGTTATGTGTTTGATAACGATGACTGGCACATTAATGAATTTCCTTTTCCTAATGTCATCTATGACCGGCTCCCAAATCGGTTGACGGAAAACCGCGATGGACCTAAAGAAGTGAAGCAGAAATTTCAAAAAGAATATACCATTCCATGGTATAATCCTGGTTTTTTCAATAAATGGGAGGTAAATGAAAGGTTATGCGCAGATGAGCGGGCACTGCCATATTTGCCGGAAACGTATCCATTTCAATCCATGTCCGTGGTGGAAACCCTTCTTTCCCATTACCGGCAAGTTTATATAAAGCCCATTCACGGCAGCCTCGGCCTAGGGATTCATCAAATTCTTTATGATAAGCATGAGAATGTTTACTATTGCCGCTATACAAATGAAGCAAAAGAAAATAAACTGCAAAAGTTTTCCACACTGGAATCCATCGTTAAACATATTTTTCACGACCGGCCGCTTGAGAATCTTATCGTGCAGCAGGGCATCCCATTAATTCGATCTGAAAAACGTCCAGTGGATTTCCGGGTCCATACGAACAAGGACAGTAATGGAAAATGGCAGGTAACCGCGATCGCCGCAAAAATCGCCGGTGCCGGCAGCGTCACGACCCATATTAAAAGCGGGGGTGTGATCAAAACGGTTGCCGAACTGTTTGGAGATGACGGTGAGGCCAAAGAAGTCGAACGAAAGCTATCGGAAGCCGCACTGATTTTAAGTGACAGTATAGAAAAGAACTTGGACGGCATCGTTGCAGAAATAGGATTTGATTTTGGATTGGATAAAAAAGGGCAGGTTTGGATGTTTGAAGCCAATTCCAAACCGGGACGTTCCATCTTCTCCCATCCAAAACTCAAGGATTTCGAATTGCTGACCAGAAAGCTTAGCCTTGATTACGCCATTTATCTTACGGAACAGACGATTACGAAATCAATCAGTGTGCCGCGATGAACATTTTTTACGATATCCCCACTGAAAATTGGTACCACAATCAAGAAAATGCGGAACTTTTCGCCGGCTCTGCCGAAGAGGTAATCAGCTATAATAAGGATCATACGAATCAACCCCTAATTCCTATCACCATATTTCCAGGTAACCGGATGCTTGCCGTCGGCATACTGACTGTTTCCAATCCCAAAAAGGAATCAGGTTTGGGTGGAAACCTGACCCTTTTTCGGGACCTATCACTATATTTATTGAAACATGGAATATTGGCGTATGTATTCACAGAAAAGGCCCTTCATTCCGAATCGATGAGAGGGTATGTTTTTTCCTCCATTTCAAACAAGTGGATCGAATGTAAAGTGCCCTTCCCTGACATCGTCTATAACCGAATCCCCTCTAGGAGCTATGAGGCGTCAGGAGAATTCCAACAGCTCATCGGATATTTTAAAGAATCTCGAATGAATCTTTTCAACCCCTGTTTCATAGATAAATATGTGATGTTCGAAGCATTGATGGAAGAAGGATCCCTCACCAATCACCTTCCGCCCACCATGGTCTTGCGAAACAGCGGCTGCCTTGATGCTTTCCTGGAGACCTACAGGCATATATACCTTAAACCTTGCAAAGGAAGCCAAGGTAAAGGCATTTATACCATTATCAGAAATGATGATGATACACTATTGTTCAATAGCTTAAAGCATAGTGAGTCCTTCCCGGATTTCGCGTCATTCTGGGAAACAAAAAAAAGGGATTTATTAAAAAGGAGCTACCTTGCTCAACAGGCGATCATTCCAAAAAAACTTTTTGGACACCGTTATGATTACCGGATTCTGGTCCATTATGAAAAAGGTTTTTATAAAGTGACCGGCAAAGCGGTAAGGATGTCACAAACTCAGGAAATCACCACCCACACTCCCCAAGGGGGTAAGATCTTTCCTTATCAAGACCTGCAATCAAGAAGCCTGAATCGAAAATTAGCGAAAATCGCCCAAAAAAGCGGTGAGATACTTTCAAAAAAAATCGGATTTCTCGGAGAGTTTTCCATGGATATAGGGGAAGACGAATCAGGATCGCTCTTCATATACGAGGTGAACTCAAAGCCCATGCAATTCGATGAGGAGGAAATTGAAACAAACAGGCTTTTGCATTTAAAAAATCTTTTTATTGAATTAACTTTTCCCAGCCTGACAATTAAATAGCACCTCCAGCTGCCGTTTTCCATTATAATTAAATGAGAAACTGTATATATGGAGGTAATACATATGATTACTCATTTTCAATGGACACCACTGCATAAGAATCTGCCAGGATGGAAAATTTCCTTTTATTTCAACAAGCAGGCAATCCAAGCCTTGTATCATAAAGATGGATCCATCGAGTGGACAGCCAATCCGCCTTCCGAAACAGATGAAGCCAAACTTAATAGCATGATACATGATTTAATGATCTTCCATGTATATGAATGAACCGCCTTTACATTCATGAAATCCCTAAACAGAATAAAAAAAACTCCTTTGCCTAAACTAAAGAAAAGGCTAGGAGGGATTTATTTTGGATAAAGAAAAAATGACATTTTTGAAGGATACCGAATATGATGGCAAGGACTCCGTTTACCTTGATATCGACCGTATCATCAATGAAGGAATGGCGGGCGGAAATGTGTATGAAGTCGCTAACCTTCAGAACATCGAAGAAGCACATGATTTTTATGATGAAACAGATCCCAATATCAATAAATGAATTATGTGGGCTCTCTTATGGAGAGCTCTCCTTTATATCAGTCAGACCGTTAACATTCAAATTGTTCGATTCTCCCTGGCACTCAAAATATTTTCGTTTAATATCGATGTAATGATATGCTCTGAATCCCATTCATGCCCAGATATCTCGATAAGAGGATAGCGATTCGGTAAAACGACCTGCTGGATTTCATGAACGGTCAGCCCTTGAGAATGCAGGCGTAAAATTTCACCTTGGAGGTTTTCCAAATAATCCAACTTTTTCCTGAACATTTCCTTTCCATCAGGGACATGCCCAGCATGGCAGCAAAACACTTCCCCGAAGTCATATTGAAGTAATCTTTTTATGGAATCAATGATGACCGGGATAGACTCTTCCCGTAAGACAAGCTTTGTCTTTGGTGTTACGAAAAGGTCTCCTGAAAAGAGCACTCCATTACTGTTATTCAAATACACCATATGGTCCTTCGCATGGCCGGGGGTAAAAATCGGCTCCCACGCTTGGGTGCGTGAATGAATGACCTCCCCTAGCGGCTCAGCTTTAAAGGCGTCTCTCTTCCCCCAGAAAATTTTGCGATATTCAGGATATACAGCATCCTTTGCACAAACCTCAACCGACATCGGGTGAATGAAAAGCGGCACCTTTTTATGTTCCTGTATCCATGCAGCGCCCCCCGTATGGTCTTCATGATAGTGAGTCAGGGCCACTGAGTCGAAGTCTGCGGACTCATAGAACGGAATAAGCTCTTCCAGTAAAATCTGTGCGCCAGTATCTATCAATAGTCCATCCGTTAAAAAAACATTAACACTCATCCCCGACTTGTTCCCGCCAGGAGTCCCATGCACACAAACCACATCATTTATCGTTTTAATTTCTATCATTCAATCGCCTCCCCATCATTGTACAAAAATAGTTTTATCTTCCTTTTTTTAACTTTACTATAATAAATGTAGTACCACTTTACCTTTTTGACAAGGAAATGTTGGTATAATTAACCTGGATGTAAATGCTGGATTATTGTATAATATCCCGGCCTACATCCAACTCAAACCATTGAAATACGCTCAATTGCGAGGCGATGTTGACCTATCGGCGCTCCTTGGCAACTTCGCTCTTGCAGCGAAAATGGACCACAGGGATGCCCTTCTTTCAGAAAAAAATATCGGATATGTATCTAAACGTTGTTGCATTGAATACAAAAGATGTAGACGCTCAAATTCCCAAGGATATTATATCAGTAGTGGAATCCGACCAGTTTGAAAAAGTGATCGATGACAAATTTCGGAAATCCAAACTGGATGAATTGATCAAATAATCGAGGCCTGCTTCCCCTTTACCGGGTACAGGCCTTTCATTAAGGAGAACGAATATGAATACCTTACTGGAGGTCCGCAGCGGCCCCGTTTATTATGCCTGTAAAGCTAATGTCCTTGAAACACTGGAAGCAAAACTGAGTAAAGGAAACATTCGTAAAGTGCTCGTTATTCATGGGAGAAAATCATGGGAAGTTGCTGAACCCTTTTTTCCTTCCTTAGAAAATATTGAGACGAACTTTTTCACATACAGCGGGGAATGCAGTGATGCGGAAATTGAACGCGTCAAGAACTCCGCTCATGAACACGGTGCGGATGCATTGATCGGCATTGGCGGAGGTAAGCTGCTCGACCTCGCCAAATCGGCCGGTAACTTGCTTCAAAAGGAAATCATCCTCATTCCGACCCTGGCTTCCACCTGCGCTGCCTGGACACCGTTGAGTGTCATTTATGATGATAATGGTTCATATGTCCGCTATGATATTCATGAAAAAAGCGCTTGGATGTTATTTATTGAACCAGGAATTCTTCTTAATTCACCCATTAACTATTTACGTGCCGGAATCGGCAATACATTGGCGAAATGGTACGAGGGCAATGCACTGGCCGAAAAGCTTGCCACGAAGTCCGTTTGTATTGAATTGGCCCATATAGCCGCAAGGCAATGTCAGGAAGTTTTATTGACATATGGCGAGGAAGCCCTAGCTGATTTGGAAAAGGGTAAATGGTCAGACGCGCTGCAGCGTGTCATTGAAACGAACATCATCACCAGCGGTCTAGTTGGCGGCTTTGGCGACCAGTACCTGCGCGTTGCCGGTGCCCACTCCATTCATAATGGCATTACTTCCATCACGCAAGCGAATCATTTACTTCACGGGGAAAAAGTGGCATATGGCATTTTAGTCCAGCTTGTGCTAGAAGGGAAATTCTCGGAAATCAAACAATTGCTGCCAATCTACCAGGTGCTTAAACTGCCGATGACATTGCCTGATATTGGCCTGACGATTGAACATAAGGCCGAACTTCAACAGATTGCAGCCCACTCTGTAAAAGAAGGTGAAGACATCCATCTCCTTTTCCCTAATATCAACAAGGAAAAAGTGGCAGCCGCCATGGAAAACCTTGAAATCCTCACAAACCATGCAAGCAGCTCCATGAACTAAAAAACGATGGGGTTTTTACCCCATCGTTTTTTTAATTTCCTTCACATTGTTTATTTAAAAATAATAATAAAAGAATGTTTCAACCTACTGTCTGTTTCCATAATCCAAGGAGATCACTTTCATGTTGTCTGTGAATGCCTGCTTTTCTATCGGCAGATTCCGGACGGCTCTTTTCCCAATTCCATATATCTTCGAGAGTTTCTGATAGGGGACGGAATGTTAGTCCATTATTGATGGCTTTATCGTTATCGACAGCCAAAAACCCATTCAAAGGTTCCTTTCCTCCAGGTAAAGGGAATTCTTCTGGTATCCATAAAGGCATTTCTCCCCACGGTTCTACTTTATTGTCCTTTAAAAATTTTTCAGATACCCATGTAAAATCAGCATTACTTCTTGTTACCTTTTTGCAGCCTTCAAGTAATTGCTCCATAGTCAGTGTGTAATCTGGGCCAACGGCATTATACGTACCTGTCATGCTTTTTTCTATCATTTGTATGATCCATTGGGCCAAGTCCCTTGCATCGATAACTTGGATTGGACGTCCAGGGCGTCCAGGAGCTAAAATTTCTCCCCCATCCGCTATCCTTTTAAGCCAGTACGGCAATCGGTCAGTGTAATCATATGGACCCACTATTTGCCCGGCACGAATTGACAGGACTTTCCCCGGCAGTTCTTTTTCAGCTGCTTTTTCGCTTAATGATTTTAACGGTCCATAATATTCACCGTATATCGGTCCAGCAGTTCCGTGGGTGATCTCCTCTGCTTTATCTTCATTTAGTGTATGAACTTCTCCATTTTCATCAATTCCTGGCTCGGTCGGATCACTGTAAACTGAGATGCTTGAAATATATGTATAGTGTTTAACTTGATTAAGCAATCTGCAGGATTTCGATACAGTTCGAGGGATAAATCCTGATGTGTCAATGACTGCATCCCACTGTCTCCCTTTCAACATTTCCAGGTCCCCGTCGCGGTCCCCTTTTAACTGTTCTATTTCGGGAAAGACATAAGGATCGCTTCCACGATTAAAAAGTGTGACATCATGCCCTTTCCCTATCGCAGCTTTTGCTAAATACCGGCCTAAAAACCGTGTACCGCCCAATAGTAAAATGTTCATAAGATCTCCTCCTCTTTAACGATATTCCATAAAGCATACGCAATACCCTTTCCTAACATTAATAATACTTGCAACTTTTCTTTGATTTTCCCTTTCGGAAAAACTGGCAATATCCTAATCTTTTGAACTTTATTCTTTTTCGCTATAATGATATGGAAAGAGAGAAAGAAGGTGGAACCGATGCTTGAAAATCTTAAACAAAAATTCCCGAACGCTCTTACCAATAAAAAGGATACTGATGATATTTCTGATTATGTTTGGTTCGAAGATTCCAGAAGTATACTTGGCATTCCCCGTTCAGAAATCACAGCCGAGGAAATCCGTTTATTGGAACTGCTTTTTGCTCCTTCCATAAACCCAAAGAACCTCAATGCACATCCAGACTCATCATGGAAAAATTTTTTATCCGAACCGAATGCACCATTGCCTTTAACGAGCTGGGAGAATGTTCGATTCCTTCATTTCAAGCTGACTCATGCTGATTTTTCCAACCCCGATTTTGAAGAGGCCTTCCTCGCTTTCGTTCCATCTGACGCAGCTATTATCTGGGAAAATGAAACGGCAGGAGTCTTAATTGAAACAGACAAGGATGAACCATTATCAAATAAAGAACTAATCGCCATTTCTTCCACGCTTGAGAGTGATTTTTATGTAAAGACCCGTATGTTCACGGGGCGATTTCATCCTGTAAATCAAGACCTTCACCATCACTGGGCCCAGGAGAAAAGGTGTTTTGATTTGGCACAGGTGCATCTGCCGGATCTAAAGGTGACTGATTTGGCAGATATCATCCCTCATTCATTAATAAATGAACCATCCTTTAAGAATGCAAAGTGGTATATCAATCAAATTCTTGGCAAGACCAAGCAGGATACTGAGCTTATCAAAACAGTTAAAACGTATATTGAATGTAATTCCAATGCCACCTATGCCGCCAAACAGCTTTATATACATCGGAACAGCTTACAATACCGAATCGATAAATTCTCTGAAAGAACTGGTCTCGATATTAGAAACTTCCGTCATGCCCTTACTGCGTACTTGATTTTTCTTCTGAATGATTAATTTCCATTACAAAGAGGTAATATCATCCTTTTTTGTGCAATGTGCCCATACTTTTTTCTAAACCGATAGCTTAGACTATAGCTAATTGGTACAAGTAATCAGGAGTTTAAAAGGGGGATTTTTCATGGCAGAGTTAGTGTTAGATCATATATTCAAGATTTATGATAAAAAGGTGACGGCTGTTAAAGACTTCAACCTTCGTGTTGCCGATAAGGAATTCATCGTTTTTGTGGGACCTTCCGGTTGCGGCAAATCAACGACATTAAGGATGATTGCCGGACTGGAGGACATTTCCCAAGGGGATTTATACATAGACGGCAAGCGAGTCAATGATGTCCCTCCTAAAGATCGTGATATTGCGATGGTTTTCCAGAACTATGCCTTATATCCTCATATGACCGTATTTGACAATATGGCATTCGGATTAAAGCTCAGGAAAACGCCAAAAGCGGAAATCAAGCAAAGGGTCAATGAAGCGGCAAGGATTCTCGGACTTGAAGAGCTGCTAAACAGGAAACCTAAAGCGCTTTCAGGTGGTCAGCGCCAGCGTGTGGCTCTCGGCCGTGCAATTGTAAGGGACGCAAAAGTTTTCTTGATGGATGAGCCATTATCCAATCTCGACGCAAAGCTGCGGGTTCAAATGCGTGCCGAAATCGCTAAATTGCATAAACGGCTCGACACTACAACGATATATGTCACGCATGACCAAACAGAGGCAATGACCATGGCGACACGCCTTGTTGTAATGAAAGATGGTATCATCCAACAGGTTGGTGCTCCAAAGGACGTTTATGAGAAACCAATAAATGTTTTCGTCGGCGGCTTTATCGGATCGCCTGCCATGAACTTCTTTACCGGAACATTAAAAGAAGGCACAATTAAAATAGGCGAACAAACGCTTGAAATACCTGAATTGAAAATGAAAATGCTGCGTGATCAAGGATATGCCGGAAAAGATGTTATCCTTGGAATCCGTCCGGAGGATTTCCATAATGAAGGAGCTTACTTCACGAAGTCCCCTAACACTACATTCACGACCCAAATTGATGTAGCCGAACTCATGGGCGCGGAGATCATGCTCTACTCCACATTAGAGGGGCAGGACTTCGTTGCACGGGTCGATGCCAAGAATATTATTCAGGCAGGGGAAAAGATCGATCTTGCCCTCGACATGAATAAAGCACACTTTTTTGATAAAGGGACTGAACATCGCATTTTAGTTGAAGAAGATGAACAGATGCAGGAAAGCATGAAGTTATCTGCCAATTAAACGTAAAAAGACCCATTCATAATGGGTCTTTTTACGTTTATTCAAATTCATTCCTGGACCAATACCACTTCATCATGTCCGCATTCCGGGCATTTCATGAGATGCGGGCATTGGCCTTTTTGAAGGGATTGAGGGTATCCGTCGTTTTCTTTAAGTATGTCGATATCCATATAAGCACTGTAATCATCCGCGTAGTCCATGAATTTCCCTTTATCCTCAAGATCACTGCCGCATTCCGGGCATTTCACATGAATTTTTCTCAGACCGTTGCAAAGCGGGCATATAGACATTGTTTTTCCTCCTGTTCCCGATACTTATGATTTCAGTATTTGTAGATTCCATTATTTTAACACATGGAAACACCCTCCCTAATACCAGAGGGAGGGCACTACTAATTATTTATTAACCATGTTAGCAGGATCGACCCATGCTTTGAATTCATCTTCCGTCAGGAACTCCAATTTCAACGCCGCTTCTTTTAACGTAGAGTTGTCCTTGAATGCCGTTTTGGCGATCTTGGCTGCTTTTTCATAACCGATATGCGGGTTCAATGCTGTTACCAACATAAGGGAACGTTCTACATTTTCTTTGATTTTATCTTCATTTGCAGTGATGCCCACCGCACAATTGTCGTTGAATGAATGAATGCCTTCCGTCAATAATTTGACCGTCTGCAGGAAGTTATAGATGATGACTGGTTTGAATACATTCAATTCAAAGTTACCTTGACTTGCTGCAAAGCCAATTGTAGCATCGTTACCAACGATTTGTGTTGCAATCATGGTAAGCGCTTCACTTTGTGTTGGATTGACTTTACCTGGCATGATGGAGCTGCCCGGTTCGTTTTCCGGAATGGCTATTTCGCCGATTCCGCTTCTTGGTCCACTTGCAAGCCATCTGACATCGTTCGCAATTTTCATTAAATCCGCCGCCAATGCTTTCAAAGCACCGTGTGCGTAGACGATTTCGTTATGGCTAGTCAATGCATGGAACTTATTATCAGATGTGACAAAAGGGTATCCTGTATCTGCTGCAATTTGTTTGGCAGAGAGTCCCGGGAATTCTTTTTTTGTATTGATTCCGGTTCCTACAGCCGTTCCGCCTAGAGCAAGGTTCAATAATTTTTGGCTGCTTTCTTCAATCATCGCTAGATCTTTATCGAGCATCGCTTTCCAACCGGAAATTTCTTGTCCTAATGTTAATGGAGTAGCATCTTGAAGATGTGTCCGGCCAATTTTCACGACATCCCAAAATTCTTTTTCTTTTGTATCGAATGTATCACGAAGGGCTTTGATGGCAGGGACCAATTTTTCAGCGACTTCCATAAAGGCTGCAATATGCATGGCGGTCGGGAAAGTATCATTTGAGCTTTGCGCCTTGTTAACATCATCATTCGGGTGAAGGGTTTCAGATTCACCATTTTCTTTTAACCATTCATTCCCTTTGTTAGCGACCACTTCGTTCACGTTCATATTACTTTGCGTGCCGCTTCCCGTTTGCCAAACTACAAGCGGGAAATGTTCATCAAGCGTACCTTCAAGGATTTCCCCGCAAATCTTGACGATGGCATTCTTTTTAACTTCGGAAAGATCACCAAGATCATAGTTCACCTTTGCCGCAGCTTGTTTAACGTATGCAAATGCACGAACTAATTCAATCGGCATTTTTTCGTTACCTATTTTGAAATTGTTACGACTTCTCTCAGTTTGTGCTCCCCAATATTTATCAGCAGGAACTTTCACTTCACCCATCGTATCTCGTTCGATTCTGTATTCCATGTGTTCTCCTCCTATGTTTGCACTATTCACTGTAGACCTTTTGCATATGAAATGAATAATGTCGGATTATTCTTTCTCTCCATACATTGTACAAACTTTATTATTTTAAAGCAAAAATATCCCGCTGACCCTTTCCATTTTTTCTGAAAAATCCAAGTTCCCTTCATGTTTATATAAAAATTCAATTATTCTTTTTAGACACATAAAGTGTAGGCACCGCTAGGCTCCAATTGACCTGGTCATGAACATCAAAGCATTATCACTCCCAAAATGTCCTTGACAGTATTTTGTATATATAGTAAATTCAAAAGAAATTGAATAATCTAAACTCTTATCGAGAGAGGTAGAGGGAATGGCCCGATGACACCTCAGCAACCTTCATTTGTTTCAAACCAATGAAAAGGTGCTAATTCCACAAGTTTGTGAACTTGGAAGATAAGAAGAATGACTCGTCCCTACTTAATCAAAGTCTTCTTCTTAAAGAAGACTTTTTTTTATTTTATATAACTCAAAGGAGCAGTGAAAACCATGTACAAATCTGAAACATATCTTGCTCAATTAGGAAATCGCAGCGAAACGGCGACAGGAACAGTCAATCCGCCGGTATACTTTTCAACAGCTTTTCGTCACGAAGGAATTGGCCAATCGACGGGATTCGACTACACAAGGACTGGTAACCCTACACGCCAGCTATTGGAGCGATCCATCGCCGATCTGGAAAAAGGAGACCAAGGTTATGCCTGCAGTTCAGGAATGGCCGCCATCTCCACTATTCTCGCCCTTTTTAAATCCGGGGATGCATGGATTGTCAGCGAAGATCTTTATGGCGGTACATATCGTCTGTTAGAACAAGGTTTTAAAAAATGGGGATTGCAGTGTGACTATGTAAACACTTGTTGTTTGGAGGATATCGAAAAAGCCATCACTCCTCACACGAAAGCCATCTTCATCGAAACTCCCACTAACCCCCTTATGCAGCAAACGGACATTAGCGCCGTTGCGGCATTGGCCAAACGATATAATTTATTGTTAATCGTTGATAACACTTTTTACACGCCTCTTATTCAACAACCCATCGTGCTTGGAGCGGATATTGTGATTCATAGTGCAACCAAGTATCTCGGTGGTCATAATGATGTGCTCGCGGGACTGATCGTTGCTAGCGGCGCTGAATTATGTGATGCACTTGCCTTCCATCATAATGGTACTGGAGCTGTCTTGAGCCCATTTGATTCTTGGCTGTTGATGCGCGGAATGAAAACCCTGGCATTGCGGATGGAGCGTCATGAAAAGAATGCCAAGATACTTGTAGATTACTTATCGGAGCATGATTGTGTCACTGATGTATTGTATCCCGGCAGAGGCGGCATGATTTCTTTCCGCATCATTGATGAAGCGGCGGTCAACCCATTTTTACAATCGCTCTCGTTAATTTCCTTTGCAGAAAGCCTTGGAGGGGTTGAAAGCTTCATCACCTATCCTGCCACACAAACACATGCCGATATACCGCTTGAAGTCAGAACGGCAAATGGGGTTTGTAATCGCCTGCTTCGCTTCTCCGTTGGCATCGAGGATAGCGATGATTTGATTGGCGACCTGCAGCAAGCATTCGCACATGTAAAAAGGGAGGCACTACGATGACAGGTCATGATTTTAGCTTTGAAACGAAATTACTTCATAATCAACATAAATTCGATCCGGCAACGGGCGGTGTGAGCGTCCCCATTCAGCATGCATCGACGTTCCATCAATCGGATATCGATCAATTCGGCAAATATGACTACAGCAGAAGCGGGAACCCAACTCGCGAGGCACTTGAAGATATCATTGCCGATTTAGAGGAAGGCACTCACGGCTTTGCCTTTTCATCAGGTATGGCTGCCATTTCAACAGCCTTCCTGCTATTGTCTGCCGGAGACCATATCGTCATTTCCGAAGATGTGTATGGCGGAACGTTCAGGATGGTCACAAGCGTATTGACCCGTTTCAATATTGAGCATACCTTCGTTGACATGACGGACCTTGAAAGCGTCAAAGCGGCCGTTCAGCCAAATACCAGGGCCATATACATTGAAACGCCTTCAAATCCGTTACTTAAAGTGACCGATATTCAAGCTGTATGTGATATTGCAAAAAAAGCCGGTGCCTTAAGTTTTGTTGATAATACATTCTTGACGCCCGCATTGCAAAAACCGCTGAATCTGGGCGCCGATGTTGTCCTTCATAGCGCGACGAAGTTTTTATCCGGACATAGTGATGTGGTAGCTGGGCTTGCGGTCGTGAAAGATCCGGAATTGGCGGCAAGACTCGGTTCCCTTCAAAACTCCTTTGGAGCGGTCCTTGGTGTCCAAGATGCCTGGCTCGTAATGAGAGGCTTGAAAACCTTGTCAGTTAGAATGGAACATTCACAAAAAGGGGCAGAAAAGATTGCAGCCTACTTAAAAGATCAGCCCTTGGTGAAAAAAGTGTATTATCCCGGCCTAGCCGATCATCCACAGCACGCCATCCAGAAAGGCCAGTCACTTGGAGCAGGGGCGGTCCTATCTTTTGAATTGGAAAGTGAGGAAATCTTCCGTTCCTTCGTGAACACTGTCGAGCTCCCTGTATTTGCCGTAAGCCTGGGAGCGGTCGAATCCATATTATCCTACCCGGCCAAAATGTCCCATGCTGCCATGCCTGATGATGAAAGGGAAAAGCGGGGCATCACGAACAGCTTGCTCCGCCTCTCTGTCGGACTTGAAAATCCGGACGATATAATCAAGGACTTCGATGCGGCCCTCGTCAATATTGCTAAAGGGGAAGCAATTGCTGCAAAATGAATAAAGGATGGGTGCCTCATAAATTATGGGCACCCTTTTTCCTTGCATCATTATTAACTCTTTTTCTTCCCAGTCATAAAAAAAGGCCATCGATTTCCCGATGGCCTGACTCTCAATTCTTCATATTATATTTATCCAGGAAGCGATCCACCCGTCCGCCTTTTTCAGCAAACTTCTGCTTTCCTGTATAATAAGGGTGCGTATCCGAGCTGATTTCCACTTTTAATAATGGATATGTTTGTCCGTCTTCCCAAACGATCGTTTCATTGGACGTCTTCGTGGAGCCTGTCAAAAATTTATACCCACTGTTGGTATCCATGAATACCACTTGTTGATAATCGGGATGAATTTCTTGTTTCACTATTATCACCTCATCGTCAGTATAGGTATATATTAAACGTAATGATTACTATTATCAATAATTATGCTTGAAGGTACCAAAAGTCGGTACCCTCATTATAGTTTAAACTTGATGATCCACCCTTATTCAATTGTGTTCAACCAGCCATGCCTTTATGCGGACCAGCCTGCAGTTCATACATTTGATAATACTTCCCTTTTAGTTCCATTAATTCCTCATGTGTACCTTGCTCAGCAATCCGCCCTTTATCCAGTACAAGAATCTGGTCGGCATTTTTTATCGTGGAAAGTCTATGTGCAATGATGAAGGTCGTTCTTCCTTTTTTCAGCACTTCCATCCCCTCCTGGATAATTGCCTCGGTTTCGGTATCGATGCTCGCTGTCGCTTCATCCAAAATCAATATGGCCGGATTGAATGCAAGAGCACGGGCAAAAGAGATTAGCTGCCGCTGCCCGGAAGACAGCGTTCCGCCTTTTTCGATCACGGGTTCGTCCAGCCCTAAAGGAAGATGCTTCAGCACTTTGTCCCCCCCGACATCTCTTAATGATTTTTCAACCATTTCCCTTGTAATGTCTTTATGATTCAGACTGATATTGGAGGCGATGGTGCCTGTAAATAAATAGGGATCCTGAAGGACGATTCCCATATGCTCACGAAGCGTCTGATGAGGGATATCCAATATATTCGTGCCATCGATTTTAATTTGGCCTTCACTGCTGTCATAAAAGCGGAACAATAAATTCATTATGGAACTTTTTCCTGACCCAGTATGGCCAACTAAAGCGACCGTTTCCCCTTGTTTAGCGGAGAAGGAAATGTCCTTTAACACATATTCATTATCCTTATAACCAAAAGAAACATTTTCGAATTGTACGTTTCCTTTGTATCTGGATATGTTTTCATCACTGACTGCCAATCCCTGCTCATCCAATAAACTGAATGCCCGCGCCCCTGCAACAAGCGCCTGTTCAAGATTAGCGAACTGATTGACGATTCCGTGAAGCGGATGAAGCAGGCGGCTGATCAAATCAACAATTGCATACATCATCCCTAAGGAAATGGCCGAACTGGCAGTAAGGGAAATCCCGCCGAAATACCAGACGAATGCCATAAGCGCCAAAACCTTAATGACGCCAATCAAGTTTCCACCCGTCAACGAATTCAAATGGAGCATTTTATTTTGATAGGAATAATGCTCCCTGTTTAGATTTTCAAAAGATTGCTTTGTCTCCTTTTCACGTCCAAATGCCTGAATGATGCTCATTCCAGAAATGGATTCATTGATCATCCCATTAATATCGCTTACCCGTTCCCGAATGATGTGATTATATTTCGAGGCGAATTTACGGTATACCATCGTCCAGATAACGATGATCGGAATAAGTAACGTACCGATGGTACCGACTCGTGGATCCAGAATATACAAAGCAATTAGAACGCCGAAAATATTAATTGTACTCGAGAAGAAGTTGGCGAGCACGGTTACATATAATTCCCGGATCGCTTCCGTATCATTAGTGACCCTGGCTACAACTTTACCTGCTGGCATATTATCGAAATAACGTATCGGCAGACGGGAAATATGCTTAAAAATATCATTTCGCATCTTCTGTATGATTCGGTTCGCCGCTTTCTGTAAATAAAAACTCTGCCCATATTGAAAAATGGAGGAAAGGATGACAAGGCTAAAATAAAAAGCCACAAGCTTAATGATCCGAGGTATTTCCGGTTGGTAAAATCCCATCACTTCCTGACTCGTCAATTTCACTGCTTGCGTACGCTGCTCTTTCCCGTCTTTCCTGATGATCAATGATTGGTCCTCCAAGGTTCTGCGCCCATCGATAGGGACAGCCTCATTTACGAAGACAAATTGATTGCCGACCTGCAGAACATGGACTTCCCTGCCTTTCTTCTCACCTTTTGCAAAGTAATCAGCCCGTTTATACCAATTTCCATCATACTTGACAGCATCTTTTCCTTTACCCGCTTCATACCAGGAAGATTCAATGCCAAGTATATGTGAATCGATGATTTTCTTGGCAACGAAAGGACCCGTTAAATCGGCGGCTACCGAAAGTGCCAGCATGATCAGGGCGCCAATGATCAATTTTTTATAAAGGGCAGCATAATTAAAAAGTTTCTTTACGACCTTCATGCCTTCACCTCCGTCCCTTCGTCAACCTGCTGTCGCTCATATTGCTCCTTATACCAGCCATCATTCTGCAGTAAATCCGCATGAGTCCCCTCTTCGATGATCTCTCCGCTGTCCAATACGATTATCCTGTCCGCGTGCTGAACGGCCGATAAGCGATGGGTTGTGATGATGGTCGTTTTCCCTGCTCGTTCATTTTGGATATTTTCGATGATCGTCGTTTCCGTTTTTGCATCTACAGCGGATAAGGAATCATCCAATATAAGGATTTCCGGATTTTTGATCAGTGCCCTGGCAATCGAGATCCTCTGCTTTTGCCCTCCGGATAGTGCGACACCCTTCTCACCGACGAGTGTCTCAAGACGGTTTGGCAGCATCATTAAGTCCTTCTCAAAATCCGCAAGCCGGATAGCTTCAGCCAGTTCATCTTCGGTTGCATCCATTTTACCGAATAAGATATTTTCCCTAACAGACTTCGAGAATAAAAAATGGTCCTGTGGAACGTAGCCGATCCATTTACGAATATCTTCAAGGGTCAGTTGCTCCAGCGGCATGCCTGCAAAAGCGATTTCACCTTTTCCTAATGGGTATTCCCGCAGCAATTGCTTCACGAATGTCGTTTTTCCACTACCTGTTTTCCCCACTATCCCCAATGTTTGACCGCGCTCAAGCTGAACGGAAATATTGGATAGATTCACAACCGTTGAGGAAGGGTATGTAAAATACACTGAATTGAATTGGATATTTCCCGGATTCGCAATACTCTCCAGCCCCAATGAATTCTTCACATCCGCTTCATGTGAAAGGGTATCCTGAACACGATCTAGCGAAGCATTTCCCCTTTGCATGACATTGATCAGTTCACCCACCGCGATCATCGGCCAGATTAACATGCCTAGGTACACATTGAACGAAACAAGTCCGCCAAGCGTTATGGCCTGTTGAAATACAAGGTAGGCCCCATAGCCCAACCCGATTAAATAACTGATGCCAATGATAATGCTGATCGTCGGATCGAAGAGGGCATCGATTCTTGCCACGGCTAAATTTTTGCGATATACATCCTCGGTCATTTCATCAAACCGCTTTTCATCTTCCCGTTCCTGGACATAGGCCCGGATAACACGGACACCTGAAATGGATTCCAGGACCTTGTCATTTAAAGTACCAAAGGCTGCTTGTGCATCCGTAAAACGTTTGTAAATTTTCTTCACGTAAATTTGCATCATCACTGCCATGATCGGAAGCGGCAGAACCGCCGCAATCGTCAACTGCCAGCTGATCGTGGCCCCCATCATGACCACTACCGTAATGGTGAACAGCACAGCGTCAACGAGGGTCAATATCCCGAAACCAGCTGTGAGGGATATTGCCTTTAAATCATTGGTTGCCCTTGCCATTAAATCCCCTGTACGGTTTTTTTCATAAAAGCTCGGCGTCATTTTCAGCAAATGGCCCATAAATCCGGATCTTAGTTTTCGTTCGACCAAGTTTCCACCGCCGAATAACAGATAACTCCATAAGTAACCAAATAGATAACTGCCAATCAGTACCATCAGCAAATAAATAACGTATTTCATGACCCCTTCCTGCGTCATGCTGCCATTGTTCATATCATCGATGGCATTCCCGACAAGTTTTGGCGGGATAACCTCCAAGATATTCACTATACATAGAAATAAAATCGCCAAGGTGTAACGCTGCCACTGTTCTTTAAAGAACCAGGACAGCTTTTTAAAAATCGCAAACATGAATTCCCCTCCCTTTTGATCAACTCTTTCACTCGCTAACCGCTTTCTGGATCTCCCGGCTGCAATAAAATTTCCAGTGTCTTTTGTCTCATTTTAAAATTCCTCCTATCTTTTATATGGAAAGGATGCTAATGCACCTGTATTCCAAATGCCAAAAAGCCCCCGCCAATTAGCGGAAGCTTTTTTAATGCGTAATAACACATATAAAAAGCGCAGGCCGCGAAAATTCCACAACCTGCGCTTTAAAATGATCAATGAACACGTCGGATCCTATGTCTAGAAAGACAAGGTCACAGGGCAGGCGGACGTATGATATTCGATTATGACATCACTGTGCTTAACTGATTTAGTCATGACGTTCGCCTCCTTTTTCATTAATTAATGGTAATTTTTAACTTATATTTAAAGATTACTACGTTTGCATATTTTTGTCAATTGCGACTTTTCTAGATTATTGATGGATAATCCTTTATTCTTATAAGAATGACGTAACCTAAGGAGGTTCAGCATATGCAATGGAGAAAATATATACTCCTGGCGGTTCCCTTTTTATTATCATCCATTTTCATCTTATTTGCTGTACCGGTCCAATATAGATTTTTATCCTTCATTCCTGTGTTTCTTTTCTGGATAGTCTATTATATTTTATTGTACCTGGAAAAGAAGAAGAAAAGATGACATCACCTTGGGGGCGTTGCAAATGCAACGCCCCTTTCTTGACGGCTCTGCATATAATAATCGAAAAACAACCGTGGTGATTGTATGCTCTCCCAATATTTGCAAAAGCTGTTGGGTAAACACCCTGCCAAAACAAAACCCATCATCGATGATGAAAGATATGGCACGCTAAAATCCCTTTTACAAAAAGAGCTCTTTCAGCCTTTTGATGAGTCAAAAGCTTTTTTCCCTGAGGAAACCGCTCTTATAAAAAGCATTCGAACCGAGACTGCTGCCTTGAACCGGAACAATATCACAAGAACACAAGCATATCTTGCCTTTTACAATCGTAATCCAGAGGTCCATTGGGCCTTTTTAGCACATATGGTTTCGAGGAATGGAGGATACCATATGACTGACTTGAAAAGCTCAGCCATGACCCACCTCTTTGACCAAGCGGAACGGCAGAAATTCTTCCTGTTCCTTGAGCGCGCCAATTCAGCCATATTTGATGATGCCTTCCCCCAGCTTCTTTTATATGAACATTCTAAACAAAAAGAACTTCCGCTAAGAAGGTATTTACCGGTATTCCGCATTTCAAGATTCATGGCCCCGATTTGGGAATCTTTCATTGAAGAGCCCCATTCACCCCTTTTGACAACGGCCCTTATCATTAATGAGCAAAGAATGCTTCAGGAAAGGATATTAAAACGCACCCGTCATGGTGAAATCCTCCGCAGGCTTGATTTTCAGCTGCAGGAATACTTAGGCTTCATGAAAGTGATCTTTCCTTATGCAAACAAGCAAAAAGGACTTCATTCCTTGACCGGCCTTACCGTTGAACGCTTTGCCGACCCAAAACAGCGTATTGAAACGGGGAAATCATTATATGAGCTTCTTTTTCAGCATCCGGTGGTTTTTCGCGGTGTTGGCCAATTTACTAAAGAGATTCCCCACACGGGTTCCAGAGAGGATTACTGGGCAAGCATATATACCTCTGATGCATCCACTTCAAAAGATGATAAAGTCTACAGCCCCACTCTTCATGATGCATGGGAAGATCAACTATTCTTTCCTACCCATTCCTTTGATTGGTTCACGAATGTAAGCTTCATAGAGGATTTACAAAGCTTACCGATCATTAAAAAGTCGGACCTGACCAACGAGGTGCTCGAAAATGTCAAGCATCTCAAAACCCTTAACGGAATGAAAGCCATTTTCTAGCATCAAGCCTCTTACTTTGAATATCCCTTCCCCCATTTGGCAAGAATGGTTAGCAAAAAAGAATGGGTGAAGCAAATGAGAGGCATTGTACTATTGAATCCAAATTACAAAATCGGGGATTTACATACTGATGAAAGCTTTGCAATCCAAAAGATCGTGACGGACAAGTATATGGAAGAGAAGAATATTTCCCCGGTCATACTCAATCCGTATCAAATCCACCCTTATTACACAATCCCGCATGAGCTTTTATTCAATTTACAAAGTAAAAAAGCGGGTCAAATCGATTCCCTTGTGCTTCACTCCCTAGAAACGATCGAACGCTTCAACTATATTTACCCTGAAAAATGGCTTGAGCTATGCGGATATTTCAAAGAGGTTATCAGTGTCACGACTCAAACTCCCGTTAGGAAATATGAAGTAAATTAATGCTTATCATGGTACTTAAGTCATTGTGAATGGATTCTAAGGTTTAAAGACCTTTTTTTCATTCATTTACAAAATGTCCTTCCTAGCGCTTTTGCCACAAGAGCGACTCATATATGCATCTCTCCTCATGATTGTCGCTTTGCCGCTTCTCCCTCTCTTTATCTATTAAAACCCCATTGACATTTATATTTATATCAATTTTCCCAATTATAAGATTACTAGGGATTATATAACTCCAGAACATTCTTTTGGAAATATAGATAAATTTACGGATAAAGCATAGAAAAATAAGTTAATTTTATATATCATTGGAGATAGGAATTTTCTTATTTTTTACTTTTACTAGAAAGGAATGTTAATGATGGCCAAAGAAAAAAAGAAAAAAACCCCAATTCCTTTCCGACTGAACTTTATGTTCTTTTTAATATTCATTTTATTTTCAAGCTTAATAATCCGGCTTGGCATCGTCCAAATCGTGTATGGGGATGATTACCTCCGCGAAGTCGACCGAACGGAAAACGATGTGGCCAATACCCCCGTTCCCCGTGGCAAGATGTATGACCGCAACTTGAATCCGGTCGTTGATAATGAGCCACGTAATGCCATTACCTATACGAAATACCCGAATACGAAAACGGCAGATATGGTGAAGACGGCGGAAATCCTTGCCACCTTGATAGAAAAGGATACCAAAAAGGTAACCCTGCCGGATAAAAAGGATTTTTGGATTTTAAAACATCCAAAAGAGGCCGAAGCCTTGATTACCAAGGCCGAGAGGAAGAAAGTAGTCGAAAAGAAACTGGAGCAAAAAGATTTATACAAACTTCAAATGGAGCGGGTAACCGATGAGAATATCAAGGAATTCTCCAAAGATGAATTGGAAGTCATCGCCATCTTCCGGGAATTCAATAGCGGCTATGCCCTCGCACCGTCGATCGTGAAGAATAAAGATGTCACCACTAAGGAATTCGCCAGGGTCAGCGAACATTTGGATGAAATGCCAGGCGTGGATGTAACGACGGATTGGGAAAGGACCTATAAGTATGACAAGACCCTCCGCTCGGTTCTTGGCAATGTCTCTTCTTCCGAAGAAGGCATTCCCAGTGAAAACATCGACTATTACCTGGCACGCGACTATACCAGGAATGACCGGGTCGGAAAAAGTTATATCGAAAAGCAATATGAAGATGTCCTGCGCGGTCAAAAGACGCGGATTGAAAATGTGCTGAGCAAAGGGGAAGTCATCAAAACGAATACCCTCACTGAAGGGCAAAGCGGAAAAGACTTGGTCCTTACAATTGATATGGAGCTGCAGCAGCAGGTTGAAAAAATCATCGAGAGAGAATTGTCGAAATCGAAAGCTAAAGGAAATACCTACTTATTGGATCGTGCCTTTGTCGTTTTAATGGACCCGAATACAGGCGAGGTGCTTACAATGGCCGGCAGGCAATACGGCCGCAACAGTAAGACCGGCTTGACCGAAATGAACGATTTCGCCCTTGGAAACATTACGACATCCTATACGATGGGGTCATCTGTTAAAGGAGCCACTGTCTACACGGGCTTTCAGACAGGAGCCATCGCACCAGGGTCAGCTTTTTTTGACAGAAAACTCCTTTTAGCAGGGGCTAAGCCCAAAGGATCTTATAGTGATTTGGGTTATGTTACCGATGTCTCTGCGTTAAAGAAATCGTCGAATGTCTATATGTTCATGACGGCAATCAAAATTGCCGGCGGTCATTATATCCCTAACCGGCCGTTAGGAATCAACCGGGAAGCTTATTCAATCATGCGGAATCATTATGCCCAATTTGGATTGGGTGTCCGCACAGGCATCGACCTGCCAAATGAATCCGTAGGGTTTAAAGGAGTCGATATGTCAACAGACGGATTGCTGCTGGATTTATCGATTGGACAGTATGATACATATACTCCTATGCAATTGGCACAGTATGTTTCGACGATTGCAAATGGCGGAAAAAGGCTTGAGCCCCATATGGTCAGGGAAATCAGGAATCCTTCCAATGAGCACCAGGAATTGGGCAGCGTTTTTAAAACAATGAGTCCTAAAGTATTAAACGATTTAGGCGGGAAAGACGTTTGGATGCAACGTGTCCAGGAAGGATTCAGACAGGTTGCCCAGGAACCAGGCGGGACGGCATATAAATATTTCGGCGGGAAGTCCTACCGTGCGGCAGCAAAAACGGGTACTGCCGAGGCCTTTTACGACGGACCGCGGAGAAATCAATATAGCGCGCCAGTCCCGACTATCAATTTGACGCTTGTAGGTTATGCACCTCACAATAATCCGGAAGTGGCATTCTCTGTCGTCGTGCCATGGGTGTATCAAGGCAAGCCCTCTGATGATATTAACAAACGGATCGGGCGGGACGTAATGGACGCCTACTTTAAATTGAAGGAAAAAAGAGCAAAAGGTGAATCTGATGCAGATAAAGCAGTAGAAAGCACTCAATGATGATTACAAAAAAGGCCTGCTCGTAATCGAGCAGGCCTTTTTATGATGCCCGTTTATTCCAGCTTTTGAACGAATTCCTTATAAAGGGCCCTAAGTGCATCTCCCCTGCTGATGATGCCGACGACTTTATCATTTTTGTCCACGACGGGGATTTTCTTGAAATGATGCTTGGAAAGGACCTTTATCAATTCATCTAACGGATCTTCGGGAGATAGCTTTGTAATCCTTTTATTTTTAATGATTTGTGAGACTTTATCATTCATTTTGGATGTAACCTTTTCATCCAACTCTTCACCGGGAAGAACCGTAATATAGGTGAAATACCCCATGATGGCTTCCTCTGCAGGTGTCAAGTAACGGAGGATATCCCCGTCCGTCACCATTCCCAATAGCTTATCATGTTCATCCACAACGGGGACCCCGCCCACTTTATTTTCGATTAAGATCCGCAGAATTTCCTTTAATGTAAAATCAGGACGGGCTACGTAGACTTCCCTTATCATGAAATCCTTAACTAACATATTACCACCCCTTTTTTAAGTTTGTACGTTCTGTATTCATCTCTCTCTATTAATACCCTTACTTACTCTATTTAAAAACCCTTGCCGCCTGAACTGCCTTTTTCCAGCCATCATATAAATCCTTCCGTTCCTGTTCTTCCATCTCGGGTTCGAATTTCTTATCGACTGCCCATAGCTTTGAAACCTCTTCCTGATCTTTCCAATATCCGACAGCAAGCCCAGCTAAATACGCTGCCCCTAAAGCTGTCGTTTCACTAATGACCGGTCTTTCGACTCGTACATTCAGGAGGCCGCTTTGAAATTCCATCAAGAAATTGTTTTTGACAACGCCGCCATCGACCCTCAATGCCTTTAGGTTAATCCCTGAATCGACTTCCATGGCCTTAAGTACATCTTTTGTCTGGTAGGCCAGCGCTTCCAATGTTGCCCGGACGAAATGCTCCTTCGATGTCCCCCTTGTCAGTCCGAATACAGCTCCCCTGACATCACTATCCCAATAAGGGGTACCTAATCCAACAAATGCGGGAACTACATAGACACCATCGGCTGAAGTGACCCGCAAAGCATACTTTTCACTGTCTTTCGGATCATGCAAGAGTTTCAGCCCATCCCTTAACCATTGTATGGCCGAACCTGCGACAAAAATACTGCCTTCCAAGGCATATTGGACTTTACCATTCAGCCCCCATGCAATCGTGGTCAACAGGCCATGCTCTGATTTCACTGCCTTTTCTCCTGTATTCATCAGCATGAAGCATCCGGTGCCATACGTATTCTTAGCCATTCCTTTTTCAAAGCATTCTTGTCCGAACAAAGCGGCCTGTTGATCTCCCGCTGCCCCGGCAATCGGGATTTCGTGCCCAAAGAAATGGTGCGGCGCTGTTTTCCCGTATATCTCCGATGAAGAGCGAACATCCGGGAGCATCGATCGCGGCACTTGCAGGATTTCCAGCAGCTCTTCGTCCCACTTCAGGTCATGAATGTTATACATCAGCGTCCTTGAAGCATTCGAATAATCGGTTACATGTGCTTTACCACCCGAAAGTTTCCATATCAGCCACGTATCGATCGTACCAAACAATAAGTCTCCGTTTTCTGCCTTTTCCCGTGCCCCATCTACATGGTCGAGAATCCATTTCACCTTTGTACCGGAAAAATAAGCATCAATCAACAAACCGGTTTTTTGCAAAAATAAGTCTTCGAGACCTCCATCCTTCAATTGCGTGCAGATTTCGCTTGTCTGCCGGGATTGCCAGACGATGGCGTGATGGATCGGCTGACCTGTTTCCTTATCCCATACCACGGTCGTCTCCCGTTGATTCGTTATGCCAATTCCAGCGATCTGTTCAGGCTTTACATTCATTTCCGATAGACAGGAAGCGATTACCGATAGGATGGAACCCCAAATTTCATTGGCGTTATGCTCCACCCATCCAGGATTCGGGAAATATTGGGTGAATTCCTTTTGGGCAATATGCAAAACCTCCCCGCTTTTATTAAATAAAATGGCCCGGGAACTTGTCGTTCCCTGGTCCAATGATAGTATGTAAGTCTCCATGGCTGTCTCCTCCTGCACTTAAGAAAAAAGTTCATTCCCGCTTAAGTGTCATGCTGTTTTTCTTCCTACATTTTACTAGATATACCCGTGAAAACAAAAAATATATAAATTACGGCGAAAAATTGAAAAATATTGGCAGGTTAAGAGTTTATCTTTTACAATGAAAATAAGATTGATAGGAGGAATGGAATATGAATAACCATGAAATAGATTTTAAATTATATGGAGATGACATGCAGTTTGTTGAAGTGGAATTGGATCCTCAGGAAACGGTGATTGCCGAAGCTGGAAGTTTGATGATGATGGAAGATCAAATCAAGATGGAAACCATCTTTGGCGATGGGTCATCGAATGGTGACAGCGGAATGATGGGTAAGCTATTCGGTGCCGGGAAACGGCTCCTTACTGGTGAGAGTCTTTTCATGACGGCTTTTACGAATGAAGGACGAGATAAAAAACATGTTTCATTCGCCTCGCCTTATCCAGGTAAAATCATTCCGATGGATTTAAGCGAGCTCGGCGGGAAAATCATTTGTCAAAAAGACGCATTCCTGGCGGCAGCGAAAGGCGTTTCAGTCGGAATTGAGTTTCAAAGAAAGATAGGGGCAGGCTTCTTTGGCGGTGAAGGCTTCATCATGCAAAAACTTGAAGGAGATGGAATGACCTTCGTTCATGCCGGCGGCACAATCCATAAAAAAGAATTGGCTGCAGGAGAAATCTTACGGGTCGATACAGGATGTTTAGTAGCGATGACTAGCGGGGTAGATTATAATATTGAAACTGTAAAAGGCGTGAAAACAGCTTTATTCGGTGGCGAAGGTTTATTCTTTGCAACATTAAAAGGACCAGGAACCGTCTGGGTGCAATCTTTGCCATTCAGCCGGCTTGCAAGCCGTGTATTTGCTGCAGCTCCGCAAAATGGAGGATCCTCCGAAGAAGGCAGCGTAGCTAGAGGCTTATTCAATTTATTCAACGATAAATAAGAACCGGACCAATGGCTGCCATCCTGGCAGTCATTGATCTCTTTTGAAAAGGATGGGTAGCAACATGCAGCTCGTTAAGTGGTCCTACATGAGACGCTATAATATCAAGGCAATTTTTGATCAATTCCCGAATTCGCCTGTTATTTTCCGAAAAATAAGAGATTACTATTTTGTTTATACCATTCACTGGACAGCTGCCGATGGCCCTATCGGCATAAAGGAGCTTGAAGAAATGGAACAGCTGCTCAACCGTGAACTCGGGACTGAACTGCAATATCTTTATCGGAAAAAATGAGATTACTCCTCGTACATCATTTTTCTTGTCATGCCTCCATCGACGATAAGGTCCGCACCCGTAACGAAATCATTTTCCGATGCCGTCAAATAAAGACAGGCCCTTGCAATATCCTCAGGCTTTCCAACCCGATTGGAAAAATGCTGCTGGTGATCTTTATCCCTCAGCGATTCATAATCTCGCGTTTCAATCCAGCCCGGAGAAATCGAATTGACCGTAATTTTCTCTTTGCCTAAAGAAGCGGCAAGTGCATGTGTCAGTGCTTTGATCCCTCCTTTTGTCGCTGCATAGGATTCCGAATCAGGTTCAGACATCACCGCTCTGGTTGATGCCAAATTGATGATTGCACCTCCCTTTTCATTTTTCCGCATCGATTCTGCAGCAGCCCGGGAACAAAGGAAAACACTGCGCAAATTCGTATTCATCATATCGTCCCATTCCTCAATCGTCAGGTCATAAAGCGATTTGAATAATGCCTTTCCTGCATTATTGATTAATATATCAATGGTCTTATATGTTTTTAGAGTTACATCCATCAAATGATGGATGTCAGCTTCCCTGCGTACATCCGTTTTGACGAACATGGCTTCATGACCGTTACTTTTGAGCTCTTCCACATACGAAAGACCTTCCCGCTCGTCCAAATCTGCGAGAACGACTGAAGCGCCGCTTTCTGCATATCCCTTTGCCACTCCTCTCCCTATCCCATTCGAAGCGCCTGTTACAATCACCGTTTTATTTTTGAAACCCATTATTCCATCCTCACTTTCACAGATTTGTCCCTATCATAATATCCAATTCGCTACACTTCAAACAATTTCCTATCATCAATAACCTGGAGGACCCTTATATTTTTCTAGCTGCCCTAAAGTGATGTATGATAGATAATAACAGCAAGAATGAACCAGATTGAACGGCATCCGCTATTATCTTTCTTACGGTGTAAAAAACTTATATTGGAGGAATGTAAAAATGGACTTATTAAAAAATGTGTTTTCTTTAGGATTAGGTGCTGCCGCTGCTACAAAAGAGCAAATTGAAAAAGCAGTGGACTCTCTTGTCAAAAAGGGCGATATCAGCAAAGAAGACTCCAAGGTCCTTTTGAAGCAATGGGTCGAAAAAGGGGAACAAGCCCAAAAGCAGCTGGATGATTCCATCAAGGCCAAAGTCAACCAAGCGCTCAATGGCCTAAACTTGGCAACTAAAGAAGAAGTTCAGGAATTGGAGCGCCGTATCGTAATTTTGGAGAAGCAGAACCAAAACTTACAATCGTGACAGGAGGTACTTGAATGTTTCGCAAGCGACTGAAACACGCACATCGTTACCAGGAAATCATTAATGCCTTCTTGAAAAATGGTTTCGGTTACTTCATCTATCGCCTGGGATTATCCGAGAGCAAAGCGGGCTCGAAACTCCAACCCGATGAAAATCTGAACCTCCGCTCAATCGGAGAGCGGCTGCATAAGATATTACAAAGCTTGGGACCAACATTCATTAAACTTGGTCAGATTGCAAGCACGAGGCGTGATTTCGTTCCCGATGAGATCGTCCGCGAACTTGAAAAGCTACAGGACCAGGTGACCCCTTTTCCATTTGATAAGGTTCGCAAAATTGTCGAAGCCGAATTGGGTGATTCTTTGGAAAACATTTTTCTTGAATTTAATGAAAACCCTCTGGCAACCGCTTCAATTGGACAGGTCCATACAGCACGCCTTCCTTCACAGGAAGTCGTAGCAATCAAAGTGCAGCGGCCCGATATTATGCCGACAGTGGAAACGGATTTGGAAATCCTCGATGATTTGGCAAGACTTATGGAAGCTCGCATATCATGGGCAAGACGCTACCAAATCAGAAAAATGATTGATGAATTCGCTAAATCACTACGCGCAGAACTCGATTATAACTCCGAGGGTCGAAACGGGGAAAGAATTGCCAAGCAGTTCATCGATGATCAAGGGTTTAAGGTACCAAGGATCCATTGGGAATTTTCCACAAAAAGGGTCCTGACGATGGATTTCATTCAAGGCATTAAGATCAACCATTATAAACAGCTTGATGATGAAGGTTATGATCGCCGGCAAATCGCAGAAAGATTAGCGAACTCCATGCTTCAGCAAATATTGATTGATGGCTTTTACCACGGCGATCCCCATCCGGGCAATATCATCATTTTGCCGGGAAATGTCGTCGCACACATGGATTTCGGAATGGTGGGACGTCTGGAGGAGGAAACGAAGTATCAGTTCGCCTCGCTAGTCATAAACCTGAAACGAGGAAGCACCAATGGATTGATCAAGACGCTTTCAGATATGGGCCTCCTGACGGACGAAATCGATATGGCCCCATTAAGGGGGGATATTGATGAGCTGCGAAATAAATATTATGATATCCCATTGAGCCAAATCAGTTTAGGCGGAGCAGTCAATGACCTGTTTACTGTTGCCAATCGGCATCAAGTCCAAATCCCTCCCGAATTCACGATGCTCGGTAAGGCTCTGCTTACCATGGAGGCCATTGTCGAAGGGTTAGATCCGAATTTCAGCATCATGAAGGCAGCTGAACCTTTTGGGGAGAGGCTTTTTAAGGAACGCTACAATCCAAAAAACATTGCGAAAAACGCCTGGAATCAATTCATCGAGTCTGCTGAAGCCATTGCCGAACTGCCCAAGGATATCAAGGAAGTGACAAGTATCATTAAAAAAGGGAAATTGCGGCTCGATATCAACATTCCCGAACTTCAAGTATTTTTACATAAGCTTGATCAAATCTCGAACCGGCTGTCGTTCAGTATTATCCTGCTTGCATTCAGCATAATCATGGTCGGTCTCATTATCGGCTCTGCAATAGGCGGGGAAACCTTGATCCTATGGAAAATACCGGTTATCGAGATTGGATTTGTCGTTGCAACCCTGATGTTCTTACTTATGCTCTACACCATATTCAGATCCGGAAAAATGTAACCTACTATAAAAGGGGTTCAGATTAGTTTCATCCCGAACCATGAATTTAAAACAAATCATTATCCTTTAAGTTTTTTACTGCAATTCTCACTGGATTGAAGAAATTTGCGACACTCCTGCCGAATAACTGGGCTAGCCGAAACCCACATACGCTTGCATTGATGAGGCTTGTCTACAGTTGGAAAGGGAGTGGATTTCCGAAAGCAGGTTTTCCAGCAGTCTGAAGGGAACCCCTTTAATGCAGGGTTCCCTTTTCGAGATTTCATTCATTGGTTATTTATCCGTCGTTCATATGAAACGGCATACGCACTATGGCGAAAATTCAAGATCCGGTCTTCCGAGCACTCGATTCCTTCAGAAATATTGGTTGGATCAAACAATAAAGAATCTTTACACACTTCCGATTTTTTGGAGATCGTTAAATGCCCAATCGTGATTACCTGTTTATCTTCCGGCCAAGCTGTGGTTGGATCGTCAGTCGGGTCATTTTCCCCTCCTATTTGTATGTTCAATTTAAAGCCCACCGGACCTTCTTTCAGCCTCTCTTCCATTTCTTCATTCAGATACTCTGGCGAATGCTTGGCCAAATCCTTTCTTTCTAGCATACTAAGGCCGGCATCCGGTACCCACTCGTACTTGATGGCCTGCCTCCTTCCTTCCGCGTTAATGAAATAGAATGCATGAATGGAATAATATTGACACGTTGAGAAACTGGCTGGAGAACGCATTTCTTTAAGCATTTGCAGGCTTGCCTTGCTTTCTGGATACTTCCACAGGATTTTTGCAAGCTCTTTCAGATTTGGGAAACCTTCTTTGGCAGATTTGAAAAAACCAGCTATATCAACAAACGCTTCCGGTGTTTTAGCAAAGAATAACGGAATGGTCACAGTAATAAGATCTGACACCTCTCCATTCGGCAATTGAAACTTGACTGCCATGCCCTTTACAGGGGAAATGGCATCAGGATGGCTTGGAATCGGCGAGCTATTTGAAAACCGAATGATCGCCGGCACGGCTTCATCCTGAAGATGTGAAGCCACCGTTAATGGGGACGCTTTTCCGTTTGGGGTAAAAACCCCCTCATAAACATATCCCCTTGCATGTGCACGCCGATAACCAGGATATTTTCCAGCTACATCTTCAATCACATTAACTGCTTCCCTGGCTAATTCAGGGTTCAAGTCGTCAGTTTCCTCCAACATACCTCACCCCACCTTTTCAGATTATAATCCACTATTACATGTACCCTTTATTCCATTAGCTTATTCTTTCTTGAATCACCGAAAGCATTGATTGCAAAAAAACACCTGGAAATATCCAGGCACTGCAAACTTATGTATACCTTTATGGACACGTGATTTTATCCATTAATTCAAATGATCGGCCTACAGATCTCTTTTTCTTCCATTAGAAAAATACTCATTCCTATTCCCGCTCCACCTGTGAAAGGATCACATGGGTAACGGTTGCCGCAAAAGGAATGGTCCGATTGATGAATTCCTCCACTTCTTCAAGACTCTGAGTGTGGATTTTCAGCATAAAGCAAGCCTGCCCGGCAATTCGATAACAAAAGTCAACATTCGGCACCTCGGAGATATACTTTTTGAATTTCTCATATTCCCCATTTTTTACCGTTGCTTCCACGATACACTCAATTGGAAAACCGATCTTTTTATGATCAATCTCGGCAACATACCCTTTAATGATCCCGAACGACTCCATTTGCCGTACCCGTTCGGCAACGGTGGGGGCAGAGAGGTTTACTTTCTTTGCCAATTCCCTCATGGAGATGCGGCTATTCAACGTTAATTCGGCAAGGATGCTCTGGTCTTTCTCATCTATTTTCATTTTTAAATTATCCCCCTTCTTCTCTTTACATTCTTTCATTATTTAACCACATTTCTTTACAAACGGAATTAAATTTCTTGGTTTTTTATATTAGGATTATCTCAAAGGAGAGATGTTCATGACAAGAATAAAAAAATCATCACAGGGATCCAGTCCATTTCAAAGATTATTTCATTCTGAAGAGATTTCGCATAAATGGTCGGAGCTTTCAGATTGCATATCTGCAGACGGGAAACTTTCGGAGAAGTTAAAGGAAAACGTCAGAAGGGTGCTGGCATACGGTAATGGCTGCTCATACTGTCAGGCAAAAGGGACTCCACTAAAGCCGGAAGATATGAAAGAAAGCTATGCAATCGCCTTTGCGGAGGTATTTCTCTTGCAGCGTGAAAAAACGGAGGAAAAGTTTTTCCAGGTGTTGAAGGAGGCATTCAGTGATGAAGAGATTTCTGAACTATTAGCATTCATTTGTTTTACAACCGCCCAGCAATATTTCGGGGCTTTGATGGATTTAAAGTAACGGCAAAAAGGAACAGGCGCATTGCCTCGTTCCTTTTGTAATAAACCTATTTTCTAGTTTGAACGGTCACCGAATCCTTATAAATTGAATTACCACCTAGGATTTCGCCCCATGATCCTCCATTTCATTGATCCTTGGAAGAATGGAGCGGGAAGGTACCGGGGATGTCAAAACCACGGATGTATTCAGATGTCCATATGGTATCAATCGATCTATCAGTAATCTCATGCTGTCCATATCAGCTAAAGCCGCTTTCAAAAAATATCCAACTGTTCCCGTTACACGATGGCACTCGATAATGTCTAAATCATTTTTCACCAATGTCTCAAAATCGGAAACAGGAACCTTAAGTTCACTCACCTGAATGAACACAAGTACACCCCTTCCTATTGCCAGAGGTGAAACCCTTGCGCTGAACCCCTCAATGATCCCCTTTTCTTGCAGGCGATACATACGTTCAGAGATGCTAGGTCGACTGAGAGCCAATTTCTTCGATAGTTCACTAATCGTAATGCGTCCATCTCTTTGTAAAAGTTCCAGTAACCTGACATCTATTTCATCCATGAAGCAACCGCCTTTCATAATGAAGGAATATAAGCATATATTTCTTTAAAATGTTGTATGGATAGCAATAAATACATTCTTTTTTGTATGTAATTTTACCAGTTAATATTCTATCATTAAAATAATCAAATAGAAAAAGAAAATTCAGAATTCACCAAAGGGAGGAACCTGCATTGACCTTTACGAAAATCCCGGTTCGACAAAACATCGAAAGCATCAGCCCATATGTTTCCGGCAAGCCAATTGAAGAAGTGCAACGCGAACTTGGGCTTGAAACTATCGTTAAATTGGCATCCAATGAGAACCCATTCGGTTACTCACCTCTAGCAAAAGAAGCCATGCTTACCGAAATGGAGCAAACCTCCTTTTATCCTGAAGGTATGGCACCGGCATTAGCTGAAAAGCTGGCAAGGAAATTGAATATCAATAAAGATCATATCATTTTGGGAAATGGATCTGATGAAGTGATTCGTTTGTTAACAAGAACCTATATCCAACAAAATGATGAAGTCATTATGGCTGATGTGACATTTCCACGGTATGAAACGAATGTATTGATTGACGGCGGCACACCTGTAAAGATACCTCTTATTAATGGGGTACATGACCTGCAGGGTATGTATGAGGCCATAACAGAAAAAACAAGAATGATATTTGTCTGTAATCCCAATAATCCAACAGGAACGATCGTTCAAAAAGAAAAGTTGCGCACTTTTATCGAGAAGGTGCCGAAACATATTTTGCTGATCGTTGATGAAGCATACTATGAATATGTCGAAGATGGAGAATTTTTAGAAACCTTACCACTTCTCAATATGCATTCAAACCTGGTTATCTTACGCACTTTTTCGAAGATTTATGGCCTGGCTGCATTAAGGATTGGATACGGTTTAATGGATGCTTCCATCATACAAGAGCTAGTTAAAGTGAAGGAGCCCTTCAATACCAATCGTTTAGCACAGGCTGCAGCATTCGCTTCCCTCGACGACCATCCATTTGTTGAGAAATGTGTTCGTAAGAATGAGGAAGGAAGAAGATATTTAGAAAACGAACTAAGCAAGATGGGATTAACATTCTACCCTTCACATGCCAACTTCTTGATGGTCAAATTGAATCAGCCTGGCAGGGACATTTTTGAGAAGTTATTAATTCAGGGTGTCATCATCCGTTCAGGTCATTTGCTAGGCTATGAAAATACTATCCGCGTGACCATTGGCACTGCGCCTGAAAACGAGAGATTCATAGCATCCTTACAACATATTATCAATAAAACGTCTGGTGCATGACCGATCCATGAAGTTGCTGTATATCAATGATCATTAATGAAAGATACGACATGGACGCCTTTGCCCATGCCGTATCTTTTACGTGAATTTATTTAGCAATATCCTTTTCTATTATAGGTGTTTCCTGTGCATCCACACTTTTAAATTTAAAAATCGAAATCGAGATCAATGCAGCCAACACAATCAGGCAAGCAATGATACTGATCCGATTCTGTTCACTGAACACGAACGTGACACAAATGATGCTTAAGGTGATTACAGTAAACAAGGTTACATATGGAAAGCCCCACAATTTAAAACTCGGAGCCTTGGGATAAGAATTGCGAAGTTTTAGCTGCGCTAAACAGATGCTGATCCATACAAGTGATACTACAAAGCCCGGAAAAGCCATTAATAGAGTAAATGCCTGGTCCTGTGCAACGAAAGTAATCATGGAGCCGACGACCAATACAACTGCACTTAATATCAAACTATACAAAGGAACGCCATTTTTTGATACATAAGAGAATGACTTGGGAGCTTCCCCTTCTGCAGCTAAAGAATGCAGCATTCGGGTACACCCATATATTCCAGAGTTAGCGGCTGATAAGACTGCCGTTATCAAAATGAAATTCATGATATGCGCAGAACCCTGAAACCCTGACATTGACAAAACTTGTACAAACGGACTTGCCTGGTCGCTTATTTCGTTCCAAGGAATCAAACCGCAGATTACAAGGATCGGTAAGGTGAAGAATAAAACGACTCTCCAAATATAGTTTTTAATGACCTTAGGTAAAATGCGTTCTGCATCCTTTGCTTCGGTTACTGTCACCCCTATTAACTCGGAACCGCCATAGGAGAACATGACGATCAGTAATGCCGAAAAGATGGACATCCATCCATTTGGGAAAAATCCTCCATGCCCTGTGAAGTTTTGCAGATAATTAGATCCGCCGCTTGGGATCACTCCAAATAAAATACAGGCTCCCAATATGATGAATAAGATGATCATTGTAATTTTAATGCCAGCAAACCAAAATTCGAATTCACCATAATTTTTGACATTCATCATGTTAATCCCAATTATGAAAGCCGCACACCCTAAACTTAATACCCATAGAGGGATAGCCGGGAGCCAATATTGCAAGAAGCTTCCTGCCACCACTACCTCAATGACACATACGGACAGCCACATGAAACAATACATCCAGCCTACGATGAAGGAAAAGCGCTTACCGAATGCTTTCTGTACGAAACCCTTCATATTCGTATTTGGATAGACAATCGCCATTTCTGCTATAGCACCCATGACTACAAGCAGTAATAATCCTGCAAAAATATAAGTGAATATAACTCCTGGCCCTGCTAACGATATGGTTTCGGCACTTCCTTTAAAAATCCCAGTACCTATAGCCCCTCCCATTGCCATCATGCTAATATGCCGTGGCAATAATTTCTTTTGCAGTGACCCACCATTTGACTCCATTACATTTGCCTCCTTCATTCCATAATTTTCTCATATAAAAAATTAAACCCATTTCAATCGTTGAATGGCGAATAGATAAGTTATCTCATCAACCGTTATGGTTTAGGAGTGGAAGAAAGCAAAGCCTTCTTGAAAACTCTTCTCATACTTCCCCAAAGTAAAAATGATATCAATAAGCTGATGGTTTTACAAGAGGAATCATTGCAGGCTAATATGGCTCCCGTATGGTCAAACGCCGGTCAGATTTTCGAAATGGAGTGACTTGCTGATAGCCTTGCCTTACGGGGACCAATGACCGGGTTTCTGACTCTATTAAAATGAAACATTCTAATCGGGGACTACATCGGTAATCCCCATGATACATATTCCAGTTATGTTATTTATTTACGATGTGAATCGCATGTCCCAAAACTGCCTCAGCCGCTTCCATCCACCCCTCGGTCAAAGTTGGATGAGGATGCATGCTGAGGGCAATATCCTCGACCCGAGCCGCCAGTTCAAGGGCAAGGACCCCTTCACCTATAAGGTTGGAAGCATCAGCACCTACCATATGCATCCCGAGCAATATGTGGCTATTAGCATCCACGATCACTTCAGCAAATCCCTCCGTTTCATTCGTTGCAAGCGCCCTTCCGTTGGCACTGAACGGAAATTTGCCGACCTTGACGCTGTAACCCTGTTGTTCAGCTTCTTCACGGCTTAAACCAACACCAGCTATTTGTGGTTCCGAGAAGATTACATATGGAACATATGGTGAGTCTACGGCACTTGGCAGCCCCCCTATCACTTCAGCTGCCACGATTCCCTGTTTGGATGCTCGATGGGCAAGAGCCGGACCAGGTGTAGTATCACCGATGGCAAAGATGTGCGGCACATTTGTACGGCATTCCATATCCACTGCTATATGGCCTTTCTCGCCAACCGTAACTCCAGCCCGATTCAGGCCAATTTCTTCAGTGTTAGGTATCCTGCCAATTGTAACCAGGGTCTTTTCGCTCACGACCACTTCAGTCCCCTGTTCTTCCGAGGACACATGAAGATGTACTTGGCCATTCACTACTGTCGCGTTTTCTACACTCGAGGAGGTTTTGATTTTCATCCCAAGCTTCTTGGCATTCCTTGTGACTTCCTTTACCAAGTTTTCAGCAACTTGGGGGAGTATGCGATTGGCCATTTCAATGATGGTCACTTTAGTACCTAGCTTTGCAAATGCCATACCCAATTCGATTCCGATATATCCTCCGCCAATGATTGACAAGCTTGAAGGAACTTCCTGCAGCTGCAAAGATGATGTCGAATCCAATATATATTCTCCATCGACTTTAATGAAGGATGGAATGAAAGGCCTGGACCCCGTCGCAATAATTGCCTGCTCAAACTTATAGGTTTCGAAATCGCCATCGGTTTCGACTCCAATGCGGTCATCAGATAAAAAGGTTGCTTGACCTTTAACCACCGTCACTCCATTTTCCTTACACAAATGGGCAATACCTTGCCTCAATTGAGATGTGATGCCCGCTTTCCAATCCTGCCAAACCCCCAAGTCCATAGTCGTGCTTTCCTGAGGCAGCCGGATTCCCATTTTCCCTAAATCGTTAAGACTTTGGTATTGATTTGCTGCGTGAATTAATGCCTTTGATGGTATACAGCCCCGATTAAGGCATACCCCGCCCAGCTTATCCTTTTCAACAAGCACGACTGATTTTCCTAACTGGCCGAGACGGATAGCCGCAGCATATCCTCCCGGACCTCCTCCCATGATGACAACATCCGTCTCTACAGCAACTTCCCCAACTACCATTTATCTCATCTCCACAACTAAACGAATTGGATTTTCCAGCAATTCCTTAATTCTATTGGTAAAATGCACCGCTGTTACCCCATCAATCAAACGATGGTCGAAAGAAAGTGACATATTCATCATTAAACGGATAACACCTTCCAAATCGCGAACGACCATGCGATGTTCCATTTTATGCAAAGCTAATATGGCCGCTTCCGGATAGTTAATGATCGGGGTCGCGTGCATCCCTCCGATCGGTCCTACATTGCTGATGGTAAATGTACTGCCTGTGATTTGATCTATGTTCAGCTTCCCTTCACGGGCTTGGGCTGCCAATCGCTTGATTTCATCAGCCAGTTGGAAAATGGTTTTTTGATCGGCATTTTTTATGACTGGTACAATGAGACCCTCGTTTGTATTCGTCGCAATCCCAATGTGATAATAATTTTTCAGGATGATTTCATTGGTTCTTTCATCAATTGAAGCGTTTAGTGTTTTGAACTCCTTTAAGGCGATGACAATCGCTTTAACGAAAAATGGCAAAAAAGTCAATTTAATATCCTTATCATCGGAGTACTCCTTTAATTGATTTTTAAATTCCTTCAATCGGTCCATTTCCAATTCATCTACATGGGTTACATGAGGAATGGTTGATACCGACTTTACCATATGTTCAGCGATTTTTTTACGAATGCCTTTAAGCGGAATCCGCTCTTCCCGCTCATTTTCCAAACCTTTTGCCTGGATGGCATCCTTCATCGGGGCCATATCTTGAACAATCCTGTCCTCAAGCTGTTTGGCTTTTTCCCGTGTACACGAATTATTTTCTTTAAACTGCTTCAAGTCACTTTCGGTAATTCGCCCAGCTGGACCGGAGCCTTTAACCTTCTCGATATCAATCTTCATTTCCCTCGCCAATTGACGCACGAATGGTGTTGCCAGCGCACGCAATGCCTCATGATGCTGTTTAGTCGTAATATGCTCTGCATTCACTTTTACATCGCCAGATTGCACGGCATGGTTTTCTTCTTCAATAATGACTGTATCCGGAACTGACATATCGTTCTCTTCCTGAATTGTGAATATTGTGGTTCCCACTTCCACGATATCCCCTTCGGAAAAAAATATCTTCTTGACCACTCCCGCTGCGGGAGCAGTCAATTCAGCATTGACTTTATCCGTTTGCACCTCAACAATGGGTTGATCCTGTTTTACTGCATCCCCCTCTTTGATGAGCCATTGGATAATTTCCCCTTCATGCATCCCTTCCCCTACATCAGGAAGTTTAAATTCCATCATGCGTCATCCTCCTTCTCCCTTAATCACAATTAAAATGATATCGTTTCGACTATTCCTTGTTTTACACGGTCAACAGTCGGTAAATAATGATCTTCTATTGTAAACGGCGGAACCGGAACATCAAATCCAGTTACACGCTTAATCGGCGCTTTCAGGTAAATAAGAGCTTCATCATTAATGATGGAGATGATCTCCGCACCTAATCCGGCAGTCTTATGGGCTTCATGGACGATTAATGCACGACCTGTCTTTTTAATGGATTGCACGATCGTATCCCTATCCAGGGGGTATAAAGTTCTAAGATCGACCACTTCACATTTCCAGCCTTTTTCCGCTTCAATCTTTTTCGCGGCATTCAATGCCTCCCTTAACATGGCCCCCCATGCAAAAATGGTCAGGTCGCTTCCCTCCTGGACCACTTTTGCTTGACCGATGGGTATTCGGTACATTTCGTCGGGAACTTCTTCCTTAAAGGCCCGATACAATTTAGTCGGTTCCAAAAAAATCACCGGATCTGGATCTTCGAGCGCTGAAATGAGCAGCCCTTTTGCGTCATATGGATTACTGGGTGCAACCACCTTTAAACCCGGAGTATGGGCAAAGAAGGTTTCGACACTTTCGGAATGAAGTTCAGGACCCCTGATTCCGGCACCATATGGAGTACGGATTACGAGGGGCACCCCAAATTGCCCACGAGTACGATACCTCATACGGGCAGCATGGGAAACGAGTTGCTCGAATCCAGGATAAATAAAGGCGAGAAACTGGATCTCCACTATGGGCAGCATTCCGTTAAGGGCTAAACCAATGGCAGAGCCGATGATTCCAGATTCAGCTAATGGCGTATCGACAACTCGATCTTTTCCATACTTCTCATAAAGCCCTTCCGTTGACCGAAAAACCCCGCCATTAACTCCAATATCCTCACCCAAGATCATCACGCGATCATCATGACCCAGCATTTGGTCCAGCCCTTCCGTAATAGCCTGGAGCATCGTTAAATTTTTGCCCATTATTTCTTCCCGCCTTTCCTTAAGATTTGATTCAATTCCTGCTTCTGTTCCTTTAGATGCCATGACTCCTTTGCATATACATGGTTAAACATTTCGAGCGGGTCGGATTTTGGATACCCTTCTGCTCTTTGCAGGTGAGCATCGATCAGTTCGTTGAATTGTTTTATCACCAATTCCTCCTGCTCTTCATTCCAGTGACCCTCTTTATCCAAATACTTTCTAAGACGTGTTATGGGATCGCGGTTTTCCCTCCAGAACGTTGAAATTTCGTCCTGATCGCGATATATGTTCGGATTGTCTGCAGTAGTATGGGCGCCATAGCGAAAGGTAATGGCTTCAATCAATGTAGGCCCTTCCCCTTTTAGCGCTCTTTCGACAGCTTCCTTTACAGTCAGCCATACTGCAAAAATATCATTTCCATCCACCCGCACCCCATGGATGTCATAAGCAGCAGCCCGCTGGGATATCGTTTTGGATGCCGATTGCTTTTCAAAAGGTACACTGATTGCGTAGCCATTATTTTGGCAGAAAAAGATTGTCGGGGTTTTATAAACGCCAGCAAAATTCAGTGCCTCATGAAAGTCCCCTTCTGAAGTGGCACCATCACCAAAATAAGCAATGCTAACATTCTGTTCGCCTTTAAGCTTACTTGCCCAAGCCGTACCAACTGCATGAACCATTTGAGTGGCAATGGGAACACTGGGAGGCATAATCCTTTTTCCTTCTGGACAAATTGAGCCGTCAAAATGTGCCATCCAGTATAGGAAGACACGGTATAATTCCTGACCATGAATGATTGCAGCTCCATGATCACGGTATGTGGGAAACATCCAATCCCCTGCCGACAATGCTAAAGCGCTTCCTACCTGTGATGCTTCCTGTCCTTCGAATGGTGCATATGTCCCAATCCTGCCTTGGCGCTGAAGATTAATTGATTTTCGGTCAAATGTTCTGAGCAGGAGCATGCTCTCATACATCTTTAACATAAGTGATTTATCGATTTTTCCATCAATCGTTTCAATGATTTCCCCTTCAGGAGTCAATACACGAAACATTTCCGGCTCAGTTCCATCTGAATGCGCTTTCATTATTGGGTTTCCCGTCTTTTCCATTTCATTTCTCCCCTTAAGATAGATTTGATTCGCAAACTTACCAAGGTTTTGAACAGTCATGAAATAACAGCCCAAAATGTTTTATTGGTCTTTATGTCTGTGATTAAATGCTGTTTCATAAAATACATTTCCTTATATAAAAGGATAATACATCCAAGTTTTTAATAATATGTTAAATAGAATGAATTTTTCGTATATTGCCTTTATTTAGAATATGTTTTCTGATACTTCACCTTCATTTTGAAAATGAGAACATTCAATGGGTAAATTTCATTTATTACCTACAAATTGTGATATGCTCGATTTATTCACGACCTCATCCAAAAAGTATCCAGCACAAAAAAAGACCCATTATATAATTAAGGGTCTTAGACTGTATACAAACTCCAAGGAAAAATCCAGTTGCATACGTTATTTTTTAATGGAATATTCCAGTTGATTTCTGAAATCCGAGATTAGATCAATGTTACCCCTTTTTGCAATTCAGGATAAATGGGGTAGAACTCGCACCGAAATAGCACCCAAAATTAGAAAGATCTATTTTTCAAATGTTCCTTTCACGACTGCTTCACCATCCTTGACCATGATTTGCCCCATCGCGATAACACTATTTATTTCTAAAGTTTGTTTCTTCATTATGATGATATCGGCGTCCTTACCTACCGCAAGCTGACCCTTTGCAGAAAGTTTTAAAATGTTTGCCGGGTTTGCCGTCGCAACTCGTATGGCATCGGCAATTGTCACTCCATCCTCGAGGACCGCATCGACAACACAATCATATAAGGACATGCATGTACCAATGTTCAAACCCCGCAGGTTGCCGCTTCCATCGAAGTCAGGCAGGCTGGCTTGTCCATCTGAAGTTATGGTAATCTGCCCGATTTCAACCCCTTCTTCCAGTGCCCTTTTTATTGCTGTACTTGCTTTGACCTCCCCTTCTTCAAGGAACTTCTCGATCGTACTTGTCGTAAAATCGATATACCCCCCTTTTTTTGCATATTCCACCCCTGCATTGAATAAATGCGGATTTCGGTTTATATGTGTAGGATAGAACTGAGTGATCGGTATTTCCGTTGTCTCGACAACTTCCTCAATTACATGCAAATGATCTAGACTGTCTCCGACATGAATGTTGACGATACCGCATTTCCCGGACAGCAGACCTCCATTACGCGCCTGAGAGGCCAGTTTAGCCAGCTCAGCTGCAGTCGGCTGCGAGGAACGATGATCGGCAATGGCTATCTCGCCAACACCGATAATTTTATCGACAAGAATCAAATCATCTTCGATCTTACCTGTTAACGTCTTGACTGGAACTTGATAGGAACCAGTCTGAACGAAGCAGCTAATTCCCTCTTCTTCAAGCGCTCTCGCTTTAGCAAGCAGTGCGGGCATCGTCCTTGTCGTTCCATCTGTTCCGATGACCCCTACCAATGTCGTTATACCCGCTAAAGTGGCATCTGTTAATTGGATTTCAGGAGTCCTCGTTTTAAAGCCGCCTTCCCCGCCTCCGCCGATAATATGTACGTGACCATCTATAAAACCCGGAGCCACGATTTTGCCATCCGCATCAATCACCTCCAATTCAACGAAATTGTCAGGTGCCTCAATCTTGTCCTCGATGAATCCAATTTGCTTCCCAACCAAGAGGATATCTTTTTGGCCCATATATTCCGGACCATATAGCTCCCCATTTTTAATAAGTGTGAGCATTCTCCTTCTCCCTTCAAAAAACACAAATTTTCAAATAGGTTTCAAAATCTTTTACCCGGGTAAATATACAACATGACCAGCTAACAATTACATAAAAAAGACTAAACATACTTGTTCATTTTTTAAAAGTTGTAGCCGAATTGACATCTTGATTATGCTTTTCCAAAAGTATAAAAACAAAAGGAGCAAACGACATGAATAAAGTGATTTCTTCTGACATTAAAACAAATAAAAGATTATCCATGCGACAAATCATGAACCTATATCAAGTTACAAAAGAATTTAAAGGGAATATATATTTTATCTGCAACCATAAATTGGTCGATGCCAAGAAACTTTCGACTTTCGTATCCTTTGTGCTCATTCTTCAAGAGTGTGCAACCATGAAAGTCATCCTTGAAGGCGAGAATGTACATGCCATGCTAGAAAAAGTACAGGCTATTTGTAAAGAAAATGATGAAAGTTCATTCGGTTTCCAATCGAACCAAACCGTTAATATTTAAATGATACCGACTACGTTATGAAGAGGGTGTATAGAAATGAGAACCATTTTAATGGTGATAGGCGCAATTGTCGTAATCGGCATAATAGCAAATCTAATTTTTTAAAATAAATGAAGAACTGTAGCCAAACGCGAGTTTGCCTGCAGTTTTTTTATTTTAAAAACGTTCCAGTTGATTTCATCCTGAGCTTTTTTGGGCCGTTCACAGATTTATTCGGCCTTACCCGCTCTTTATTCGACCCTTCTCGGATTTATTCGACCTTACCCGCTCTTTAGTCCACCGTTCTCGGATTTATTCGGCCTTACCAGCTCTTTATTCGGCCGTTCACGGATTATTCAGACTCCGGAGCCACGTATTAAATCCGCTCCCTTTCGTCGACAAACTGAGACTGTCAAATGATTGACAGTCTCAGTTTGTTAATTTTATTTAAACTCCCTTACCTGAGAATCACCATGGAACCTCCCAGTCCCTCCATTTATTCAAACCTTCCCTAATCTCATTTCCTTTATCAATCCAATATTGTCTCCTTTTGTCCTCTTCTTCCTTCTCCTGTTGCTCAGCTATATGTGCCTGCTGTTCAGCTATTAGCGGTCCGATATCCTGAGTTTTAAAAGATTGAGCCGCTTGATTCTGTAAAGCTTGCGCCATTATTTTTTGGAAGATGAGTGCACTTCCCTGACTGCTGTGTGTCGTTAGATAATGATTTTCGTCGGTCTTATCATATCCAGCCCATACAGCACCGACCAGCGAAGGTGAATAACCGATGAACCATTGATCTTTAACCCCTGATATTCCTTCGATGGGAACTTGTGTGGAGCCTGTTTTACCTGCTATTTCATAACCTGATACTGCGGCGTTTTTCGCTGTGCCATATTCCACTGTTCCAAGCAGCATGGCATTCATTTTATCGACGGCGCCTACTGAGGTCACCTTGGTGCTCTTCTCTTTCCAGGCGGCAACCTCTTTTCCATCGGCATTTTCTATTCTTACAATGGCATGGGTCTCCATCCGTTCCCCTTCGTTGGCAAAAGCTGAAAAGGCTCCTGCCATCTGCAGCGGGGAAACACCTTTTTTCATCCCTCCTAAAGCGATCGACAGGTTTCGATCATCCTTTTCATATGGAATTCCAAACCGCTTAAGTGAATCAAGCCCCTTATCGATGCCAATCTCATTCAATAGCCAAACCGTCGGTACATTCAAGGAATTCATCACCGCTTCATACATGGGGACTTCTCCTTTATATTCACCGCTCAGGTTTGTTGGCTCATATTCACCGAAGCTCATTTTTTCATCCTTTAAAGGGTCAGTGATATCATATCCCTCTTCAACAGCTGGCGTGTAAACGACAAGCGGTTTAATGGATGATCCAGGAGACCTTGTCAGCTGGGTGGCCCGATTATATCCCATGAATTGATGTTCACCTCTCCCGCCGACAAGTGCTTTTATGCCGCCGGTTTCAGGATCAAGGAGGACAGACCCGCTTTGAACCAGTTCTTCTGTACTCGTTCCAGCTGGAAAATTGGCTGCATTCTCATACACGGTTTCTGTAGCCTTTTGCATGGATTGGTCCAGAGTCGTGTAAATTTTATAGCCCTTTGAAAGCAGCTCCTCAAGCTTAATTCCATATTTACTCGATGCTTCCGATAAAACATGATCGACATAATAGGGATATTTACCTCTTAATGGATCGGTTTCCTTCTCCCCCATAAGAAGTGTCACCGCATCTTTTTTTGCAGCTGCTTCTTCATCTTTCGTCAAATAACCATGTTCCGCCATTCTCGAAAGAACCAAATCGCGCCGCTTCACTGCCCCGTCTAAATTCTTGTATGGATCAAGTTTGGATGGCAAGTTAATGACTCCCGCCAGCAATGCGCCCTCGGCAACGGTCAATTCAGAGACCTCTTTGGAAAAATAAATATTTGCAGCCTTTTTGATTCCCCATGCCCCATGGCCAAAATAAACTTGATTCAAATACATTTCCAGTATTTCATCTTTTGTATACTGATTTTCAACTTCCTGGGCGAGAAAAAACTCTCCTATCTTCCTCTTCAGTGTTCGATCCGATTCCAGCATCGTGATTTTCACAAGCTGCTGGGTGAGCGTGCTCCCGCCTTCAACAACACTTCCAGCCTTTGCATTTTTAACCAAAGCCCGCATAATTCCTTGATAATCTATGCCGTGATGTTCATAAAAACGGTGATCCTCAATGGAAACCACCGCTTGTTTCATATGTTCCGGTATTTCATCTATCGCAACACCTTCGGATTTATTTGCCGTGATCGTACTGGCAAGATTCCCATCCAAATCATAGATCCCTGTCGGTTGCTGAAGCTTATTTTCAAGATGACTTATATCAGCACCCTGCCTGAAATACAACAGTGAACCGGCGCCTAAAACCACAATCACCAATATTATAATTAGACCTAATTTCACTAACCCTCTCATTTGTACCCCCATTTTCCCATCTGCGACATGTTTCATTAAAAATATTTTACCCTTTTTATTAAAGAAAACTCGTCGATTGAATAAAAGGCCGAAGCTAGGCGCCCTTTTCATGTAGCACTATACTCGGAAATCGGCACCCTTGATGATATTTCTTCATCGTCTGAGCATGTCAACTAACTGAAGGACCAGATTTCATCCTACCATTTTAACTATGCTCGTATCTATCCTTTACCCGTAAATGGCAGTCTATATACAGATTAAAGGCGTGAAGCCATTTAAAAGTGGGTATAACACCTTTAAGGTCTTAAAAAGGGGAGAGATGATATTAATGAAGGACTTAAAGCATATTGTCGTCGCTTTTGATGGAAACGAAGAGAGTAAACGGGCTGTCGAATATGGAGCAACATTGAAAAAGGCCTTTCCAAAAGCCGAGTTGACCGTAGTTCATGTCCTAAATGATAAAGTTGAACAGCGTATCGTGGGAGACGCCTCTGCTCCAGGGTTCGTACCTGCTGCCGGATTTTATGTAGATCCAGTCCAGTCACATCCTGTTGTTGAAGTTGATCAGCCACGAAATCAAAAGGTAAATGACACCCCTTCCGCCATCGAGAATAGTATTCAGAACGCAGAAAGTAATACGTTGAGATTATTAAGTGAATGTCAAGTCAAGGGAAAATTCGAACTATTGGAAGGATATGCGCCAGATAGCGTATGTGACTTTGCAGCAAGAACTTCAGCTGATCTTATCGTAGTCGGCAATAGCGCTAAAAGTGGTTTGGAAAAGTTCTTCCTTGGCAGTACAAGTAGTTCCATTTTGAAAAACGCACCCTGTTCGGTATTCATTGCAAAATGAAAATTGAGCCGGTTCACACTAGTTGTTCATACTTCGAAAAAGTCCGGTTTCTTATAGAATCCGGACTTTTTGTTGGATTTTTCAGTAATACATGTATTGTTTGTATCTAAAACCACATCCCTGCACCAGTTCGAACTGTTCACTCTCAGCCTATTTGGCTCCCCTTTGGAAGTATTTAATTTTCGATCATCGGTTAGAATATTACAATTAAAGAAATGCACATGTCATCAAAAATCGCCGTTCCCATTTTATGGCGATATTCTTTCGTTTATCCAACTTCTTTACAGACCTTCAATACACCTGCTATTAACCATGTTAGATGGCTAAATACGACAATTTTTCTATAGACTCACTAAGATTTGATTTGGTATCTTTATTAAGCCTAATTCACATTGGGGAGGGAATGGACATGGATAAACATTCGATTTCAGCTGAAAAAGGCGCGTACATAAGCATCGCCGCTTACATATTCTTGTCTGCTCTTAAATTGTCATTCGGTTATTTTGGAGATTCCAAAGGGCTTTGGGCTGATGGTTTAAACAATACGACTGACATCATCGCTTCCATAGCCGTATTGATCGGTTTAAAAATTTCAAAGAGACCTCCCGATGATAATCATTCATATGGTCATTTACGGGCGGAAACCGTAGCCTCGTTGGTAGCTGCCTTCATCATGATCACCGTGGGCATCCAGGTTGTATTCAGTGCCATTGAATCCTTCTTTCACCAAGATTCAACAACCGTTCCCAGTATGCTGACCGGCTATGTAGCTCTATTCTCTGCAATCTTCATGTACGGAATCTACCGTTATAACTTATCTCTAAGTAAAAAGATCAACAGCTCTTCCATCTATGCCGTCGCACAGGATAATCGATCCGATGCCCTTGTCAGTGTTGGTGCTTTCATTGGAATCATCGGCACCAAGATGGGAATCCCTTGGCTGGATGCGATAGCTGCAGCAGTCGTGGGGATCATTATCTGTAAAACAGCCTGGGATATCTTTCGTGATGCCTCCATCTCTTTAACCGACGGTTTCGACGAGCAGCTCCTGCAAAAGATCGGAAAAACCATTATATTGACAGAAGGTGTTAAAGAAATGAGTGAAATTAAAGCCCGGATGCACGGAAGTGAAATCCTGCTCGAAACTACCGTTCACGTTAACCCCCTTTTGACCGTCATTCAAGGTCATGATATTACGGTTAAAATCGAAGAGAATCTTTTGAAGGAATATAATATTCAGCATGTGATCGTTCATATCGAACCATATGCATTTCATAAAAAAGGTAACCGTCATTAACTTTACGGATACCTTTTTTTGTTATTAATTCCTGTAATTACTGTAATAAAACTGTGTCAAAAAAAGGTATTTATTGATTGATTGCCGAATATTTATCCAATTGACACATGTTAAAAGAACAGTAATCTGTTATCATGAAAACAACATGTAATTATTTTGATATTTTGTAATTTTATTCTAATAAAGCACTTTCTGGGTCAAAAGTAAATTCATTTTCCTACAGTATGGAGGGCAAAATGGTATCTAATCGAGAAATGACCATTCACTTTTTATCTTCTCAAAAAACCAGCATCATTTCCAAATGGAAAGATGAGTTGCTGCATTTACCTGACGGTTATCTAGGGTATTTTAAAGGAGAAGTGGAAAATATTTTTAATCTGCTAATGGATCAGCTTGGAAAATCGGATACTGAAATAGGCGATGTACTGAAGGTCGTAGGGGAAAAAATTGCGTCTGAACGAGTTAATAAGCAATTGGATATGGAAAATTTCTTTTCCACTGCAACCATCGGGAGATCCATCATCATTGAGCACGTATTGAATTCCGAAGCACCCAAAGTAGAAATATCGGATCTAATTAAGCAAATAAACGTTTGCTTCGATAAACTCATTCATTTTGCATTATCCCATTATACCGAATTGAAAACGATGGAACTTGAAGAACGCTATCAATTCATAAGCCCAAACCATAAAGACCGTTTGACGCTACTTGGTCAAATGACCTCAAGTTTTGTCCATGAATTCAGAAATCCACTGACTTCCATCATGGGATTCATACAATTGTTACAGGCAGAACAGCCTGAAATAAAATACCTTGATATCATTTCAAAGGAATTGGATCAGCTCAATTACCGGATCACACAATTCCTTAATATTTCCAAAAAGGAAACTTCAACATCACCTCCTGATCTATTTTCAATTGCTCAGCTTGTGAATGAGGTAATCGAATTTCTATATCCAAGCATCTTGGAAGTAAATGCTTCCATTACATGTAATATTGCCGAGGATGCCGTAATTTCCGGTTCTAAAGAAGAATTCCGTCAGGTTTTACTTAATATTATTTTAAATGCTCTTGATGTGGTTGCAGGGATGCCTTCCCCATCCATTTACATTTCAGGCTCTGAATCACCACCCGGCATTCTTACTTTAAATATATCGAACAACGGGCCGAAGATACCTGACGACGTTTTGCCGAATATTTTTGAACCATTCATCACCACCAAAAAAAGGGGAACGGGATTGGGATTATTCGTCTGTAAAGAAATCGTCTTAAAGCATCATGGAACCTTAACCTGTCACTCTACCGATTTCCTAACGACCTTTTCCATACAATTGAAAACTAAATAATGGATAAACAACCTTTTTTACTTAGGTTTTTAGTGTGAAATTTTTGACTGATTGACGTCCAGTTACTTATACTAATAGGTAGGTTCCACTACTAATCGAGGTGAATGATCCTATAGATTGAAAATATAAACCAGCATAATTTTCATACAAGATAGACAAGACTTATTTTTCATCTAACATTTTATACACTAAATATCATTTCATTCATTATTGGTTTTGGGAGGTGACTGGGATAATTAAATCGTTTTGCGATTCAATTAAGTCCCACACTAATTGGACATATTAAGTTTTTTATTCGTCATTATTTTAATCGCTTTAACGGCCTTTTTTGTAGCTTCTGAATTTTCGATCATAAGGGTTCGCAGCTCCAGGATCGATCAATTGATTGAAGAGGGAAATAAAAAAGCCATTGCGGCTAAGAAGGTTACATCCGATCTTGATGAGTACCTATCCGCGACACAGCTTGGTATTACCGTTACTGCCCTTGGATTGGGGTGGCTTGGACAGCCGACCGTCCTAAAATTGGTTGGTCCATTATTCAATGCCTTGAATTTCCCTCAAGAAGTCACAAGCATTCTGACATTCGTCATTTCATTTTCCCTGATTACGTTCCTGAATGTGGTTGTAGGTGAATTGGCTCCAAAGACGGTTGCCATCCAAAAGGCTGAGCAAGTGGCCTTGGCAATTGCCAGCCCGCTGATATTTTTCCATAAGATAGCCTTTCCCTTCATCTGGGCCTTGAATCATTCTTCCCGATTAGTTGTCGGTTTATTTGGCTTCAAGCCAGCATCCGAAAGCGAAATAGCCCATACGGAAGAAGAATTGCGTTTCATCCTATCAGATAGCTATAAAAGCGGAGAGATCAACCAGTCGGAATTTAAATATGTAAACAACATCTTTGAATTCGATGATCGTGTTGCCAAAGAAATCATGGTTCCTAGGACGGAAATCATGACCATATCCAAAGATGATACGGTTCAGGAATTCGTCGATGTCGCCAAATTGGAAAAATACACTCGATATCCTGTTGTCGAAGGTGATAAAGACCATGTCATCGGCTTAGTGAACTTAAAGGAAGTTTTCTCGGATCTTATAAAGAATCGGGAAATCCATATCAAAGCGATAGAAAATTACGCTCGTCCGATCATTCGGGTAATGGAAAATATCCCGATTCACGATTTGCTGTTAAAAATGCAAAAAGAACGCATTCATATGGCTATTTTGATGGATGAATACGGCGGGACTTCCGGACTTGTCACAGTCGAGGATATCCTCGAGGAAATCGTTGGCGAAATTCGTGATGAATTCGATATCGATGAAGTTGCCTCGATCAGGAAAATTAAAGATGGCCATTATATTTTAGATTCTAAACTTCTTGTAAAGGAAGTGAATGATTTACTTGGCATTCACTTAGAAGAAGATGATGTCGATACGATAGGCGGATGGGTCCTTACTGAAAATTATGATGTGAAGGTAGGGGACATCATGGAAAAAGACGGCTTCTGCTTTAAAGTGATTGAAATGGAAGATCACGCCATTCGTTCTATCGAGGTGACAAAAAAGGTCGTTCAGCTTCCTCTGGAAGAAGACCTTACCCAAGGATAATGATTAAAAACAGCCACGTAAAAGGTGATTTTACGTGGCTGTTTTTTCGATTTTTCATTTATCGGGAAACCGTCCCATTTTTTTGACCGTTACGATTGGAGGTGTACTCTTTTTTTTCCATAGAATATACAGCATGATAAAGATAAAGGAAAAACCAGCAGCCGGAATGAGATAAGGTTCGGTTATTTCCCGGATTTGCTGCCAATTCTCGCCGAGGATCCGCCCTAAGGTCAGAAACAAGATGGTCCAAGGTATGACAGCCGCAACCGTATAAAATATAAACTTCCATACGGACATCCTCGCAATTCCGGCAGGGATGGAAATGGCATGGCGAACCACTGGAATGAACCGAGCCGTAAAAATCACGCCTACGCCATACCTTTGAAACCATTCCTCAGCATGTACAATATGATTTTCTTTAATTAATATATATTTTCCATACTTCAAGAGAAAGGGCCTTCCTCCATAATAACCAGCCCAATAGAGAAATAGCTGTGCCATCGTCCCGCCTGCCACTCCTGCAAGAACAGCTCCCCAAAAATTCATTTTCCCCAGGCCGACGACATAACCACCGTATCCGAGAACAAGCTCACTCGGGATGATTTCAACCATCAGCCCCAATAAAATCCCCATATACCCCATTTCCGCAAACCAATTCAATATCGTCATAATAAGCTGTGATATCATGCTATCGGACTCCCCTTACCGCTAATTTCAAATTGTTTGTCCTTCTATCCTATTTCAGCTCATGAGGTTCTATTCGATTTTTCATACCAGCTTCACAATACATCACATTTTGGAATGCACAAAAAAAAGACCAGCTGATATGTACTCCGGTCTCTTTGCATCAATATTCTTTTAGCTCCCGTTTTTGGGAAAATTGAGAAAAAACAGCTGTGGTGAGTAAGGATGAATCATTTTGTGAAACATTAGTGAAAATCTCCTGGCGTGATTTCGTTTTTTCGATATGAATCCCGAGATTTTTATACTTGTTGATTTTTTGATTATTCATGCTTACCCTCCCTTTCTGCTGTACCGTTATCCTTTAACTTCCCATTTAACGAAGAGATGAAACCTGTTTAAACGATGGGATCAAAAAACAATCAATTGACTTGAATCGTTTGCAGTTGATGTTCGTGCACTTCGTCTTTTTCAACATGTACCTGCACCTTATAGGTTCCCGATTCTTCGAAAGATACCTTATTTAGATATGTTCCATTTCCATCTTCTTCAGCTTTGGTGAAATGACTCTCTTCGCTGCCTTCCTTCCAGACCTCGAAATTCACATCTGCATTTGTCAGTGGTTTCCCATTCAATTCAACGGTCGCTTCAAAGTTTGAACTTTTTCCTGCCTTTACTGGGTTACTTTGAAACTCGATGGATACATCCGTACTAGGATGAACCGATGCACCTTCACTTTCATGTTCAGGAACGACAACTTCTTTTTCAGGCATTACATGAAGGCCTTTAGCCGTTACATGGGAGACTACAATATATTTGCCTTGTTCTTCAAAAGTATGCATCACTTGATACATTCCACTTCCAGTATTCTTCGCTTCAAGCATTTCCCGTTTATCCTGTCCGGACTTTCTCACTTCAAACAGTACCTCATCAGCTTCATTCACCAATTGGCTTCCCTGTTTCACTGTCGTTTCAAGAATGACTTCTTTTCCAGGCTCCACTTTCCCTTTAATGACAATTGATGCATCCATCGATTCTGGAACAGCACTGTTCACTTCTTTATCCTCTGGCATTTCAGCCTCTTGACACCCAGCTAGCATAACTAACAATGCAGTACACATATAAAGTTTTTTCATATGAACTTCCCTTTACTATTTATTAGACTAAAAATCTGTCCTTTTCATATTGCCCATCCTTTCCATTTTTCAAATTTTTATACATGATTCAAAACTAAATCGTCCGCATCACGGTGACTGAAGTCAGCATGGCTACCGCGATGATCGTTAAAAATGAATATAAAAAGATTGAAGTCCCCACAACGCTCAATCCGCAAAGCAATACGCATCCATCAATAAAAAAAATCAGCAGCCCTACATTGAGCCCACTTTTCCTGGATAGGATCTGTGCCAGCATATCCGTTCCGCCTGTAGAAGTCCCATACCGAAGCATCAAGCCGATTCCAAGTCCAATCAACCCTCCCCCGATTATCGCACTTACATAAATGGGAAGGCTCCATCCTGTGACAGCGTCGGAAAAAATGTCGATGCATAAAGAGGAAAAAAGCAAGCCATGCAAGCTGTTCTGAAATAATTTTTTTTCAAAATACCAAGCATATATATATAATGGAATGCTGCTCAAAATCACACCCAGTCCGGTTGGAAGTCCTATATAGTAATGAAAAATCAGCCCAATCCCTATCATGCCACCATCCAATAAATGATAAGGTATCAGAAAAAAATTGATTCCCACACCTACCAGCATGCTGCCAGCAATGATCGCTGCCATCCTTTCCATGATTTTCATGGCTGCCACCCCCTTTAATCTTCATTTAAAACTTGTCTTGGTTTCTATAGAATATGTTTGTACCATCCAAAAAATAATGTAACTGACGAATTTTTTATGAAACGGCTCTTAGTTTTCTGAATATTCTATAATATGTTACAATAAAGTAGAGAAAACAGTCAAAAACAGCTAATTATTAGCTCAAACTGATCCTTTACAAGCAATTTACCGGATTTAAGGTGCCGTAAGCTGTTTGACTGAATGATTAACTCTTTCTATAATGAAAGTATTTAAATTAATTAGAATGAGGTGATTTGATGGGGCATTAAAGAATGTTCGTTTTGACGGACGGAAGCTGCTTTGCGTAACGGATATGTGCATCCTTTTGGAAAATGGCTGCACTCCTTCAGACAGAAATTCTTCTATTTCCCGTCTACGCATCGCTAATCGGCATATACTATTATTCTCTTCATCACTAAAAGAAATGGGAGTTCAAGCGGCTGCACATCTATTACCACAGCCATTTTGAAGTAATCCCAAAAATATTCAGCACGGAAAAAAAAATATACTTGTATATTTTAAAAATGTAGGAGGTGTACTCCTTATTCGTCTCGAAGGCGAGTTAAGGGAGACTATTTGGACATAATAAACTTGGTTCTTATTGCCATTTTAATTGCTTTAACAGCATTTTTTGTAGCTACGGAGTTTGCGATTGTTAAAGTGAGAAGCACGAGGGTCGATCAATTAATTGAAGTAGGAACGAGGAATGCTATTTCAGCAAAGAAGGTCATCTCCAACCTGGATGAATACCTCTCAACTTGTCAGCTCGGAATTACCGTTACAGCTCTAGGGCTTGGATTCCTTGGGGAACCGACAGTTGAAAACATTTTGCGACCACTTTTAAATCAATTAAATCTTCCGGAGTCGGCTTCACATTTACTCTCAGTTGCAATTGCCTTTTCTTTCATTACGTTCATACATGTCGTTGTTGGAGAATTGGCACCGAAAACATTGGCGATTCAAAAAGCGGAGCAAGTAACATTATTGGTTTCGAAACCTTTAATTGCCTTTAACAAAGTCATGTATCCTTTCATTTGGGTACTGAATGGCTCTGCAAGGTCGCTTACAAGAATGCTAGGATTAAAAGCAGTTTCCGAACATGATTTGGCTCATACAGAAGAAGAGCTGCGTATCATTGTTTCCGAAAGCTACAAAAGTGGCGAAATTAACCAATCAGAGTTTAAATATGTGAATAAAATTTTTGAATTCGATGATCGGATTGCAAAAGAAATCATGGTTCCACGTACTGAAATTGCAACGGTATCCAAAGAAGATACGATCCAGCAGTTTTTCACTGTTATGGCGGAAGAGAACTTTACACGATATCCTGTCATTGACGGTGATAAGGATCATGTTATCGGAATGGTCAATATCAAAGAGCTATTCACTGAAATGATAGATAAGAACAATCAGGCTGCGTCAACGATCGACCGATATGTTCGTCCGATCATCCGTGTCATTGACAGTATCCCCATTCACGATTTACTTTTAAAAATGCAAAAGGAACGGATTCACATGGCTATCCTCATGGACGAATACGGCGGTACGTCAGGGTTGGTGACCGTTGAAGATATCCTTGAAGAAATCGTTGGCGATATCCGCGATGAGTTCGACCTGGATGAAGTGCCCGATGTCCGTAAATTAAAAGAAGATCACTACATCATCGATGCCAAGGTATTGGTCAGCGAAGTGAATGACTTACTTGGATTGGATATCAATGATGAAGATATTGATACGATGGGCGGATGGATCCTTACCGAGAATTACGAGGCCAAACAAGGTGATATCCTGACTTACGGTCCTTATAACTTTAAGATAAAGGAAATGGAAGATCACCATATTCGTTATATTGAAATATATAAACAAGTAAAAGTCGTAAGCGAAGTAAAAGAATTCCCGATCATATCACAAACCGAAATCGTTTCATGATAATAACCCCCGTTCCTAAAAGACAATAGGATCGGGGGTTATTTTTTTCAACTGGTACATGAAATAAAATAAATACATATTATATAAAACCTGCTGCTTTTAACATTGAATGATTACATGAAGTATAGTTCTACCTTAATTGTTTCATACTGTTAAAAAAGCGATACTTTTTGAAGGAGTGAGGAATCATGAAACTCATAACCATTTGCCAGCACTGCAAAGGGAAAGGGAAAACCCGTTTTCTGCAATTCTTTTCCCGGGACTGCAATCATTGCAACGGTCAAGGTAAAGCGGTAAAAGATATGTCAAATTTAAGAAATCAGGCAAAAAACATCTAATAATCTTTCATATTTTGAAATTGGTTTTGATGACACCTGCCCTCTTTAACGTATCATAAACAATCAGTATCGAAGGTCCAAGGAAAAGCCCAATGAAGCCAAGCATCTTAAACCCTAAGTAAAGACTGATCAACGATGCCAATGGGCTCAACCCCATATTTGCTGAATAGATTTTTGGTTCGATTGTCCTTCTTATGATGGTAATGACCAGGAATAGGATGATGAGGCCAATACCTAGATGATGGTTTCCTTGAGCCCAGACGATAACTGCCCAAGGAACCAGTACAGATCCCGTCCCCAAGATAGGAAGAATATCCACAACTACTATTAAGAGTGCCAACGGAATCGTATACTTCACTTCTAACAACCATAGTCCTCCATAAGCCATGATGAACGTTATTAAACTCAACGTGATTTGTGCCTTGATGAAGCCTACGGCTGCCATACTTAAATCTTGATAAACTAGCGAAATCTTTTGATAGGTGGATGCCTTCAAATAAAGGACTGCCTTTTTTCTTAACTTTGGCAATTCAAGACTAAATAAGAATAAAGCGATTAAGTAAATTAAAAAGTCAATGAAAAAACCCGGAATGAGTGTAACGAATTGAACCATATCCTGAACAAAGCCCTCTGTGAACCCCTCCAGAGCCATGACTCCCTTTTCCATCGTTTGTTCTATTGATTGAATGAGATTTGGCGGTAAAGTTTGGGAATATCTTTCCCATTGCCTAATGACTGGCAATATTGCCGTCAAATACACTTCACGTATGAAACCGGGAAATTCTTCTGAATAGACAATGACCTTCTTGATTAATACCGAAAAGGAAAAATAAGTGATGCTCATAAGCCCGCCTACATATAAAACAAATGAAATCAATACTGCCCAAAAACGATGCAGCTTTGCCGTTTCACCAATTATGCGGACCAATCCATCCAAAAGAATGGCGGTGAGCAACGCTAAAATCAAAGCCCATGAATAGGGAATGACGATTACTATGACTAAAAGGAGAAGCCCCCTCCAAAACCAGCGAAAAAAGACGGCGAAATTCACTGAACAAACCCTCCTTGCACTTTCCTGTTCTCCTTATATTTATGAAATGGGATCACATATATTTCGCTTATACGTTTTATTTTCTCAATAAGGGGAAAAAGAGATACAAAGAGATGGAGGGATTGACATTGGATAATAAAGATAAAGAAAAGTATCTTGAGGAGCGTAATGATAAATCCAAGGCCTTCAAGAAAAATCAGGAAAAACAGCTGGAACGTGATCAAGTGGTCATGCCCATTGATGATTTACCAATTGATGAAATTAAATATGAACAACAAGAAGAAAGAAATAAAAAAGAAACAAAACACCGCTCCACGAGCGAGAAGCTTTAAACAAAACCCAGCCACTTTAGAGGCTGGGTTTTGTTTGCAGGATATACTGAATTCAGGCTTCAAGGTGAGGTGTCGTATAGACTTTTCTCTGCGCCACTAGTACTTGCTAATAGAATATTTGAAGGAAAACATATATTACAGTTAGTAGTCAAAAGGAGTTCGGAAAACGTATTTTTAATTAAATGATGTACCGGGCCTAACTGACCCGCAAAGCAACACCTTCAACTCCTCAGGTATGGTTTCTGACTAAATGTTATATCAAAGTTGATTGGAGCGGGTGTCGAGACTCCTGCGGGAAAAGCGCGTCCAAGGGAGACCCCGCAGGTGCAAGCCGAGGAAAGCAAGTGCCTGGTGCGGAAATAAACGCCCAAATGGAAAAACCATAAATAAACTGTTGGCAAACTCGAATTTCCTATAGTCTAAAATATCTCCCATCATATATTAAGGTTCTTCTTGTGAATGTGCTTATGCTTCCCCGTAGTTTTTTGATGATTTGGGAAGACTGAGCTTTCCCTCAATTCATTCATATTGCCAGTGTTTTTCCCTTTCCCGCTTTGCTTCCAAAAATAAACATTGACTGAAATAAATGATTCTTTACAATAGACTTTTAAGAATTAAAGAATATAATGGATTGGTCGACCATTATAAAGGAGAATCATATGACGAACCCTACTCAATTATTTCATCAATATTTACAAGTATCGAGATCATTAGTAAGCAAAATGAATGAACAAATTACAGCACTTGAAATTTACCATAATCAGTGGACAATCCTGAATTACTTAAAGAACTGTGGCTATTCCACAATCCCCGATATTTGCAGTTACTTGGATGTAGATAGTGTTATCATCACACGTTCGGTCAACAGTATGGAACAGAATAATATGATTAAACAAGTTCCTGGAAAAGATGAACAGGAAAAACGAATCGAATTGTCCCCCCGGGGCAAAGAGGTACATACAAAATGTCTTAAGATTGCCGAAAAAATCGAAGGGAAAGCCCTGGAAGGAATTACAGAAGAAGAACAGGAAGTATTTTTCCAGACGGTCCTTAAAATCCTCAATAATATAAGAAACTAAAATGGTATCTTATATCATTGTTGCACACCAAGCTATAGCCATGCCTTTTTTAAAAGCCGGATTCCTGCTTCGATTTCCCTTTCGGTTAAACCACCGTACCCAATCAAAATAGTCGGATCTTTCACATTCTTTGAATGATAAACCGATGTTGGGTGGACTTTAACCCCCACACTGGCAGCCTTTTGAATGAGCTCTGCCTCACTGCTGCCGTTTTCTACTTTTAAAAGAACGTGCAAGCCTGACTTTTCACCGATTACGGCTACACGATCATGGAAGCTCTCTTCAATGGCATTCAGCAGCACCTTATTCTTTTTTCGATAAATCGTTCGCATTTTATTCAGATGGCGTTCCCAATGTCCATTTTTCATAAAAAGACAGAGCGTTTCCTGAATCAGTCTGGAAACGGTCTGTTTGTATCCTATTAACTTCTGCTGATAGCGGCAAGCCAACTCCATGGGTAACACCATAAATGCCACCCTGATTGATGGGATTAGCGACTTTGAAAACGTGCCTAAATAGATGACCCTTCCATTGGTGTCCAACCCCTGCAAGGACGGAATCGGTTTACCAGCATGTCGGAATTCCCCGTCATAATCATCTTCAATAATATAACCCTTTTTTTCCACTGCCCAATTGAGCAATTCCACCCGTCTAGTTATCGGCATGATCATACCGGAAGGAAATTGATGGGAAGGAGTGACATAGGCAACATTCGCTGCACTCCCTTTCAAGGAGTCCACACTCATTCCACTTTCATCCAAGGGTATGTATGCCATATCCGCTCCCTCCAGCCTCAGTACCTCCCTTACCCGATGAAAGCCAGGGTCTTCCAACCCAAATACCCGTTCATTTCCAAGAAGTAACCGCAGCAGATGGATGAAATACTGGGTACCTGCTCCAATGATGATTTGATCAGCCCCGCAGCGAACTCCTCTTGATTGAAATAGATAGGATGAAATCTCAGCCCTGAGCCCCCATTCCCCTTGAGGATCACCGCTCATGAACATTTCCCTTTCCTGTAGATACAAAGTATTGTTCAAGCATTTTTTCCACACGGCATGCGGGAAAGAATCCACGTCCACCCGGCCATGGTTGTAATCTATCTCATTTCTTTCATTCGGAGGACACATCATCCCTTCTGTTACAGGCAACGGCTCATTCATAGCTGAGATCGGTTCTAAATCGGCTACGTAATAACCTTTCCTTAATTGACTTTCCACATATCCTTCTGCCATCAACTGCTGATAAGCCGTATCCACTGTATTCAGGCCTATCCCTAAATGCAAGGCCAGTTTTCGTTTAGAAGGCAGTTTCATTCCGGCCTGGATTTGCCCATTCTGGATTTCCTTTATAAAGTATTTATACAATTGGACATATAAAGCTTCTTTATTCGTTTTATCTAAGGTTAGAGTGATTTCAAACATTTGGTCCTCCTTCAAACTGGTTCCATAAATTATATCAGCATTGGTCCTTATTGCAGAACCAGAATATTTTTATAATGAAGATATCAATCAAGAGGAGGAAACTATGGAGCATATCGAATTATACGGGAAACACGTGATACTCACCCCGATGCTGGAACGTCATATCGAACCGCTTTACGCCGCTTCCCTGCCATCTGAAATATGGGAATGGAGTGCAACAAAAATTTTGTCATATGAAGAGGCGATCTCCTATGTAAAGGAAGGCATTCGAGCAAGGGAACAGGAACTTCATCATCCATTTGTCGTTATCGATCGGACTGATGATTCGATAGTCGGCAGCACGAGCTTAAGAAATATTCACTTTCATAATCAATCCCTGGAAATCGGCGCGACTTGGTATCATCCCGACAAATGGCGAACAGCCATTAACACAGAATGTAAGTACCTGCTATTGCAGCATGCTTTTGAAAAGTGGCAAATGAAACGGGTTGAATTCAGGACTGACGAATGCAACAATAGATCGCGTGCAGCAATAACCAGGCTCGGCGCCCTTGAAGAAGGCATTTTGAGGATGGAGAAAAAACTGCAAGATGGGAGGATCAGGAACACGGTGGTCTATAGTATTCTTGAGCATGAATGGCCCAGTGTGAAAAGGAATTTGGAAGCTTTTTTGGAAAGGTGAAAATGAGAAAAAGAGTGCCGTTGTTTTGCACTCTTTTTCTCTTGCGCTATTTTTCATCTGAGTCTTTACGAATTTTCGATAAAGAATCCTTTTGCCTTTTCGTTGATCGAATGAATATGAAAACGCCAATCGCAAATAAAAACGGCATAAGTAAAGCAAAAAGAAGATAAATCATATCACCAAAGAACAAGTCCATTCCCCCTAAGCATTGCGACGCGCACTTTTGTCTGTAAAGCATTTCCGTCAAACTGGATGATCATTGCTTAGTCTAAGCTTTGTGACAAGCGAATCATATCCTGGCACTGAATCCCATTTTCATAAATGGCCTCGGAATAGTTTCTATTAAAAAAATCCCGATCGACCCCAGTGATTCTAAAACCGCATTTTTGGTAAAGGGCAAGCTGCCCTATCCCCGAATTCCCCGTTCCGATTTCAATCATTTTATATCCCTGTACCCTGGCATGGCCTTTGGCGTGTTCAATCAATTGCCTGCCGATTCCCCTTCCATGGTGCCGTTCATCGACTGCGATGTTCATTATCTCTATCAGTTCCGGGCCTTTTTTCAGTAAAACATAAACACCGATCATTCGCTTATCACTCACGGCAACAAAGCACGTTCCGCTCCCCAAATATTCCTCGACCAATTCCCTTGAAGGATCTGCCAAAAGCAATAAATGCATCGGGGGTGGCTCATCCTTGAATAATTCCCTTATCTCCATCATCATCCAAACCCTTCTCAGTTTAATTCTTCTACAAGAAGTTCAACCAATTCCGATGCAGGAAGTTCCCTGCTCAACTTATATCCCTGTCCTGCCCACAAAGCCATCAATTCAGGATTGTTTTTTTGTCCAGCCGCTTTTCGCATTTGTTTTGTCATGTAATGGACAAAAGGATAGGCGACGGGTGCAACGCTATCATATTCCGTTATAAAGTGATTCACCAACCCGCGTGCCCTCCGGCCGCTGAAGGCTCGGGTAATAGAGGTTTGAGTAAATCGGGGATTTCCCAGCGCCGCCTTATGGACCGGACTTGCCCCGCTTTCGGGACAGCGAAGGAAAGCGGTTCCCAATTGCGCCGCTGTTGCTCCCGCTTCGAGCACGGCCGCGATATCCTTTCCATGCATCAGTCCGCCCGCGGCAATGATCGGTAAGTCCAGTTCATCTTTTATCATCCGTATCAATACTAAAAGACCATAATCATCTTCTGTGCGGTTATCAAAGCTGGCCCGGTGCCCCCCTGCTTCAAACCCCTGTAGACATAGAACATCGGCGCCTGCTCCCGCCGCCTTTTTTGCTTCCTGAAGGTTGGTTACTGTCACGGCTATAAGGGAACCGACATCTTGGAGCTCCCTTATTACATCTTCCGTTGGACATCCAAACGTAAAACTGACGACAGCGACCCCAGCCTCCTTCAATACATGTAGTTTATTTCCCCAATCATCGTCATCACTATCGGCTTTTCCAATCTCAGCCCCAACGCTCTCGGCCTCTTTCTCGATCTTTTCACGATAGCCAGATAATATATTTTCATCCACCGCCTCGTTGCCTGGCACAAATATATTCACGCCAAAAGGGCGCTCAGTCAACTGACGGGTCTGCCCAATCTCGTCCTTCATCTCTTCCGCAGTCTTATAGCCAGCTGCGAGAAAGCCCAATCCTCCTGCATTGGATACTGAAGCCGCAAGCTTCGGAGTGGAAGCTCCTCCTGCCATCGGTGCCTGAATGATTGGATATCTCATTAACTCTTTCAACATTCCATACAACTCCTCTTGATTTTTCTTCATGCCCTTATCATTTTTACGTTTTCTTGGTATAATGATTATCTGTAAGAGAAAAGTGTCTAAATGATCACCCTTTATATCTTGCAAATATAAAACATAGGTGGTAAATAAAAAATGGAAACAAAACCATATAGAGTATTACTTTATTATTTGTATGTACCTATCGGGAATCACGAAGAATTCGCAGTCGAGCATCTTGCGGCATGTAAAGCCCTTGAATTGAAAGGCCGTATCTTGGTGGCTTCAGAAGGTATCAACGGAACAGTTTCAGGTACGATCGAACAAACCGACAAATATATGGACATGATGAAAAGCGATCCCCGCTTTGCCGATATCGTGTTTAAAATAGATGAAGCTGAAGGCCATGCTTTCAAAAAAATGCATGTTCGTCCACGCAATGAACTTGTAACGCTTCGCTTGGAAGACGACATCAACCCGAACCAGACGACTGGCAAATACTTGAGCCCGAAGGAGTTCTTCGAGCAAATGCAAGATGAAAACACCATCGTCCTTGATGCCAGAAATGACTATGAATTTGATTTAGGACATTTCAGGGGTGCAATCAAGCCAGAAATCACGAATTTCCGTGAACTTCCGGAATGGGTACGGGAAAATAAAGAAATGTTCGAAGGCAAAAAAATCCTAACGTATTGCACCGGCGGTATCCGCTGTGAGAAATTCTCCGGCTGGCTTGTCGAAGAAGGCTTTGAAGATGTAAGCCAGCTGCATGGCGGCATCGCAACATACGGGAAGGATCCCGAAGTCCAAGGTGAACTATGGGATGGCCAAATGTATGTTTTCGATGAAAGGATTGCCGTACCTATCAATCAAAAGGAACATGTCATTGTCGGACGCGATATTTATTCCGGCGAACCTTGTGAACGCTATGTCAATTGCGCTAATCCTGAATGCAACAAGAAAATCCTTTGCAGCGAAGAGAACGAACACAAACATATGCGCAGCTGTACCCATGAATGCCGAGTGCATCCGCGTAATCGCTATGTAGTCGAGCATAACCTTTCTGAAGAAGAAGTGGCTGAGAGATTACAGCTAATCGATAATTCCATTACGGCAAAATAATTTTAGCAAACCCGAATCAGTGGACAAGATCCCTGTTCGGGTTTTTTTATCGATTCAAACCAAACCTTATTTTTCTATATTAAACCTATGTCTTGGACTTCATTCCACTGCAAGAATTAACTATGATCTTTTTTAATACTACTGCTTCTTTTGCAATATTACTTACATTCTTACTTCTATATCACAATAGAAAAAACCTTCTTAATTCGTAAAAAGAATGGTTTCAGCTTTTAGATTTTAGCTGTCTGCAGTCCTACCTTCAAGAAAAGAGCGATTCCTCTTTAGAGGAATCGCTCTTACTTCATTAATTTTATTTTGCCTCTGCACTTACAACAATCCCGCAAGCTTGCCTATCGCCTGCATCACCAGTTTTCAAAGTATCTGCATCCGGTCCTTTTTCTCCATTGGCTTCATAGCGGTCAGGAATATTGGCAAAGTTGTCTGGATTCGCATGAACGATTACAGCCAGCTCTTCTTTCTTCAGTTGGTCTATTGTCATGTTATCCAATGTTGCCGTATATTTTGCTGTCCCATCTTCTTTTACATATAAAGGAGGCATATCACCTGCATGCTTAGAATGCGTTTCGTCAGTTGGATTGAAGTGTCCTCCAGCTGTAGTGAAAGGGCCTTCCTTGGCATCCGCCTCACATGCTGCGTTTTCGTGAACATGAAATCCATGATAGCCTGGCTCAAGGCCCTCCAAAGCGGTCTCGATCACTACAGAATTCTCTTCAGCGGTAAAGTTCACCGTCCCAAGTGTATTACCTTCTACATCTTTAACTTCCGCTTTCACCTGCGGATCAACCTCTGCATCTGTTCCTTGTCCCACTGTAGTCATGTCCTCGGCATTATTATCGGCCTGATTTGAATCATCCGCTGAATTACATCCATACAGTAAAAAGGCAGTACACATAGGCAGTATAAGTTTTTGTTTATAGTTCATGATAAATTCCCTCACTCTCTTATATGTATTTCCTCTTATTACTTTCCACTATTATGGAAGAATAAACAGAAAGCGGGATAAATAGGAAAATAGATTACACCAGTGAGAGTGAACACCTTACTAAATTCACAGACAAGGATTTTACAATATAGCTTAATGGGCTCACATTTTACAAAGTGATGACCCCGAAAGCAATGGCTGCAATCGTCATGATGATGGTTGTCCCAAACGCCCATTTAAACAGGAATTTTTGGTGATCCCCAAAATCCACGCCTACAAGGCCAATCAATATGAATGTTGCAGGCACCAATGGCGATAAGGGGAACCCTGCGGTCGAATGACCTAATAAAGCCGCCCTTCCGATCTCTACAGGAGCAATACCGAAGTTCGATGCCGTTTCACTTATTATTGGCAGAATGCCAAAGTAATAGGCATCAGGTGAAAAAATGAACCCCATCGGAATGCTTGTCAGCGCTACCACCACTGGCAAATGTGCCCCGAGCCACTCAGGGATGACCGTTACGATTGAAGCAGCCATCGAGTCCATCATCTTTGTTTCTGTGAATACACCCGTAAAAATCCCTGCAGCGAAAATGAGTGTACAGATCATCACAAAACTATTGGCATGACTTAAAATCCTTTCCTGCTGTTCTTTTGGGTTCGGAAAGTTAACGAATAGTGCAATCGCAAAAGCGGAAGCAAATAAGATTTGTATCGGCAGCACTTCCATCACCAGCAAAACCATCAGTAGAATCGTCAAGAACCAATTAAACCAAAAAAGCTTGGATGTTCCTTGAGGTGCGGTTTCAACAGCTGCAGCCTGTTCGCTCATACCAGGTTGCATGTTCGTTTCCAGGGAGCTGACTCCCAATCTCTCCCTTTCCTTTTTGCCAAGCACATATGCCGAAAAAAGCGTCCATAAAAGACCGCAGATCATGACCGGTATGAGAGGAATGAATAACTCCGATACTTCAACCTGAAGGCTCGCGGCCGCCCTGACCAAAGGACCTCCCCAAGGGATCATATTCATGACACCAGCGGCTAAACCAACGACACAGGCCAATACGAGCCTGTTCATCCCTAATTTGATATAAAGCGGCAGCATGGCTGAAACGGTGATCATGAATGTAGAAGATCCGTCGCCGTCCAAACCTACCAAAATGGTTATTATGGCGGTTGCCATGACAACCTTTAGCGGGTCTCCTTTTACAAAACTCAGTATTTTAGCGATCATGGGCTCGAATAAACCAACGTCAATCATTAAACCAAAGTATAGAATAGCAAAAACGATCATGACTGCTGTTGGTGTCACCTTTAAAATACCGGCAACCATCATATCTCCCATTTCCGAAGCAAACCCACCAATCAGACCAAAGGCTATCGCCGTGAAGATAAAAGCTACAACCACTGATAAGCGCTTTGTGATGACTAAGACAAGAAACGTTAAAATCATGCAAAATCCTAAAATCGTTAACATGTTAAAAACTCCTTTAATTGAAAATATGAGAACCTTTAGATTTTTAATTTTTCTGAAAAATCAATATTTTCACATTATAACATTTGCACATTCATTAAAAAACCAGTAAAACAAATTCGTTTAATAAATTAGTTAAATTCTGTATACTATTATTTAGGAACCCGAAGTTTTTTCGGAGGAAAGAAGTGTTGTATGTAAAATGAACGCTCATAAAATAGCTAAACGGAATCTTTTCATCATGTGGTTCGCCAATTTCTTCATAGGCGGGAGCATGACGATGGTTCTTCCATTCATATCCTTATACATTGGTACATTCGGAGATTACTCGACTCAATATATCCAGCATTGGTCCGGGTGGACTTTTGGAATCACTTTCGTGACAGCCTTTTTATTTTCCCCCATTTGGGGACGGATTGGTGACCGGTATGGCAGAAAGAAAATCTTGATTGCCTGCGCCTTTGGGATGGGTCTGTCCATCTTCCTGATGGGATTCGTCGAAAATGTTTGGCAGCTATTCGTCTTAAGGATGTTCACAGGAATATTCACTGGCTTCATTTCCATGTCACAGGCCTTCATATCAACGCAGACACCAAAAGAAATTGCCGGACGTGTACTTGGAACCTTACAAACGGGAAATATAACCGGTTCCCTTTTCGGACCATTGCTTGGCGGCGTGCTTGCAGACACACTCGGCTATTCAACCGCCTTTAAATTCACCTCCATCACCATTTTCATCTCTGGACTTCTTGTTTTTGCAACCAAGGAGTACATAATGGAACAGCAGAAGGGAACGAAGTCGAGCTATACAAGCAGGGAGGTTCTTTCGCATATCTTAAGGAACCCCATCTTAGTGAATGTCATGCTCATTTCGACACTTGTCCAAGTTGCCCACTTCAGCATCCAGCCCATTCTTTCTTTATACGTTGGCGAGCTGCATGGAACTTCCAATCTCGGATTTTATTCAGGAATCGCCTTTTCTGCAGCAGGCCTGGGGAATTTATTGATGGCGCGTCACTGGGGCAAGATAGGTGATCGGCATGGTCATGTGAAGATTCTTGTGCTGCTTCTTTTTCTGACAGCTCTTGTCTACTTGCCCGGTGCCTTCATCAATCATTTTTGGCAGCTTGTTTTTGTACGTTTCATACTAGGCATGGCAATAGGCGGCATCATCCCTGTAAGGATTGCCTACATTCGCCAAGAAGCGCCTGTCGCAATGCAGGGGGAAGTGCTTGGGTACAATACGAGCCTGCGCTTTTTAGGCAATATCATCGGACCCGCTATGGGCGGAATGGTTGCTGGTTTCTACGGATTCTCCGCCGTTTTCATAACGACCAGCACTTTACTCCTCATTGCCGGACTTGTCCTCTATTTCGCGATGCACCGCAATCCGGAGTTGGCCAGATCACATTAATCACACTTTGGCAAGAAAGCCTGCTTCCAGATGGAAGCAGGCTTTCTCATGTTTATGCTCATACAGCTGTAGTGCTGGATACTTTTGGAACTGAATCTCGTTTCGGTAAAATTTGAAACCGGTAACGTTCATGCCTATCCGTAAACTCCATCCAACCTTAGGTCCCACCCATAAACTGATAAGTATTTTTACTGCACTGCACTTCATCACACATTAGGTTTTATGTTAAGATTATTATAGGCAAATTTTATGAAAGTAAAAGACGCAAAGCCACGGGCCTAAACCAACAACTAGTTGTCATGGCAGCCGGGCTGCCAAGATTTTTCTTGAATGGATCACTTTATTATCAATTTCTTGCCCCTTTTTAATTTGCCTAAAATTAAAACAAGGAGGGTTATGTATGTTCTTTCCAACCATTTATTCAGCTACTACGGATGAGAGACACATAGTTAAAGATAAAAATACTTGTGCATGCGGCACAAGATATAATGTATTCGCAATGTTGTCCAGAAGCGACCTTCGAAAGATCAGGTTCAAGCATTATAAAGAAGTGACATGTCCTAAATGTAAATCCAGCATTGATAAGGGTTAGCCCCTTAACAATGGTATGGGGTTCCTTACTTTTTAACCCTCACCACTTCCTTGTATAAAAAAAGGAATATATAGTTCCGGTAAAAAACACTCAATTACCTCATGCCCAATTATACTGACACAGTTAAAGCACTATCATTTTTCATTATATGAATAGTAAATGTACGGTCTGCCCTATAACTGGCTCGATTGATAAATCATCATGTGGTTTATAAGAAATCATTAGATTCTATCGCGTATCACTACCTTCTAAAGCCCATGTCTGGACTGTCATGAACCGGTTCCAATCGTTGGGGCAAAGCGTGTAGGAGCCCATTACGTCAAAAATGGCCAAGCCACTTTTTCGGAAATCCATTTCGATTGACATTATTACATGCATGCCCTGTATGCAAACATACTAAATGATCCAGCTTTCTAGTGGTACCGCCTACCTCCATATATAATCGGCTGTTATAAGATAATGATATATCCCTCCCAATACGAAGGTACGAGTTTATTTGCCCCCTCAACCGGTAATCTTCATATCATCCCTTTTAGTCATTCATTTTTTGGAGACCCTACCGAAGGTCAAGAGACAGTTTTCCGATTCATCCTATAGATGAATCGAGGCTTCTTCAGCCTTGGTTCCCTTACAAGATGGCTCAAGCACCTCTTGTATCAATTCTTCCCGCTTTAGGCATTTTACCTTCATTCAATTAGAAATGAATAGCCCTCGATTTGTCGTTTATATTATCCATATAGATAGAAAGAAGGACTCATGCTATAATTTAGTGCGTTAAAAAAAGAAATTTAACACACATATATAAAAGAAAGAAGGAGTGTTTCTTTGAATACATCTGCATACAAACAGGAATGGTTCGGCAACGTTAGAGGAGATGTCCTATCGGGAATTGTCGTTGCCTTGGCATTGATTCCGGAGGCGATTGCCTTTTCGATCATTGCTGGCGTTGACCCAATGGTTGGTCTATATGCCTCATTCTGCATTGCCATTGTCATCTCTTTCGTCGGCGGGAGGCCGGGAATGATATCGGCTGCCACTGGCGCAATGGCACTCGTCATGGTCGACCTTGTTAAAGATCATGGCTTGAACTATTTACTTGCTGCAACAATATTGACTGGTTTGCTGCAAATTTTACTAGGGGTCTTAAAAATCGGGAAATTAATGAAGTTCATCCCGAAACCGGTCATGACTGGTTTTGTGAATTCTTTAGCCATCTTGATTTTCACGGCACAGCTTACCCATTTCGTGGGCGAAACGTGGATCATGTATGTCATGACAGCCGTTTCATTAGCAATCATTTATCTTTTTCCGCTGATCACGAAAGTCATACCTTCACCACTTGTCGCCATCATATTCATGACGGTCGTTGCAGTTACCACAGGGGCTACGGTGCGGACGGTTGGGGATATGGGGCAATTGACCGAAGCGCTCCCGATGTTCATGCTTCCAGACATCCCTTTGACCTTCGAAACTTTGGCAATCATTTTCCCTTATTCCATTGCCCTTGCATTTGTTGGGCTGCTTGAATCGTTATTGACAGCTCAAATTGTCGATGAGATGACTGACACGGACAGTAATAAAAATAGGGAAGCCAAGGGCCAGGGGATTTCGAATATAATCGCCGGATGTTTTGGAGGCATGGCAGGATGTGCGATGATTGGCCAATCCGGTATCAACATTAAATCAGGTGGAAGGGGCCGGCTCTCGACATTTGTAGCGGGAGCATTCCTTATGGTATTAATCGTGGTATTGAATGATGTCCTTATTAAAATACCGATGGCTGCACTTGTCGCAGTCATGATCATGGTTTCAATCGGGACATTTGACTGGTCTTCCCTAAAGAGGCTCACTAAAGCTCCTAAGTCGGATGCAGCCGTGATGATCGTGACGGTCCTCATTGTTCTTTATACACATGACTTATCAAAAGGGGTATTTGCCGGAGTGCTTTTGAGCATGATTTTCTTCTCGGCTAAAATTTCTAAAGTGGCAGCAGAGAAAAAGGAAGATATCCAGGCTAAGAAAATCACTTATCGTATCAGCGGACAAATATTTTTTGCTTCTGTCCAGGACTTTGTTTCGAAGTTTGACTTCAAGGAAAAAGCCGATGCAATCGTCATCGACTTCTCCCATTCCAAGATCTGGGATGCTTCAGCAGTCGGTGCTGTTGATACGGTTATCCTTAAATATCAGCTTCTGGGAATACCTGTCCAAGTCCAAGGGCTCGATGAAGAAAGTTCGTCATTGCTTGAAAAACTCGCCACCTCAGAAAGTAAAATATCTTGAAGAAGTAACATTCTGCTGAATAGAAACTTTTCAAACCGACAAAATAGATAATATGAATCATTTCCTTTTGAAAGGAGCGAAAAGCATGACACCCGAGCAGGATTATACAGCAGCAAATCTGTCACCGGATTTATTGAATGAACTGAAAAGCTTTGAAAGCAAACTAGGCGAGGAAGCCAATAAAGAATTGATTGTCATCGCCTATGAAAAAGAAAAGGAAGCCTTGAATTAAGAAAAAAGACTCAAACATCCTTAATGGATGGTTGAGTCTTTTTTTGCATGTACAGTAAAAGGATGCCCAAATAATGAGCATCCCTTTTCCTTTATTACTTGCTGAATACGTCCGTTAAGACCGGAACGATTTGTTTTTTACGCGATACAACGCCTTCTAAGACGGCGATGTTGTTGTTTAATGAAACGTCGTATGCTTTTTCCACTGCATAAGCCGCTTTACCAAGAGCCAAGGCAACAGAATCATTAGTCAAGATATCCGTTACGACGAATAGGAATAAGTCCAATTCCTTGACAGCGATTACCGCTTCAATCGCCGCTTCCAATTCAGCTTGCTTAGCAAGGACTTCGTTTGGATCCACAGCATTTACTTGTGCAATCTCCACTTTAGCCAATCCCATGGAAAATTCCTTTGCATCAAGTGTGATGAGCTGGGCGATCGTTTTGTCGCTCAAGTCAGCTCCCGCCTTCAACATTTCCAAGCCATATGTTTCAGCGTCGACTCCCGCAATGGCAGCCAATTCCATAGCTGCTGCAACGTCTTGCTCCGTGCATGTAGGTGATTTGAACAATAAAGAATCGGAAATGATGGCAGACAGCATAAGACCTGCGATTGCTTTAGGAACTTCAATGCCGTTTTCTTTATAAATTTTATTTAAAATGGTTGCCGTACAGCCAACTGGTTCCGCACGGTAATATAAAGGATCGCTCGTTTCGAAGTTAGCGATACGGTGGTGGTCGATAACTTCCAACACACGGACTTGGTCAATATCTTCAGCACTTTGCTGGCGTTCGTTATGATCGACCAAGATTACGCCATCAGCTTCCCCTGCAACTTTTTCCACAAGACGGGGAGCATCGAATTTGAATTGGTCCAATGCATATTGAGTTTCACCATTCACTTCACCCAGACGAACTGGTTCAGCGTTGATACCTAACTGCTTTTTCAGATCTGCATAAGCGATTGCTGAACAGATTGTGTCTGTATCCGGGTTTTTATGTCCAAAAACTAATACTTTTTCCAAGATTTTATCCCCTTTTTCATAAATATTTTTCCGCGAATCCCCTCACCGCAATAAGGGAGAGCCACCTTTACTAGACACTTTATTTTAACACAAAATCCCGTAAAATCAGCGCTTGAATTATCCATTCCCCAATAAAATCTTTCATTCCTTCACCCTCTGCCATCACTTTGTCAATAGATAAGGGTTGGTTTTTTTCAAATATATTAGTTGAATTATCATCGTATATGGCTTACGATAATATAAGCAGAAATACTAGATATTGATTACATAATCTATACCAATAACTATATATAGAATTTTTATAATCCAAGGTGCCAGTGATGGCTGAAAAGGGAATCCGGTGTAAACCCGGAACTGTCCCCGCAACTGTAAATGTGACGAAATGAGAAACCCACTGTATAGCTCTCTATACGGGAAGGACTCAAAGTAGGATGATCATGAGTCAGGAGACCTGCCTTGAATTTTTCACGTTTCTTATTCTTCGGGGATTGAGATGATGAAACGATAGTATAACGGCTATTTTTTCATGGCTCTTTTATTCTATCGTTTGATCCGCTCAATTCTTTGGGCGGTTTTTTTATTTTAGCGGAAGTTAACAAGGAGGATTATTAATGACTCAAACATATAACTCTACCATAAGTGAAAATGAAACAGAAAAGAAATCCATCCAGCTTGAGATGTTATCGAAGGAATTCGAAGGCCGTCTCGATATGGAAAAGTTCAAAAAGCGTTTTACAAAATGGCTTGATCGCAAAAGTGACTCAACCGAAGAACAGGCATCAAAAAAACTGATTCAGCTCGCTCTTGAGGGTGTGGATATCGATGCTCCGGATTGGACATTCGTTGCCGCAGCAGAACTGTTGAATACAATGTATAGGGATGCACAAGCCAATCGAGGTTATGCAAGCAAGAGTTATGGCCCATTCTATGAGCTGATCACAGGTCTCTCCCAGCTTTCGGAAGGTCAGCGTTATCCAATTTACAAGCCAGAACTGCTATCTTCATATACAAAAGCGGAAATTGAGGAATTGGGCTCGGTGATCGACCCGGAAAAAGATAAATTATTCTCATACATAGGCATCTACTTATTGAACGACCGCTATCTGGCCCGCCCAAAAAAGGACAAGGTCTACGAACTGCCGCAAGAACGTTTCATGATCATCGCGATGGAAATCATGCGAATGGAAAAAACGGAGCACCGCCTGCAACTTATAAAAGAAGCATACTGGGCCATGTCCAACCTTTATATGACCGTTGCGACTCCTACACTCTCCAATGCTGGGAAAACACATGGACAGTTAAGCTCTTGCTTTATCGACGCGATTGAAGATTCCATTGATGGCATCTATCTATCAAACTACGATGCAGCAAAAGTATCTAAATTCGGCGGCGGTGTAGGCCTTTACGTTGGTAAGGTTCGCTCGCTTGGTTCTGATATCCGGGGTTTCTCTGGAAATAGTTCCGGCACGACTCCCTGGATTCGACTATTCAACCAGACAGCTGTAAGTGTCGATCAATTGGGTCAACGTAAAGGTGCCATCGCGATTTACTTGGATGCCTGGCATAAAGATATCATGAGCTTCCTCGATTTGAAGACACAAAACGGGGATGACAGATTAAAAGCCCATGATATATTTACAGGCGTTTGCATACCGGATTTATTCATGGAGGCTGTACGCGACAGAAAAGAATGGTATCTTTTCGATCCGCATACCGTCAAGCAAACCCTTGGATTTTCACTTGAAGATCTTTATGACGAGAAGAAAGGCGAAGGAAGCTTCAGGAAACATTATGCACTTGCTGTCGAGGCCGCAGAAAATGGCACGCTTCCAAACTACAGCTTTGAAAAAATCAATGCGATGGACATCATGAAAAGCATCATGATTTCTCAATTAGAAGAAGGCGTACCGTATATGTTCTACCGCGATGAAGTGAATCGGAAGAATCCCAATAAACATAAAGGTATGATTTATTGTTCCAACCTTTGTACGGAGATTGCCCAAAACCTAAGCCCTTCGACGATCACGGATGAATATGAAACAGAAGATGGAGATGTTGTTGTGGTTCGTAAAAGCGGCGATTTCGTTGTCTGCAACCTTTCATCCATTAACTTGCCACGGGCGGTGGGCAGCGATGTTTTGGAAAGATTGATTCCCATTCAGATCCGTATGCTGGACAATGTCATTGATGTGAATAATCTTCCTGTCAAACAAGCATCCATCTCGAACAAACGTTACCGGGCAATTGGTTTAGGAACGTTTGGATGGCATCATTTACTTGCCACACAGAATATTTATTGGGAATCCGATGAGGCTGTTCAATATGCCGATGCTTTATACGAAAAGATCGCTTACTTAACAATCAAGGCATCCAACGAATTGGCCAAGGAAAAAGGATCATACCCATATTTTGAAGGATCTGATTGGCATACAGGGGACTATTTCGAACTGCGTGACTATACAGATCAAAAATGGATGGATTTAAAAGCAGACGTACAGGAACACGGAACCCGTAATGGATATTTAATGGCGATTGCCCCCAATTCATCGACAGCCAAAATCGGTAATTCCACGGATGGCATCGACCCTTTGTATGAAATTGAATTTTACGAAGAAAAGAAAAACTTCAAATTCAAGGTGACCGCACCAGGCTTGACGCCAAATACGTATGAATATTATAAAAAGACGCGATTCAATTTGGACCAACTGGAAAGCATCAGGCAAAATGCAGCCCGACAACGCCATATTGACCAAGCAATCAGCTTTAATCTGTATGTACACAATACAATCAAAGCGAAGGTCCTGTTGGATATACATTTAACGGCATGGGAAAGCGGGTTGAAATCAACGTATTATGTTCGTTCGACTTCTTCCGAATATGACAATGCCTGCGAAAGCTGTTCAAGTTAACGACAATCAATCATGACCCAGTAATCTATTCTTAAAGGAGTTTTCACGAATGACCAATCATATCAAAAAAATTCGGATGCTCGAACCGACGCATCCAACCAAGGCAACCGGTGTTTTCAAAGGAGAAGCTTCAGGCTTCCTCCTTTGGAACGATATTCAGTATGAAAAATTCTATGATACCTATACACAGCTCATCAATAACTTTTGGAAGCCTTCGAGCGTGAACATGATTCAGGATAAAAAGCAGTGGGGCGAATTGGATGAAGATATCCAGGATGCTTTTCTCGATATCCTTACGATGATTGCTGGAATGGACAGTCTTCAAACGCCCACATTAGTAGAAATCCTTCGGTACATCAAAGATCCGGCGGCAAAAGCTATCCTGGCCAACATGGCCCAGCAGGAATCGATCCATAATGAGTCTTATTCCTATATCCTTGCTTCCTTGATTCCGGTAGGCAAGCAAAAACAGCTTTTCGACCGCATCAAAGAACATCCTGAAGTGATTAAGCGTAACCAACCGATCGTTGATGCTTATCAAACGTTCGTGGACGATCCCAGCCCACAGCATTTATTCGAGGCACTGATCCATTCAACGAACCTTGAAGGAATTTATTTCTATCTGGCTTTCGCCTTTTATTATAATTTAGGACGGCAAAATCTAATGACCGGATCCGCTACGATGATATCCTATATTCATCGCGATGAAATGGTACATTTCGATTTCATTGGAATGCTCATTCAAATCTTGATGTATGAATATCCTGAGTTAAATAATGAAGAAAACACGAAGTTCATCTATACAACGATTGAAAAAGCAGTCGAACTCGAAAAGGAATGGTCTGAATATATGCTCGAAGATATCCAAACCAAAGCCGATCTTGATTTGGAAGAATTCAATGAGTACATCGAATATATCGCCAACAAACGGTTACGTATGCTAGGCCTTGAAAATTTGTATAAAGAGTATGGCGAGAACCCGATGCCATGGATCAAAACGTTCGATGATGAATCCATCGGACTTACCAAAACCGATTTCTTCGAACAGAAGTCAAGGACATACAGTCAAGTAAATGCCAGCAATGGGTTCGATGAGCTGTAAAGTTGCCATTGTCTATCATTCTGCCGGCGGCAATACAAAAGCGCTTGCTGAAGCCCTCGCTTCCCTTTTACCTGAAGCTGGACTATATCGAATGAATGAATTCGATTCACGTACATTGCCAGATTACGATGCATTGATCGTCGGCACCTATACATGGGGCAATGGGGAGCTTCCCGCTAAATCAGCAGCCCTTTATAAAGAACTGGAACAGTTGCCTATTGCTCATCTGAAAACGGGAGTCTTCGGCACTGGTGAAACCAACTATAATCATTTTTGTGGGGCGGTCGATCATTTCCGGGACATGTTATTTGCCAAGAGCCAGTTATTGGTGACATTGAAGATAGAACAGATGTATCAAGAATCAGACTTGCCCAGACTTCAAAAGTTCGCCTCGCTATTCCAGAACTGACTGAAAGGGGATATGCATGCTCGCATATCCCCTTTCAGTGTTTAAAAAACTTGGCTCCCTCTATCATAGCAGCCGTAAGCATGTAGTATAATGGAAGAAAAAAGGAGATAATATCCAATGACTGAAAATATAACACAGTTCCTTCCTATCATTTTTATGCTAGTGCTTGTAGTATTCGTTATATTCATCGTCTTTTTCCTGTCAGGGCATTTTAATCGTTCTAAACGGATCGAAGAAAAATTGGACAAAGCATTAAAGGAAATCGCCGAAATAAAAGAAAAATAAAAAGACTCCAAAATCGGAGTCTTTTTTTTATATGCGTTCAATTATTTTTGAACGTTAGCTGCTTGTGGTCCACGAGCGCCTTGCTCGATTTCGAAAGAAACTTCTTGGCCTTCTTCAAGAGTTTTGAAGCCTTCTCCTTGGATAGCTGAGAAATGTACGAATACATCGTCTTGGCCTTCAACTTCGATGAAACCGAAACCTTTTTCTGCGTTAAACCATTTTACTTTACCTTGTACCATGATAGTTCCTCCTGTGTTTGGAAAAATCCATTTTATTACTATTTTTGGTTCTGGATAATGTTTCAAGAGGAATCCTATTACAGTAAATCCTTCTATCAAACTTTTCCGAACAAAAATAATTACTCATATTATATCATGGGAAATCCTAAAAAAACAAGATTATCGCAGTAAATCAACCGACAAATTATCCTAAAATTCTACATATTTCTCTTCTTGCTTTGTCGGAAGCCTTCGTCCAATAAGTAACGCTCCGCCTCTATCGGACTCTCGAAACATTCCTCAAGATTCGACCCTGAATAAACATTCCAAAGCAGGTCTTCCCTTTCAAGTGTAAGCTCTTGCTTTTCAGGGCCAATCCATGCCCCTTCCAACCTAGCGAACTCGTTTTCCTCTTCTTCGAATTCTACCGGAGGTTTTGATAGGTAATCCACGCTTTTTTGAATCAATTCTTTCAAATCCGCTTCATCATAGTCACGTATATTGATAAACCCTTTACGGTCAGTGTCTTTTTTTCTCATATGCCCAGCGTAAACGAATCCATTTCCATTGGGATGCAAGTGCTGAACGACGATTTTTTTCTCTTGGACGCTATCTGGATAATGGAAGTTCACACGTCCCAATGAAACGTCTTTTCGCTGTAATTCCGGAAAAGTTTCAATGATGCTCAATTTTTCTTCAAATGTTAACAAATTTCTTCCTCATTTCATTAGTTCATATTGTTTGTCGATTATAACATAGACTGATTAGAAACAATAATCCCCCTCTTCCATTATAATGTAATGAAAGGGAGTGATTTGATTGCTCATGACAATTCGGGACCTGGACTCCGATTATGGCCGGCAGCTTTTTAAACTTCAGAAAGAAGCCTATAAGGTGGAAGCGGAAATGATCGGCATTGCTGATATCCCTCCATTATTGGAAACATATGAACAATTCATTCATTGTCATGAAACGTTTCTATGCTTTTTAAAGGGTGGTACCTTAGCGGGTGCAATATCTTATACAAAAGAAAATGGTCAAATACTGATTTGCCGGATGGTCGTCCATCCTGATTATTTTCGGCAGGGTATCGCGGATGCACTGCTGCATGCTCTTCAATTACCCGGCGACTGGGAAAAGATATCCGTTTCGACCGGTAAAATGAACCTGCCTGCACGGAACCTTTACGAAAAAAACGGATTCACCCATAAAGAGGACGTAGAAGCCGCACCTTTCTTTTTCATAAGCATATTCGAGAAACAGCATTCATTTTATGTATGTCACGATAAAAAGCATAATGAATGAAATGACAATGATTACGGCAACCCATAGCCAGGCTAATGTCATATTCCCGGAGTCCATGGCGATATAAATCGCCGTCGGTATGGTTTGTGTCTGTCCGGGAATGTTTCCGGCAAACATGAGTGTGGCCCCGAATTCCCCCAATGCACGCGCAGAACTCAAGATGGCACCAGTGACGATGGATTTGACCGCCAATGGAAGGGATACATTCAGGAATAATCTCCACTCGCCGGCCCCGTCAACCCTTGCTGCATTTTCGATTTCTTCATCTATACCTTCAAAGCCCGTTTTAGCGGATTGGTACATAAGCGGAAACGCTACCACGGTAGATGCAATGACCGCCGCCCACCACGTGAACATCAGTGGCTGATCAAAAACCCTTTCAATCAATTGTCCCGGCATTCCACTCTTGCCAAAAATCACAATCAATAAAAACCCCACGACGGAAGGCGGCAAAACAAGCGGCAATAAAAACGCTGTTTCCAACAGGACTCTTCCCTTGAATTTCTTTTTAGCCATCATTCGCGCTAGGATAATTCCTAAAAAGAAAACAAGGATACCCGATAGTCCCGCTACTTGTATCGATAGCCTGACTGGTGACCAAAAATCCCCTGTCATGATACCATCCGCACAACACTGTTAAATAACGGCCTATGCAGGTCCTTTTTCGGCACCATTACCCAAACCGTTTCTTTTTCATTAAAGGCAGATTCCATTTCATTTTCTCCCTTTCTTTTTAAAATAACATTTAAGTTTATTTTTCTTGACATCTTGCTGACACAAAGGAACGTTAAAGTAAGAGTATCACAAATATAAAAATAATTTCATTCCAATAAACTTGAAAACTTTGAAGGAGTCGATTTTAATGGTAACAATTTATACTACCCCAAGCAGTTTAGCCTGTCGTAAAGCAAAAGCTTGGCTTAAGAAGAACGAAATTTCCTTTAATGAACGTAACCTATATTCCCAACCACTTTCTATAGAAGAAATAAAAGAGATTTTACGTAAAACGGAAGGCGGGACAGATGAAATCATCTCAACCCGTTCCAAAAAATTCAAAAGCCTGAATATCGATATAAATAATACACCACTTAATGATCTTTGCAAGCTTATTCAAGATAACCCGGATTTACTTCGCCGGCCAATCATTTTCGACCATAAGAACTTGCATGCAGGATATAATGAAGAAGAAATGGGACGCTTCCTTCCAAGGAAGGTCCGTCATGTACAATTATGGCGTGCAATCAGCCAATTGGCTTAATCAGTTAACATTCTGCATAATAAGAGGGTTGTCCATTACATCGGACAACCCTTTTTTATATCTTATCCGCTTTCTCTATGACAATCGTGAAGGTGGTGCCTTGTTCATCGCTATCCTTAAGCACAAGATCTCCCTTTTGCGCTTTTGCGAGCATCTTACTGAATGGCAGTCCCAAACCTAACCCACGTACCTTCAGCTTTTTGTTTTCACCTCGATAAAATGGTTCGAACACATATTGCTGTTCATGTTTCGGAATCCCCCGCCCGCTGTCCAGTACATCAATGCAGATCCGTTCTTCATCCTTTTCATAAAGGTGAATCGCTATTTTCCCTTTGCCGTCAAGTGCATGTCTGGCATTATTCAAAAGGTTAATGACGATTTGCTGCATCCGCAATGAATCAATTTGACCAAAGACCGGTTCATCAGGAACTTTTATCTCAAAAGCGAACGCTTGATCATCATCCTGGGTCACCTGCCAGCGATAGGCGATTTCCTTGATGAATATATTGATATTCTCTTTTTGTACCCGGATTTTAAAAGCGCCTGCCGATATGGCATTATAATTGAGTAAATCCTCTATCATACCTTGTAATCGCTGAGTTTCCTTTAAGGAAATATCGAGGAATTCCTTACTTTGCTCTCCCTTAACGACATCGTCCTTAACTGCTTGTATCAGTCCGCTAATGGAAGTGACTGGCGTTTTCAAATCATGGGTTACGCCTGCAAGCAATTCCGCCCGCAACTTCTCCATGACCTTCAATCGATTGGTCATTTCCTTAAATGATTCTATCAGTTCATAAATTTCTTCTTCCTTGATTTCCTCTTCCTCTTTGAAATGGATATCATAGTTGCCTTCACGAACCTGGACAGCGGCGTTAGCTACGTCTTGGATGGGGCGCGAAATTTGCCTGGAAAGAAAATAAATGACTCCCGTCCCCAGAATCAGAAGGCCTCCAATCATGATCGCCAACAAGCCATGGTCTTGGTTGATTTCCTTCAATGCCCCTTCTTCCTGGGCAATGACCACCCAGCCTCTCGTCTCATCGTTAAAAGTAATGGGGGATTTTACGACATATACTTTGTTGTCTGAAATCTTGACCTTCTGGACTAACTCCGTATTTTTCATGATGACGTCCGGGAGTTTATTTTCATCCGGATCGATATACAATTGTGGCATCGTATATATGATGGTGGCATCGGGATCGACGATATAGATGATTGGCTGTTGGTTCAGATGGAGGATTTTCTCCCTTTCCTCAACAATTTCCGAAAGGATCGGACCAACGACAATCTGGCCATTTTCCTTAATCGCGCGATCGGATGTTTCATCAGCTAAGTATTTAAGAAGGCTGAGCCTATATTCCAAAGCCGTTTTTTCCATCCACCATAAGGAAAAAACAGACAATAATATCAAACCTGAAATCAAGGTCAATACGTACCTCTTTGTCCAATAGCGTTGTAAAGTGGTTCTTTTTTTAGTTTTCATAGACACTCAATTGATACCCCAATCCACGCAATGTTTTTATTTCCCCCTCAGTTACAGGCCATGCATCTATCGCCTTCCTGATTCGTTTGATCGCCAGGTCCACCGCACGGTCACTGCCGTCATAATCTATGCCCCACACTTGGTCAAGCAGCTGTTCTCTCGTGAAAATTTGATTAGGGTGCTTAGCAAAAAAAACGAGCAGCGACAAATCACGCGGCGTCAAGTTTATCTCTTCCCCATTCAAATGCACCTTATAAGACAGATCATCGATGGTTAAACTCCCAAATTGATGTACATGACCATCTTCCGTAACAACCGATGATGATCTTCTTAAAACGGCATGCACCCGGGCCACGACTTCTTCGGCAACAAAGGGTTTGGAGATGTAATCATCCGCACCTGACTTAAATCCCGATAATCTGTAATCGACATCTGTCAGTGCAGTCAACATGATAACCGGACATGTATCTTCCTCCCGAATTTCCTTCAGTATATCCCAGCCTTCCTTACCAGGAAGCATGACATCAAGCAGGACAAGGTCTGGCTTCGTTTCTTCAAACACCGGAATGGCCTTTAGCCCATCGTAAACTTGGACTACATCAAAACCTTCCCGCTCCAAATATGCTTTCAACACCATCGATATGGCAATTTCATCTTCTACTACAAGAATTTTCTTCATTGACGGATTCCTCCTTCCTGAATTATAGTGGAATCATTTTATATATGCTAACTATTAAAAAGACCAAGCATTTTCCCTCAATCTTACCATTTTTATGTGTCAGGATTATGTTCGCAGTAAAATTAGCCGATGTTTTCACATAATAACCTTGTGTAAGTGATCTCGATTCATTTTAACTGGAATGCTTCTGCATGGTCGTAATGATCATCCAGAAAATACACTCTTAAGAGGCTGGCTCTAAACTGAGCCAGCCCTTTTCAATTACATGTCTCGTGTGGATTCGGACAACCCGCTTCCTGTCTTTCCACTTGGATCGTGCTATGTTCAATTCCAAACTGATCATGAAGTAGTTTTTGCGCTTCTGCTAAAACGGAATCGTGATTACCGCTCTCATCTATGACAACATGGCAGCTCATTGTCAAAAAGCCAGAGGTGATCGTCCAGATATGGAGATCATGGACATCTGATACACCATCCAATTCCATCAAGGATGCTTTCACTTCATCCATATCGACTTGGTCTGGTGTGCCCTCCATCAAGATATGGAAAGAATCCCACACTACCCTAAAACCGCTGATAATGATTAAAATCGCGACTATGATGCTCGCAATCGGATCTGCAATTCCCCAATCGAAAAAATAAATCAAAAGTGCGGCCGCAATGGCACCCACAGATCCAAGCATATCACCAATAACATGTAAAAAAGCACTCCGTACATTCAGATTGTCTTCCTTATCTCCGCTCATTAAAATCCAGGCCGCAATGATATTAACAAGTAAGCCGATGATTGAAATCATTAGCATTCCCAAGCTTTGCACCTCGGGGGGATCCAGGAACCTCTTAATTGCCTCTACGAAAATGAATACGGATATGACGATCAAGGTCAATCCATTCAAACAAGCAGCAATGATTTCAAACCGTTTATATCCAAACGATTTGGACGATGTCGCTTTCCTTTCCCCCAACCTTATCGCTGTATAACTAAGCCCTAAAGCTGCTGCATCGCTAAGCATGTGACCTGCATCCGACAGTAAAGCCAGACTATTTGTCAAGAACCCGCCAATGACCTCGACGATCATGAATGTGGAGATTAATAAGAAAGATGCCAACAAGGCTTTTTTATTATTAGAATGGTGGTGGTGTCCGTGCCCATGATCATGGGAGTGACCATGATGATGTCCCATGCCATCCCTCCTCTCGGATTTGAAACTTATATATAGTATGGGATAAATCCAGAATGGTTTCAAATGATTCACTTCCGGGATTCACTGGCGGTAAAAAGAGTGATGGAATCAGGAGGACGTGATCTTTTACGAAAACCCTAAATTCTGGCTTCAGCCATTTCAATGTAAAAATAAACGCTACAGACATTAACTGCAGCGTTTTTCCCGTTTATCCTTCCTCTTTCATCGTATCATCGACAATGGCGTACAGATCCTTATTAAACAATTCATCATTACAGACAAAACTGTGCCCTTCCATCTCTTCCTGCTCTTGATTTACTACCCGTTCCTTTTCCTTCATGACATACCTCCAGCTTCGTTGAGTTTGCCTATTATCGTATCCACAGGCATGTACCTTTATGCTCAACATTTCCCCATACTTCATCTTTTTTAAGCGCCCTAGACCTGCTGGCCGCCATGGAAGGCACGAATAATGAATTCATGCTCTGGGACTTGTAAGCTTTGATACGATGACAGGAACGATGTATTATCATAGGCGACTTTTTCAAGATTTACCTGAATACCGGTATTTTCAATCGCAACAATCGCATAAGGGGCAACTGGTTCACCATTACAGCCAAGAGAACCAGGGTTCAGGAATATCGTTCGGTCATTTTTAAAAAGGTGGATGGGATGATGATGTCCAAATCCGATTAAATCGTGATGCTGATCTTTAAAAAGCGTTTCTAAGTTACTTAAACTCGGTTCAACGATTTTACTAAATGGATTTTGGCTTATGTGCTCATCCAATTTCTTCGATTCCATGTGATAATGGGTGAAGTAAACGGAGTGATCATTAATGATATGATGTATGGTTCGAGGCAATTTTTCCAATTCATTTATGAATTTCCTATGCATCCTTTCAGCTATCCATTCATGATGCTCCTTAACATGAATATGACCGTCCGGATGCGGCTCCCCGTTAATGATGGCCAGGACAGCTTCATCATGATTTCCAGTTATCATCGATACATCATTTCTTGAAAATAAAAGTTCAAGGACTTCATTAGTATCCGGGCCAATCCCGACCATATCTCCCAAACAATAGAGACGATCTATATCTTCCCTTTGATCAATATCCCTAAGAACGGCTTTCAACGCTGAAGCATTACCATGCACATCCGTAATAATGGCAACTTTCATGAGTTAGTTCAGCTCCCTTCCCCCACAATCCACATGGTATATTATAACATTTAAAACAAAATCAAAAAAATATTCGGGCTTATTCCCTTGATTTTGCCCACGCCCATTTTTTATGAATAAGCAAACACTTCGGCCTAGAATACATAGTATGAAGTATTCCCGGTAAAGATGTTTTGCTAGGTATGTAATTCATAATATGTATGAGGAGGAAATCAAATGGGTGGAAATGGTAACGAATGTTGTGGCGGCGGTGGCGGCTGCGGCGGTTTCGATAACGGATTTGCATTGCTGATCGTATTATTCATCTTGTTGATCATCATCGGATGCAGTTGGGGATTCGGCGGCGGCGGCGGCGGCGGTGGATGCTGCTAATATACTAAATCAAAAAGGCGCCTGAGCATGGCGCCTTCTTTGTTATGAATTGACTTTTATTTTTTCTCTTTGCTTTTGTTTTCGAGTCTTCATAATGAACCAAATGACTATAAGTGCAATAGGGATAAGCAAGAAATTCGCATATTGTGAAAAGATGGCTCCCGCCTGCTCCCATCTAGGTCCTAACTTAAACCCTAAATAAACATAAACGCTTGTAACAGGAAGCATCGCCATATAAGTATATAATATGAATTTCCAAATATTCATTTTCAATATTCCGCATGGCAGCGACACGGCGGTACGTATACCTGGTACAAACCGTCCAAAAAAGGCAATTCCCCCACCATACCTTTCAAAGAAGCGGTCAGCTTTGTTCAACTGCTCATCTTTGATCAAAAAGTATTTTCCGAACTTTAATACAAGCGGTCTCCCGCCATACTTGCCTAAGGCATAAAGCGTCAATGGGCCCGTTACCCCGCCAAGCGAACCGGCAAGGATAGTCAAGTATAAATTCATATCACCTTGATAAACCCAGTATCCTGCAAGTGGCAAAACTATTTCAGCAGGAATGAATTCAAAAGTCAAAGCTAGCAAAACACCGAAATAAGATAAAGATTTAAACGCTTCAATCATATCCATTATTAAAGTTTCCATTGAGGTTTCCCCTTTTCTAACTTTTATTACATATAAAAAGGGGTGCTCCAAGATGAATGCGGGCACCCATGATGTCAAAAAGGACATTGTCCATTGTATCACAAGTTAACCCGCATTTTTCTATAATGTTATCCTAAAACAGTGTTCTTATGGAGTCCAGGTTTTGTTATCGGGCTATTCACTATAGAACTACGCTTGTAAAAAGAACGATAATAGAATATCAGATGTCCCGAAACGAAAAAAACTTGAGGACGAATTGACCTCAAGCATTCGTTATAGTTAATCAAGTGAATAGCCCTTAAATGGGTAGAGATGTACCCATGACAAGATCGGTACCCCTCTCAAATCATAAAAGGGGCAGAGAGCCTCCTCAATCCATCTTCCATTTGTTTTTTTGCATCTTTCATCATGCCATCAAGTAATTCCTTTACCGTGGGTATATCGTCAATCAATCCGGCAACCTGGCCGCTGTTCATAAAACCATTGTTAACATCCCCGTTCATTGCGCCATTAATATGATGGACCTCAGAGGTCATTTCACGATAATTCACAGGAGACAGCCCCTGTTTTTCCAAATCAAGGACTTTCTCGGTATATGGACCCTTCAATACCCTTCTGACCTGGCCAAACGTTCTGCCCAAAATTACCGTATCATTGCCCATAGCTTCGATTAGTTTCTGTTTATATGACGGATGGAACGGTGCCTCTTGTGTAGCGATCAGCCTGGTTCCCAATTGGACTCCTGAAGCCCCCAGCATCAATGCCGCTGCCAAACCCTGTCCATTGCCTATTCCGCCAGCTGCCAAAACCGGGAGCGTCACATGCTTGCTGATTTGCGGAATGAGTGTAAAGGTCGTCATTTCCAGGTTCGAATTGATGCCGGCAGCCTCAAACCCTTCTGCGACCAACACATCAGCCCCTGCTGCTTGCGCTTTTTGCGCGTGCTTGACCGACGCAACGATGGCAATCACTTTTATATTCTTTTTTTGCAATAACGGAATGAAAGGGGCAGGATTTCCTGCAGATAAGGAAACTACAGGTATTTCATGCTTCAGGACAAGATTCACTAACTCATCTGTATATGGACTAACATTTATTGGAATGTTCAACGCGAAATTGTTATTGGTTTTATCTTTGGTTTCGAGAATGATGGCTTCCACCTGTTCAGGATTCATGGTACCGCACCCTATTGTCCCAAGTCCTCCTGCATTGGATACTGCAGCCGCAAGACTTGCATTGCTTATATTCCCCATGCCGCCTTGTATAATGGGATATTTTATCGCAAAAAGCTCACAAATATATTTCACTTTCATCCCTCCCTGTCAATTTAATGTTATACTATATTCATTAGAAAAACAATTCTGACTTTTCAAAAAGGAGCGAGACTATGATTATTCCGTACAATAATAAAAAACCATCCATTGATGATACTGTTTTCGTGGCACCCGGCGCTCATTTAATCGGTGATGTTTCGATTGGGAAAGACTCGACCATTTGGTTTAATTCCGTACTGCGCGGTGATGAAGATTCAATTACAATAGGAGAAAAATGCAGTATACAAGATAATTCCACCATTCATTTATTCGAAGGATGCCCAGTTGTCATTGAAGACGAAGTGACGGTTGGTCACAATGTCATCCTGCATGGCTGTAAAATAGGCAAACGCTCCATTATCGGTATGGGATCAACGATATTGGATAATGTAGAGATTGGCGAAGAATGCATCGTCGGAGCGAACACATTGATTTCCTCTGGCAAAATCATACCTCCACGTTCACTGGTTATTGGTTCCCCGGGGAAAGTGGTTCGCAGATTGAATGATAAAGACCTTGAATTGATCCAACTTTCAATCGATACATATGTTCAAAAAGGAAAAGACTTCAAAGGGATACTTGATTAATTAAAAGCAAGAGTCGAAAATGATAATGTGAAAAGAGCCTCGGCAAGTCGTAGTTAACGACTGGCTGAAGCTCTTTTTCACTTAATGATCAGTGGATGGTCCTTGGCATCATAGGTTTCATCTTTCCGGCATAAATCATTGTTTTCCTGAAATACGCTTTCAAAAAAACGGCTTGCTGGTTCAGCCAAGACTTGATAATACTGGCTAAATAAAAGAGCAGCATGATTGCCATTCCACTTTGAAGGCAGAAGTTCCTTTGGCAGGCCCGGATCGATAAATAAAAATTTACGGTATTCATGCACCAAGTTCGTTCGTTCCACAAAACAATCAGCATCGGACATTTCGCCCCTGCTAATGATGCTTTGATGAACGATGAATTGTTTGCTGTATTTCTCGATGAATTCTTCATATTTATTTTCAATCTCTTCTAAATGCCAGCTCTTCTCGACAAGCGATTGGTTTTCCTTTGGACCTTTGTACTCCGAAATGAAAAAATCAACATATTCATCTATGTCATATTTCTCGATCAAGCGATTGATTTGTTTCTCCAAATCATTAGGGGAAATCCAGCAACCACTTGAAAAACTGCCAAACCCGCTCCATAATAATTCTTTACGGAGATCATCTCGTAATTGCCGCTTATCTTCAGGGATCGTGTACATTAAGATACGCCATTTACCGTCCCATTCATTCGGTTTCATCTTATATATGCGATTGGCCGCTTCATCCATTCTCTGCACACCGCGATCAGTCAAAAAGTAATAGCTTTTATTTCCCTGCTTCTCCGACTGAATCCACCCTTGCTTGACCATTCGTGAAACGGCTACACGAACGCCCTGCTCATTATGGCCGAATTCCTTTAACAAACGAATTAAACTGCCTATCCAGATCTTACTTCCATAGTTACGGATATAATCGCCGTATATCGTAAAAATCATGGATTGTGTATTAGTACCTATCCTTCTCACCTCGTCCTAACATTGTTACTGTTTTCACACGGAAGACATAATAATTATTATATCTTTTTTAAATGAAAGCGCAATATCATTCACCAGTAAACCGTGCTTTTCTCCGTTCACTGAATGCCAGCAGCGCTTCCGATCTGTCTTGAGTCGGGATAGTCAATTCATAGGCTTTACCTTCTATGGCCATTCCGGTTTGCAAGTCCGTATTCATTCCTTGGTCAATCGCATATTTGGCTTGTTTGACTGCAATCGGCCCGTTTTTCATGATATTGGCTGCCAATTCTCCACAAGCTGACATTAGTTGATCCCTTGGCACGACCTTCAAAAGGATCCCTAATTGACATGCCTCTTCTGCAGTCAATTTTTTAGCAGTGAAGATCAATTCCTTCGCTTTCATTTCCCCAATCAATCTCGGCAGCCGCTGTGTACCGCCTGCCCCAGGAATAATGGCCCAGCTAGTTTCAGTGAGCCCCATAGAAACACCTTCGGCTGCAATTGCAAAGTCACATGAAAGCATCCATTCAAATCCTCCCCCCAATGCATATCCATTGACGGCAGCTATGGTTGGCTGCGGAAGCCCTGCGATACTATTAAAAACATCACGAATCGCTTTAACGTTCCTTCTTACTTCCGCATCATTCAAAGACTTTCTTTCTTTCAAATCCGCACCCGCGCTGAATGCTTTTTCCCCAGCACCGGTGAAAATGACGACACGGATATTGCCGTCATAATAAACTGCATCGATGACTTCCTGAAGTTCACAAAGTGTCCCATAGTCGAAGCAGTTCAATACGTCGGGCCGATTCACTGTTATATAGCCGATTTGATTTATCACTTCATAAATAACCTTGGACATGAGGCACCTCCCCTTAATTTGTCTCGATATTTTCTATAATGGCCGATATGCCTTGGCCAACGCCTACACACATCGTCGCAAGACCATAGCGTACTTTCCGCTTTTTCATTTCGTGGACAAGTGTTGTTAAAATACGCGCCCCGCTTGCACCGAGGGGATGGCCAAACGCTATTGCCCCGCCATTGACATTCACTTTCTCCTTATCCAATTTCAACTGGCGGATGCACTCCAAGGATTGGGAAGCGAATGCTTCATTCAATTCCACTAGCCCGATGTCTTCAATCGTCAAGCTTGCCCTCTCCAATGCCTTTTTAGTGGCATGAATCGGACCAAGGCCCATAATGGACGGTTCTAAGCCCGCTACCGCCCCCACAACATATTTGGCCAGAGGCTTCACTCCAAGCTCCCGTGCTTTTTCCGCACTCATCAAAAGTAATGCCGAGGCTCCATCATTTACACCTGAAGCATTACCGGCCGTTACGGTGCCGCCTTTAAAGATCGGTTTGAGTTTTTCCAACTTTTCGATGGTCGTGTCAGGACGAGGGTGTTCATCCTTCTCGATAATGACCTCATTCCCTTTACGATCCGTATATCGAACAGGTACGATTTCAGTAATGAAACGCTCATTTTCCACTGCTTTTTTTGCTCTTTGCTGGCTTTGATACGCGAATTGATCTTGGTCCTCCCTTGAAACCGAAAAACGCAGGGCGACGTTTTCAGCCGTTTGAGGCATGGAATCCGCACCATACATTTCTTTAAGTTTCTCATTCGTGAAACGCCATCCGATCGTTGTATCCTGAAGCTCCATTGAACCCCGAGGAAATTCACTCTCAGGTTTGGCCATGACGTACGGCGCCCTTGTCATGCTTTCAGTACCGCCTGCGATATAAATATCGCCTTCACCAACTGCAATGGAGCGTGCAGCATACATGACGGCATCCAATCCGGATCCACATAAGCGATTTATTGTCGTTCCACCTACATTTACCGGAAGACCAGCTAAAAGGGCGGACATCCGGGCCACATCGCGATTATCCTCTCCGGCTTGATTTGCATTCCCGAAGATGACATCCTCAATTTGATCTGGCGGCAGCTCTGGATTGCGATCGGTCAGCGCCTTGATTACAATTGCACCTAGGTCATCCGGTCGAACGCTTTTCAATGCGCCTTTATATCTTCCGATTGGTGTTCTCACAGCATCAATGATCACAACATCCTTCATTTCCTCACCAGCTCGCCGTCTTTTGTATAATCGTACACACCTTTACCTGATTTACGGCCGAGCCTGCCAGCTTTAACATACTGTTCAAGGAGGGGAGCCGGGCGGTATTTCTCACCAAGCTTACTATGTAAGTATTTTAAATTATTCAATCGGGCATCCAGTCCCACCAAATCACCTAGCTCAAATGGACCCATTGGGTAATTCAGCCCTAACTTTATTGCCTTATCGATTTCCTCTGGTGTGCCTAAACCTTCTTGAAGCATAAAGAAGGCTTCATTTCCTACCAAACAGCTGATCCTGCTGGTTACAAACCCAGGGAATTCATTTATGACCACTGTTTCTTTTCCCATTTTTCCGGCTACCTCTTTTATTACGGCTGCCGTTTCATCGCTGGTTTCAAGTCCACGTACGATTTCAACGAGCGGCATCTTTTGTACAGGATTGAAAAAATGCATGGCAATCGTTTTTTCGGGACGTTTTCCATAAGAACCAATTTCCGTCGGGCTCATCGTGGACGTATTGGTTGCAAAATAACAGTCTTCTTTTGCATGGACTTCAATCGTTTCAAAGACTGCCCTCTTAATTTCCGCCTTTTCAGGAACTGCCTCTATGATCAAGTCGGCATATGCTGCTGATTCTTTCAAATTGGAAGAATAGGAAAATCTGCTTTTTGCAGCTGCCGCTTCTTCCTGAGTGATTTTTTGATAGCGCACACCCTTCTCAAAAATGGCATCTATCTCGTTTCTTGCACTTTCCAAAGCATCCTGATTCACATCCACCAGCACTACATTAAAGCCCCCTGTTGCTCCTACATAAGCTATTCCCCTGCCCATGACACCAGATCCGACAATCACTAGATTTCTAATCATTCGTTCATTCCTCCTTCAAAAATAAATAGGGCTGGCTGCGGATGAATCAGATCAGCATTCATCCATACCTGAATTACTTTTCCGACATTCCGTTCAGCCAGCCGCCTATTTTATGTTTTATTAAATTCCAAAGGGATTTAAGGGACGGCTTCCATGATAGGAAATGATGCTTTTCGTTTCTGTATAAAGATCAAGTGTCTCAATACAAAGTTCCCTGCCGAATCCTGATTGCTTATACCCTCCGAAAGGTGTTCCAGGAAATGCGGAGAATGGGCAATTCACCATGACGATTCCCGCTTCTATTTGATTGGCGACCCTAGTCGCACGCCCGCCGTCTTTTGTCCAGAGGGCTGAACCCAAACCGAATTCCGTATCATTCGCGAGTCTCACGGCTTCTTTTTCATCTTTGAATTTCATTATGACAACGACCGGCCCGAATATTTCCTCTTTCACAACATCCATATCATGATTGACATTCGCAATGACCGTCGGTTCATACCAATAACCGTTTTCGAAGCCTTCGATGACCGCTGGCTTTCCTCCTGTGAGGATTTTCGCTCCATCAGTAATGGCAGATTGTACATAATTGTCGATGACATCCAATTGCCCTTGATCTATGACTGCACCGACGTGTGTTTCTTTATCGAGCGGATTGCCCAATTTCAATTTTTTCGTTTTTTCTACGAATCTGGCAACGAACTCATCATATATGTCTTCGTGAACGTATAAACGGGATCTGGCTTCGCAAGACTGCCCAGTATTGTAGAAAATGCCATATAATGATCCATCGATAGCCGCTTCAAGGTCTGCATCCTCAAAAACAATATTAGGGGACTTACCGCCAAGCTCCAATGTCACCCTCTTTAATGTCTGTGAAGCTTTGCCCATGAGATCCCTGCCGATTGGCGTAGAACCCGTGAAGGCTACCTTATTCACTTTCGGATGTTCGACAAGGTAATTCCCTACGTCAGATCCAGGTCCTGGAATGATGTTGACCACGCCGGAAGGAACACCAGCTTCTAAACAGATTTCACCTAATACAATGGCAGTCAGCGGCGTTAACGAAGCTGGCTTAACAATGACCGAACAGCCGACTGCGATTGCAGGTGCAATTTTCCACGCAGCCATCATCATAGGGTAATTCCAAGGGATGATTTGAGCACAAACCCCTACTGGCTCCTTTTCCGTATAATTATGGAATTGACCAGGAACATTATTGACCGATCCGCGATGTGCAACTAAAGCTCCTGCATAAAACTCGAAATCTTCAATTGCCTGCATGACTTGGCCTTGAGCTGCAGAGATGGATTTGCCGCTGTTCAGGACCTCCAATTCAACCAATTCATTAAAGCGTGAACGCATGATCGCTGCAATTTTGTTCAAAACACGAGACCGTTTGTTAATCGGTGTCCTCTTCCATTTCCCGTTATCAAATGCTTCACGTGCAGCTTGAACAGCCTTTTCTGCATCTTCCTTGGTCGCCTTTGCAACCTTGGCAATGATTTCACCTGTTGCAGGATTATACGCATCAATCGTGGAACCATCCGAGCTTTCCACTCTTTCTCCATTAATGATCAGATGATAATAATCACGCTTCATTTCCGCTTTTTCAAATGCCGCCTCTTGTACTCTAACCATGTAATCCCACTCCCTTTTCTATATTACTTGCCTATGAATTGAGCTTTCCTTTTTTCAGTGAATGCTGCCACACCTTCTGCATAATCTTTCGTTAAGCCAGCAATTCGCTGCCCCTCCGCTTCTTCTTTTAAGTATTCTTCCAATGAAAGGTGATAGGACGCCTCTAAGTATCTTTTGATTAAACCGATCGCTTTCGTTGGTTTGTTTGCGATATTCTCTGCAAAGGCTTTCAATTCCTCGTTCCATTCCTCCAAAACGATCACTTTTGTAGCGAGTCCGATATTTTTCGCCTCGCTAGCCGTAACCTTTTCCCCCAATAAAGATAATTCCAAGGCTTTCGCATGACCAACGATCCGCGAAAGGTAATACAGATTCCCCGAATCAGGAATCAACCCGATATTGACAAAAGCATTTAAAAAGCTGGCTTTTTCAGAAACAAGCCGAAAATCGCATGCCAACGCAAGGCTGAAGCCAGCACCTGCAGCCACTCCATTGACTGCGGCAATGATCGGTTTTTCACAGTTTGCTATTTGCTGCATCATAGGACCGTAGTCCTCAAGCAGCTTTTGGCCTAAATTCATGCCCTCATCAACATCCGATAAATCCTGCCCCGAACAAAAGGCCCTGCCTTCCCCAGTAATGATAATGGCCCGCACTTCATCTGACCCCGCAGATATTTTGATCGCTTTCTGTATTTCCTTATTCATTTGGGACGTAAAGGCATTTAGTTTTTCAGGACGGTTCAAAGTAAGCCATGCCACTCCATTTTCAACCCTATATTTGATGGTTTCGTACATAGAGCACCCCTTATCCGCCTCTAAAATCCGGCTCTCTTTTTTCTACAAATGCTTTCATTCCTTCTTTTTGGTCCTCTGATGCAAAAAGAATATAGAAGTTCTTCCGTTCAAATTGCATGCCCTCATATAAGGTGTAATCAACGGCTTTATTGACGGATTCTTTAATCAGCCTTACAGCTAACGGGGGTTGCTTTGCTATCTTCCTGGCAAAATCAACCGTTTCTTCCATTAGCAATTCAGGTGCCACGATCTTATTGATGAAACCATATTGCAGAGCTGTCTTTGCCTTTATCCTTTCAGCCGTCAACATCCATTCAAGTGCCTTTGTCTTGCCTACCAATTTCGTCAATCTTTGGGTTCCTCCCGCACCAGGCATGACCCCTAGTGTCACTTCCGGAAAGGAAAACTGGGTATCGCTGGCGGCAATCAGGAAATCACAGGATAAAGCAAGTTCAAAACCACCGCCGAATACAAAACTTTTCACCGCACCAATCACAGGCTTTTTGACTAGGCTTATTCGGTCCCAATCGGCAAATTGGTTCGTTAACTCCATACTGATTGGATTGTCGTTCACCATCTCGTCAATATCAGCTCCAGCGGAAAATGCTTTTCCATTACCCGATAGCAAGATCACCTTCACTTGCGGGTCCCGGTCGAATTCTTCCATGGTTAAAACTATTTCCCTCACCATTTTCCTGTTAAGGGCATTCAGTTGCTGCGGCCGATTTAAAGAGATATAACCAATGCCATCCGCGATTGACGTTTCAATGAATTGAAGCGCATTCATTTTATTTCTTCGCCGATCATCATCGTTACAAGTTTCCCCGCAAAGCCCATTAAGTCTTTCCCTGATGCTTTGCCCTCAGGAGAACGCATTCCTTTTTGCAGTGCATCATGGTCTTCATAATACATTTCACATAGAATGTGATACTCAGAGTCTTTGCCCATCGGTGTCCCGACTATTTTAGTGACCTCCATTTTTTGAAGACCAGGAATTTTTTCCGTTATCGGACCATGTACATTGAAGTAGTGCTCATCGAATTCTTCCTTGTTTTCAGGTTGTTTATAAAGGGCGATTAGTTTTACCATTTTAGAAAACCTCCATTTTATTAGTTTATTTTTATCATCGGTTTCATCGCTTCGAACGGATTTTTGCATGCCTTACAATATAAAATGCTGCGGCAGGCCGTTGGACCGAAGATATTTTCCATCGTGACATATGTCGATTCACAATATGGGCAATCCACATGCCATGATCCATCACTTTTCATTTGTCGGGGAGGAGGGGAGATTCCGAAAACCTTCAATCCAGCTTTCCCCTTTTCCGTAATTCGATCGGATGTCCAGGAAGGGGAACGTAAAAATTCCACACTTACATTTTTTACGGCAGGCAGCTGTCGAAGGGCTGTTTCCACATTTTTTTGAATGATCGACAATGCCGGGCACCCAAGAAAAGTTGGCAGCATTTTTACCGAAACGTCCTGGCCCGAAACCGTCACGTCTTCGACCATCCCTAAATCCAGAATACTTACTGTATCGATTTCGGGATCTTTAACGTCTTCCAGGAGCCTATATATTTCTTCTGTATTTAACTGTACGGTCGCCATGGTACCCCTCCCCTTTCTATTGATTCACCATGAAGCTGCTTTATCGCTTGCGTATACTTCGCTTAACGTTTCTAGCGCCTTTTCCAAATCTTCCGTATGCTGGCCATTACGACCATCACCTCTTGCCATCCCTATTTGAATCGTTGTTGCCAAGCCGACACTTTCAAAAATTGGTGTGATGGCCTCGATCCATTTTTTCTGTAAAACAGCTTCGCCCTCTATCAAGCCGAGCTCAACCATTTCCTCTCCATATTGTCCAAGTGAAAATACGCCAGCAAAATCGGGCATTGTTTTCCCGATTGCCGCTTTCATTCTCGAAACCGCTTCCAAGTGACCGGATCCCAGCAATTGGACGAACCATGTTTTCCAGTGCATCAAATGATAGTAAAGTTCCATCTGTACCTTTTGTGCCACTTCAGCAAGCGGTTCATATGAACTTGAATGAAGGGATTGAACCTTAATCGCTTTGGCTTGGGTATAAAAATAATTTCGCACTACCGCAAACGCCCAATCATAATCCGGGTCTTTCATATAGTAACCAGGACCATTGACCAATTCGAGAATGATCGCATTGCGCCGTTCCTTGGCGGGACGGTCATGAGCAAGCTTATCAGCATCCCCTTCACCGAGTTCTTCAAGTAATTTATAATATATTGCGGCATGCCCCATCGTGTCTTGAGATATCGAAGCGGATGCAACATCTTCCTCGATATGCGGTGCAAGTCCCAACCATTCTGCACCACGGTATGAATGGATGAAGTCATCGTCAGCCAGTTGAAGCAGCAATTCCTTGATTGCGATGCCCTTCAATGATTCATTCTTCATTTTTCACACCTCCAGCCCAAGACATTATCTCTTTTTCATCGAGCATTCCCTGCTCATACTTCCGCCATTTTTTCTTTAAATACCCGTATCCTTTTGTGGTCCTGTAGTCTTTATTATCGATACGTTGAAGCGTTTTCTTTTCCTCGGCCGTCATTTTCCGTATATTCTGTCTTTTCACGACCCAGATATCATCAACCGCTTCACGTCTCATGAAGTTTTCTTGTGCCATCATGATGGCGATATCCTCATTCGGGGCCAGCAGGCTGAAGTGATATTGAACGGGTGATGATTGCGTTTTACGGCTAAATACTTCAAATTCTTCAAAGTAATTCCCTTGCCTAGTTTCCATATCGTCCTTCCCCCTCCCTTAGATGACCTTGGGCGCCAATGCCTCACGTACCCATTTATTATTTTCATAAGAAATTCTTCGAAGACTTAAGCGATCCTGCGAACGGGGACCTTCATTCCTTGCGAACACCTTCAATTTCCCCCAATCGGGTTGTTGGTAAATCCAGGTTTCGGATGCTTTGTCAAACCTAAGCGTTTCATCTGGAATGCTGAAGCCAAGTGAAAGGATCCGCTTCACATATTTAGAAAAAAAGGCTTGTCGAAGTTGTTCATTCGTACTGGTTCTGATTCTGTACTTAATCGTTATATCCTGTTTGGATGTGCCCACTTCATTCTTACTGGGAGGTCCAAAGAAAAGTAATAAAGATTCCCACCAATAATTGATGGAGTCTTGAACCAATTTCCTTTGTTCTTCCGTCCCTTCAGCCAAAGCCATGATTATCGCTTCACCATGCTGGGCGTGAAAAACTTCTTCCGCGCAAATCCTCTGTAATGCCCTGGCATAAGGTCCGTATGAGGCGCCAAGCATGTTCGTCTGGGAAATGATGGCTGCACCATCAACAAGCCAGCCAATCAATCCAGCATCGCCCCAGGATTTGGCTTCCATATGGAAAACATTATGAAACTTTAAATCTCCTTTAAACAAATCTTGCATTAGGTCATCCCGTTTTTTACTGTAAGGCCTTAGCAGATCCTCGGCGACTCGAAGCAATAATTGCCCATGCCCCATTTCATCCTGCACCTTTGCCATGATTCCAAGTTTTCTATTTAAGGTCGGGGCTTTAGGTACCCATTCCTTTTCTGGAAGCGCCCCCATGATTTCACTGATTCCATGCATCGATATTAACTTGATTAAAGTGCCCCGGTATTCTTCCGGCATCCAATCATCCGCCTCTATCTTTTCTCCCGCTTCGATTCTGGCAATGAATTGATTTAGCTTTTCTTCTCCTGCCATATCATTTAAAAGAACGTTCATCCAAATCACCTCTTTTTATAATATAACGTTTATATAACGTTATTATATTTTACTGTTATATTTAATGCAAGACTATTCTGTCTTTTTTCGAAATAAAAGGAAATTATCTAGGTTTCTTTGAATCTTTTAATCCACTAAAACTTTAAAGGGCGAGGTTTCCACTTTGATTGAATCTGTCGGACAGCCCTCCACTGCATCATCCAGATCATCAAATAAACCTTCCGCGACCTCTGCAGTTCCTTCATTTTCATCCAGGATGACAAATGCCACTCCCTCATCATTGTAATCAAAGATTTCAGGTGCAGCCGCACCGCATGCACCGCAAGCAATGCAAGTTTCTTGATCCACAACTGTATATTTTGACAAAAGGCCCTCCTCCTTCTCCATTTCATGATTGGCTCCATCTTCTCTTCCATTAAGAGATAAACCCATATTTAACCACGATTGCATCCGCTTTATGTATCGCGTTTACTGGTTCGATTTCTTCAGCTCACTTATTCCAATCGGTACTTCAGCAGGAAAGAACTGAACGACAGAATCGTCCTGTTTCAACATCCATATTCATGAGCATGGAATTTATGAACGAATGACTTCATCCTTCCGCTTATCAACGACACGAATCGCTTTTCCTTCTGAACGGGGAATGCTTTTTGGGATGTTGACAACAATATCCATCGTTACAAGACATGCGGATTTCAAATGATGCTGTATCGTTTTCCTTAATATCTCTACATTCCCATGCGTTAAGTCTTCTTCAATCTCCCTGTAGAAACCGCTTTCAATTTCAATGTGCAGTTCAACACCGTCCATATTTCCCTTCTTAACGAGATGAATCTGATAGTGTGGCACAATTCCCTCCATTTGGAATAGCACACGCTCTATTTCAGATGGAAACACATTCACTCCCCTGACTATGATCATATCATCCGTTCTGCCCTTAACACGGGACATTCTAGTTGTCGTACGCCCGCATTTACACGGTTCATGTGTAATTGAGGCGATATCACCTGTACGGTAACGAATGATTGGCAGCGCTTCCTTTGTAAGGCTGGTAAAGACAAGTTCCCCATCTTCGCCGTCCTTAACCGGTTCAAGCGTGTCCGGGTTAATGACCTCGACAAGGAAATGGTCTTCTGCGATATGCAGTCCATCCTGTGCTTCATGACATTCAATCGCAACTCCCGGCCCCATGATTTCACTTAATCCGTAAATATCGATGGCTTTCAATTTCAGTTTCCTCTCAAGTGTTGCCCTCATTGCCTCCGACCATGGCTCAGCTCCGAAAATCCCATACTCAAGCCCATTATCAGCAGGATCAATTCCCATCTCTTCCATCTTTTCAGCGATATTCAAAATATAAGTAGGGGTTCCGCAAATGCCTCGCGGTTTAAAGTCATTGATGATCGTAATCTGCCTATCGGTATTCCCCCCTGAAATGGGTACTGTCGCAACTCCCAGCTTTTCTGCCCCGCAATGCAAGCCCAGGCCCCCTGTAAACAGACCATATCCATATGCATTATGGAAAATATCTGACTTGCGGCCTCCTGCAGCTACAATTCCACGTGCGACGATTGTTGCCCAATTTTCCAAATCATTTTTCGTATACCCGACAATTGTAGGCTTTCCGCTCGTTCCGGATGAACCATGAATGCGTGTTACATCCTCCATCGGAACGGCAAATAAACCGAATGGATACTGATCACGAAGCGTCTGTTTTTTTGTAAATGGAAGCTTTATCACATCGTTTAGAGTTTGAATATCTTCTGGTTCCAGGCCCATCTCTCTAAACTTTTCTCTGTAATAAGGTACATTTTCATATACATGGCTAATCGTTTTTTTAAGGCGTGCCATTTGTAAACTTTCCATTTCAGCACGCGAAGCCGTTTCAACTTCCGGATTGTACATTGTTTCAGTCCCCCTCAATTTTACTATTGTCCCATCTAACATACATAACGGTAATAAAACGGAGATTAAATTATTGTTATGATTTATTTCAAGATTAATACGTCATTTCTACGTTGTCAATAATGTTTTTATAATTCAGATAAAATGACCGAATAGACAAAATACTAATTTACTAAATTTTCAGACTATGTTAATTTTAACAATGATATATCATTTTATCAAACAATCGTTTTAAAAACGTACTACACAAAAAGGGGGCTTACTATGGAATCACAGGCTAAAAACGGCCATTCACCATCAGGACATGACAACGGAAATAAGTATCGTCAATTAATTGAAACGGAAGAATTCAAGTATTTGCTTCAAAAGAAAAAAGCTTTCATCGTACCTGTCACTCTCTTCTTTCTTGCTTTTTATTTTGTTCTGCCTATTTTAGCTGCTTATAGCGAAGTGTTGAAGGGTGAAGCTTTTTTTAATATTACTTGGGCTTGGGTATATGCACTTCTCCAATTCGCTGTCGTATGGTTAGGGGGAATTGTCTATATCAAAAAAGCAGAGAAATACGACAAGATGGCTAAAAATATCTTGAATAAATATGAGAAGGAGCTTGGCGAATGAGCATTTTATCCCTCACGCTTTTTTTGGGCATCATCTTGTTAACGCTTACAATAACCTATTACTCTTCTAAGAAGACGAAAAATGCCAGCGATTTTTATACGGCCGGCGGCGGATTGACAGCATGGCAGAATGGATTGGCCGTAGCAGGTGACTTTATGTCAGCCGCATCCTTCCTGGGAATTACGGGTGCAATCGCACTGATTGGTTTTGATGGCTTTTATATGAGCATCGGGAACCTTGTTGCCTTTCTTGTCTTATTGTATCTTGTATCGGAACCACTTCGCAATCTAGGTAAGTTTACGCTGGCAGACATGATTTCAGCACGCTTCAAATCAAAAAAAGTGCGAGGGATAGCTGCTGCTAACACACTTGTCATTTCAATCTTTTACATGATTGCCCAACTTGTAGGTGCAGGAGGATTAATTAAACTTTTGCTCGGCATCGATTATTGGCTATCAGTTCTTCTTGTCGGTGTACTGATGACGATTTATGTGATTTTCGGCGGGATGAGAGCGACAAGCTGGGTGCAGATCACGAAGGCGGTTCTATTGCTAGGCGGTTCCGCTGTATTGACGTTCATCGTTTTTTCCCGTTTTAATTTCAACATTTCAGAGATGTTCCAACATGTACAAACTGCAACACCGCTCGGAAAGGAATTTTTGAATCCAGGAAATAAATACACCGATGGACTCGACATGATTTCATTTAATATGTCGCTTGTCCTTGGGGCAGCAGGCCTTCCGCATTTACTCGTCCGCTTCTTTACAGTAAAGGACGCAGCTACTGCAAGGAAATCCGTCGTATATTCCACATGGTTTATAGGGGTATTTTTCATCATGACGATTTTCCTTGGTTTCGGCGCTGCATCTTTCGTCGGGTTTGAGCGGATCATCGAAGCAAACTCGGCTGGAAACATGGTCGCGCCCCTTCTTGCATTAACCATGGGCGGGGAATTTTTATTCGCATTCGTTTCTGCTGTGGCATTTGCCACGATTTTAGCGGTTGTATCCGGCCTTGTTTTAACGTCGGCATCGGCTTTTGCACATGATATATACGGTGAAATCATCAAGGAAGGAAATATTACGGAAAAACAGCAAATACTCGTTGCCCGAATGGCTTCTGTCGGAGTAGCGGTCATTTCGATTTTACTTGCTTTATTTGCTCAATCAATGAATGTCGCTTTTCTTTCAGTCCTTGCGCTTGGAATTGCTGCCAGTGCCAATTTACCGATCATTCTTTGCACAATATATTGGAAACGCTTCAACGCAACCGGAGCGATCACCGGAATGTCATTCGGGTTACTCAGCTCCATCATACTGGTCATGCTCAGTCCCAATGTATGGAATCCCGAACCTGGGATGGGGATTTTCACTGGCGATCCCCTCTTCTCGATGAGCAACCCGACCATTTTCACCGTACCGCTCGGCTTTATTGGAGCTTATTTAGGTACAATACTGTCAAAAGCAAAAGATGAAGAAAACGGTTTTGCTGAAGTACTGTTCAAATCAAACACCGGATATGGGATAAGTTCAGCAAAAGACCATTAAGAAGGAGGATTTCCATGACCACACATTTAGATCAGGATATTCACGAATTGCATTACGATCAAATCAAACAAGTACTGGTCGACGAACCATACGCTTCTTTTCTAGGGATGAAATTGACGAAACTCGGTCCCGGGACAGCTGAAGCAGAATTGATTCCAAGTGACCACATGCTAAATAGCCATGGAACGGTTCACGGTGCCATCATCTTTTCACTTGCTGATTACGTGTTCGCCGCAGCCAGTAATTCATATGGCAAAATTGCGGTTGGCGTTTCAAACAACATCAACTTCTTATCAGCTGGCAAACGGGGTGAGACTTTAACTGCCAGAGCGGAAGAAATAAAGAAAAACCATAAACTGGCCTGGTATAAAATAGACGTGTCAAATGAAAGGGAATTGATTGCAACCATGGAAGCGATGGTATACAGGAAAAATCAATATTTCGTCGACCAAGTTGAATAAGTAACACTTGAAACCGGACGAGCAATCAACTTGTCCGGTTTATTTTCCCTTGTTTTGCCCATGATACATACGTTGAGCTAATAAAAAGGGGATTCCCGATTTGGAATCCCCCTCCCTTATTTTAAAACCCTTCTTCCTAGCTATTGGCCGGAATACTGGAATCTGTCACTTTTAGCCACTCCCCACGCTCCCTTTCACTGATTACATCAGTCTCGTAAACTATTTTCCCTCTATTCATGGTAGCCGTGATTTGGCAAGGAAAGGTATGGCCCATATAAACGCTTTGCTTATGTTTCGCGAAAAAATTCGTTTCCGAAACTTCATGCGTACCATTAAGGGAAACGATGGCAAGGTCTGCATCCTTCCCTACCTCGATTTGTCCTTTTCTAGAGGAGAGACCGAACCTTTTTGCCGGGGCTGAAGCTGTCCACTCAGCGACCTTATGAAGCGGGATACCATGTAAAACAGCCAACTCTATCATCGACATCAACGAAAATTGCCCCCCGCTTATTCCGCCCCACGCTTCAAAAATATTATGTATGGCAGGATCTTTCAGCTCAAAAGGGCATGGTGAGTGGTCGGAAGAAATCATATCGAATTTCCCTTGCATTAAACGGGTAATCAATCTTTCTTGTTCTTCTCTTTCCCTTAGTGGGGGAGCACATTTTGCAACCGCACCTTTTTCTATTAAATCATCCTGATTGAATAATAAATAATGCGGACACGTCTCGACCGTCACATCCAGCCCCTTCTGTTTGGCCGATTCAATTTTTTCGATGGCCAAACTACTGCTAATATGGACAAAGTGCAGCGGACAGCCCGTTAACTCTGCATATGTAATGGCACGCTCCACAGCCTCCGCTTCCGCTTGCACAGGTCTTGTAGCTGCATAATCATTCGCACTGAATAGTCCATCCTTCTCTTTTTCCCGCTTTAACCACTGAGTGATCGGATCACTTTCCGCATGAAGGGCCAAGACCTTTCCCAATTCCGCTATTTTCTTCATTCCATGTAAAAGGGTGAAATCATCTGCCCGTTCAAACTCCTCATTTCCCGTCGCTGATAGAAATGCCTTAAATCCGATGACTCCGGATTCGGCGAGATCCTCTAAATCATCGATATTTCCCGGGACCAGTCCTCCCCATAATCCAAAGTCTATAACCGACTTCATCTCACCGAGATTGCCCTTTTCAAGGAGGGCCTTTCGATCAATCGTTGAAGGGATTCCATTCAATGGCATATCGAAATATGTGGTGCAGCCTCCCGCCGCCATCATTTGCGATCCTGTTTCAAAGCCCTCCCAATGAGCGCGGCCAGGTTCGCTAAAATGCACATGGACATCAATCATACCAGGAAAGATATGCTGGCCATCCGCTTCATACTCTGCATAACCATCGCCATCCAGGATATCCCCAATCTTAACAATCACCCCATCCTGGATGGCAAGATCAGCTTTCTTCACTCCATCAGGAAAAACTACATATCCATTGCGGATAATAAGATCATATATTGACATATGGACCACTCCCCCAAAATAGTTTTATAATCAAAGAGATCCCCTTGATGCAGCCACTTTCTCCGTCTTTCCCACATACACATCCAGTGCAGCCTGCAAAGCCTCTCCCCGATTAACTTGGAACCCCTGGCGCAAAAGGACAGCTTCCAAGGAGGCCAATACAAAGAGGATGTTTTCTTTCCTGCAACTGAATCCCATGGTCCCGATCCTCCAGATTTTGCCGTGAAGCGGACCAAACGAGGAAGCGATTTCGATACCAAATTCATTCAACAGCATGGCTCTTACAGCTTCACCGTCGATTCCGTTTGGAATTTCGATGCAAGTTACACACGGAAGTTTGTTTTTCCCATCCCCGAATAACGTCAGCCCCATTGCCTTGATCCCTTCAACGAGAGCAGCTTCGTGGAGTTCATGACGGGCAAAGCGCGTTTCCAGACCTTCTTCAAGCACAAGGCGCAACCCTTCACGTAACGCATAAATCATGGAGGTCGCTTCTGTATGGTGATTCAAGCGGCGCGGTCCCCAATAATCCTGCAGCATGCTTAAATCGAAATAATTACTGGTGATCGGACGGCGGAGCGAAACCTTTTGGTTATCTTCATCCGTCGCAATACCACGTTCCACCTTTTTACGGGACTGGATGATTTCTTCTATTCTCTCATTATACGTAATCGGTGCCATACCTGAAGGAACGGACAAGCATTTTTGTGTCCCTCCTATCAACCCATCAATACACCATTCATCCACCTTAACATCGGTGCCCCCGATTGAGGCAACCGCATCCACCACAAGCAGGACACCCAATTCTCGGCAGGCCAACCCGATTTCCTTCAAAGGCTGCATACAACCTGTGGAAGTTTCCCCATGAACGATTGCTGTTATTTTCGGGGAGACTTTCTTGATTTCCGCGATGACAGCTTGCGGTTCGAACACCTCTCCCCAAGGACATTCCATCGTATGGACTTCAGCTCCGTATCGCTCACAGATTTCGACCAACAAATGACCGAATCTACCGAATATGGGAACCAGAACCTTATCTCCCGGCTCAATGATGCTGCATAGAATCGCTTCATTACCCGATCTTGAGGTGCCATCGATAGGGAATGCCCATTTATTTTTCGTTTGAAAAACCAAACGCAGCATTTCCATCACTTCATTCATGATTGTAGTGAATGCAGGATCGAATTGCCCTAATATCGGTGTGCTCATCGCCCTTAAAACACGCGGATCCACTTCGACCGGTCCTGGTGTCATGATCGTTCTCAGCGGTGCATTCAATTCTGAATATGCCATTTTCCCCAACCCCTTTAATAGGCTAATTTATATAGTATTTCACTTAAAACGTCGATTCCCTTTTCCATATCCACAACACTCGTAAACTCCTTAGGCGAATGGCTGATCCCCCCCTTACTTGGAACGAACAGCAAGCAAGTCGGACAAAACGAACCAAATACTTGTGCATCATGGCCGGCTCCGCTGACCATATCTTGGTATGGTATATTTTTATCTTCAGCTACCTTTCGGACAAGGCCATTCATTTCCCGATCCATCGCAACCGGTTTGACATCCATCCATTGTGAAACCTCCAGCTTCATTTCAGCTTTCTTTGCCAAGGAATCGAAAGTCGAAAAAATTTCCTTACAAAACCTTTCAAGAACCTCTTCCTCGTGATGCCTGATATCGAGACTGAGCTCCACTTCACCAGCAATGACATTCGGAACATTAGGTTTAACATCCATTCTCCCAACAGTCGCAACTAAACCCGGGTCCATACCCTTCGCTTTTTTCGTTAAAAAAGAAATGAATTCCGAAGCAAAACCGACAGCATCCTTCCTGTATGACATGGGAGTGGTGCCCGCATGATCACTCTCACCCATGATTTTAACCGTATAACGGCGCTGCCCGACAATATGGCTGACGACCCCAATTGCATTCTCATTCTTTTCAAGCACCATCCCCTGTTCTATATGAATTTCGACGAACCGGTCAATATCATCGCGGACCGGGGTTTTATAGGCTTCAGGTTCAAACCCTGACTTTTTCATGGCTTCCAAAAAAGGAATTCCTTCTGTATCTTTTAAATCCCTGACATGCTCAAGACCATAGACTCCTTTAATATTCCTCGACCCCCAAAACGTTAAGGGAAATCTGCTTCCTTCCTCCTCACAAAAGGAAACGACTTCAATCGTCTTTCGCGGCGCCCCATAGACTTTATACAACCTCTTAACCGCCAGGAAACTAGCGATGACCCCATATGCGCCGTCATATTTCCCCCCATCCTTGACCGTGTCTATATGAGAACCGGTCAGAATGATTCCACCTGAGAGATCCCTTCCCTCAAGCCTGCCAAACAAGTTGCCTACACTATCAAAATATGTACTGAGGTTTTCTTTTTCCATCTCAGCTTTCATTGCCTGCTGAGCGCTCATCCATTCCTTGGAATATAATAAACGGGTCACCCCATTACTCTCCGTTGCCCCGAAAGATGCCAACCATTCTATCATCGACGCAACATCATCCTTTTCATCTATGAATTTTTCGATTTGAATGCCCATCACATCGCTTCCCTTCTCAATATCCATTCATGTTATGAATATTCACAAATTTATGTTATCTATTATTTTACTTGCTTTCACATTTAACTTCATTGACAATTCTGTTAGTATTTCGGTGTTTTTTTGTGCAAAATAACCAACTGAAAACAAGCCAACAAAAGAAGAGGGCGCCCATTAAACCGGACACCCTCTTTTTATCAACTTGTATAATTCGAGCCTAAGCCCAATTCCCTCAATAGCTGACGATAAGCGATCGACGTCTTATCTGCCGCGATATGCGCTTCCGCTTGCAAATCAAGAGGCAACTCCTCCGGCTTTTGATTTTCCACCATTTCCTTATCTTCATTGAAAATCTGCAAGTTGAATTCATAAGTATCTTCAACCGGGGCATCTAAATCAAAGTTACGGGCCATCGGTGAAAACATTCTTGTCTTTCGTGCCGAAACCGGACTGGCACAGTTCAAGATGTGAAGTTTCCCATCCTCCGGGAAATGGACAGTAAGCCTGGCCGCCAGCGGTGGATAGATATCAAAAACACGCAGCCACTCAAAGTGGGCAGGTTCTAAATGCCGCATGCCTTTTCCGTAATTACTGACGGAACTTAAGTATTCCACATGCAGGCCATATTCCGTTTTTTCCACCTTATAACTAGGAACGATAGGATTGTTACGATCAGCGAAGCTTTCCGAATGAACCCAAGCAAAGTGGGACACATCCAAAAAACCTTCCATCTGCCGACCGGCTGAACCGGCAATGTCTATGGATGGCGGCAGGATGTTCAAATATGCCTCATCATCCCAGGCCGGCAACTTCGGAATATCCTCTTTATCGCTCGCAATCGAAGTCCAAATCAAGCCGTAGCGCTCAACCGCGGGATAAATATTAATGCAAAGACGCGGGGATATTTTAGCGTTGGGATGTGCAGGTATCCCCGTACAATTCCCTTCCGGGCCATATCTAAAACCGTGGTAAGGGCATACGATATCATCACCATCCACCCATCCCATGCTTAATGGTACACCACGATGCAGACAAAGGTCCCTCGCAACGATAATCTTCCCCTTGGCCCGATAAAGGACAAGGTGCACATCCAGAAGTTTAATGCCTATCGGTTTTTCCGATATTTCCTCGACTGCCGCCACAGGAAACCAATATTGCGATAATACATCCCAGTCCCCTTTGCTGAATGTGCATTCTTTCGGAAACGGCGTTACTCTTTTTTTCTTACTGGAAGCAACTGTGCCTTCACTCATTTTATCGTCTCCCTTATCCTCACGTTATTTTTTATAAATATTAACAAAATTAAAATAACATGTCACCAACGATGTTATAAAACCTAACATAAAAATGTTTTTTATTTATCCGATAATCCAAACAATGAAATTTGTAGGATATGCCAAAGTGTTTGTATGATATGATAATGAAAATCCGCAAAGCACGTTAGTAAACGGAGGGATTCAAACTAATATCAGCAACATGCGCTAATTTAAAACCGATTCATTCCCCCTGTATTTATAAACTTACACTCAATACTCTAATTTTCCAAAATGAGGTGTTTCAGATGAAGGTAGCCGAACTTTTAACATTGCCAGCATTAACCGGCATGCATTTAATTGCCGGAGGAACAGGGATCGAACGGGAAGTCCTCACAGTCAATATGATGGACGCTCCGGATATCATCAACTTTTTAAAACCAAATGAATTCCTTGTAACGACGGCTTATCACATAAAGGACAAGCCGCATCTCTTGTCATCACTCGTCGAAGCGATGGCAAACCAAGGCTGCGCAGCCCTGGGAATAAAGACAAGGAGGTACCTAAAGGAAATACCTGAGGAGGCACTGGTTCTTGCCAATGTTTTATCCTTTCCAATCATTGAACTCCCGGCCGAATTGTCACTCGGGGAAATCATCAACCATACATTACGGGGGATTTTGGATCAACGTGCAGCGGAATTGACTTTTGCCATGGAAACACATAAACAATTCACAAACTTAATCATGCGCGGCAAAGGAATTCAAAAGCTGCTTGATCATTTATCGGATATGATCGGATACCCCATCTTATTAGTTGACCAGTACCTAAAACCGATATTCCAACCAATCTCAACACCTGGAATTATTCCAATAATCAAAAAAATGAGCGAAGCGGGATTCCGATTCCACAAAACCAAAACACCTTTCTTTTCATTTTCATCCCTTTCCAATAAACAGCCCTATACCGTCTTCCCCATCTATATGAATGAAGAAAAATTTGGTTATTTGACGATATTGGGAGAAATTAAGACTAGCGATAACCTCATAACATTGACGATAGAACAGGCAACTAATGTCATTTCTTTTGCCCTGATGAAAGAACACGCCCTTAAACAGCATGATCGGAATATCCGAAATGATTTCTTCCTTCATTTTCTCGATGGCAGTTTCTCTTCACAAGAGGAAATCATAAATCGGGCAAAGGAGTTTTCCTTACACAATGAAAAAACCTATATATGCGCAGTCGGAAAGATCGATGAATCCGATTCGGACATAAGTTACACACAGCTGCAGCGACGGGCTGATTCGATATACGAGTTTTTGGAAGATGAACTTTGCCTATCACCCAATCCCATTCATCTCTTTACCAAAGGCAAGAAATGCATTCTTTTATATGAAGTGAATGAAGTCTCTGACGTTCTCCAAACTGTCGAAACCTCGCTTAAATCATTGCAAAGGATAACAGCCAGCCAGTTCGGCTGCACGATTTCTTTCGGAGTGAGCCATTTGAGCCAGAGTTTTTTACAGACCAAGAATTCTTACAAAGAAGCGAACGACTCCCTTCTCGAAGGAGGCCTTTCGAAAAGGACCGAATACATCCATATATTCCGAACGAAGGATATTATGGAATTATTGAGGATCATCCCCGAAGAAGACCTCATGAATTTTCACCATTATGCACTACAGGGATTTTCAAAGGTTTTCACCGAGGAGGAGCAATCCTTATTACAGACATTATCCGTCTATCTCGAAACTCATTGTCAAATATCCGAAACTGCCAAAAGGTTATTCGTACACCGAAACACAGTTGTATACAGACTCGAGAAATGCGAAGAGCTGCTCGGCAAGAGCCTGAAAGATTCGGAGACCACACTCCAGATACGACTTGCCCTTCGCATTAAATCCTTACTTAAAATATAAAACAAAAGCCTCCCATCACTTTATGCAAGTTGTCTATATCCACAACCAAAAATTGTCTAATCTAACTAATGACAATTTTCTGATTTTTTATTATGATATTAATCATAACAGAATCACGTGATATAAAATGACATGCTATTGTAGAAGGGAGTTTTTTTATGAATGACAGAATTAATAAGTCCAAGGCCTTCTCGTTAGGTCTTCAGCACGTTCTTGCCATGTATGCTGGTGCCATATTGGTGCCGATCATCGTCGGGGGGGCATTGGGATTCAATTCTCAACAGTTAGCCTACCTTATTGCCATTGATCTATTGACCTGCGGGATCGCTACATTATTGCAATCTTGGAAAAATAAATACTTTGGAATTGGCCTCCCGATAGTTTTGGGAACTTCTTTCGTCGCAGTCACCCCCATGATCTCCATCGGCAGCAATTATGGCATTTCCGCTATCTATGGATCAATCATAGCCGCTGGATTATTCATCATTTTCTTCTCCAACATCTTTGGTAAACTGCTTAAATTATTCCCGCCTGTCGTGACCGGTACCGTCGTCATCATCATTGGATTATCCTTAGTGCCCACCGGCATAAAGAATATGGCTGGCGGTTCCGGCAGCAAAGACTTTGGCTCAGCTGAGAACTTGATGCTTTCTTTAGGAGTCCTCGCCGTTATTCTGTTAATCAATCGCTGCTTCACTGGATTCATTCGCTCCATTTCCGTTCTGATTGGCATCATAGCAGGAACGATCGCTTCAACGTTTTTTGGGAAGATGGACTTTTCCACCGTTGCCGAGGCTTCTTGGTTCCATATCCCCGCTCCTTTGTACTTCGGTACACCCAGCTTTGAAATAGCACCCATACTTACGATGATGTTGGTTGGCACAGTCATCCTTGTCGAATCCACTGGCGCATTCCTTGCTCTCGGAAAAATAACCGGCAGGGAATTGAGTGAAAAAGATATTGTCAAGGGCTACCGGGCAGAAGGCCTTGCCTTCACTTTAGGCGGGATTTTCAATGCCTTTCCTTATAGTACATTCGCCCAGAATGTAGGCCTCGTACAATTATCCGGTGTAAAAAAAAGAACAATCACCATTGTAGCCGGCTTCATTTTAATCGGGCTTGGACTTGTACCGAAAATCGCAGCACTCGCTACACTGATTCCCACTGCCGTTCTCGGAGGTGCTACCGTCGTCATGTTCGGAATGGTCGTTTCATCAGGAATTAAAATGTTGAATGACGTCGATTTCTCGGATAATGCCAATTTATTGGTCATTGCTTGTTCAGTCTCACTCGGACTGGGCGCAACCGTCGTTCCCGAGTTATTCTCAAGCCTGCCGGAAACCATCCGTATCGTTGTCGGTGATGGAATCATCACAGGAAGCCTGACAGCCATCATCCTGAATGTGATCTTGACTCCCCGAAAGAAAAAGGCGGCAGATAGAACCATCGCGGATGCAGATCAGTTCATGGCAAAAAGCATTTAAAAAGGAGCCCTTAGAATGATTACTATTAAGTCACTAAATGCAATTAGCGAAAAGGATTTCACGATGTTCCTTGGTGATACTTTCGAACATTCACCTTGGATTGCAGAAAAGGCGGCAGCCAATAGACCATTTTCATCCATTATCATTCTGCATCAATGCATGGTGGACATTGTAAGCAATTCGTCAAATGAAGAAAAGTTAACATTAATCAAGAAGCACCCGAACCTAGGGGACAAAGTTGAAATGAGTGATGATTCGACTAAGGAACAGCATGGCGCCGGTTTAAAGGACCTTACTGCCGAAGAATATGAAAGTTTCATATCATTGAACCGGCAATATATGAATAAATTCGGCTTTCCATTTATCCTGGCTGTACGCGGCAAAGATAAAAATGACATATATCAATCGATGAAAACAAGGATTCACCATTCAGAAACAATAGAGTTCGATAAGGCACTATCTGAAATTCATAAAATTGCCCTATTTCGTTTACAGGATAAAATCAAAATCGAAGGAGAGAATTCAATGAAAAATAAATCAGCCGCACAAACACTAAGTTATGGAAAAGGAAATGTTTTTGCCTATAGGACCTATTCCAAGCCTTTAACCGGAATCAAACAAATACCAGAATCCACTTTTTCAGGCAGAGATCATATCATTTTTGGCACCAATGTAAAAGTTTCCGTTGGCGGCTCCTCTTTTCTTCCCTCCTTCACGGAAGGAGACAATTCCATGGTCGTCGCGACAGATTCGATGAAAAACTTCATCCAACGGCATTTAGCCACATTCAAAGGAGCAACATTAGAAGGATTTGCTTCATATGTGTCAGAAGCCTTCCTTAACAAATATCCTCAAATCGATACGGTTAAATTGATTGCCGAGGATATCCCTTTCGAAGCTGTGACTGAAGCGACGGATCTTCAATTGAAACCGAGTGACCTTGTATTCAAAAAGTCCCGCAACGAACGGGCCAAGGCAGCCGTCGAAATCATCCGTAGGGAAAACGGCAGTGAAATCGTTCAGCAAAGCAGTTCCATCCTTGACCTCCAATTAATCAAAGTAAGCGGGAACTCTTTTGTCGGTTTTGTCCGTGATGAGTATACGACGCTTCCCGAAGATGGAAATCGACCGCTTTTCATCTATTTGAATCTCCACTGGGTCTATGAGGATCAAAAGGATGCATTCGGTGTGGATCCTTCTAAATACGTGGCTGCTGAACAGGTAATCGATATTGCTACATCCGTTTTCCATGAAATGGAGACTCCTTCGATCCAAAATCTGATTTATGAAATCGGCTGCCGTATTTTAACCAGATTCCCTCAGCTTCTTGAAGTTACATTCGAATCCCAAAACCACACATGGGATACAGTCGTTTCCGAAATCCCGGAATCCAAAGGGAAAGTATATACAGAGCCGCGCCCGCCATATGGATTTCAGGTCTTCACCGTTAAAAAAGAAAATCTCGAAAATAATAAAATCCTGGCTGCTGCTGAAGAAAACATCGGTTAAGGAGTATTTATGCCTGGTATAACAACACATATATTGGATTTAATGCATGGCCAGCCGGCCGAAAACGTGACGATTGAATTATACTATTCCGAATCATCAACCGCTGACTGGCAGCTGCTCCACTCAGCGGTCACAAATACAGACGGGAGGCTCGATGCCCCGCTGCTGAACGCAGAAAACACTAAAATAGGAAACTACGAAATCATTTTTCATATCGGGGATTACTTCCGGAACAAGTCCATCGAGCTTCCTGATCCGCCCTTTTTGGACCAGGTACCCGTCCGTTTCGGACTATCTTCCCCATCCTCTCATTATCATGTGCCACTGCTCGTTTCCCCATGGGGCTATCAAGTGTATCGGGGAAGTTAAAAGAAACTGCCGGAGAAGACCTTCTCCGGCAGTTTCTTTTTTGATCGATTACAGTCTGGATTTTAAAACACATAACAAAACCCCACCTGTTCCCTATAGCAACTGGTGGGGTTTCTAACTGGCTTCTACATCTACATCAACCGGGAGGTCCATCTTGTGCAATCACGTCCTTTCATTTAAACGGCTAATTTACTGTATTCATCCAACTGATCTTTAGTTAAGTTTTTGATGAAGCGGTCGAAGTTTATCGACTCGATTTCATACCTTTCACAAATCTTTAAATAACTCTCATAGGCTTTATCCTGAATATTCATCATCTTGACTCCCCCTTCTGTTATATAACAATAAATTTAACTTATTAATAATATATAACAACTGTAATTTCCCGTCAATGTATTTTTCTGAAAATTCGGTAAGATTTTCATTCTTTTAGTATTTCCCATATTGTTCTTTGCTAACCGTCTCACTTAACAAAAAAAGGAGGACGTATGTTAGGTGTAAAATCTCTCCTCTTTATAATTACTGCTTTTTTTTCCAAAAGAAAAGAAGCTGCTGATCAGCTTCCGGTAATGGCTTTCATTATGGATTTACCTAAACATTAAGGGCTATAAATGTTTCCATTTTTTGATAAATAATGTTAGGTTGAGCAAATATTAAGAGTGTGTAAATTAATTGTTGGAATTAGAAACTAAATATTTATAAATAGTATACTTCATTATAGATAATCGACTTTGGTCTTTGGATGTTCGAAGAACTAAAATGACATGGATAAACCGTCAATTCAGGTACTTTATACACAATTGAATCTGATGGACTTTTAATAAATGAGGAACGAAACGTCGATGGGAAAATAAGAAAATTATTTATTCGACCATTTAAAAAGGAAATATTTATGGAAGCCGGAAAGAAAGCTTATGAACTTAAATAATGGAGGAATACTTTAGTGGACCAAAACAAAACAAACAGAAGTTTAAAGTCACTAATTGAAATACTATTAGTTTCAACAAGGCTTGGTTTAACATCGTTTGGTGGGCCAATAGCACATTTAGGTTACTTTCATGATGAGTATGTTAGACGACGGAAATGGATGGATGAAAAAAGCTATGCTGATTTAGTTGCTTTGTGTCAATTCTTGCCTGGTCCAGCTAGCAGTCAGGTTGGAATTGGAGTCGGAGTTATGCGGGGGGGTTTCTTCGGTGGAATTTTAGCTTTCCTTGGTTTTACACTGCCTTCGGTGATAGCGTTAGTAATATTAGCATCATTTTTCAAAGGAATGGATGTTTCAAATGCAGGCTGGATCCACGGATTAAAAATAGTAGCAGTAGCAGTAGTTGCACACGCCATTTTGGGGATGTCAAAAAATTTAACTCCAGATATAAAGAGAAAGACAATTGCATTAATAGCCTTGGTTGGGACCTTGATTTGGCAGACTGCCTATGTGCAAGTTGGTATTATTATACTGGCCGCATTTATTGGTTTTCTAATTTATAAACAACACGACGAAAGTTATGAATCTAACGTTCATTTTCCAATTTCGCGTGGTGTCGGTTTTGTTAGTTTAGCTTTATTTTTCGGATTACTGTTTCTACTTCCAATTTTACGAGAGGTTACTTCATCAAATTGGATTGCTCTGTTTGATAGCTTTTATCGGTCTGGTTCTTTAGTGTTTGGTGGTGGACATGTAGTCTTGCCATTGCTTGAACGTGAATTTGTCCCTACTGGATGGCTAGACAAAGAGGCATTTCTTGCTGGATATGGTGCAACACAAGCTGTACCAGGACCATTATTTACGTTTGCAGCGTACATAGGTGCCGTGATAAATGGATGGCAAGGTGGCTTATTAGCAACAATTGCTATTTTCTTACCTGCATTTCTTCTTATTCTAGGGACATTGCCATTTTGGGACACATTACGCCGTAATTCTAAAGTAAAAGGGGCATTAATGGGAGTAAATGCAGCAGTTGTAGGCATCTTGATTGCGGCTTTTTATAATCCCATTTGGACCAGCTCCATCTTAGCTCCTATAGACTTTGCTTTTGCTGCCATCTTATTTAGTATGCTTGTGTACTGGAAATTGCCAGCTTGGTTTATAGTGATAACCGGTGCTACTGGCGGCTCACTTATGACGTTAATATGAATCGGGTATTTTATTCATTTATCGTTTCACATTTTCATCTTATTCATTCTATATTTCCTATGGAACTAACCTGCACCGTTAGTTCCAAGGCTGCCCCTAGTACAACCCTATTATTGAAATAAAATCCCTATTAATTGCATTAGAAAAAGCTACGACAACGGAAGCTACAATCTTCATTTAAAGCTACAGCTGAACAAAATAACCGCCCCCTTTAAAGGGCGGTCTTCGAGAATTGTGCTAAATTAATCTTTCTATAAAGCAATAATTGGCATTTAGATACCTAATTTGGCATTTTAAAAAAGCAGTGTGATGAAACAGAACATCAGGCCAGATTTCAAACTATGCTGCAGATTTTGAATCAGTTTGATAATTTCTTCCTGTTCGAGCAACTTTATTCCAGTCTTTGTTAAAGAAATAAGCAATGCTTCCATACATAACAATATACAAAGTTACAAATCGATAGACAAATATATCAAAAATAATTGTAATAAATAATCGATATCTATCCTTCTTCTGAAACGTAAACCCGTAATGCTTACCCATACCAATTGCCACCAAGTCATACGTTAAACTAAATAAAAAAATGTAAGACAAATAGGTAAATATATAATAAGGAGATAAAGTAGGAGGGTTTAAGGTACTATTTATCACAAAAATACCTGTCGTAATATAAGTACCCACGGTCCCTACTAGAAAAGATTCGGCTATGTAGAAAAAGGAAACTGGCTTAGTGAAAAACGTTTTCCAAAAAAAGGATCTAAAATGGATAAAACAATCAATAAATGCTTTTTGCCATCGTATGCGTTGCTTGATAAAATCATTCCAGTTCTCAGGTAATTCTGTATAACAAACAGCTTCCGGTACAAAAACAATCTTCTTTTTTTTCTGTCCCGATATGTACCTATGAATGCGCAGTGTTATATCAATATCTTCTCCTATTGTTGTACGATATCCTCCTACATCAACAAGAGCTTGTTTTGTAAAAATACCAAATGCTCCGGATATGATAGCTAATGCACGAAAGCGTGCAAGAGATACTTTGGTAATATAGAATGCTTTTAGGAAATCCAACATTTGGACACGAACTAGCATATTTGCATGAAGTAAAGACAAGTCTCTCAAAGGATTAGATGTTTTTGTTTGCAAAACGTGCACCATACCACCTGCAGCAACTACATCCTTATCCTCAAATGTGTTGTTAACAATTGATAAGGCCTGTTCTGTCAATATGGTGTCAGCATCTAATGTTACAATCAAACTTTGGCTAGAATATTCAATACCTGCATTTAAGGAATCAGCTTTTCCCCCATTCTTTTTATCTATAACGTAGATATTAGGATAAAGTTTGGATTGATAAAAATTTTCTACTTTCTTATGGGAAAGCTTTCTAAGTGCAGATTTTGAACATGGTTTTAACTTTAGAAATTTATGAAAGAGATTCATAGTCTTATCATTTGAACCGTCATTAATATAAATGACCTCAAACTGTGATTAAGATAATGATTTCATACTCTTAATGGAGGTTTCTATAATTCCCTGTTCATTATAACAAGGGACTAGAATACTAATTCCTTTTTCCTTTTCAAGAATCTGTTTTATCCCTTCGTTTTGTCCACGAAACCAAGGTAAACAATGGAACAAATGAAGTAAAGAAAAAACAATAGATAAACAGAACATAAATACGATAAAAATACCCAATAAAACAATCCTCCTTAAAATAAGAATAGCAAAATAATATTGCTTTCTCCCAATATAATTCAAGAGGAATCTGGCTTTTTTGTGGGTAAATAAGAAAAAGGATATATACTCCACGTATTTCAGGGAAATCTAAAAACACGTAATGGATTCGTTTACTGTATTTGCCAGACCTTTTAGCGGTACCCCTATAAGAAAATTCCTGTCCTGGAATTATCTTAAAATACAAAAAAAGTACACTATTAGTCATGTATAATAAACTAATAACTCCACCTGAAATTTTTATTTCCTCAGAATTTATTTCCTTGTTTTTATACTTATACACCTGTTTATTTTAAATTTTGATAAAACTGCTTGTATAAACAAAAACGCTATACCTTTTAAGGCATAGCTCTCAGTTAACAAAAAAGAAATAACAGGTAGTCCCACCTGCTATTTCTTTTAAATATATTTCGCTATAATCGACTGAGCCCTATTATACCTCCATTGTATAATTTATTACGCATTTAAGCATTCAGGAGCAGTGAAGATGATTTTACCATCCATGATGGTCATTTTCACTTTCGTTTCTGGTATCTCCTCAAGCGGAACCGCAAAAAGATCACGGTCGAGGGCAACGATATCAGCAAGCTTCCCCACTTCCAATGTCCCTTATTCATGCTCTTAAAATTACCTTTATAAAGTAAACATTAGATGGCAAAGTTAGCAGAGACGGTTATTATTTTACTAATGTCCTCACCTGAACATAAACAACGTGTCCACCAACAATCGTTCGTTTAAATTTCAGGCGAAGCATACCAAATTTGAGAAGAAGGATTGCACAGCCTTAATTACGATGTGGTAAGCGTAAAATAAGACAGCAATTCCTACTTTTAAAAAACAGAATTAGCTTGATTGGTACGGGACTTCCTAAGAGAAAATCCATGCATTATTTTTTAATGATTAACTAAACAGCGCTTTATTTGTTCCCTTTTTTGAAGGGGATGGGGTTGGGAGTATTTCTTTTTGTAATATAGGGCCGTATGTATCGACACGACGGTCTCTAAAGAATTGAAGAATTTTTCTAGTCTCTTCTATTTCATTTAAATCAATTTCTTGCACAATAATTCCTTCTTCTTCATCAAGTGAAGCTAGAATATTCCCGAATGTATCGCTAATGAATGAACCGCCGTAAAAATTCATGTCCTTTTCCTGGCCCACTCGATTTGTCGCAGCAACGAATACACCATTAGAAATGCCATGAGCGGAAATTGCCTTTTCCCAGGATGATCTTGTCGATATCTCGGGATGATCTGGCTCTGAACCAATAGCGGAAGGATAGAATAATATCTCTGCACCTTGTAAGCTCAAAATTCGGGCAACTTCTGGATACCACTCGTCCCAACAAATCCCGACTCCTATTTTTCCATAAGCCGTTTCATAGACAGGATAGCCTGTATTGCCTGGAACGAAATAATATTTTTCATGATACTGGGGACCATCCGGAATATGATTTTTTCTTGTAATCCCTAAACATTCTCCATCATCATCAAATACAGCTGCACTATTAAAATAAATTCCAGCACCTGCTCTTTCGTAAAAAGGGACAATCAAGACAATTGCTAATTCCTTTGCTAATTCACCCATTTCGGCTAATGTACCGCTATTTACATCTTCAGCTAAATCATAATTTTTCACACTGACCGTTTGCGGAAAATATTGCGAAGAAAATAATTCCTGTAAGCAAACGATTTGTGCCCCTTTATTTACTGTTTCTTTTATTTTCTCTATCGTTTTTTGGATATTTTGCTCAATGAATTCTCCGCAATGAATTTGAATAAGACCAACTTTTACTTTTGACATTTTCTCACTACCTACCTTTTAATATTTTTTTATCTTATACCTTTTGGACGACCTGGTTTTCATATACGACCTTTCCATCCATAATCGTCATCTTCACTTCTGTTTCAAGAATTTCCTCTGTTGATATGCTAAATAAATTTTTATTTAATACTGCGATATCCGCTATCTTCCCTGCTTCCAAGGTGCCTAATTCTTTATCTCTGAAAGACCCGAATGCCGGTGTAGCCGTGTAATATTTTAACGCTTCAGCTAATGTTATTCCTTCCGACTCTTGCCACGCCTTCCCGGTTAAATCTTTTCTGGTGATTGCCTGATAAATACCCATCATGGGATTTAAGGGTACTACAGGAAAATCTGTACCAAAGGCAATTTTAGCACCAGTATCCACTAGTGTTTTGATAGGATAATAGAGAGGTTGTTGTTTTTCACTTATTCTGGCTGTGTATGCCTCACTTTCCATTAATTCAATATGTTTAGGTTGAAAGGAAGCGATTACATCTAATTCCTTAAAGCGATGAACATCATCCGGATGCAATACCTCCACATGTTCAATGACATGTCTAGCATCTCTTTGTCCATTTACGTTTCTCGCTTCTTCAAATGCATCCAATGCTAAGCGGACTGCACCGTTACCAATAGCATGGAAACGAATTTGGAAATTTTCCTTATCTGCCTTTTTTACTAATTGTTTAATTGTATCAGCTGGATAGGTTGTTCCGCCTTTTGTATCTGGACGGTCTTTGTAAGGATCCAATAAAAAAGCAGTATGACTTGTCACAACACCATCTATAAATTGTTTTAATCCAGAAAAGGTGAGCTTGTCTGACTGATAATTTGTTTGTAATTCCATTGCGGCAGCTAAATCCATTTTTAATTCCGGCGAAAAGTGAATTCTGGTTGTAAGTAACCCTTCTCTCTCAAATTCCTTGAAAATTTCAAGATCGTCTAATGGATTTGGCGCAATTTTAGCTCCGTATAAATCATTAACGGATGTGATTCCCAATCTTTTTGTTTCATTAAGAAAACCTTGGAATAGGCTTACACGTTTATCTTTCGGTAATTTATATGCATGTTCTGATGCATAGCCAATTGCCTGTTCAAATAGAAGGCCTGTCAGTTCCCCATTTTCATCTTTTCCAATTTCCCCATATTCCGGATCTGGGGTATCTTTCGTTAATTGAATGATTTCCATTGCTTTACTATTGATCCATGCGTAATGCACTTCTGCATTGAATAATAAAACAGGGCGATCACTAATATATTTATCTAGTATTGTTCTATGTGGCAGCACTTTGTTCTTCCAATTGGTATGATCCCAGCCGACGCCAAATATCCACTCATCATTTGGTCTCGTTTCTGCAAATTCACCTACTATTTTGGCTGCATCTTCTTCTGAAGCTGCATCAAATAATTTGGCACTATCCTTCTGTAAAATGCTTCCCATCATAATGTGCATATGAAAGTCATGAAAACCCGGTATAATTAGTCCATCTTCCATGTCATAGACTTTTGTTTGATCTCCAAGGAATGACATTATATCTTCTTTAGAACCGATTTTAATAATTTTAGTATCTTTAATGGCGATAGCTGCTTTTATTGGCTCATCTTGTAACCCAGTAAAAACATGTTGACCAGAAAGAATGATGTCTGCACTTACCATTTTTATCCTCCTTGATGACTATAGCTTTTATGCCTGAATTTCTTTTTCAATCGCATTATCAATAGAAAGCTCAGGCGGCCGCTTACTAAACAATTTCGTATTTGAAAGCAGCATGATGAAACCAATTCCAAACCATCCCAGTCCGAGTAAAAGTGCCTTTGAATCAAGGCTAGTCCATAACCAAATTGTGAAACCAGTACCAATCAGCGGCAATATGAGGTATTTTAGTGTGTTCATTCCGTTTCGCTGTTTTTCTCTAATATAATAATGGGAAATAACCGAAAGATTAACAAAAGTAAAGGCAACAAGCGCCCCAAAGTTAATAAAGGATGATGCTGTCACTAAATCAACAAATAAAGCAGATAAAGCAAAAATACCCACTAAGATGATGTTGTGTGTTGGAGTTTGAAATTTTGGATGAATGTGACCAAATATTTTCTTTGGAAGAACTCCATCTCTCCCCATCGCATACAAAAGTCGCGAAACACTTGCATGAGCTGATAAACCAGATGCCAGCCCTCCGGTAATATATCCTGCTAGAAAAATAGATTGAAATAAATTACCCCCTATGTACATGGCAATTTCCAAGGAAGCGGAATCCGGATCTTTAAAAGCTTGGAAATTTGGGTAAACAAGGTGACTGATGTATGAGATGGTGACAAACAGACCTCCCCCTATTAACGCGACGAGGAAAATGGCTTTTGGTATTATTTTTTTCGGATTAATGGTCTCCTCTGAAAATGTGGTAACAGCATCAAATCCTAAAAAAGATAAACATAAAACAGATGAACCCGCTAATACTAAAGATAGTGGTATATCTCCGTTCACAAATGGAGAACTCATGAATAATGTTCCTGAACCCATTCCGTTAAGTAACCCTTTAATCGAGAGGAATGAAAATATTACTATTATAAGAAATTGACAGGCAACTAATAAAACATTTATTTTTGTTGCTATTTTCACTCCAATTATATTTACAGTGGTGATTAAAATGACAAAGGCTATTAACCAGAAGGAAAAAGGAACGGATGGAAAATATGCGTTTAAGTAAATAGCGATCAGTAATCCATTGATCATTGGCAAAAATAAATAGTCCAATAGGATAACCCAGCCCACTAAGAACCCAAGGTGAGGATTAAGAGCCTTTTGAGTAAATGTATATGCAGAACCGGCAACAGGGTAGGCCTTAACCATTTGACCATAGCTATAGGCTGTAAACAACATACCAGCCAAAGCTATGATATAGGCAGCAGGTACCATCCCTTTCGTTATCTCCGCAACAACCCCATATGTAGAAAAAACTGTTGTAGGTGCCATATAAGCCAATCCAAATAGCACTAAAGGAAATACTGTTAACGAACGTCTTAACTTTGCATTCTCCATGTATCACTCCACCCTTATTCGTGATTAATTAATTTATATGCAAATACCATACCAAGTGGGTATTAATGGTATTTTGCCAACAATTGCAATATACAGATTATTTAATGAATTAATAGGTTTATGCAATTCTACATCATTTATTTAATATTGCATAATCAGTCGTCAGGGACGGGATATGGCAACCCATTATTCAATACTTTTCTTCTTCAGCTAGCAGTCCTCGGCTCTCACTCTTCCGATATCTAAGAAATATCTATTCATTAAGTCATTTATAAAGGAAAAATCAAATGGCAAAGTTATCATAATGCCATCGCCCGAACATAGTCTACTTGGTGCCTTCTACCGTAAACACTTCAAAGAGACTTCATTGAAAGAGAGCGATATTGGAAGGTTTCCCTATCCCAACCGCTCTCGTACAACTTCGCTCTTCATTAACTGTGTAAACGTCACCATTTTTAAAGATCAATCTATTTTCCCTCTTAGAAAGACTATTCATTACCCGCTTATTTGATTATCTGTATCCTTATCGTCTATTGTCCTTTTTTCAGAGAAAGGATTACTTTTACTTTGACTACTTCGGACAAATAATACTGAGATAAGAGATGCGATACAAAGAAATACTAAAAATGAAGCAAGCGGAATCCAAGAATTATTGTAGGTGCCTACTAATATAGTCGCAATCATTGGGGCAGTTCCACCAAATAATGCAGAGCCTGTTTGATAACCAAGCGTTATTCCTGTATAACCAACATTCGTACTAAACATTTCAGTAAACATTGTCCCGATAGTCGCCGCAATTGGAGGCCACAGTATTCCTAAGCCCACTATTGAAATAACGTATAACCAAGGAGTGGATTGTAAGGAAAATAAATAAAAGTATGGAAAGGCAAAAAGCGTTATTCCGATAGTACCAATAAGAAAAACACGTTTACGGCCAATTTTATCAGATAACATTCCCATAAATGGCATGCAAATCGCTGTAACGATTGTTGCAACAGTAACTACATTTAAAGCTGTAGTCCTTGAAAAACCTTGTGTTTCTGTAGCATAGGATATGAAAAATGTGGAAAATAAGTAGAATGGGCCCACTTCAACACATTTTGCTCCTAAAGAAATTAAAACAGCTTTCCAATGATATCGCAGTGTCTCAAATAGTGGGATTTTTACGACGTTTCCTTTTTCTTTCTCTTCCTTGAAGGCCGATGTTTCCTCAATCCCTTTCCTTATCCAGATACCAATAACTACTAAAATCGCACTTAGGACAAATGGAACCCTCCATCCCCATGAAAGAAATTGTGATTCAGGAAGTAAACTCATTAATGAAATGGAGAATGTCCCAAGTAACATCCCAAGAGGGATACCCATTGCAGGAAAGCTTCCAAAAAAGCCACGTCTTTCTTTAGGTGCAGATTCAACCGCTAAGAGTATTGCTCCTCCCCATTCCCCGCCAAGTCCAATCCCTTGAACGAGACGAAAAAAAACCAGAAGGATTGGTGCCCAAAGCCCTATCATGCTATATGTTGGAAGTAGTCCAATACATACAGTAGAAATTCCCATTAATAAAAGTGAAAGCACAAGAGTATTTTTCCTGCCAAACTTGTCTCCCAAATGACTAAAAACAAGCCCACCAAGAGGTCGTATAAAAAATGTAATGCCAAATGAAGCATAAGCAAGCAATAAACTTACAAACGGATCATCATTAGGAAAATACAGTTTATTAAATACAAGTGCAGCAACGGTTCCATAAAGAAAGAAATCAAAAAATTCAATGGTACTGCCAAGTAAACTTGCAAATAATATCTTTTGTGATTTCTTGTCCAGTTTCTTTTTCCCACTCAATTTAACACACCTCCGGATTAGTTACTTCCTGGATGCGGGTTCTTGGATGTGGATGGCTTGCTGATTATTAATAGGTTAATGGTGCACCAACATTAATAACGTACTATGTTACTTCCCCGATAAAGAGAGTCTGATCTCCTGCTATTTGTTTACTTTGTGCCTTATATTAATCTTGAACATGCAGTTAATCAGACTCGTAAGTATTCAGTATAATGTGTTGTGTATCCACAATACATTATATAAATACCTTCAATAAGGCACTAATCGTTCTGGTGAAAAAGCCGATAATCGCAATTTGTCTATCAACCGTGGATATATTAGCCTAAACAAAGATGTTTATCGTTATACCCAAATTCCCGTGAAATATCGAGTGCTGCACTCTTAACCTTTTCAACCAATGGAGGCAACAACTCGTTTTGGTAATTCACTTCAAGACCAGCAACACTAATGCCCGCAATGATATAACCTTTGTAATTAAAAATAGGAGCAGCTACCGCAGATATATAATTTTCAAGTTCCGAGTGACTGATCGTAAATTGCATTTTTCGAGACTCTTCTAGAAGAATACGAAGTCTCTCTTTATCAGTAATTGTTCCAGATGCAATCGACTTCAGTTCTATTTGCTCTAAATATTGTTCCCGCTCATACTGGGGCAGAAAAGCGAGAATGACACGAGAACACGCTCCGGCATACAGCGGTGTTCTCCGGCCAATTGCCGTATTAAGCCTTACACGCTGTTTTGTATCCTGTTTTTCGATGCAGATTGCCTCTTTGCCGTCTTGTACGATGAGATTAACGGCTTCCCCTACCTTATCATGAAGTTTTTGCATTATCGGCAAAGCTACCTGCCGAATATCGAAGCGTTCAGCTACTAAATGGCCAAACTGAAGAAATAACAGGCCAAGTGAATATTTTCCATCTCTATCTTTAGCGAGAAGACCCATCTCTTCAAGTGACATTACCATTCGATAAACAGATGTTTTCGGTATCCCTGAAAAATGTACGATTTCATTAAAACTTAACTTTGAGTGCGTTAAAAAAAGATTAAGGATATCCATTGATCTGACGGCTGTCTTATTTTTGCTTTGCATGAATTCCCCTCCTTAACAAAACAAAAGCGCTTTTTCAAGAATGCTTTACGGTCTTTTTAACTAATACGGAACAGGATCATCGTTTTCAAATTTAATGATCAAACTTTTACAAAAATCCTGATATAAACAGATTAGCTGAGTATTTCGGCGTATTTCCCTTCATAAAAGGCTAGTGGTGCTCCTTCGCTAACGACGAGTTCAGTTACTTCTCCAATAAAGAGTGTATGATCCCCAGCCATTTGTTTACTATGGACCTTACATACGATATTTGCTAAAGCATTTTTAATTACTGGCAGTTCATTTATCCAGCCAAATTCAATCTGACGGTTTTCTTTAATCTGCCCCGCAAAATGCATGGATAACTCTTTTTGAGCATCTGACAATATATTTACAGCAAATTTTCCAGATTCATTAATTTTATCTAGCATTTTAGCTTTTTCGCCTATGGATATTAAGACCATTCTTGGATTAAGTGAAACTGACATAAAAGCATTCGCCGTCATACCGTGTGCTTCATCTTCTAAAAGTGTTGTAATGACTGTTACTCCTGTTGCAAATTTCCCCATCGCATTTCTAAAATTTCTATCATCCATCATTTTATAACCTCCTTAAAATTTGAACTATACTTAAACATTGATTCGAAAGGTATCTGTTTTATGAATTTAACAGTCAATTCTTCCACAACACCTCCCTTCAGCATTTCTATAATTTGACCGCTTATTTCATCATTTCTCTTGCTGCACCCATATCTTATAAATTTCCCATGACAAGATTTGTTCTCGTTTTTGATTTCTACACGATATAAGCCTGGTGCTGGCAGGATATACTTATTCCCAATATAGATTTCCATATTTGTCTCTTTCTCATGTTTATGTCTATTTGCACTATAAACGACCCCATTAATTTCAAAATGATGTCCCAAATAGTAGGGTACGAGGTGGACATCTCCATCCCTTACCATTTTTCTAATTAAAGTTGAACTTATTTTTTCGCCATTATGTACCTGTTTTGAAATGACGGTTACATCAAAGAGGTTGTTTTTACTCACTTTTTGTAAATAATCAACAGTACCCTGAGCTTTATTTCCAAAGGTGAAATCAAATCCTACCACTATATGTTTAGCTTGAAGACCTAAAACATATTGTTTAATAAACTCAGATGGCTGAAGGGAAGCAAATGCTAAATTAAACTTTATAACAAAAAGCTTGTCCACTCCAATAGCAGCCATTCTTTCAATCTTTAAAGCTAGGGGAGTTAAATATCTCCAATCTTTCTCCAATTTGATTACTTCATTTGGATGTGGATCGAAGGTCATCGCCGTGAATTTAAGATTTTTCTTTTCGGCTATTCTCTTGGTTTGCTTCAACAGAGATTGATGACCTAAATGAACACCGTCAAAAAAACCTAATGCCATTACGTGAGGCTCCCTTGGATATAGGGATCCCTCTAGTGGATGTGCTAAATGGAAAACATCCAACCTGCTTCACCTTCTCCGTCATCAAGATAATGATTTTTAAAATGTTTAGCCGATATTATTTTGTGTAACACTGGTGTACGGTGGACCCATCAACCATTAATGACGTACATTTTAAGTGAACAATTGAACTTTTCATGAATGTGCACTCATTGCTTAACGATTAGAGTTTCTTCGTAATGAACTCTGTATACATAATCTATTACACGGAATATTCAGATACTTAAATACCCCAATAATCAATTTGAGCACTCGCATTGGGGTCCTGCGTAAGAATGTATCAGAGATAAAAGGCTCCTCGTTGTTTAATGTCACGAGAAGCCATTTGATGGATTACCATATTCGTATATGCAGGAGCTTATTCGTTTCAAAACATATCTGTTTATTGTACCTTAGAGTAGTAACGGACCTCGAAAATCTTACAGCCATCCGGTGATTTCCATGGGCCATGCTCCATCCCAGGAGGACGGCAAGCAACCATCCCTGCTGTAAATTCCTCATTTAGACGTAGATCAATTAAAGATCCTTCAATAATATATAATTCTTCCCAAAAATCATGGACTTGCACCCCATTAGGAGAAGTATCTGTCCCTGGACCGTTATGAAGAATTCTTGTAGCGACTCCTGTAGTAGGGTCAGAAGCAATGATTCTTTCAGAAAGGCTCTTAACCTTACTAAAAGGCTGCGCTTCAAAAGTGTTATGATCGACAAATTCATGTTCTTCTTTTTTCTGATCTGCATAATAGCGAACTTCGAAAATCCTGCAACCATTAGTTGATTTCCATGGACCATGCTCCATCCCTGGAGGACGGCATGCAACCATTCCTGCTGTAAATTCCTCATTTAGACGTAAATCAATTAAGGATCCTTCTATAATATATAATTCTTCCCAAAAATCATGGACTTGGACTCCATCAGGGGATGTATCAGTACCTGCCTCCAGTTCAAGAATTCGAGTTGCTACATTAGTATCTGGAATCTGTGCAATAATTCGTTGAGATGCACCTTTTACAGTTTTTGAAGGAACAGCCTCAAAGGTTTTATACTCAACAAATTCTAATTCTGGTTTTCTATCAATTTTCATTTTTGATTTTTCCATTTCAAACTACCTCCGAATCCACTAAAATATGAACTTGATAATACAATTGAATTTTGTTATCCGTTAAACGATCATATAATTCTGCTGAAAATGCTTCCCCATAAATAAATTCACCATTTTTAATCGGTAATGTTCCGCAAAACACAATCATATCCTCACTATCATATCCACGTTCCTCGATTATTTTGAGCAAGTCTTCAGGATGCAAGAATTCTCCCAGCTTGCCTGTTTGGTACTCTTTTTTCACCCCATCAACAATCATCCAGCTTCTCATTTCAATGTCATCCCATCGATCTTTTACTTCATCCAAAGCCCAAAATTGTGTTGAAATAGGTTTGCTGCATACTTGTTTGGATTTCTGAATAGACACTTTTTCAAGCCCGCGGTCCGTGTGATCACTGCCAAGTCCTAAATACCATTTCCCTTGAATTTTCATGATGACCACTTCTGCTTCTCCGCTGCTGCTTTCTTGAATAACTGAAATTGAGTTATTTGTCGTAATGAGATTTGTTGAAAGATCGTAAATCATCGGAACTTGTGGAGGAGCCGGTACGCCGATCTCCTTCAATTCATCAATATGTTTTTTTACAGATTCCTGGTCTTTTCCCGTATAGCCGGCAATAAGTAATCGTTTAGGGTCTGCGACAATATTTCTTCCACAAACATTAATATTTATCAACTGAATTCCTCCTTTCTATCCAAAACTCGGTGCTTCAAATTAGGGAATACATCTCGAATCTTAGTAACCTGAGATGGATCAATCTCTGTTTTAATAATAGTTTCTTCGTCTCCTCCAGCAGCCACAACAATCCCCCATGGGTCAACCACTTGACTATGACCAGCTAAAAGGACGTCATTAGTATTACCAACACAATTACTCGAAATCAAGAAACACTGGTTTTCCAATGCTCGAACTGAATTGAATAATTTCCAATGCTCCAGCCTTCTATGCGGCCAAGCAGATGTAACAAGAAGTAACTCTGCTCCTAAATCCACTTCAGCACGATACAATTCAGGAAATCGCAAATCATAGCAAGTTGATAAGCCAACTTTCCCGAATTCTGTATCGACTACAGTTGTTTCATTTCCTCTCGTCAATATTTGGCCTTCTCTTGAACCATAACGAAATAAATGCATTTTTCGATAGGTTCCTATAAGTTTCCCATCCGGAGAAAATAGAACACTTGTGTTGTAGTATTTTCCATTATTATTTTCTATAAAACTACCTGCAAATATATATGACTTAACTTCCTTAGCCTTTGAGGAGAATCGTTGGACAAAATCCCCATTCAATTCTTCTGATTCGTCAATATAACGATCAAAAGAAAAGTACCCTGTTGCCCACGTTTCTGGTAAAACTATTAAATCTTGTCCTTTTAATCCATCAATCATTGACTCCACACGATCTATGCGAGCAGATTTAGATTCGCTATCTTTAATCTCTAATTGTATTGATGCAATTTTCATTTCTGCAACATCCTTTTATTTATATTTTTTTATATTAGTTCTTCCACCTGAGTGGGAAGTGAATAGCTTCCTAAAAATTTATCCACCATTTGAACCGGCTCATCATAGCCGTAATTTCTAAATGAAAAGCCTTTCGTGACAAAAGGTGCACCATTATAGAACATTTCATACTGTTGATGCCTGCCACCGAATTCTGAACCAATGATATCCCATACTAACTTAAATAGTTTAATTTTCTCCTCAGCCCCAACTCCCGTAGAACGTATATATTGATACATATCATCTTTCGTTTCAGGATTGATGAGTTCTTTATATGAAGATGGTAATTGTAAAACACCTCCACCGCATAACTCCCGTAAAATTTTAATAGTGGAAGCATATATAGTTTCCTGTTGACCTACTACACCATAGAGAAAACGTGGATTCGGTCGTGCCACACCGTTTTTGTCGATGATACAATTATATTCAGAAGCTAAGAGATTACCTTCTACAGAAGCCGCAATAGAAGCAAGTTCCCCTAACTTCTCTTGGACTGAAGGGATTTTATCAATTCCATTCATAGCAGAAACTTTTCGAGCAGCACCAATCAAAAATTTCAATTTATTGCTAAATCTTATTTGCGCCTGATTATTGCCTAAAACGTGAGCTGGTGTTTCATGGAACTGAGCTCTCACGATGTCAATATTTTTGTAAACAAAAATATCTTGCCAAGGAATGAATACATCGTCAAAAACAACTAATGAATCACTTTCATCAAAACGAGAGGACAATGGGTAATCAAATGTGCTTGGAGATTTTTCAGCATAACCAGGTCTCGCATAAAATTTTAATCCTTTTGCATGAATCGGCAGTACAAAAGACAAAGCATAATCTTCATCACCAGGTCTGAGTGGTGTTAGGCAACTTACAAATAAGTAATCTGATACTGCTGATGCAGTACCGAGCATTTGAGAACCTCGAACAATAATTCCGTCCTCTCTTTCTTCGTACACTCCAACTGGAAGAAATTTATCTTCCTGCTCATGAGCTGCTTTACTTCGATCGATTTGTGGCGGAATAATAACGTATGTTACATATAAATCCTGATCTCGCACATGTTTATAGAAATTCAAAACATTATTCCCATAGCCTTCTCCTCCACGATCAAACACATCGGGTGAACTGGCAAAAGCAGCCAAAAAGCTGGCGACGTGATCAGGGCTTCTTCCGACAAATCCACATGTTGCTTCAGACCATTTAGAAATCGCCAATCTTCTATCTTTAAGTTCTTCCCGACTCCTTGGAATCATATAAATTTTATTTGCTAGTGTACCGTCCTCAGTTTTGTATGTCATATTCTGAGATTCATCCCATGCTAAATCGTATAAACCTGCAATGGTATGTGTAATTCCTGTAAAAGCTGGGTGGGTCGTCACATCCTGTACTCGTTCCCCATTTATGTAGATTGCCCTATCATCTTTCAATGACTGTAAATATTCTTTACCTGTTCTAACCATACCTGATTCCTCCTATATGTTTGAATAAGTACATGTTTTAAAAACAAGAAACGATTTAACAGGCGAACCTTAACTGTATTTCGTGTTATGTATTATGTATTGTGTATACATTAAAGGTTTTGCCAATTCCAATCTATAATTAAGGTAGGTAAATGACATTCCATATCGAATCATTATTCCTTTATACCTTTACTCTTTACCTATGAACATTAACATCGGGATCGATTGGTAAACGCTTTCATTTCCAATGAATTATAGATTGTTCTCTTACTATTTCAACAATAAGGCTTACTATCTAAGCAAAAACCCAGGAAAAAGCATTCGGAAGAATTTCCCCAAGGCTTTGCTCTACACGTTAAAAAAAGAATCGGTTTAACCTTGCTTCAACTTCATAGTCTGAAGTTGATTCTAAACCCTTTTTTTCCCAAAGATTAATAAACTGCCTTTTACTAGGAGCACCCCCCTTCAAGCATTTGATAGAAATCAGGAATTATCAACCATAATCAATGTTTCTTTTGTTTTTTCTAAATGGTTTAAAATCGCCTGTGAAGCCAGTTCGGGATTTTTCTCCTCTAAAGCCTGGATAATCTGAGTATGTTCCATTAAAACATTTTTCATTCTCCCAAGTTTACTGACTGCTTTTAAACCCATAAGCTGAGTAAGGTTATGAAGATTGTTCAAAACTTGCTCTATTATAGTGAAGTTTGCTAGCCTTGTCAGCGAGAGATGAAACTCATGGTCTAGCCTGATAAAACTAATAGCATCATCGTTTTGCAACGCTTCTTCTTGTTGCTTCAGAATTAATTTAAGTAACCTCAGCTTTTCAGGTGATGTCATTTCTTTTGTTAGTTTTTTCACCGATTCAACTTCAATTGCACTTCTTAGTAAAAAGATTTCATCCTGTTCCTCTGGTGTAATCTTTCTTACAGTTAAACCCTTCCTTGGTATGGTAACAAGTAATCCTTCCTTCACCAAATCTTGAATAGCTGCCCTTACCGGAGTTCTTGAAGTATCTAACCTTTCCGCTAATTGAACTTCAGTAAATATTTCATCACTGGTAATACCACCAAATAAAATTGCTTTTTTTATTTGATTATAAACTTTATCTTGTGTTGTTCTTTCCTTTTCGATTGGTTTTAAATGAATTCCTGCCATATTAATCCGTCCTTTTTGATAAGTCTTTACAATATGAACAATTTAAATCTACATGATTGGCTAAAACCTCATATGTGTTATGTATACATAATACATAATACCTCAGACATAAGTCAATAATATATTTTTTATTTTTCTGAATTTTACAAACCGGACAGCACCTTTTTATTCCATAAGAAAAAAAGCTGCCGAAGCAACTCCTTTGAAAGAGTAAATTAACAATAGTCGAAAATATAATTTTTTGGGCTCACTTACTTATGCAAGTCCTTGTATTTTCCCCTTCATTCTTTCAATGAATGGGGAGGGTACTTCTGTTGGATATAGCGTATTAGTGCAGTGACAACTTGCGGACCGGATTCTACGAGTCTGCCTTGTTCAAATGCAGTGAAGTTATCACCGCCTGAAGCTAAATAATTACTAACTGCCACTTCATATTCGCTGCTTGCCTGAATCTCTTGACCCTTCATATCTTTCAACGCAACAATGCGGTTGCCAATTGGAGCTTCGGGGTCCCAATTATACGTTAAACCAACCGTTTGCAGCCTATTTTCATAACCTTTCGCCCACTGCTGTTCTAAAGCAAGTTTTATTTGGTCTCCTGTTAAGATTAACTTACTGACACTATGCCCCATAGGCAAGACTGTATAAAGGTCTTCTACAGTGACCTCCCCTTTTTTAAAACTTTTCCGCATTTCGCCTTGATGGACAAAAGCTATATCTACTCCCATGGCTTCCCGCTCAGATTCTGCAATCATTTTCGCTAATGGGGATTCACCGTTTGCATCTTGATTTCGTTTGATTTCTTCAGGCATTTGTCCTATTACCTGATTAAAGTGGCTCCCCAATCTTTTTCTGTATTTATTTAGAAGGGCAACCGTTTCTTTATCCGGTTTTATATGATGATGTGAAGTGACAATAATCTTTGCTTGTTTCTTAACGATAATTTTAGAATGTGGGTCAATTTCAAGATTTACTTGAGAAAAGGCTTTCCCATTAGAATAAGCTTGAACGATCAGTTTACCGGCTACAACGGTATTGGCATATTCATGGCTGTGACCCGCAAAAATGACATCGACCTCATCATCGATTCTTGGAGCCATCTCCACTAAAGCTCCACTGGTATTTGCTCCTGCCTTATCTGATTTAGCTGAATCATGTGCCAATACAACAATCACTTTAATCCCTTTTTCCTTTAAAATCTTAACGGATCGGTTAATTGCTGTAACTTCATCCGTAATTTCTACTTCTTTTCGATTTTCAGGTGCCACATACAGGTTGGTCTCTTTTGTGACCACCCCGATAAATCCAATATTAATTCCGTCAATTTGTTTAATAACATACTGTGGTAACAAGGGAGTACCCGACTTTCTATCGATTATATTTGCAGAACTGTAAGAAGTATTGGCACCTTGAAAATAGCCTGTTTTTTTATTGAATCCTCCATAAATAAGGCGTTTCATTTCATTTACGCCTTGATCCAATTCATGATTTCCAGGTGTCCCGACATCAAAGTGCAGAAGGTTTAAAAATTCAATCGTCGGTTCGTCTTTAAATTGAGAAGAGATTGGAGGACTTCCTCCTACCATATCACCTGAATGAACAAGTAGTGTATTTGGGTTTTCTTGTTTATATTTTTTTAAATGGGCAGACAAGTATTCAGCCCCACCTGCCATGGTTCCTGAAACCATTTGATATTTATTTAGTTGGCCGTGAAAATCATTAACTCCTAACAAATGTACTTGAATGTAGTGGTTGGATGTGGAATGGTTCGTTGTGGAATGATTGGATGAGTATGCTGAGATTTTATAAGTTACGAAAATGATGATGAATACCAAGATGAACAAAGAAGATATGGCCTGAAATTTTGACAATTTCCGATCCCTCCCTCTAGATGTAAATTAAGAATAACTCTTGAATTTTATATCCGTATAAAGGGACCGTGATTTTTTGTTATATTTCATATAATAATTATTAAATTAACCCAGTACATGCATATCTTTTTTAAATACTCATACGGCTTAACATTTAGAAATCTTGTTAAGATTTTGCCTAGCAATAAATACAGTTTTATTTAAAAAGGCTCCCATTTTTCTACCCATTTAATTACGCTCGTGCAGAAAATGGTGTAATGCCTTATCAGATTCCCCGGCCTAATTTGGTACTAATGGACAGCTCTAATCATATTCTTATAAAAAGAAAACAATAAGAAGGGGTGCAAAGTCAGTTGATAAAAGTCAAGGTTGGTTTACGGCCCATCGTAAGTAAAATAAATTTACCTACTGTTTTGAAAACAACCATACTTCCAGGTGACTCAATTGAAAGATTATTTATTGCAACCCAGGTAGGAGAGATCTTTTACATAGGAAACGGAGATATAAGGACTTTTTTGGATATTCGCCCGCGAATCCTGAAACTAGGTGCTTCTGGTGGCGGATATGATGAACGGGGATTGCTAGGGCTAGCTTTTCATCCCGATTTTTATTATAACGGTCTGTTTTATCTTCATTATTCAGTGGCTGGAACACAAGGACCAGGTGCTCTTCCTGAATCTTTTAAGCCTGATCCATGTGATCCCAAGACTTTAAACCTACGGTGGATAAATAGAGAAACACAATATGATCATATTGATACAATTGAAGAATGGATTTTACAATCGAATGGCCAACCCCAAAAACGACGGACATTACTTAACTTAAGAAGACCATTTTCAAATCATAATGGGGTCAATAGTTTAAACTTTTCACCTGAAACAGGAAAACTTGTTTTAACAACCGGAGATGGTGGATCAGGCCATGATCCATTTAACTTAAGTCAGGATGATCTGGAAATCGCTGGTAAAATAATTGAAATTGATGTAGGTAAGAATATGTACGTCAATGATCCACCCATTGTCACACGTTTCAATGAACTTCCCACAACCATTCAGGAAGCGCTCATGGTAATGGCCAAAGGTGTTCGCAATATACCAGGCATTTCATTTCAAAGGTTTTATAATCAGTATATTAAATATGCGGGAAATGTCGGCCAGAATTTGGTCGAGTCGATTTTTTCATTCGTTCATTATAAACCAATGCCGGTTACTCAGCTTATTCAAGCTTCTTTCATGAATTCTGAACCTGACAAAGAAGGATTTATTAACTTTGGCTGGCGAGGTTGGGAAGGTGCTTTTCCTGCTTCGATTATAAAAGGCTGCACTGAAAATCAGAATTCGGATGAAAAAACAATTGCTTATTACAATGAAGCAGTATCACTTTCAGGGAGTCGTCTTCAGCCTTTAACTAGTTATTTTCATAAAGATAACAGACCCGATAAGTTTGAAGGAACTGCACTTACAGGAGTGCAAGCATATATGGGGAAAAGCGTCCCTGGTTTAGCAGGAAGCGTTGTGTTTACGGATCTTTTCCGGAAAGAATCTCAACCTCAGGTTAGAGGGGCTCTAGCTTATACCACCATTAGACCAAATGGTGAACAAAATGATTTTAGTGTGATACAAACCGATTATGATTTTGGGTCTCAATCAGCTTATTATGTTAATTTGGGAACGAACCTGGATCAAAGCAAGTTATATTTAGGCGTTTATGGCTCTATGAAAGTGACTGATTTCAACCAGGGTACTGTTTTTGAAATTGTTCCATGAATTAATTCTTGATAATTCTCTTATGAATCCAAATTTAAATCAAGTGAGTGATGGGGAATCACTAAATTATAATCATTTTTAATCTTTTAAAAATGATTAAAGCAATTTCAACCCATAACCAGCTATAAAGAAAAGCAAATAAGAAGCCAGTAATAAGAAATGAAAAGGAAAAAGAGACTGCTGGACCTAAAACTGGAAAGTGAAAAATAAATATTAGACTCATAATCCCTAACATTAAAAGAATTGCGCCAGCAGCGATAATACTTAATCTCTTCCTAAAGAAGTAAAAAGATGCCCCTATGCCAAGTCCTAACAATCCTGTTGTAAAAGGAAATACAATCAGTTCAGTGGGCTGTAGGATGCATAACAACATAATTGTCAGAAGGTAGGTCATCACTCCATATGGAATGGAAAACATGGAACATAACAGAATAGGTGCAGTGGCTAGCGGACTTATAAAATATCCTATACCTGGTAAAAAGCCAGCAGCAGCCTGTAGAATAGCAGCAATACAGGCAAAAATAGACCCTAAAATGAGCTTCATCGTTTTTTTATGTTTATTGAATACTATTTGAGATAAACGAACCTCATCAGAAATAGGTTTAAAAAAATACACCTTTCCACCTCCTTCCATTTGGTTTATACGTTACGATACATTATATTACCATTTATTAGAGGTGGAACAATTATTAATCATCCAAACATCAATTTCCTGTGTAATGAAAAAATAGCTTAATAAATAAAAAAAACAAGGCCTTATTGGCCCTGCCTTTTATTTGACTATTACTTTCCCAACCATTCCCTCCTGGAAATGGTACCGGCATGTCAGTTCATATGTACCGGGCTGTTTCGGTTGCACGGTAATGGTTTTTTCTTTACCTGGCTGGACCTCGGCGTCAATTCCGAGCTTCTCCACTGTGAAGGTGTGTTCTTTTGTACCTTTGTTTTTCAATATCAACGTTGTGGCTGTTCCATTCGGAATAGTGATGACTTCCGGATTAAAGTAATCGTCGTTCAACTCTACCTCAATCGATTTCACCGTAGGCTGAGCTACAACACCGGATTCGGCAAATACGCCGAGTGAGCCTAGACTTGTCATAACTACAAACATTGCAAGCACAACGGCCAATCCTGTTACCCGCTTTTTCATAGACATTCGCAATCCCTCCTTCCTTAACACTATTTTTTCTAATCCATTAATATATTATTACTATTAATTTGGTTGCAAAGGAGAGCTGCTAGTCAGCTCACCTTTGCAAAGCACCTGATAGCTCAATAACAATCATTTATGCAAGATATCATCTCTTAGTGTAGCAACTTTAGATAGAGCTGTATTTATGTCAGCTTCATTCACTCCAAAGTGAGCTAGTGCATCGTTAAGATGTTTTACAATGGCATTAAAATGTTCTGGTTGCAGATTCAATCCTTGGTGTGCTTTTGCCATGGATTGTCCAGAATATTGTTTTGGACCACCTAATGCAAAACTAATGAACTTTGTTTGATGACGGCGTTGCTTTTCCATATCCGTTTTTTCAAAAAAATGATTAACTGTCTCATCCTTAAGAACCAATTCGGAGTAAAAATAGTCCACAACTTTTGCTATCGCTTCTTCCCCGCCGACTTTTTCATAAAGTGTTTGTTCCATATATACACTCCTAACTTGTAATTAATAGAAGTATTCTTTGTAGAAAATTTGTTTTTATTCTTTATCTTACAATTTAATCCCCTTTTGCTGAGATTCACTAATCCCTCTTTATGCTACCAAGTTGCTGAAAATGCATAATTGTTATAGGGAAATCCATTTATTACATTCACTGTTCACACTTTTATTTTACATATTCAAATTGTAATGTGACAAAATTGTTATCTTACTTCCTCTTACATCTATGGTGGGAAAAGGGATGAATTTTATAGTATGTAGAGGAGATTTACGTTGAAAAAAGTATTACAAACTAAAAACTTATCAAAATCCTATGGAAAAGCACAGGTTTTAAAAAATATTGACCTTACCATTACTTCGGGTGAATTTACGGCTATTATGGGGCCATCCGGTTCGGGAAAAACCACACTGATGAATGTGCTCTCGACAATTGATAAATTTTCTGGCGGGGAGGTCTGGCTTGAAGAACAGGCCCTGTTGGATTTAAACAAAAAAGCATTGCGTACATTTCGCCAAGAACGCATGGGGTTCATCTTTCAAGATTACAACTTGCTTGATACTTTAACGATTAAAGAGAACATTCTCCTGCCCCTTTCATTGAGGAAATTTTCTACGGATGAGATGGAAAGACGGCTGGGACCAGTCATTCAGGCATTGAATATTGAAGAAATCCAGGATAAATACCCTACAGAAGTTTCAGGCGGTCAAAAACAACGGGCCTCATCCGCGCGCGCAATTATTACAAACCCTGCGATTGTCTTTGCAGATGAACCTACAGGCGCACTTGATTCGAGAGCGGCAACACAATTATTGGAACAGTTATCGAGCTTAAATGAAACGTTTCGAACGACCATTCTCATGATTACACACGACTCCTATGCAGCAATCTTCTGTAAACGAGTTATCTTCTTGCGTGATGGAGGAATCGTAAACGAGCTTTATAAAGGTGACCAAAGTCAAAGTGACTTCTTTGCTCGAATCCTTCACATCCAGAGTGCCATGGGAGGGAATCAAATGTGAACTTACTGAATATGACGTTCCGGAACGTTCAGCGCAATTTCCGAGTTTATACGATTTATCTGTTTGCCATGATTACTGGTGTAATGGTCCATTTCACCTTCTCATCACTGACGTATAACCAGGATATATTGGATTTACTCAATAATATGGAGAGTTTTCAAACGGGGGTGTCGATTGCCTCAGTGGTCATCTTCCTCTTTATCATTTTCTTTATTCTTTATGCTAACTCTTTCTTTATGAAGCAAAGAAAAAGAAGGATACCCATAAAACTGTAGACATTAATTTTAAGATAAAAAAAGTTACCAGATTGGCCAAATAATAAGTATAAGAATGTAATAGATTGGATAAACTAATAAAAAAGGAGTGGGAGATTATGGAGACTAAAATTAAAGACGGAACGAAAGAAATGTGGAGCGAAATTAATGCATGTATTACTAGGAAAATAAATGAAAAACATGATTTATCCTTTCAAAAGAAGAGCAATGATAATTATATGAATCTATATATTCAAACAGCCGTATTACACACCCTATTTGAACTATCAGATGAGTTCAGGAAAATTGAAAGAAAATATAACGGATTGTGATGCTTCCGGAAAGGTCATGCACCAAATATAACGTAACGGTGGATTAGGATTAAACTCTTTAAGGGAGCTCTTTAATCCTAATCCACCTTTTCTTTCCAGCTTTATTACTGTACCATTTGCATCCTTTCCCTATAAATCCCTCTTTTTATCCCAACTAGAATTCATTAAGCCAAATAGAAACCCCACCAGTTGTTAATAGATCAGGTGGGGTTTTTTCATGTGTTTCAAGTTTTAGTATACTATCTTGATTGACGGATAATCTTAATGGTACGCTAGCTTAATACTATTATTTGTTGTTTTATCAATCTAAAATCTTGTATATTTAAATGAGTATATTTTATAACTTACTGATGCTTGAAACGAATAAAGTAGCAACTCGGAATACTAAAATCATTGAAAATAATATTTTTTGAAAGTGAGCTGAAAGCTTTTGATGTGGTCACCTCTATTCGAAAATGATGTACCTGCAGTTATTCTTCCTTAACGGCAGAAAAATTGCATCTCCGTTAAGGACTGGAAATGTTTAGTTAAAACGGAGGGTACAAGATGAAAAACACTATATTAGGTTCTTTATATTTATCACTCGCTGCTAGCATTTGGGGCGGGATGTATGTTGTGGTAAAAGTTGTGGTAGACGTTGTTCCGCCACTTGAATTAGTATTATTACGATATGTAATTGCGATTTTAGCATTGCTGACAATTGGTTTTATAACAAAACAATCTTGGCGGATTGAAAAACGGGATTGGCTTTTGGTTTTCATTATAGGACTTGTTGGAAACACAATTTCCATCGTGACCCAGGAAGTCGGTACACTGCTATCCACTGCACAAATGGGAGCCATCATTACTTCCACAACACCTGCATTCATGGTGATATTTGCACGTATCATTTTAAAAGAAAAAATCACTATCAAGAAATCAATTTCTGTAATTTTAGCGACGATCGGAGTCGGTATCATTGTCGGGAATGCCCATATCGGCTCATCTCACCAACTTGGGGGCCTATCACTGCTTATTGCTGCCTTAACTTGGGCACTTATGTCTGTTCTAATTAAACGTGTCCCTGGGCAATATTCACAAATTGTTATAACGACCTATGCAGTGCTAGTGGCAATTGTCTTTTTAACGCCTATTACGATCAGTCGATTGGATGAGCTTGATTTTCAAGCAATCATGCATCCATCCATATGGGGCGGCCTATTATACTTGGGCGTTATTTCCACAGCATGTGCCTTTTTACTGTGGAATCGCGGACTGCAAATGCTTACCGCTTCAAGTGGTGGATTATTTTTCTTTTTACAGCCTATAGTCGGTACTTTTTTAGGTTGGTTAATACTAGGGGAACAAATCGGCTTGTCTTTTTGGATCGGCACAATATTAATTTTTATCGGGGTATTATTAGTCATTCGGGAAGAATAACCCACATTAATAAGTTTATTAGAGTTATATATTAAAATGTACCCTATAGAGCGGTCTCTTTAAAAAAGGCTGTCTATAGGGTTCTTTTTTGGTTTTAAAAAGGGGATTGCAGAATAAGTTGTTTTTTATTTGTAATTTCTCCTTATTAATACCCCTTTATGTTAATAATAAGGCGGAATCCAAGAACTCATCCACACCGTCCCAACGGTTTCTAGATTCTTAAGACAAAAAGATGTATTATTATATTTTTTTCAGCCGATTATATTGAAAAATCCCAAATATACAATCATTACGTAATAATAATTATTATTTTATGTACATTTCGAAAGAGTTTTTGTTATCATTAATTCATAATCTTTTGGAAATGAATGCTAAATTTTATAACGAAGGAGGAATCGTTCTTGAAAAAACCATATATGGAATTGACGATTGGGATGATGAGAACGGGGATATTAGGTTTCGGCGGCGGACCATCAGTCATCCCGCTCATCCGCCACGAAGCAGTTTCCCGTTATCACTGGCTCGACGATGATGAATTCGGGGAAACTTTGGCGATTGCCAATACACTCCCAGGACCGATTGCCACGAAGATGGCAGCATATCTTGGTTACAAATTAAAAGGCTGGCCGGGAGCCACCGTAAGTGTGGCCGCCCACGTTTTACCGTCATGCATTGCGATGGTTTTCTTGATTGCGTTCATTAATGTTCTAAGTAATTCCGCAATGATCAGTAATATGATCGCTGCTGTAATGCCGGTGGTTGCTGTCATGCTTGGTCAAATGGCTTATGAGTTTGGCGAAAAGGCGGTAAAAGGGTTAGGAAAGGTGCTCGGAATCACCTTTTTTGCGATTTCCTTTTTGCTTCTGCAGGTCATTTCCCTGCATCCGGGTATCGTCATCATGATTTTTCTTATATATGGAGCGTTTCATTTTAAATTAAAGGATAGATTGAAAAACAAAAAGACGGATAGGAAGGAGGAATCCGCTTAATGGGTCTTATTATCCCAATAGGAGTTGCTGTTTTTCTGGCGTTTTTCATAGCCAATATGCTTGGTTACGGCGGAGGTCCAGCCTCGATTCCGCTAATGTATGATCAAATCGTTAACCGTTATGGCTGGCTTGATAATACCGAGTTCTCACAAATGCTGGCGTTAGGAAATTCACTCCCAGGACCGATCGCCACGAAAATAGCCGCATATGTCGGATATGATGTATATGGCTGGCCAGGATTTCTAGCTGCCTTGGCAGGCACGATCATCCCTTCAGCCGTGGCTTTGATATATTTATTAAAAATCCTGCGAAAATACAAGCAATCGCCTATCGTAAAAGGCATGTCACTGCTTGTACAGCCCGTGATTGCGATCATGATGTTATTGCTCACCTGGAATATGGCAGCGGATGCGGTCGGATCCATCGGCTACATCCATTCAATCGTCATCGCTGGATTGGCATTCTTGGCTTTAGGTAAATTCAAGATCCACCCCGCATTCGTAATCATTCTTGCCTTTGCGTACGGCGGCTTTATCATCCCGCACACATAGTAATAATAAAAAATCCGCCTATATAATATAGGGGGAATTTTTATTAAAGCTTCATGCCCATCCGGCTTTTATAGCGTTTAATGAGAATTTGGCAATCAACGCTGACAACACCGACGACCGCATAAAGCTTCTCATTGAGAAAACGTTCCATCTCTTGGTTATCAGTAAAGATTCCGTGCATATGGAGTTTACTCGGACCAGTCATATGATATAAACTCGTTACAGCCGGTTCACTTTCTAATTGCTGTGCGACCGATTCCAGATATTTTGGCTCAACCTCAACGTTAAAGAATGCCGAGACATGGATGCCGACCTTAGCTGGATTTATGACCGCAGTAAACCTCTCGATCACCCCGTTTTCAACAAGATGATTAATTCTCATCTGTACCGCAACTCTGGAAAGCTCCACTTTCTTTGCTAATTCGGTATACGAAATTCGTGCATCTTCATGTAAAACCGATATGATTTTCTTATCGATCTCATCAACTTTCAAGCTGGGAATCTTATAGTCCTCTGCCATCCTACGTAACTCCTTTTCGATTTCTTTATTCCATTATCGCAGAGAACACCACCGGATCACAACAATCTTCCTTTTCACTTCTAATAAAGGCAGAAATTTTTGGGCAGTCCAAATTCCCCCCCCTCTATTTGTATATGAATGTCCATCATATATGTAGTTTTCCAAAATAAAGATGCAGTATTTCATCCAGCTGAGTGCAGCCGCCAAAAAGATGGAATTCGATAGACTCAGGGCCGGACAAATGACGGCACCTCCTTGAGTTCCAGACTGAAGTCCCCCTCCTACTTCGAAAATTGGAAGGCGGGGGTTTTACAGCCCGTTTAATGCAGGATAATAGTTTATGAATTTCCAATGGACACTTCCTCAATCCTTTGTTTGTAAGGTTTTTGCGATATTTTTGTATTCCTCATCATTGAGAATGCCCATTTTTTTGAATAATGCGGAATAAGCCATTATTTTTTTCTGCGTACGGTTTGTACAATTCATATGGATCAGCTCCTTTTTTATATAGTATTCATTTACGACAAAATGTTTCCTTAATACAAAACATTTTGAATAGACTAAATAAAAAAAACTGCCCATTTTTCCGGCAGTTTCAATTTATTATAGGTTTAAATAAAATAAAAGCAGTCTACATAAATTCAAGAATCATCATCTATTTTTTAAATAACAACTTCCAATAGAATTAAAAAAACTTATTCCCGCATTACCATATACAAGACTGAAAAAATGCAGTTTGGGTCCATTAAAGTTATTGTCCTTCTTGCAACAAGTCTTCATTCGGATTATCGTTGTTTAAGAGATGCGAAGAAATTGAAAATACTGCATACTTTCTTCATACTTTTTCGCTAAACTGACTTTATTCCATAAGAAGGTGAATGCTCATGAAAATCTCCTTTAAGCTCGGACTATCTATATTTGTTTGCATTTTTTTGATGGAAACCGTTTCGATGATTTACTTGCATAATAAAGTGATCCATTCCCGTATCAATCAAGAATTGGAATCACTGAAGGCCCGTGGCAATAGTCATCGTGATGTGTTGGAAATCACGTATTCCGACTCTACCCTTAAGCATATCGGCCTGATGGAGTACCATACCGATACAGATGTCGTGATTACGAACACAAGGGGCGATATTCTGATATCTTCCGAAAAGGTAAATGGGGGAATGAAAAAAATCTTGGCAAAAAACATCCCGCAAGTTCCCCGAAAAGGTATGGTCATCCAATCAAGTTGGAAGGATGAAAGATATATAGCGACCATTACGCCATTTATCAGTGATAAAGAAAAAAAAGGCTATGTTTATATGTTCAAAGATACTAGGGAAGTTGAGGATTTAATTGCACAATTGAATAAGCATTTCCTTTTTGCGACTGCATTGCTCCTTTTCTTCATGCTTATCACCATTTATTTTCTATCAAAAGCTTTGACTAGACCGCTTATTTCAATGAAGGAAGCGACAACCAAACTCAGCAAAGGGAATTTTTCATTGGCAGTGCCAGTACGATCTCATGATGAACTCGGGGAGCTTGCCCAATCCATTCAAAGCTTGGCTAATGAATTGAACTATTTAAAGAAGGAACGCAATGAATTTTTGGCAAGTATCTCTCATGAACTGCGCACGCCGCTAACTTATATCAAGGGATACGCTGATATTGCCCGCCGGAAAGACTTGAATGCTGCCGAACGAACACGATACTTAGAGATCATCCATGATGAATCCGAACGATTAAACAGATTATTGGACGAACTATTCAATATGGCTAGAATGGATGTGAATACATTCACCATATCAAAAGAAACCGTCCAGCTCTCTTCATTCCTGCAAAACATTCATGAAAAAGTGCTGCCGGCTTTTACAAATGAAAGAATTCAATTGAATCTGGAATGTAAGGATGATTTATTTATAGATATAGATCCCTCACGGTTTGAGCAAGTCATTCTTAACCTGCTCGATAATGCGCTGAAGTACTCGAACGAATATACAGTCACCACCATCAAAGCCACTGAATGCCTTGGCAGGATTTCCGTCTCCATAATCGATCAAGGTGTTGGCATTCCCCCTGAAGATATCCCCCATATCTTTGACCGTTTATATCGTGTCGAGAAATCACGCGCCAGAGATACCGGTGGATTCGGATTGGGGCTCTCCATCGTCAAGCAATTAGTGGAGATACAAGGAGGGACCATTTCGGTTAAAAGCAACTTGGAGCAAGGAACGTGCTTCACTATCACATTTAAGGAGATTACAAATGAAGACAATAGTTCTGGTTGATGATGAACAGAGAATGCTTGATCTATTAGAGCTATACATTAAACCTCACGGATATACATGCATGAAGATGAAATCTGGACATGAAGCCTTACAGTTCTTATCGCATAAACATGCGGACATAGTACTTCTTGATGTAATGATGCCTAATTTGGATGGGTGGGAAACATGTGAAAGGATCCGTGCGTTTACCAACATTCCCATAATCATGCTCACCGCCCGGGATGCTGCACAAGAAATGGTGAAAGGGTTGAAAAAGGGCGCAGACGATTATATTACGAAACCATTTAATGAAGAAGTTTTACTTGCCAGAATCGAAGCAGTGACGCGGCGAGTGCATAATCAGGATGATACTGTGATTTTTAGAGGGCTAAAATTAAATGAATCCGCTTATGAAGCACATTATGATACAAAAACAATCCCATTGACACCAAAAGAGTTCTCACTGTTATGCTTGTTTTTAAAATCAACAGATCAAGTGTATTCCAGAGACCACCTGCTTTCGACCATTTGGGGATTTAAAACGGATACGGAAGATCGGACAATCGATTCCCATATTCGAAATATTAGAGAGAAATTGCGTCATGTCGGTTTTCCTGTAGATCAACACTTGAAAACGGTCTGGGGCATCGGGTATAAATGGAGTTCTGTGGATTGATATGAATTTCATTTCTGAGGCATTACTATCCAGCGGCCCTTTTTCCATTGCTGTAAGTTTAGTATTCAATATATTGATTAGCGTGCTTGGTTTTGTTCCAAGCGTATTCATCACGGCCGCCAATATCACCGTATTTGGATTTGAAAAGGGATTGATCCTTTCTTACATGGGGGAAATTGCCGGTGCAGTGGTCAGCTTTTGGTTATATCGAAAGGGCTTTCAAACATTCCAACCCAAGTTCATGAAGAACCGGTGGGTCATGAAGCTGCAAAAGTCACAAGGGTTTCATGCATTTTGGATGATCCTGATGCTTAGGCTCCTTCCTTTTATACCATCCGGCGTGATTAACCTTACAGCAGCATTAAGCAAGACGCGAATGATGATTTTCTTCCTCGCCACATCCATCGGAAAACTGCCTGCCCTCCTTGTCGAGGCGTATTCGGTGACACAAGTATTGAGGGCATCGGACGATATAAGGATTGTTTTGGTACTGTTGATTCTGGTAATCGCAGTCGTTTATTACATTAATAGAAATAAGTTATAATCCGAAATCTAACAAGTTGTTCTTAGGCAAATAACTATTCGTATATAAAACTGAAACGAAAACAAGGCTGCACCAGATTTTCCGTTTCTGGCTACCTTGTTTTCTTATTGGAAGATGGTAGTCTTCAAAAGTCTCTGTTTGCAATAGTATCTTAACACTACTATATGTGTTATCCGGTATGTGTGAGTAGGTGATATTAGCAAGCAAACATCCTATCATGTTTGCTTCTTAAATTATAGAAGATAAAATGTATTTCCTTCAGGACCGAGCGGCAGATGTCCATCTTCAAGCAATTCTACAATAAAGGAAAATGGGTTTTCTTCACCAGCAAGTTCAGCTGTACAAGCAAGAACACTTATATACATGGCATGTCCAACGAGGAACTTTATTGCTTTTTCATCCCTAAATGCGTTGAATGCATGTTTATATGCTCCATGAAAAACGGCCTCCGGCACTTTGTCCACGATATCTGCAAGCAGTTTTTCATTTCCAGCGGCATCGATCTTTTCCTTAAGTTGATCTGGTAATTCCTTTAGAACTTCCCAAAGTGTACTTCTTTCAAACGAAAGACAGCTGATTGCCTCTGAAACCTGAGTTGCCGAAAGCCACTTTATTTTATATTCACTGACGCCAATTGCGTTCATAAACTGATCTACTTTTCTCTCTGCTTCATTACACTTCACCCCGACTTGTGAATACCAGTCTATGGAAGTAAGTCGCACAATCATTTCATTGGCAGGCCGTGCGTCCGTACCGTACTTTTCTTCATTGATTATTCCGACTAAAGCCATATTAGTCCGCTCCTTTCATACCTTCCGTTTTATCAGGCTGACTGGGATTTCCCTGTCGACCAATGTCTGTTAATATTTTGTTGTCAGTTCTGGAGGACCAAATTTCGGTCCATATGGGCCTTCATCGAGCCAGCGTCCCAGTCTTGGAACTATGGATACGAGGGATGCTGCAAGTTCACGCTTTAGGTTCATTTCAGGGGCATCTCCTTGAAGGTGATGTAATGCAGTGGTTGATCCGTCACGGTTCCACTTTGCGGCAATACGTCTTTCGGTGGCAGCTGCATCAATTGCTTCTTTTCGCTCCGTTTCAGAGTTAGATTGAAGCGCTTTCTTAATCCCCCGTACAGAAATAATTGCATCCGGAACTCCGGAGTTCAATCCACGGGCACCAAAAGGTGCAAATAAATGGGCTGCTTCACCGGCGAGAAGAACTCGCCTTTTTTCATCTGTAAAAGAATTGGCAACGACCTGATGGAAACGGTATGTTGATACCCATGTAATACGCTCAGCATATTTAGCATCCATCACTTTTGGAAGCCACTTTTTGACACCCTCAATATTTGTATAGTCATTCGGATTGTCACCTTCTAAAAGCTGAAGGTCCACCCGCCAGCCACCTTTAAACGGAACAAACATCACATTCCTTCCTCCCATTGCTGGATGTTGATAATGAAATGTACGCTCAAGCGGCAGGGGATTTTCCTCATCCTCTTTTACATCAACTACAAGGAATGTATCTGCCGTTCGCGGTCCTTCAAATTTTAAACCAGCCTGTTCTCTTACAACTGAATGTGATCCGTCACTGCCAATAATGTATTGTGCTTCCCACACTTCACCGGATTTTGTAGTCAATCTCACCCCAGCACCGGTTATATCCAATTTTTTCACTGGTGAATCCCAAACGAACTCAACACCAGCGTCAAGACAGGCATCATAAATGTGATTTTCGATATCATCTTGGTGCAATGCCGTGAAATGGGGTAATTTTTTTTGATCGGTATTATCCGTAAATCCATAATTACGGACATATACTTCTTTTCCTTTATAAAGTGTTCGCTTAACAGGCCAAATGATCCCATTGCGCCCCAGTGTGAACCCCAGTCCTTTCGAAATTTCTTCCAAAAGTTTTAGAGTTGCACTATGCATATAGATCGCCCGGCTACCCGGACGAGGACGTCCGTGCGGATCCGCTTCTATAACTACAGAAGAAATTCCTTTTTGCTTCAATGCAAGACCTGCAACTAAACCAACCGGGCCAGCGCCAACAACTATTACATCGCATTTATTTATTTTTTCCATAGATGAGATTCTCCTTATTTAATATTTTATAATTATTTGTGGTTAGATTTATAAGGCAAAATAGACATTTTCAGTTTTACAATTCCTTAAACTTCACCGGCCAGTTTAACATCTACGGTGAATTCACCAATTTTGTCAATTTTAATGCGGACACAATCCCCCTCTTCAATCGGACCAACTCCTTCAGGGGTACCCGTTGCCACAATATCTCCAGGAAGGAGCACCATATTATCGCATGCCACTTCAAAACATTTGTAACAATCGTAAATGAGATGTTTTGTACTTCCATCCTGACGCACTTCATCGTTCACCCATAATGTCATTGCCAAGTCATTTGGATCTTCGATTTCATCGGAAGTCACAATCCATGGTCCGATCGGAGTAAATGAATCAAACGACTTTCGCCAGGTCCGCTCTTCATTGCCCCGAATGGAAATATCCAATAAGGCAAAGTAACCAAAGATATAATCTTTTGCCTCTTCCTCCTTTATATTTTTCGCCTTTTTACCGACCACATATCCAAGCTCAGCCTCATGGTCCGTACGACGATCCTTATAAGGAAGTAAAATGGGATCGGAGGGGCCAGATAAGGACTCAGGTGATTTCAGAAACAAGGCAATTTCTTCGATTGTCCTAGGTGCGTTGTTGAATATTTCATTCATTTCTTCTTGATGTTTTCGATAGTTCACAGGTGCAGCCCAAATTTTCCGTGTACTTGGTACGGGGGACTTCAATGTCACCTCATTCAATGAATAAGAAGTTCCTGTTTCCGCTTCCCGATTCATTTCCTCTTTTAGTTCATTAAAATTTTCAACGAGCTTGAGGAAAGAAGAATTCGGGTCAGCTTTATCCCATCCTGCTACTTTTGATACATCTGTTACACGGTCTCCCATTACCACTCCAAGTAAATCGTCATTAAAAATAGCAATCTTCACAATGCCTCCCCCTTCTCTTCTCAAACGGTTCCGTCAGGTATAAAGACTTTTTCCACTACCTGGTGTCCATCATTTTCTTGGTATCCCTCGCTGAATTCAAGCTCTAATTTTTCCATGACGGGTTTGTCATTGAAGGAGAATAGGAACACATCTTCTGATCCCGTGTTCACATGCTCATGATTGCTCCATGGTGGTAGAATAAAGAAATCCCCTTTTTCCCATTCAAACTTCTGACCATCAATGACAGTATAGCCTGTACCTTCAAGAACATGAAAAATTGCGCTGTGAACATGTCGGTGCGCTTTCGTTTGCTGACCTGGTTTAAGCTTTTGCATCATTGTGCCAATGCGGGAATCAGCAGAGCCACCTGTGGTTGGATTAATATATTCAATCGCGTATCCGTCAAACGGGTCAAAATCTGCTTCTGTCATCTGATTAAGCAAATATTTAACACGATCGAATTTGTAACCGAAAATTGGTGATGGATAATCAGGATTTGATTTTTCATTTAGCTTTTTAAACGCTCCCATTGAAAATTGCTGATTAGCATAGTTTTCTGGTGCTTCCATCGGGTAAGACTCTTCCTCATACGGCTCAAAAAACGATGCAGCCATCGTGCGGACGAGACCTACATCTAGCCCATCCATCCAAAACATCGGCTCTGTTCCTTCATGCTTGTGCTCATGCCAAGTCCAGGCCGGCGTCAAAATCATGTCTCCACGTTCCATATACGTTTTCTCTCCATTAACCGCCGTGTATGCCCCGTCCCCTTCAATAACAAAACGGATCGCAGATTGTGAGTGATGATGGGAGGGGGCGCTCTCACCAGGTAACAGTAGCTGAATGCCAGCATATAAAGTATGTGTCCCATAGCCAACAAGACCTCGCTTCAGCAGGCTCGGATTTTGAAGATACACTACACGGCGTTCTGCGTCTTTCCCCGGCTCCAGCAATTCCCCTGCAGTCAGCACATATTCACGAATGGATTTCCACTTCCATAAATACGGCTCTACATCATGTACCGGCTCTTTGGTTACCATATGGCCAAGGTCGTACCATAGAGGGCCAAGATTTCTTTTCTTCATTCCTTCATAATACTGATCTAGCTTTTCCTGTGTATAAACTTCACTTTTAGCCACTCAATTCACTCCTTTTAAAATAAATTCATGATTTGAAAGCGATTCCATAATTAAATCTAATAATTGAACTTTATTTACCACCCCAATTATCTCGGTAGCTGATCAAGTATCTGCACTAATAACTAAGAAACATATTTTTCAGATTCAATAATTACATCCGCAATTTTACGCTTCACTTCCACAATATTTTCCGGGCAACTCATGATAAGACGTCCAGCAATCCGCGAAAATGCTTCATCATCACCGAGATGATTTAGAATATTTAAGGCTCTGATGGCGACCATTTGGGATGTTTCATGTATAAATACTTTCGTATAAGCAATTTTTTGGCTGTTTTCATACTTCCCTGTTATCTGTACTGCTTTTTCCGTTCGTAAAATGGAGCTTTCCGCCGAATAAATTCCGATGACTAGGTCCGCGATAAATGCAGCTGTTTCCTGTTCTTGATTTAGATTTATCAGGTCGTTCTTCCGAACAGACTCTATTGTAGAATGATAAAGCTTTTTCATCAGCTGAAGTGTCTGCTTTTCACGTAGCAGCGTACCTTCGTCAACATTTCCTTTCTTACTAGGCAATTCATAGGTTTTCAGTAATGTTGAAGCAATCAGGGTTCTATTAATTTCATTAGTACCTTCAAAAATCCGATTAACCCTGGAATCACGATATAGTGACTCTATTTCATATTCTTCCATATATCCATATCCACCGTGGATCTGCAAAGCTTCATCTACGATAAAGTCAAGAACTTCCGTGGACATAACTTTGTTGATCGAACATGCTAAAGCATAACGGGAAATCGTTTCACAAAAGTCATCGGAGCCCGTTTGTTTCATATTTGCAAACCCTTCCTGCATCGCGCCTGCAGTTCTATACACGGAACTTTCATTAGCGTATGTTTTTATAGCCATATCAGCCAGTTTATTTTTGATTAAGTTGAAGCTGGAAATAGGCTTGCCAAATTGCTTCCTTTCATTGGCGTAGCTAACTGCTAGCTCAATCGATCTCTTTGCAGTTCCTAATGAAGTGGCTGAAAGCTTATGGCGGCCGATATTCAATACGTTAAACGCAATAATATGCCCACGCCCCACTTCACCAATAACATTTTCAGAAGGTACTCTTACATTATCCAAAATAAGAGAACATGTGGAAGACCCCCGCAACCCCATTTTCTTTTCTTCAGGACTAATGGAGACTCCTTCGTAATCTTTTTCAATAATGAAAGCAGTAAACTTTTCACCGTTCACTTTTGCATATACAATAAATAGGCCAGCGATAGAAGAGTTGGTAATCCACTGTTTTTCTCCATTTAAAATGTAATATTTCCCACATTTTGAGAGTACCGCTGTTGTCTTTGCACTCATTGCATCCGTGCCGGATGAAGGTTCGGTTAAAGCATATGCAGCTATAGTCTCACCAGATAACATTTTTGGGAGATACATCGCCTTTTGTTTCACAGTTCCAAAATAGGCAATTGGCAACGCCCCAATTCCGGTTTGCCCTCCAAATGTAATGGAAAACGAACGGCCAAGCGCCATTTTTTCAGATATGATGGACGCACTGACTTTGCCAAGCTCTAGCCCGCCATCTTGCTCTGGAATATCTGCGCTGATCAGCCCGAGTTCACCTGCCTCTTTGATAAGACGCACTGTTTCATCAAACTCCTGGTTTTCTATGTTTCCTAATGCCGGATAAACTCTGTTCTTCACAAATTTCCCAGTCATCTCTTCCAGCATAATATGTTCATCACTAAAGTCTTCGGGTGTGAAAATTTCGTCAGGAAGGAGGTCAGTATTCAAAAAATGTTTGATTTCCTTTTTTTCCGTAAGCATGTATTCACCTCTTCATAGACTGGTGGGTTTTTGGCATCATTTTTTTTCGGATATCTTCAGGAACCGGTAGCGCCTTCGGCTTACCCTCAAATGATGTCCAGGCACGTAATTCATACCCTTCAGCTACTATTTGTTCGCCTCTAATAAAAGCATGTCGCAATTTAAATACTTTGTTTTGTAATTCTTCAACTGTACTTTGCACAACCACGCTATCCTCAAAGAAAAGAGGACATTTGAAAATGCAGTTAGCTTCTAATAAAGGGACACCAATTTGCTGTTCTGCATAAAGTTTGGAGGATGGATACCCTAGGGCTGACAAATATTCATGAGTGGCTTCATCCATCCATTTATAAAAGTTGGGATAAAACACTATTCCTGCTGCGTCCGTGTCACCCCATCTTACCTGGAACGAATATTCTGCTATCATGTTAGATATGCTCCTTTCAATTTCAGACTGGACGACTGACCTTCGCATCCATCGGATCAAGAAGTCTCGATTTTTGAATTTTTCCGCTAGCCGTCATTGGAAAATCCTCAATGAACATGAGTTTTTCCGGGACTTTATAATTTGCTATTTGTTTCTTTACAAAGGCTTTAATTTCACCTTCTGAAATTTCTGTTCCTTTTTTTAGCTGAATGAACGCGCACACCACTTCACCAAGCACTTCATCTGGAATGCCCACGACTGCAGCAACCATTATGTTTGGATGTTTGGTCAGCACACTTTCAATTTCCTGAGGATATATGTTATAGCCCCCACGGATTATCATTTCTTTTTTTCTGCCTACAAAATGCAGATATCCTTCTTCATCCTGCACACCTAGATCACCGGTATAGAACCAGCCTTCCCGATCTAGAACATCGTCCGTATGTTCTTGCATTTTGTAATAGCCTTTCATTATCCCAAAGCTTTTGAGGGCTATCTCTCCTGTTTCCCCTAATGGGATTTCAAGCCGGTTTTCATCAACAATTTTCAACTCAACCCCAGGAATCGGTTTTCCTAGTGTCTTCGTTATTTTCTGTTCATCATCATCATAAGGAGTCAATGTAACCGTAACCGTTTCCGTTATCCCAAATGATTGACAAAGTTTTATGCCCATGCGATCTCGTATTTCCTTGACTTTACTTGGTGGAATTGGAGCAGATCCCACCATGCCTGTACGCAATGTCGACAAGTCGTAACTATCAAAATCATCCAGTTCCATTTCTTTAATGAACATTGTCGGTACACCCATCTTTATCGTAACTTTTTCTTGTTCAATCAGTTTAAGAGTTTCACGGGGATGATATTTTTCCTGTAACACCATTCGTGCCCCGGCGGATACGCCGCAAAACAAGTTGCATGCCATGCCAAAGATATGAAACAGCGGCGCTGATACAACAAAAACGTCCTCTTCAGTACATCTAAGTTCCCCTGCCAATGTATTCGCGGATTGTACCACACCTCTATGCGTGATCATAACGCCTTTTGGCACGCCGGTTGTCCCGGACGTATATAAAATACAAAATAGATCGTTATTTACATCAATTTCTGCTTCCATGACATCACCATCGGTTTGGTCCTCATATGGATGGAGGCCATCCCGTGTGAACCGTACAGAGATTAATGACGGCACAATCGACTGCGCTTCTTTTAACCCAAAGTTTTGATCAAATTCTTCCGTCACTATCAACGCTTTCGGCTCGGAATTCTTTAAGATGTATTCGACTTCATGTGTTCGATATTTATGGTTAAAGGGGACGATCACCGCCCCAATTTTGGCTGCAGCAAAAAATATAACCGCTGTTTCATACCAGTTGGGCAATGACACAGCAATCCGGTCCATTTTTTTTATGCCCAGATTGTAGAGTGTCCCGGCAAACCGTTCCACATCCTTTTTCATTTCATGGTAGGAGACCCGTCTCTTCAAATCATATATCGCTTCTTTATCCCCATTAGCTGAAACAGCACGCTCCAATAAGCCATAAACTGTCAAAAGATTCTGATCTTTTTCCATATACTCACTCGCTCCCGTATGGTTCTAAAAATCTCGCCATTTTTCCTGCCTCTATATGTGATTTTTCTAACCAGAAACTTGTTTTCCCTTTTAACTGAACCATTTAGCCTACATTAACTTCTATTTTCAGCATGAACGCCTCGTTATGGAATCCGCATTTTCATCAGTTATTTCGTCATTTGTACACAAAATCCTTTCAATCCCTGGAAAAGGACTGCCTTAAACTTTGATTATACGGTTCTATAAATCACAACTTTATAACGCTTCCCAAATTGCCGCAATTCCCTGACCTCCGCCAATGCAAACAGCTGTTGCCCCATATTTTTTATTGCGTCTTCTCAATTCATAAATGAGTGCGGTTACGATTCTTGTTCCGCTCGCTGCTAGCGGATGCCCCATTGCAACTGCCCCACCGTTTACATTTCCTATTTCAAGGTCAAAGCCTAATTCTTTTTGACAAGCAAGGTACTGAGCTGAGAATGCTTCATTGATTTCAATCAGATCTAAGTCTGCGATTGTTAAGCTAGCTTTTTTTAATGCACTTTGAATGGCCGGAACAGGTCCAATCCCCATGTACTTTGGCTCTACTCCGACTACGTCCCAGGAAACAAGTCGAGCAATCGGCTTCAGTCCTTTTACTTCCGCATAGTCACTTGAGGCGACAATGACTGCCGCCGCTCCGTCAACCATGCCACTCGCATTACCTGGTGTAACTACTCCGTTTTCAACAAATCTCGCCTTCAGTTTCCCAAGCTGTTCCATGCTAGTTTCCCGAATGTGTTCATCGTCTTCTATGACTTTATCGCCTTTTCTGCCTTTCACTTTAACAGGTACAATTTCTTCATTTAAATAGCCTTTTTCTCTTGCAGCAAGGGCACGTTCATGGCTTGCGAGAGCGTGCTGGTCGACTTCTTCCCTGGACAGACTATATTTGGCAGCCAAATTTTCAGCGGTTTCACCCATTGTACATTCTCCATAAGTATCGTATAGCCCGTCCCATACCCAGTCTTCTACAACAGGCGCCCCTAGTTGACTTCCCCATCTCATTCCGCGAATTACATGCGGTACCTGACTCATGCTTTCAGTTCCACCTGCTAATATGACATTCGCTTCTCCTGTTAAAATGTAACGCGCCGCTGTTAAAATAGATTCAACACCCGTTCCACACAGTCTATTAATGGTCAATGCAGGGACGTGAATCGGGGTACCAGCTTTTAACCCAACATGTCTTGCCAGCAAATGGGCATCTTTGCTTGATTGCTGCACATTCCCGAATACAACTTGATCGATATCTTCACCTGAAATTTTGGCTCGCCGTATGGCTTCTTTTGCGGCAAAGACGCCTAAGTCCGTTGCTGTGATATCACGGAATGATCCGGAAATTTCAGCAAATGGCGTCCTTGCTCCTTCTAACAATAAGATTTCCTTCACTTCATTCACCTCATTTTAATTTTTTATTTTAAACCTGATAATCAATACTCGTAGTTTTGGGCGTATCATTTTGCCTCATGTTCCTAGCTACCACCATTAAATGTCCTTGAATCTACAGTTGAATACCTCTTTAATTGCCTTCATATCTACGTTTATGGGTTTTACATATCTAGTGTTGCTTCACTGTTTATCTTCCTGAATAAATTGGTTCTCTTTTTTCAACGAAAGCCTTAAGTCCTTCTTTCCGATCTTCCGTTGAAAATGCATTGCCAAAGCATACGCTTTCGATAATCAAACCCGATTCAAGGTCAGTATTGCCTCCTGCATTGACTGCAGTCTTCACCATTTGAAGAGCAACCGGTGGTTTTTTTGCCAAGTTCCCGGCCCATTCCTTCGCTGTCTCCAGCACCTCACCAGCTGCGACCAATTTATTGACGATATGTAAATCCAATGCCCGTTGCGCATCGATCATATCGCCGAAATAAAGCAGTTCTTTGGCAACACCCTGTCCGACGATCTTCTGTAGCCGCTGGGTACCGCCTCCCCCTGGAATGATACCGAGGCCAACTTCAGGGAAAGCAAACTTCGCACGATCGGAACTTATACGCAGGTCACAGGCAAGCGCGAGCTCGAGACCCCCACCCAGCGCCATTCCATTCAACGCGGCAATGACCGGCTTTGTCACATTCTCAATTTTCGTAAATACCGTTCTGGATGTCTTGTTCATCATATTGATTCCGACAAGATCAAGACTTGCCATTTCATTGATGTCAGCTCCTGCAACGAATGCTTTCTCTCCGCTGCCAGTAAGGACAATCGCTCGAACATCTTCATTGGCTTCAAGCTCATCAAATACGATTGAAAGTTCTTGGAATACCTTTGTATTCAATGGATTGACGGGAGGCCGGTTAATGGTTACAACCGCGATTTTATCTTCGATTTCACACAATAAAAATTTATACATTCATTTCAACCCCATTCTTATTATTCGTAGTCGTAAAACCCAGCGCCTGTCTTCTTACCGTGTCTCCCCGCCCTGACTAGCTGTTTCAGAAGAAGAGGGGGAGCAAAATGATCATCGTTGAATTCCTCTTTGAAATACTCCATCACATGGTACCCAATATCCACACCCGCAAAGTCCTGCAGTGTGAATGGACCCATAGGATAGTTCAGGCCTAGCGTAACGGCCTTATCGATATCTTCAGCAGAAGCCACGCCTTCTTCAAGCAGCTTGATCGCCTCGATAAACTGTGGAATCATGATCCGATTGACAATGAATCCCGGCGTATCTTTTTTCACCTCCACCGGCTCTTTGGTCAGCTGTTTAGAGAGCGCTTTCAATTCCTCTACAGTTTCATCGCTTGTCTGATATCCACGAACCACCTCTACAAGTTTCATTAATTGTGCCGGATTAAAAAAATGCATACCAGCCACCCGTTCCGGGTGTTGTGTCGCTGCTGCAATTTCTGTAATCGACATCGATGATGTATTAGTTGCCAGAATCACGCCTTCACGAACGATTTGGTCGAGTGCAGAGAACACTTCCTTTTTTAGATTAAGGTCTTCCAAAACGGCTTCAATAACCACGTCCGCGTCTTTCATTTCTTCGAGGAGCGTCGTGGTTTGGATGCGTCCAAGCGTTTCCTGTTTTTGGTTTTCGGTCATTTTTCCCCTTGCAACACTTTTATCCATAAACTTTCCAATACGTTTTATTGCATTTTCTAAATAGCTGTCTTCAATGTCACACAAGATAACGGTAAACCCATTCATTGCCGCTAGATTAGCTATGCCTGAACCCATTGAACCTGCACCAACTACCCCAATTGTTTGAATTGCCATCTCTCCATCTCCCGACTATATAAAATTATCAATATTCTGTAAATTAATTATAACCTTGGTAATCTTAGGTTTGTACCTACAAAATGAGGGAAAAAACTATAATTACTTCGGCTATTTTGTAGGATAAAAAAACAGCCTATAAAGGCTGTTTTAGAAAAGTCCACCATTCATATCATAAAGCTTTAATGCCATCATCAGATTGAACCGGACTTCAGCGTCATTTAATTCGGCATCCAGAAGCAATTCGATCCTTTCAAGCCGGTATATGAGGGAACTCCGATGAATATAAAGTTCTTCAGCCGTACCTTTTACATTCCCGTTATTTTGAAGGAAAACATGGAGAGTATTGAACAAATCGATGTTTTTCCCTTCTGAATATTTGATAAGAGGCCCTAGTTGACTCTTCACAAATAAATCAATGGCAGTTGAATGACCCAAATGATGGAGAATGGTATAGGAACCGAGGTCTTTAAAAAGTGAATAACCAGTGTTTTCGAACCGACTACTAACTATATTCAATGCCTGGACGGCCTGCTGATAGCTCACATAATAATCCTGGATATTCTCCGTTTCACTCCCGATCCCCATCAGTACTTTACATTCGATAGATCCCTTCGCGACCCAGCGCTGAATACTTTCAAAAAGCGTAGCCCAAAACTTTTTCGGCTTATTCCCTTCCATTTCAGTTGAAACAAGTAGAACAAACTTTTCGTCATGTGATGCAGATATAAAAGTACGATCGAGCTCCGACAGATGAGATTTTATTGAATCCCAAACAAGCGTTTTTTTCGTCTGCTGTTCAAGAAGATTGCTTCCTTCCATTTCACTTCCATCAAGCTCTATGGACAAAACAGCCAACCGATGGCGGCTGAACAGGTCCCATTGAAATAAGTTTGCATATTGGATAATGCTTTCTTCATTATCAATTTTTTCTGTCAGCAATTTGCTAATGAAGCTATCCTTTGCCTGTTCTTTTGCATCTAGGACGAGCTTTTGCTTTATAAACTGGATTGAGCAAATATTCCGAGCTAAATCTACCGTCAGACGGTCGAACTCATCCATCTCTACACCAGACCTGCGAATGGCTAGGTAGCCAAGTAAATTGCCACCGCCACTAACTGGCCAGAATGAAAAATAATAGTCTGCGCTAGTGGGATCTTGCATAGTGATAAGCTCGTTCCCTTTTTGGTTACCAAGTTCCTCCTTTGCTCTTTCAGCCAACTGATGTATATATAGCGGACCACCTTCATGTCCATAGTCGAGAACTGATAACTCCCGCATAAACCGGTCAAATAAGATGACCGAACTTTGAAATATTCCGCCGAGCATGGTTGTGATGCCATCAAAATTGTCAACTTCAACGGTTTCTTTTACAAGCGCTTGCTGAGAATCCAAAAGAAATTGAAGCCTGTGTTTATGATCTCTTTCGCTATGATATAAACGAGCATTTTCGAGCAAAGCAGCAACGTGTTTGGACAACAGCTCCAACATTCTCAAATCATCTTCTGAGAATACACCTGTCCCTTCGTTCCCAACATGCAGGACTCCTATTGGTTTCAGATCATTGAAAAGAGGAATCGTTAGCTGATTCCCACCAGGTGTTTCCAGAAAGGGAAAGTAGTCTTTCAGCATATAATTGTCTTGGATCATGATTTTGTGTGCGTATTCCATCTTCCCGTAAGCAGGTTGTTGGAAAACAAAACAGTTTTCTTTTTCATTATATAAATAAATGCACGCAAAATCGGCATTGGTCCCTTTTCCTGCCCTAGACGTCAGTTCGGCGATATGCTGTTCAAGAGGTGCATCGAGTGAGAGGTTTTTGCTAATCCATTCAATGCCTTCTATTTTTTTCAGCTGTGTTTCCTTTTCCCTCGCCATTGCCATGGCAACTGCCATGTCCTTTCCAAATTCCTCAAAGTGAACTTCCATATCCAAAAGCGGGACGAAGCTTAAGAAACCAACTATGCAGAAGCCAAAATGGTGAATGTCGTCTTTGAGGGGGACAGTAAACCATGTTTTAATGTTGGCCTTCTTCAATACTTTTGCCATATGGCATTTTTCCGGCACTTCCGCTGTTTTATACGTCATACTTTGACGAAATAATTTGGAGGAACAGTCATCTGTGGAAAATGGAAAGGCCTCGGTTACAGAAGGTATGTTGCCGCTCCACGCTTTCGGTAAAAGCTGCCCGCCCTCTTCTAACACGACACCAACAAAATCGCAGTATAGTTCAGAACGAAAGGAATCGGTCAAGTACTGCAGTGCCTCTTCTTCGGTGTCAATCTTAATCAAATAACGTGATGTCTTTCGCAAATGGTTATCTACTTTTCTCATTAATTTCTCTCTTTTACTGCTAGACAAAACCCTTCCCTCCTTCCTAATTCTCCCTAATCCTATTGTAAATGAAGAAACACATAATGAAAGAGGGAAAACCAAAAATCATAGTACCTGATAAAATTTCATCTGCACATCAGAAGGTCTTCTTATGCCTTCTCCTACAAAAATATTTCGATTTAAAAAAGCATATTCTTCACTCCCGGTCTCAAACAAGGGAGCCGTTTTAAAATAATAAGATCCAATTGGAACCTCTTCCCCTTGGATGATACGGTCAATAATTTCTTTGGGGCCATGCCGGTAACCTTTGTTCACAACATAAATTAGCACCCCCTCCTCTGTTTGAATCGTATAATGGGCAAGCGCCTCCGTCATGCCGTCATATCGAATCATCTGGTAATCCGCGCCACCAGGTAAAACAATTCCTTTTATCCCAGGTCCGGAAAACGTTCCACCCGTTATAGGAATGATTCTTCTTATACCCGTTCCCACATCCCCTACTTCAATAGGATCGTCCACATGTATGTTTGCCGTAAAAATATGCTTCAGGTTTATGCTCATTTCCTCTTCCCCTTCCTCTCAGTCGTAAATCCCGAAGAGAGTATCTCATCGGGATTGAATATTATTTAGCGGCATTCAAACGATCTTCTGCCGATTCAGATTTGTCCGCTTCCTTATTATAATTACCATGCTTCTCCTGAACGAACAGCATCGCGAATCCCCCAAGCACAGCGGCGCTTGCAATTGCTGCGAAGTTATACTGGGGCTGCAAGTTCATTGTAAGAAGAATACCTACGAATGTTGGAGCCACTATCCCCCCCATACGTCCAAAAGCCATGGTACTGCCTAGGGCCGTAGAACGCATTTCAGTAGGATAATACTGTGAAACAAATGCATTTGACATATTCTGTACACCAACCGATGCAGCACCTATTACTGAAATCAGGCCATATGCGATAAATGGACTGTTCGTGAAGCCAATGAGCGACAGGGCAATCGCACCACAGAAAAACAGGGGAACAAGTACTTTCTTAAAGCCCAGTTTATCCACCAATCGGCCAAATACGATGGTCCCTACAATAGCTCCGATTTGCATGACCGCAATAAAGGTGAGGCTTGATTTAAGGTCATAACCAGCCTGCATCATAAGGCGTGGAAGCCATGTATTCATCGAGTAAATCAAAATAAATGCGCTGAAGCAGGAAATCCAGAACATTACGGTGCTTATTGCACGTTTTTGTTCAAACAATTTTATAACAGGTGAACCTGGTGTTCTCTCATCAGGTTTCTTAAGTTCTATTGCCTCTTTCACGTTTATTGTAGGATCAATCTTGGCAAGAACTCTCTTGGCTTCTTCCACTCTACCAGTTTGAATTAGGAAGCTAACAGATTCCGGTATGACTTTGATTAACAATGGAAAAAACAAAAGAGGGATTCCCGCGAGCCAGAAAACGGGCTCCCAGCCAACAGTCGGCAGAAGCGACCGGCTTGTAAGTGCAGCTGCTATAGCTCCTACCGAATAACCACAAAAAACGAATGACACGAGAGCAGAACGGATGTGCTTAGGTGCAAATTCAGTGGTCAAGGCAATAACATTTGGCATGACTCCCCCTAGGCCAATACCTGCAATGACCCGAAAAATTATAAACATTGTCGGTCCATTCGCGAACCCAGATAGCAGTGTGAAAAAGCTGAAGAGAAAAATGGTCAACAAGATAATTTTCTTCCTGCCCAATTTGTCTGCAAGTAACCCGAATACGATTGCGCCGGCCGCTGTACCCATTACCGTATAACTACCAATTGCACCTGCTGTAACATCCGATATTCCCCACTCCTTAATAAGGGATGGAACGACAGCCCCGTATATGACAACATCATATCCATCAAACAAAATGACGAGAAAAAGCCAGAAAACAAGCCAAATATGGAATGAATGGATGCGGCTTCCGTCAATTACTTTCATTGGATTAATCAACTTCATTATTATTGCCCCCCTTTAAATTTAGATTTCATTTAACAAATCATACCCTGCACCAATAGGAAACGCTTTCATTTTTTTGTAACCTCTGTTCCCTCCTTTTAAGTAACTGACTTTTCCGTAATCTAATTTTATTAGCTGGCTGTAAGGATTGTTAGCCACTTAATGTAGGAAAAAAGAAGTTTATTTTCAGTTATTATGTAGTCTATTCGGATAGTGCAACCTATCCAACTAGTAAAACAGCTTAGTGATATATAAGAAAGAAGACGTTCCCTAATTTAATTTGCACAGTTTTCATTCGACTAATATTTATAGTGTTTTAGAAAAGCAGGGAACTCCGTTTTCAAATCTCCCTTGATCCTAATCTCTTTCGATTTCTAAACAATTTATAAAGGGCGAGCCCCTATGGCTACTAGCCTTGTTTGTTATGGCCTTATCAGTATCTTCTACCGAGTCTACTATTCATTAGAAAATTGCTTGTTAGTTTCGTATTAATGTTTATGTAGAGTTTTTTCTTTCTACTTTTTCGTTTGATTTCAAATAGACTGCAAAGCTTTTCTGGAAGAAGACCTTTGCAGACTTTTTGTTTCTTGTTTTACTGAGATAAAAATTTTGTATTTCCATTGGAATCCACTGCACACTAAGAAACCCTTCCGTATGATTCACGGAAGGATTTAGCTTCAATTCTTTTTTCTCTCTTTAGTTCTTTTTATTTTCTTTACCTTTTACGTGTTTATCTAAGAAGTTAATCAAGATTTTCATGACTTTTGGTTGCACCCAGTGAGTTCCACCATGGCCAGCACCTTTTACAACATAATAAGTGGAATCAACCCCTTTGTTAATTAAATTTTCGTGTAATATTTCAGTTTGGTTTGGTGAAACAAGTGTATCTTTATCTCCGTGCATGATTAAGAACGGAGGTGCATCCTTAGTGATATATGTGATCGGGTTTGCTTTGGCTGCTTTTTCAAGATTATCAAAAATCGAACCACCAGGGCTCATTACGGAAGGTCCATTTACCCACATACCTTCTGGTGCGGAAGGAGATTTGTGAAGGGCCTGAATCTCTTCTGAAAAGCCATCTCCAACTCTCGTTAAGTCAGAAAGCCCATATAAATCGATAACCGCTTTCACATCACTGCTTTGATCTAGATTTTCCCCTTTATCGAATTCCGCCAAACCATTAGTTATTCCAGCAAACGCAGCAAGATATCCGCCAGCTGAACTACCCATTACAACGATATTCTCAGGGTCGATATTAAATTTTTCAGCATTGGCACGCAGGTAGCGAATGCCCGCTTTCACATCTTCAAGTGGTGAAGGGAAGGTACTCTGAGGCGTAACCCGATATTCAATACTAGCGACAACGTAACCTGCCTCTGAAATGGTCATTCTTTGTTGTACAGACTTATCGTTATTAGCTGACATGAATCCACCTCCTGGTACAAATACAACTGCAGGAAGTGGTTTTTTACCTTCAGGCTGTAATATATCCATTTCTAGCGGAACATTGGAATCACCATAAATAGGTTGCTGAGAGTAAACAACATCTGAAATTAAATTAACAGAAGGTTCCTTAATAGGGACTTCTAACATTTTAGCCTTGTTGTCAGCTGCACTAGCAAGTGGAGTAGCAACAGCAAGAATACCAACCATTAGTAAAGAAAGAAATGGAGCCTTTTTTATTTTCATTCAATTATCCTCCTAGAATATATTTTAAGATTATTGATAATAACCCATAGGATGTATTGATTTATTTGAGCGCTTACATAATCTACACTCTTACTCAACCACGTCCATGAATTGTATCCTCCTTTAGGACCAAACTGTAATGGAAGCGCTGACAAATCATCAGATAGTCTCTTAGAAATTTTTTCCTTGTCTTTATATTAATAACTTGCGTGTAAAATTGTTAGCCGCTTTCTGTAGGAAAAAGGAAATGTGTTTTTGTATGTTTTGAATACTAACCTGGAAGAGAAAATATTCCCTTCTTTTCAAAAGAGATTCATCGAGGGATTTACATATCTCTAAAATCTCCTATAGGAAGCTTTCAATCAAATGTATATTGATAATAAACTACTTATTACAAGGATTCTGTCAACTAAGTTTTTTGTCAAAATGCTGGTGGAACCGATGATATCTATCGATGAAGAAAACACATATGTGGAAATTAAGTAGAGATTTATACCGCTTAATTCCTAGAAGAGTATCCAAGAATCTTCTGACGAGTCTTTCTTTTACTAAACCAATTTACAGTAGTTACGTTTGTGATTAAGAGATTGAATACAAGCTGACTGCACCAGGTATCAGCCTTCGCATTTTTTAAGCTTATTTCATGTCGAAGGGTAAATTGGTTCATTTCCGCGAATGTTACACTTATATAATGAGATGATGCCTATACTATCTTCCTGTTTTCTGGAAAAAAGAATGAATTTATTGTGTTTTAATGGGAAATTCCTTTATAATGCGCATTAGATGATTTTTTAGCATTGAATACGAGAGGAGACTGAAATATGAAGAAACTATTGTACCCAATCATCATTGGATTATTGGCAGTTGTTCTGACGGCTTGTGGTTCGAACGATGAAGCTGATAAGAAAAATGACGAGAAAGAGACTAAAACAACTGAGAAAGAAACGGCTAAAGCAACTGAGGAACAGCAAAAACAGATGGAAGAAATGCAGAAGAAACTAGACAAGCAAAAGGTGGATGAAAAGAAAACGGTGGCCATCGTCAATGACGAAAAAATTTTAGGTGCGGAATATAATACCGTGTTGTCCACCACACAAATGCAGATGCAGCAATTCGGACAAGACCCGACAACCAAGGAGGGAGCCAAACAAACTAAAGAGCAAACGCTCAACTCTTTAGTGGGGCAAAAATTACTGCTTCAAGCAGCTGATAAAAAGGGCTACACAGCTTCCAAGGCCGAAATTGATAAGCAACTTGCCGAAATCAAAAAGCAATATGAGAGTGAAGAGAAATTCAAGGAAGCGATGAAGCAAGCAGGCCTGAATTCGGAAACGCTGAATGCTCAGATTGCAGAGAACATCCCATATACGAAGTACGTTGAAAAAGAGATTAAAGTGGAAGAAGCAACTGATGAAGAAATCCAAAAGTATTATGACCAGGTTGCAGAGCAAGCTAAAACAAGCGGACAGAAGGTACAGAAAATCGAGGAAATGAAGCCGCAAATCAAGGAACAACTAGAGCAGCAAAAGAAACAAGAAAAGCTTGTGAAGCATGTGGAAGAACTTCAGAAAAATGCCAAGGTCGATATTAAGATTTAATGATGAAAAGAGCTGCCAATTATGGCAGCTCTTTCTTTATGGTCTTTGGTCCGCCCACTAACACCCAAGGCGTTTCAATTTTATTTATTCACCCGTTTTAGAGAAACGTGCAATTCTTTCTCCTATTTCATCACGAACACGTTGGAAGGTAGCCCATTTTTCTTCATCTGTTCCTTCCGCTCTTGCCGGGTCATCAAAGCCCCAATGTTCACGTCTCACATGCGTTGGCGTCATTGGACATTTGTCTGCCGCATCACCACATAATGTAACGACAAAATCGGCATTATTCAATATGTCAGGGTCGATGATATCCGATGTTTGATTGGAGATGTCCAATCCAACTTCATTCATCGCTTTTACAGCTTTTGGATTTAACCCATGGGCCTCGATTCCTGCGCTAAGCACTTGCCATTCGTCACCTAGATATCTCTTACCCCATGCTTCAGCCATTTGGCTTCTGCAAGAGTTCCCTGTACATAAGAAGTAAAGTGTTTTTTTAGCCATGCTGTTTCTCTCCTTTGTTTGTAGTAAGTGTTTAATGAATGATTTGCAGCCATATATATAAGCCGACCAATGTGATGAACAATGTTGGGATGGTTAAGATGATTCCCGTTTTAAAATAAGTTCCCCATGAGATTTTTACACCTTTTAATGAAAGGACATGCAGCCACAATAACGTAGCCAAAGAACCGATAGGAGTGATTTTCGGGCCCAAGTCCGAACCGATGACATTTGCATAAATAAGGGCCTCCCTGATTGCGCCTGTTGTATGGGTGTCGGAAATGGCAAGGGCATCAATCATAACGGTCGGCATGTTATTCATAAGTGATGACAGAATGGCGGCGATGAAGCCCATCCCAATCGTTGCTACAAATAATCCTTGATCGGCGGTAACTTGGATTAAATCCGTTAATACATTCGTCAAGCCAACATTTCGCAGGCTATAAACCACTACATACATACCAATTGAGAAAAAGACGATTGCCCATGGTGCGCCTTTGATAACGGTTTTTGTGTTGACCGCTGGACTCCTTCTAGCCATCATGAGGAAGAAGATGGCGACAATGCCTGCAATGATGGATACAGGAACCCCAATGAATTCACTGGAAAAATAACCAACCAGCAATATTCCTAATACGATCCAGGACAGCCTAAACATCCTGTGGTCCTGAATGGCTTCCGCTGGTTTTTTAAGCTGTGATACATCATAATTTTTCGGTATGCTTTTACGGAAAAATATATATAAAACCAAGATGCTTGCAATAAGTGCAAAGATGTCCGGTACGATCATTCTAGAAGCAAACTCGGCAAAACCGATATTGAAAAAGTCTGCAGATACAATGTTTACAAGATTACTCACCACTAAAGGCAGTGAGGTTGTATCAGCAATGAACCCACTTGCCATGATAAAAGGGAAAATCATTTTATCACTAAATTTCAATGCCCGAACCATTGCTAATACGATTGGTGTGAGGATAAGGGCGGCTCCGTCATTCGCAAAAAAGGCAGCCACAAGAGCACCAAGGATACTTACATAGACAAACATCCTTACTCCATTTCCCTTGGCGGCTCTCGCCATATGCAGCGCTGCCCATTCAAAAAATCCTATCTCGTCCAAAATAAGCGAGATGATGATGATCGCGATGAAGGCGAGTGTCGCGTTCCAGACTATCGATGTCACGTCCATGACATCAGTAAAGTCCACCACTCCAACAAGTAAGGCCAAAACCGCACCGCCACAAGCTGACCATCCGATTGACAATCCCTTCGGCTGCCAGATGACGAGAATGAGTGTTAATAAAAAGATGATAACTGCCAAAATAACTGATCCCACTGAAGTAGTACCTCCTAGTTAGTCACAACAAATCCGTTTTCCTTGTGCTGTTAAGTTTTCTAATTTAAAGTTTTGACTTGGCAAGTCCTTGATGACCGTCTGAATAAATGTGTAATGGGAAGAAGACGGGTTTAACGAGTAAAAAACCCATTGTCCCCTCCTCGCTTCATTCACGATCCCGCTATCTTTCAACTTTCGTAAATGCTGGCTGATAGCGGGCTGGCTCATCTCGAATAGGTCCACAAATTCACAGACACAGCATTCATGCTCAGCCATGATCTTAATCATGGTCAAACGGGTTTTATCACCTAATAATTTAAGAATGTTTGCCGTGGTTTCCAAATCCAACGCTTCATTCATAGCTTTTCATCCCTCCTAGCACAAAGTAAATAAGTATATGCTTATGTGATTATTAATCATCATTGTATAAGCATAGTCTTATTTAATCAAGCATTAACTATTCAGCAATAATTTTCATACTCTTCTTAAAAACGGGCTTCACAATAACTCCGAATAAAGCGATTGCAACGGCAGCCCTGAATAGTACCCGAAGAAATTATAAAAAGACCAGCCTGGTTTCAGACTGGTCTTCTATTTTATTTACAACAGGAATTAATTTTTATTTCCAATCTCACTGAAACAGGACTGCCACAGCAAGAAGTATTGTTTGTTTCAGTTGGAGGAATATCAGAATCGTAGGAACTAGATGCCAGATTCACACTGCAAACTCCTGTTTCAGGAAGTTGCAAGCGCACTTCTTTTACCCCCTCGACATCCCCTGTCAGATAAGCCACCACGGAACGGACTTGTTCGTAGCCTGTTGCCAGTAAGAATGTAGGCGCTCTTCCGTATATATTTATGAGACAAAAACAAGAAAACTGCCGAGTGACCGGCAGTTTTTTCAGCTTTATAAATATTTCCGGTGAATACCTTTTCCATCATAGGAAAACAGGACTTCTTTTCCTTCCATGACTGATTCCATATGCACGGGGCGGCCCCAGAGCTGATAGATATATGGCATGACTTTTTCGAGATATTTCAGATCCAGTTCAATATCTTCATACCAATGCTTTAGATAAAGTTCCCCATTGCGCATGAAGTCCCCATCATTTACTGTGATATAGGGGAAACCGCCGTTAACCCTCATACTGACGAGTTGATCACGAACATGTTCCCATGCCTTATCGACGATTTTATAATCCTTGCCCTGCTTTTGGAATAAGTACATATCCTCCCGCATGACCAGATCTTTCGTCAAATAATTGCGGAGAAAGGAAATATCAGATTCGATTTCCCTGACTTCGAACATCTTTTCCCGGCCAGATCCAGGCTTGACGCCCAGCCTGATCATTTCTTCGGTTGGATTATCATAGCGTTCTTCAATATCTTCAAGCACTTTCAAGCCGAGATAATAAGGATTGATACTGGTCCGTGATGGCTGAACGACCCCTGCGTTCAGTTTCGCGAATTCAATGGCTTCCCCTGAGGATAGATCCAATTCACGGATTATGCGCTGATGCCAGTAGGATGCCCAGCCTTCGTTCATGATTTTCGTTTCCAGCTGCGGCCAGAAATACAGCATCTCTTCCCTGATCATCGTCATGATATCCCGTTGCCAATCGGTTAAATCCCTGCTGTACTGTTCTATGAAAAGCATAATATCCTTTTCAGGCCTTGGCGGGAATTTTTTTCTTTTTTTAATGTTGGATTTCTTCGGTTTATCTTTATTATCAAGGTCCCATAAATCATCATATTGTGTGGCTGTCGGTTTTATTTCCTCTTCTTCTTCCTCATCCTCCATCGTCCAGGCAAGCTTTGGTCTCATCAGCGACGGATCGATATGTTCTTCAATGGCTAAAAGTGCATCAAGGAAGGTTTCCACTTCCTTTTTGCCATGCAGGATTTCATATTCACGGATTCTTTCTGCAGTTGCCGACATACTTTCTACCATATCTCTCTTAGTATTATTGAAACGTATATTATTCTTAAAGAAATCACAATGCGCCAAAACGTGGGCAACAATCAATTTATTTTGTACAAGTGAATTGGAGTCCAGCAGAAAAGCGTAACAAGGATCAGAGTTAATGACCAGTTCATAGATCTTACTTAATCCAAAGTCGTACTGCAGCTTCATTTTATGAAATTGCTTCCCAAAGCTCCAATGAGAAAAACGGGTAGGCATCCCATAGGCACCAAATGTATAAATGATTTCTGAAGGGCAAATTTCATAGCGCATCGGGTAAAAATCCAACCCGAACCCTGTTGCTATTTCGGTAATTTCACTAATGGCATATTCCAGAGCCTTTTGCTCCGCTTCATTCATCCGATATCCCCCTTGTCTTTCGCCTTTAAACTAATGTATGAAAAAAAGGAGGAAAAATGCCGTGATCATGAGAAAGGTCCTCGATAACAGAAAAAAAACACCTCCATATAGAAGATGCCAGGCCAAAAGTTTCGTGCAGTTCTGCACTTAATCCCTTTGAAATTAAAATTTCGCGAATTCCGTATTCACAGCCTCTTTTTTCGTTCTTGAACGGATCCAGGAAATGATGAGCGCTGCAATGATGACAAAACCTAAGTATCCTGTGACAGGGTATACCGTCCCAACCAATTTAATAAAGCCAACGAAACTTGCAAGGAAAGCGAGGATGCCGACTATAATCACGGATATTTTAAAGCGTTTCGTTTCGGCAGGCACCAACCTGGCGGTGAACGCATACAGCATCCCGACAGCGGTATTATAAATCATTCCTAAAAGGATGATTGATAGGATATATCCCAACCATGGAGAAATCTGATTCGCTAAATGAAGGGTAGGCATTCCTGAGCCTTCTATGCCCTTCAAGTCGGACATCATCCCCAAATTGATCAAGAATAGCAGGATCCCTAAACCGATCCCTCCTAGAATTCCTCCCATACCAGCCTCTTTCTTATTCTTGAAGGTCCCTCCCATTACGGCTAGCATGGCTATTCCGGCAGTCATATTATATGAAACATAAAGTAATGAACCCATCATCCAATTCCCGGTTGCAGCCGTTCCTTTACTTGAAGATGAAATGATTTGATTGAAACTTAGATCGGATGTAAAAAATGAATAACCTGAAATAATGATCATGATAACAAATAAAAACGGTGTGACGGCACTAATGATGGACATTATTTTATTAACATTAAGTAAAAGCGTACCAATCGTGAGCACCGTCATGACGATTGCACCGACAATGCTTGGAATCCCGAATTGTTCCTCAAAAATCGTTCCGGAACCGGCAATCATGATGACTGTAACGCCAAACAAGAAAAATGTGATGATAATATCGACCACCCTGCCTATATAGCGGCCACAGATATGATCGATGATGCTTTTATGGGAGCGTGTTTGGAGAGTGCTCCCCAGCTGGGTAACTTGCATGCCTAAAAACGCGAATAAAGCTGTCGCCACCACAATTCCCAATACACTGTAGATTCCAAAACTCGTGAAGAACTGTAATACTTCTTGTCCTGAAGCGAAACCTGCTCCAATGATGATTCCAATATATGCTCCTGCAAGATTTATACTATTTTTCATATCAAATACCACCCTAATTATATGATTATTCTGATAATTTAAGTTAAAAGAAATATCTTCCCCTTCATCGTGATCCTGTTCTTTAATAGCCTCCCAGCTTCAAGTTAACGGGCCGATGTCCATGAAGCCGGGAGTTCTTTTATTCTTACTCTTATTTATTAGGATATCTTTTACTATAGGAAGTGAATTCATCGATCGCAGCATAATCGACTTCATAGCCAATGCCTGCCGCCTTTGGGACGGTTATGACACCACCTTCCACTGTAACCTCTGGTTGGATGATGTCTTTATGCCAATAATTCGCGGATGCTGCCGTATCACCAGGCATCGTGAAGTTATCAAGTGTTGTCAAAGCGATATTATGAGCACGCCCGACACCAGATTCCAACATGCCTCCACACCAAACCGGTACATTCCTTTCTTTACATAATTCATGTATTTTCATTGCTTCCGTTAAACCGCCAACCCTGCCGATCTTAATATTAATGATTTTACAGCTTCCCAATTCAAGGGCTTTTCTTGCATCTTCGACGGAATGTATACTTTCATCCAAGCAAATCGGTGTTTTGATTTCCGCTTGTAATGTGGCATGATCGACAATATCATCTGATGACAAGGGCTGCTCGATCATCATTAAATCAAATTGATCAAGTTGTTTCAGTAATTCGATGTCTTTCAGCCGGTAAGCGGAGTTTGCATCTGCCATGATCGGAACATTGGGATAACGATTGCGTACTTCCCTGATTACATCTACATCCCATCCTGGTTGTATTTTCATTTTGATTCTTTTATACCCATCCCTCAATCCAGCTTCTATCTTCTTCAGTAATTCAGGTACCGTTTTTTGGATGCCGATGCTGATTCCAACATCGATTTTTTCCAGTTTTCCGCCTAAAGCCATACTTAATGGAATATTCTTTTCTTTCGCATATAAATCCCAGATGGCTCCCTCGATTGCCGATTTTGCCATATTATTTTTACGAATATGCGAGAACATATCCGATACATCACGAGGATGCTCTATTTCTTTATCCAATACAAGCGGAATCAGGAAATCCTCCAGCATGGTCCAATTGGTTTTTATGGTTTCTTCGTTATACCAAGGTGCTGAAAACGCCACAGATTCAGCCCAGCCCGAAAGCCCTTCTCCATTTTTCACTTCCACAAGAATGAACTCCTTATCCACAAACGTTCCAAAGCTTGTTGTAAAGGGAGCTACCAAATCCATATTTAAATGACGTAAACGCACTTCTGTTATTTTCATCCCGAATCCCCTCTTATTCTTTTATTTTTAATAAATAGTTTTGAATGTTTTTACCTTTTTCCCGTTCGATCCCGGCTGCAACATATCCTTTGGCAAAAAAGGCTTTGAATAATTCACCGGTTTTTAACCGCCAATCAATCGCAAGGCGAAGATCAGCTTTTTTGATTTGTTGAATATCTGTCGGAATGGGTATGGCAATCACCTCGGCATTGGTTTCGAAATGATAATCCTTGATGTAAGGAAAGCCTTGGTCATTCATTGCTGTCGTTACGAGGTGTATGGCTTCATCAGGAAGCGGAGTCTCTTCCTTTGCTTCCTGCCGTATATTCCATTCCACCATGAATCGATCAGTGGACAGTCCTTCATTGAGGGTATCCTTCATATTTCCATAACAATCTTCCATATATGTAGAGCAAACAGCTTTTAGCTTACCGATATTCAAGTTTGCATTCACACTTTCCAATGGATCATACGTCCATGTGATCAAGTCGTAGCCTTTTTTTAGTGCTTCTTCTTTTTGTGCAAGTTTAAGTAATCTGCCGTAGCCCTTCTTTTGATGGTCCGGATGGATGGCTAACATATGTGAACAAAGATATACCCTTCCGTCTTTGAATCCCGGGAAACTATATTGAAACCCGACTAACTGGCCATTGATATAGCCGCCTAAAACAAGCCCGCCGTTTTTGACTGCCGTAATCGTCTGATGGATGGGAACGCAATCCATACCCCATACGAGGGCTTCCAGTCGCTGCACTTCTTGTAAATCCTCTAATGTGGATAGGGATTTAACAATTAATTCATCAGTCATGTAAGTGGCCCCCATCCCCATATTTCTCGAAAGTCAGTATGATGGCTTTGGCCAGGATTTCAATTCCCGATAACAAAGCATCTTTGTTGAAAGTCATGTTCGGATGATGGAGCCCTGGTGCCAAATCACAGCCCAATCCAAGCATCGTCGCTTTGAGTTCAGGTCTTTTCAACGTATAAAAATGAAAATCCTCTCCCCCGGTTGTAATGACAGGAGCTACCAGATTTTTTTCCCCGAGTGTATCGGCTATCGCTTCAGACATTATTTCCTGGGCTTGATCGTTCACGGTTGCTGCAGCAACACAGGTTCCCGGTTCGAGTTTCATTTCGACTCCATGGACAATGGCCAAAGATTCTGCAACCTTTTCCACCTTTTTGGTGAGCTCTTCCATCACTGCATTATCCTGTGCCCTTAAATCCAAGGAAAAAGTGGCTCTCCCCGGGATGATATTGGAACTTTCGCCGCCAGCAAAAAACTGCGTCATTTTTACGGAATAAGGGATGGACGGATTGAGATGGATACCATTTAACAAAGTGATGAATGCCGCTCCTATCTCGATGGCATTTTGTCCTTGATGCGGTCTGGCTCCATGCGCATCAGTTCCCGCTATTTCACCTTTAATGAACTGAGCGGCTCCATGCACAATGGCTGGCGCCGCTTGCCCATCCTTCACTTCCTCAACCGGTCTTAAGTGCACTCCATAAAGGAAATCGACATCATCCAATACCTTTTCTTCAATCATCTTCAAGGCGCCCGTGCCTTTTTCTTCGGCAGGTTGAAAAATGAACTTCAGCTTCCCTCTAGGATGAAAGTCCATTTCCCTCAATACCAGGAATACTCCAAGTGCCAAGGTCATATGACCATCGTGTCCACACGAATGATTGGCTTGAAACGTGCCATGCACCTCCTGCCAAAGTGCATCGATATCCGATCGTAACCCGACCGTAAAATTCCCATCCCCGATTTCCCCAATCACTCCTGTACAGTCCTCGAATGTTTTCACCGTACACTGATTCTCCGTTAAAATATTTGAAATGAAAGCTGTCGTATTCACTTCATTCCAACTCGTTTCAGGATTTGCGTGTAAATGGTCAAAAATATCGAGTATACGCGGCCTTAATTTTTCGATAGATTGTGTGATATCCATTTCTGTCTCCCCCTTGTATCCCGGTTTAATCGGCTTGTTCCCCAAACTGGTGGAAGTTTTACCTCAAAAGAAGTAATCGTCTTGATTGAACGCATCATATATAGCTTTTCTTTCTTTGAAACCCTGTTCGTCCTTAATCGATACACCAGCTACTAAACTATTCAATAATGAGAATAAAACCGGTGCGGTATCGATCGTGGAAGTCCTTGGTGTTGAAATGGGCAGTAAAATGTCAGTGTATTCAGCAATCGGAGCCAGTTCGGAATCCGTAACCCCAATTACAAATGCACCCGCTTTTTTGGCCATTTCCGTTATTTTCACAGTCTCTTTAACATAGCGGTGAAATGAAATGGCCACAAAAACGGAATTTTCAGTCATTTTATTCAACATTAAAAATATATCATCAGTATCAGGGCGATATAAATGAACCTCTTCCCTAACAAGCCTAAGCGTAAAGGTTAACCAATGTGCTGCCGAAAATGATAAACGGTGTCCGGATATTAAAACATTGTCAGCTGCCGCCAATTTATCGACTGTTTTGGAGAAATCTTCATTTGATAAATTTTTCATTGTCTTTTCGATGCTGATGATATCCTGCCCCATCACCTGAGCCATGAAGTTTGGCTGACTCGCGGCTTCAAGTTTTGAAGAATGATATTCATTCAAACTGCTGCTCTCGTATATCAACTGATTGCGAATAAGCTTTTGAAGCTCAGCATATCCACTTAACCCTAATGAATAGCAAAAGCGGATGATGGTCGTTTCACTCACCCCAATATCCTTTCCGAGCTTTTGAGCTGAAGTGACTGCAAATGTATGTGAATGCACCAACAAGTATTTTGCTACCTTTTTTTGACCAGTAGATAAACCAGGGAATACTTCTTTAACTTTTTGCTGTAAATCCATAAAACATCCCCTCTGAAACAAGATATGAATCCAAAACTTTTTATATGACAATATGAAGTTTTCACTTCAACAATAATAGAGAGTATTTTATCACAGGGCTTTTAATAAAACAATAATATTCTGAATTTTTAATAAAAAGGAAGGAAATGCTTCAAGCACAAAAAAACCACGGAGATGGCCATGGTCTCAATTTGGCGGCAAAATGGGGTTCAGAGCCCAATATAGTGAGGTGAACTTAAACGGCCGAATACAGTGCGGGGTAGGTCGAATACTGTGCCTCAACGGTCGAATACGGTGTGGTTTAGGTCGATAAACTTCGTCAACGGCCCAAGACAGTCGGCGGAAAGGGAGCGGATTTCTGAAATCAACTGAACATTTTAAAATAAAAAACTGTAGGCAAACTGAGTTTTCATCGAGTTTGTCTACAGTCTGAAACCACGAAATGTACCGGTGGTTTTCCTTCATTTATTTTTTATGACGCTTTGCATAGCCACATCGTTTGCATAATTCTTCAACTGCACATCTTCTTGAAAAACCATCATACATATTTTTCGCCCGTTCGCCATTTAAAATGTCTTCAAGTGATGTTTCGAATATATTTCCCAGCGGTATTTTGCCTTCACTATCCAAGCAACAAGGTACGACTGTACCATCCACCAAGATGCCTAATTGATCTCTAAGGGCATAGCAGAAAATATTTTCATCGATAATGTCACGGTCCAATTCCGGCCACTCGAATTTTTCGGCCATGTTTATATAAACCCTGTCCCTCAACTTTATATTATTCTTTTGCTGAAGAGCTTCACTTAAGCGAATGTCCAATGAAAGCTTCTCCTCCAGCATGCTCAGAATATCATCGTTCAGGCCATTACTCGCTTTTAATTCATCCGTATCCATATTCCATAAACGAATGGCACAAATCACTTCGCTTTTTTCATTTGCTTCATTTATAAAATCGGCAATATTACTGACATAAGAGTCAAGACTATTGCTCGTATCGTTTGCCTCAAAGCTATGAAGTGAAATATTCACCTGCCGAAGGGCTTTTTTGGAGAGCAGCTTGTCTTTGACCTTTTGAATCAAAGTACCGTTCGTTGTAATATTAACCTTCAGGTCATTTTCAGCACTGATATCCAGGAATGTACCCAAATTTTTATTTAAAAACGGTTCACCCATCAGATGAAAATAAATATGATCGGTGTGTGGTTTGATTTTCTTGATAACATCCGTAAACCCTTCAGGATCCATGAATTTCAGGGTCCTTTGCAGACTGGAGCTTGGACAAAAATTACACTTCAAATTACATATATTCGTAATTTCCACATAAACTTTCTTAAACTTTCTCATTTTCTAATACCCCTACAATCAAGCTTATTGTTTCATTCTGATACTAACTATACTTGTTAGCTGCTCATAAATGCAATGAAAACTTCATGGAAGCTGAACGGCTGCCATCATTCCCCACTGGCAGCTAATCCGAAATCCACCATTTCCCGGACAACCTTTAAACAAAATCAGAAAAAAACATCTTCTCGAGGTGAAGATGTCTGTAATGCATCCCTTAAGTTTTCCGGTTGTTCCGATCTCACTTTCCTTTTTGTTCTGTGACCTTCAAACTAAGTAATTTTTCATTTTTCAAATCATGTTGTACAGTCACGATGACATTGAACTTCTGACCTTTATTCTCGACCAAAAATCTGAAATCGTCTTCGACTAAATTTTTCGCTACTGTTTTTCTGCCCTTATATTCGTAATCGGTAATCTCAACTTCAGGATAATCTGCCTGAACTATTGTAATCGCAATCTTTCCGTATTTTTCGTAATCGGGTTTTTGGGCTTGTGCTGAAATGGCCCCTGCTTGCATAATCAAAAAAATACCCATTAGCATCACGATGACTTTTTTCAAAATCTTTCCTCCTCATACTTTCCGGTTAGTATTATTATGTAAAATTGTTCAGTTGTTATGCAGCTGCTTTGCTTCTTTTACAAGCATGATTCCAACTAATCGATTCCTCTCCCACTCCTCAGGAAACACAGTCAATGGCGGATTGGTTTCATCCACTAAATAACTAAGTTCAATCGTCATTCCCGGGCGGCGGAATTCAGTTATGAACCAATCCGTATATCCGCTTCCTACCGCTTCTTTGTCCGGAAAGGTCAGTTCATATCCAGTCAATTCGGCAGCCTTTTTCGCAATCCCATAATCCCTCGCCATATTTTTCCGTTTATTATTGTAATGCCAAAAGATTTCCCTTCCTGAGGTATGATAGGAAACGGCAATAAGGGGATCGATCTTTTTCGTGAAATCCGTAAGCGCTATAGCTTCAGCTGCTTCAAGTGGTTGTCGGCCCTTATAAAATTGATACGTCGGTTTTGTTTCATGACTCATGACTTCTTTCCATCCAGCCGGATACTGCCTATTTAAATCAATGCCATTAGCGTTGGCTTTCCACCGGGACCAATTCCTGCTATATCGATTCATTTTCCATACCGCAGCCTTTTCAAGAACATTTAAGTTGGATAAATCTCCTTGCTGGATGCTGACGCCATCTGGATTCAGCATCGGGATGAACCAGATGCTCACTTCATCCAATGATTCCGTCCGATATTCTCCAACAGGTTTGCCCGCTCGATATGCGGCTGCATATTCTTCAAGCATGCGCATTAAAAGTTTGGAGCTGAGCCATTCCCGACCATGATGTGATCCCACCAGCAAAATCGATCTTTTTCCTTTTCCTAACCTGACTGCCTTTATATTTTTTCCCTTTTCAGTTTGTCCGATAATTTGAACGTCCAATTCATACTGCTTTTGGATTCCTTGCAGATCCATTTCCATCTGTTCAGGGGAATACACTTTTGCCGCCAGCGATGGTTCAGGGAAAAAAAGAAGCACCAGTATTCCAATTACCATTATTTTTCTCATGTACTCACCTTTTATTTTTATTCAGGTAAAAAGCAACAACCGCGTTCCAAATACATCGCCACTTATTGTAAGGAAATGTTCTGTCATATCTGAACAAAATACAAATAGCTCCTTAATAAGGGGGAGAAGAACATGAGGATTGCTGATTATGATCAGGCATTGTTTCACACGCACCGTTCTGATTGGGACAGCTTGTTAGTATTGATGGTTCGAACGAAAGATCACTTTCTTTCAAAAAAAATAGAACATTTTCTGCACGCTTACAGGTTTGAGCATGATTATCAAATCGTTCAATCCCAGCTGTATGCACTGCTTCGTTATCTGGATCATGCAGCAGAAAAAACAAGTGATTATTTAAGTGAACTTCCAAGCTAAAATCAACTATAGTTTTTGCAAAACGGGAAAAATTATACAAGAGGATCGATTTTCGGGGATATAACTTTGGCTGGTGAAACCCTATAAAAACAAGGAAGGGTCAGGTATGTAAATACCTGACCCTCATTTCATCATTTTTTGATTGTAGCATATGCCGTTGCATACATTTTAAGCTCTTCAATCATACCTTCTACAAGTAATGCAGATTCTTCAAATAAACCATCATTTTCGTAATCGAAGCAATGCGGATCCAGAACCAATTGTTTGGCGATCACATTTGCATAAAGGCTTCGACCCACTGTCCTCATGGAATTCAAGGCATTGATCCCGCCTTTTCCTCCGCCGGAAACAGCCAATAGAGCGACTGGTTTATGCGTGAATTGTTCGCTGCTTAGAAAATCCAAGGCATTTTTCAAGGCTCCGCTCATGGAACCATGATACTCCGGAGTTGTCAGAATTACGCCATCAGCTTCCTCGATGCTTTTCCGAAGTCCTTGAATAACTTCCAGTTGATATTGTTCACCTTCACCTGAATATAAAGGGATTTCGCTATTGCTTAAATCAATAAGTTCCGCTCCGTATTTCTTGGATATGTAGCGTGAGGCAATCCCCGTACGCCCTTGTTTACGTGGTGAACCATTAATGATTACTAATTTCATGAATTAAACCTCCATTATTCCCCGATGTTTTCCGAGATCAGTCGCCAATACAGTATACCAAAACCGCAACGGAAATTCCTAGAATTTTGATTTTTCATGCAACTAAAAATCAAAAAAAAAACGAAAGACCTGAAGAAGTCTTTCGTTTAGCTTTCATACATTTAAACCAATGCTTCAATCTTGCTCATGAAATCTTCCATGACTCCCGATAACTTGGACTCAGCTTCTTGCATTGATTTACCTTGGACACCGAAATAGAATTTAATTTTCGGTTCAGTGCCTGAAGGACGCAGGCAAACCCATGTACCATCCTCAAGGAAATACTTCAATACATTTGATTTCGGAAGCTCGATCAATTCTTCATTATTTGAAAGTAATGTACGCTTCTTGCTGCTTTGGTAATCTTCTTCAACGACTACCGGAATGCCAGCTATTCGGGAAGGAGGATTTTGACGGAATTGATTCAATATTCCAGAAATCTGTTTCGCTCCCTCAATGCCCTTCAAAGTCAATGAACGCAAACCTTCCAAGTAAAAGCCGTACTTTTCAAACACATTCAGCAACCCTTCATATAAGGTCAATCCCTGCTTTTTATAATGGGCACAGACCTCGACAGCAAGCACCGCAGCTTGAATGGCATCCTTATCACGTGCAAAGTCTTTAATCAGATAACCGTAGCTTTCTTCATATCCGAACAAAAAGCTGCTTTCCCCGCTTTCATGGTACTGATTTATTTTCTCGGCAATGAACTTAAATCCGGTAAGTACATCAACCGTCTTCAAGCCATATGACTCGGCAATCGTACGCCCGATTTCTGAAGTGACGATCGTTTTTAAGATGACTCCATTTTGAGGAATCTTCCCTTTTTCTTTTTTCTGGGAGAGTAAATAATCCAGGAAAAGGGCACCTGTTTGATTACCAGTCAGGACAACATATTGGCCCATCTCGTCTCTCACGGCAATTCCAAGCCGGTCGGCATCCGGGTCCGTTGCTATCAATAGATCCGCTTCCACCTTGTTACCAAGCTCGATGGCCATTTCAAATGCAGCAGGTTCCTCCGGGTTTGGAGACTGAACTGTCGAAAAATCCGGATCTGGCAATTCCTGCTCCTTAACAATATGCAAATTTTGATAACCTAAGCTTTGCAGTGCCCGCCTGACGGATTTATTTGCCGTTCCATGAAGCGGCGTAAAGACGATTGACACATCTATTTCCTCGGCAAGCTGCGGGTTCTCTGGAACTGTAAGCAACGCGCGATTATACGCTGCATCCACTTCCTCCCCAACCATTTCGATGAGGCCCTGCCCTTTAAGGACTTCAGCTTCTTCAACCTGAATTTCAAGCTCGTTTTCAATGGCATTCACGTAGCTGATCACTTGATCCGCCGCATCCGGTGGCAATTGTGCCCCATCTGACCCATAAACCTTGTAACCATTATATTCAGGCGGATTGTGGCTTGCCGTGATGACGATCCCAGCAAAAGCATTCAGCTCGCGAACCGCAAATGACAATTCTGGAGTTGGACGCAATTCATCGAATAAATAAGCTTTCACCCCAAATGTTGCCAAGGTCTTAGCTGCTTCCAGTGCAAATTCCGGGGACTTATGTCTTGAATCATAAGCGATCACAGCCCCTCTTCCTTTCGCTTCTTCCCCAAACGAAGAGATATACTGAGCCAACCCAACCGTTGCCTTCCTTACCGTATAAACATTCATCCGGTTCGTTCCCGCTCCGATTTCCCCGCGCATTCCGCCTGTTCCAAACTCTAAATTTTTATAAAAGGCATCTTCGAGTTGTGCTTCATCCCGCTGCATTTCCTCAAGGAGGACACGTAATTCCCCATTTAAATTCTGGTACCCTGCCCAAGTGGTGTATAAAGATTTCCAATCCATCTCCAACATCTCCTCCCAAACGCCTCATATTTGTAATTATTATGTATCTACCTTACATATACAAAATTATCACATTTATTCCAATAAATGAAGCTCGTAATGAAAAGAACCGAATCTAGCATTCTTCACATCACGAGCTCGTTTACCTCTTTATTTTTGGCCATCTTTGTAATGCAGATGGTAAATATCATGGCGGCGATCTTTCAATTGCTTTACAGTACCAGACTGACGCTCCCGCCTTAAGATTTCCAAATCGACATCGCCAATCAGGACCATCTCAAGGTTCGGGCTGGTTTCCCCGACTATGCCGTCACGCGCAAATTCGAAATCCGATGGAGAGAAGATTGCCGATTGGGCATATTGGATATCCATATTTTCCGTTTGCGGAAGATTTCCGACCGTTCCGGAAATAACAGTATAAATTTGGTTTTCGACTGCACGGGCCTGGGCACAATAACGAACTCGCAGATAGCCTTGCCTGTCTTCTGTACAAAATGGAGTGAATATGATTTTGGCTCCCATGTCGGTAGCAATCCGGGCGAGTTCCGGAAACTCAATATCATAACAAATTTGTATCGCAATTTTTCCACAATCCGTATCAAAGACACGAACGCGGTCACCTGCGTTAATACCCCACCATTTTCTTTCATTCGGTGTGATATGAATTTTATATTGCTTTTCAATCGTCCCATCGCGACGGAATAAATAAGCGATATTATAGATATTGTCATCATCTTCTTTAACGAAGTGGGAACCGCCGATGATATTGACGTTATACCTTACAGCTAAAGTGGTAAACAATTCAATGTATTGCTCCGTGAAATCCGACAGTTTCCGGACAGCCAAGCTTGGTGATCTTTCATTCAAGAAAGACATCAGCTGGGTGGTGAACAATTCCGGGAACACGGCGAAATCCGCATTAGCATCCGAAGCAACATCGGTGAAATATTCGACTTGGTTAGCGAAATCTTCGAATGAATCGATTTTACGCAGCATGTATTGCACGACGCAGATACGTACCGGCTCTGATGTTTTATAATAACGTTTTGTTTTCGGCTGATAATCGACGTTATTCCACTCCATGAGAGTAGCATACTTATTCGATTGCAGATCATCAGGCAAGTAATTCGGATTGATCCTCATAAGCGTGAACCCATTTAAAAGCTGGAATGAAAGAACCGGATCATATATTTTATGCAATTGCACTTCTTTCACATATTCCCTTGGTAATAGTTCTTCCGCATGTTTATGGTAATTGGGGATCCTTCCCCCGATAATGATGCTTTTTAAATTCAAATGGGCAACAAGCTCTTTCCTTGAATCATATAATCTTTGGCCAATTTTCATCCTGCGGAATTCAGGATGGACCATGACCTCGATTCCATATAAATTATAACCGTCCGGATTATGATTCGTGATGTACCCATTATCGGTTACATCATCCCATGTATGGCGGTCATCATATTCGTCAAAATTAATAATGAGACTGGAACATGAGCCAATCACTCTTCCATCATATTCAGCCACAAACTGTCCTTCTGGAAAAATCGCCAGATGGCTCTCAAGCTGATCTCGCTTCCAGGGAACCATTCCAGGAAAGCAACTCGACTGCAAAGCAATTATTTCATCTATGTCTCCTAGCCTCATATTACGTATTTCCATTATTTTTTCATATTTATGCAGGTCCAAATTGGGCATTTTTCCTCAGACTCCTTTAATCTCTTCCATAAGAATTATACCCCTTATTCAAAAATTAAAACAACTGAACCTACCCATGGATTACAAATAAAAACATTCTGAATGTCCGTTAAAAGAATATATATTTTACATACCCGGTCCTTACATACTATACTTTTCATGAGAGTAAAAAGAGATGGGGAAGAGGAACCATGAACAATACAAAACGCAGTGTGGAAAACTTATTATTTGTAGCCTGGGCTGCTTCCATCATTGCTATGTTTGGAAGCTTATATTTTTCTGAAATCAAGCAATATGAACCTTGTGTCCTCTGTTGGTATCAGCGGATCATCATGTATCCCTTTACGATCATTTTAGGAATTGCAATCATTCGAAAAGATTATTGGATCAGCTTTTATACGATGATATTATCCGCTATCGGTGCATTCATTTCCACGTACCATTACTTGATACAAAAGGTTTCATTCTTTTCTGACCACACCCTTGCATGCGGAAGGGTTCCATGTACAGGTCAATATATAAACGTATTTGGTTTCATCACCATCCCGTTCCTAGCCTTGACTGCATTCATCATTATTTTCATATGCAGTTACATCATATGGACAAGATCCAAGGAGGTTGCAGCTTAATGAAGAAAATGGCTATATTTTTAGTGATAATCGTCGCGATATTTGTCCTGCTGGGCGTTTTTACAAACTTGAAAAAAGAAGAAAAATCAAAAGGAAATCCATACGGTAAGGATAAGCTTAAACCCGCTACTGTCGATCAGCTGGATGACCCCAATTATCAAAACTTGATCCTGCCTGAAGAATTGGAGCAGGACCTCCAGGATAATGAAGATGTGACCGTTTACTTCTATAGTCCTGAGTGCCCGCATTGTCAAAAAACCACGCCAATCGTGGCTCCTTTGGCAGAAAAGCTGGGAATCGATCTAGTTCAATACAATCTTTTGGAGTTTGAACAAGGATGGAGCGATTATGGCATCAAAAGCACACCGACCATCGTTCACTATAATAATGGCAAAGAACAAGAACGGATCGTTGGCTATAATGATGAGGAAACGTTCGAGAAATGGTTCAAGGACCACGATATTAATTAAGGATGGAAAAAATGAGCCGGCCCTAACGGAAATGCTTCTCCCGTTATAGCCGGCTCATTTTTTTTGCCTTATACTAAATATTGATTCGCCACCTGGATGTCCATCATCTGCATCTCATTATTCGCTTCATGGTTTATACTTGAAAAATGGTCATAATAAAAGGGGAAGAATATTCCGCATTCATTCAATAGAGTGATGTTATGTTGGAACAATTCTTCAGATTCAGATTCCATAAAATCTTCTCTCTTTTGTTTGTCTAATATCGACATAAGTACTTGAAGACATGTCATTACTTGAAATGCGTCTCTTAATGTTGCCAAGTAAGTAACAGAACTTTGATTGGGCTTTAAAACGCCAATCTCGCGAAAATGAAGGATTTCACTTTCCGTAAAGTATTTGGGAAATACAGATTCGTAGAAACGAGAAACGAGACTCGCTATTTCTTGCTCTTGTTCTTCCGTTGAAGAAAAGACCGTCTTCACTAAAAAAACCACCTTTTTTCAGATCCGTTAGACCTATCTATTATATGTATATTCTAGGACAAGCGATTTCTTTCTCACTAGAATAACATAAATATTGTAAAAAATATGTGGTAATTTCCACCACGGAAATTTCATCAATAGGTCCAAGGTTACTTTTTCATGACTAATTCTTAATTATTATATATTTTTTTCATTTAATCAAAACCAAAGCAGTCGAAAGTAGGAGTTTTTATTGGAAAATTTCAGAATAACTAACCAACATTTAATAATTGATGTTCTCCGAAGTTGGAAAGGATTAACAATTGAAAAGCTTTTTAGGGAGCATTGGCAGGCCCCAAAAAAATTAGTGCATGAATGGAGAATGAGTAAAGAAGTGACAGTGAACGGGAATTCCATCGCATGGTCAACTATCCTTAATGAAGGAGATTCGATCAGCATCCCCTTATTGGATCACGCTGAAAATGAAACAGTACAAGCGGCAGACTTAGGAATTTCCATCTTATATGAAGATGATGTGTTGTTGATAGCCAATAAACCGGCTGGAATGGATACCCATCCTTCTCAGCCCGGTGAAGCACACTCCCTCCTCAATGGTGTCGCGCACCATCTTCAAAAAACCGGCCAGACCTGTATGATCAAGCATATTCATAGGCTTGATAAAGATACCACCGGTGCCGTCCTTTTTGCCAAAAACCGCCTTATTGGGTCCATGCTGGACAGAATGTTGGAAGAAAGGGAAATCAAGCGGACTTACCTAGCTTTAGTCGAAGGAAACATTAAAAAGAATGAAGGAGAAATCAAAGAAAAAATTGGCCGCGACCGCCACCATGCGACGAGAAGAAGGGTTTCCCCTACAGGCCAGACAGCAGTCACCCACTATCGGGTGCTCAACCGAGATCCCAAGAAAAACTTGACGCTCGTCAGCTGCACCTTGGAAAGCGGCCGAACCCATCAAATCAGGGTGCATTTCAGTCATTTAAACCACCCATTGGCCGGAGATACCTTATATGGCGGAAAAAGGACATTTCCACGTCAAGCCCTTCATGCAAGGAAAATTGAATTCATCCATCCCATATCAGAAGAAAAAATGATCATTGAAGCTCCTTTCATTGATGAACCTGATATATTCGATGTCACCATTTAAACAAAAAAACACCGTTCCATTTCGGACGGTGTTCTTATTTCTTCATTAATATTATCCGAATTGTCGCTCATATTTTTTCACGGACGGATCTTCTGCATGTTGGGTCGAATTTTTCCGCTATACGGCCGAAATATACGCATGTCGGGACGAAATCCGTTCATTTTGGCATAAAAAATAGCTGGCCACTTGGGCCAGCTTTATTTTTTTATTTATGAAGCTTTTCTCATGCCTTTTAAGATAAGGCTTAAGATGAAGACAAATACGATTGCACCAATCAATGCTGGAATTATAGCGAAATCTGCTACTGAAGGTCCCCAGTTCCCAAGAATTAATGAACCTAACCATGCACCAACAAAACCAGCGATAATGTTACCGATAATTCCAAATGGTACGTCACGTCCAACGATCATACCTGCTAACCAACCAATGATACCTCCGATAATTAATGACCATAAAAATCCCATAATATATTTCCTCCTTCAAATTAGTTATTTTTTCATTTCTGCAGCAGACTCCAAGAAATCAAATCACTTCCATTTTGTCATGCTTTTTTCAGTTATTTTAACTTTTACATTCAAATGGTATGATGCCGATTAGCACGATATCTAATGAATGTGAATGCTTTAGTTATTGGGTAGAGTTAGCTAGCTATAGCCCTTGAGTAACTGATTGGACAATCCTCATGTTAGTGATTTTTTTCTTTTTGTTTGCCGCTGTACTCATTATTTTCCCCGTTTAAATAATCTAAAACCTAATTTTTTTTAAAAATATTTGGCAACGAAAACAGGATTATCAGACATATTAAACGGGTATACCATAGGCTTTAACTTTGTCACATTGTTAGTATAAGCAGTAACCGTCTCAAATATGTTCATAAAGGAAAAAGAAAAAGGATGCCCCAATTTTCGGGACACCCTTCTATTATTTGCAGCATTCTTTTTAGAACAAAAGTTCATCGGGATTGCTGCCGAACCGTTCATTTTTGTTCAAGGCATCTATTTGATTCATTTCATTCAGGCTTAATGAAAAGTCAAATACATGTGCATTTTCCTCAATGCGGGACGGCGTAATCGATTTAGGTATTACAACTAGATCATGTTGCAGATGCCATCTAATCAACACTTGCGCTGAACTTTTCCCATGCTTCTTCGCTATATGATTAATTGTCGGCTCTTCCAATAGGTTTCCTCTTCCTAGCGGGCTCCAAGATTCTACCTTTATTTCATGTTTTGCACAGTAATCACGAATTTCGACTTGAGTCAAAAGTGGATGCAATTCAATTTGATTGACGACCGGCTTCACTTCACTGTTTGCAAGTAAATTTTCCAAATGATGAACATGGAAATTACTTACACCGATTGATTTCACCTTTCCATCCTTATAAAGCTTTTCCAAAGCCCTCCAGGTTTCCAGATATTTATCTTTTCCCGGCCAGTGGATCAAGTATAAATCCAAGTATTCCAAGCCAAGGCGATTTAAACTATCATCAAATGCCTGGAGCGTCGTTTCGTATCCTTGCTCTGTATTCCACACTTTAGATGTAATGAACAATTCTTCACGAGGCACGCCGCATTCACGAATCGCCTGACCAACACCTTCTTCATTTTCATAAATGGCAGCCGTATCGATCGCACGATATCCAACTTCGATCGCTTTCTTGACAGACTCAACCGTTTCATTGCCGTTTTTCACTTTAAATACACCAAAACCCAACTGTGGCATTTTAACTCCATTATGTAAGGTGATCGTTTCCCCAATATTTGAAATCATTCCATCATTCCCCCTTACTTTTATTTACCAATTATACATCCCTCCACCTTCTATTTCTAACCATAAGCCTCGGGATTTACAGAGTTCTTAAACGAAAACGCACCAATTTATATATATAAAAGGAAACATTTTATCTTTTTAATCATTCACTAAGTTAAATATTTTGTAAAAAAATGACGAAACATCTATCCTTATAGTTATGAAATTCGTTACAATTGAATAGTTCGACTTAAAACCAAGTAAAAAAGAAGGTGTCAGCTTTTATAGAATAATCAAACGTAAAACTCCCATCCTAAATATTGAGGAGTTGCAAACTGTTATGCGCCCATTCATTGGCCAAAATCCATATACACTTTACACTTGAAATCAAGGGAGTCCTCCATGTATGAATAGCATACTCATCTTAACAGTGTTAATTATTATTTTTGCTTTGGTCTTTGACTTTATCAATGGTTTCCATGATACGGCTAACGCCATCGCTACAGCAGTATCAACCAAGGCGCTTAAACCACGTCATGCAATCATCATGGCTGCGGTCATGAATTTATTAGGAGCACTGACCTTTACCGGTGTTGCGCATACCATTACGAAGGATATCGTGGATCCTTTCACATTGAACAATGGTTCTTATGTAATCCTTGCTGCACTAATTTCGGCCATAATATGGAATTTAATCACCTGGTATTTTGGCATTCCAAGCAGTTCCTCCCATGCGATCATTGGTTCAATAGCGGGAGCTGCCATCGTGGCCAGTGGATTCGATGCAATTAAATGGAGTGGATTCACTAAAATTGTACAAGCATTGATTCTATCTCCCATCCTTGCCTTTACGCTTGGATTCATTGTATACAGTATTTTCAAGGTAGTATTCAAAAATAATAATTTAGGAAAAACCAATAAGCGATTCAGGAGAATACAAATTCTCACGGCGGCCATCCAGTCTTATACACATGGAACGAATGATGCTCAAAAATCCATGGGTATCATCACGATGGCTTTGATCGCTAACGGATATGCCTCTACCTCTGAAGTTCCATTCTGGGTACAATTATCATGTGCCATTGCCATGGCGCTTGGTACATCTATCGGAGGTTGGAAGATCATCAAAACCGTTGGCGGTAAAATCATGAAAATCCGTCCGGTTAATGGCGTTGCTGCAGATATGACTGGTGCAGCGATCATTTTCGGTGCAACCTTCCTGCATATGCCTGTCAGCACGACTCATGTCATTTCTTCTTCAATACTAGGGGTCGGTTCTGCACACCGCATCAAAGGGGTAAAATGGGGAACCGCAAAAAACATGTTGGTCACTTGGTTCATTACATTGCCAATTTCCGCTTCCTTATCTGGAATCATTTACTATTTGATTGCTTTATTTTTATAGAAACTTTTGCCTTTCCATATCGGAAAGGCTTTTTTTTTTACAAATACCCCCTTATAATTGCAGGTTTTTCCCTTTTTTTAATTTTCCTTGTTTTTTTATGTAAAGTTTTATTAAGATTTTGTAAATTTTCGTCGAAAAACCTTCCCGGATACTACATGAATTCGTTACAATCAATTTGTTAATACTAAGCGTACGACTAAAGTGCGTAAATTTGCATGACTAATTGGGAGGCTTTAACATGGCTTTTAAATCAAAAAAAGACAAATTCGCTGTAATGCTTTTTAACATCGCTCAAAACCTTAAAGAAGGTGCTGACTATTTCGCGGATTATAAACTCAAAAATATCTCCGATCTAAAAGTATTTTCAGATACGATGAAAGACTATGAGCATAAAGGCGATTCAATGGTCCATAATGTGATCAAAGAGCTGAACAATGCTTTCATCACTCCTATCGAACGGGAGGATATCCTTGAATTAACCATGAGAATGGATGATGTCATAGACGGTTTGGAACACTGTGCGGCATTATTCGAAATGTACTCAATTGTCAATGCAGATGAGTATATGCTTAAGTTTGTGGATGCAATCAAACAGTGTACGTATGAGATTGAAAATGCTGTCGATACACTATCCACTAAAAAATTGCCAATGATTCGTGAAAATGCAATCAAAATTAAAGATCTTGAATCAGTTTGTGACGGAATCCAACGTCAATCAATCAAAAACTTGTTTACAGTTGAAAAAGATCCAATCAGGATCATTCAATATAAAGAAATTTACGAAAGCCTTGAAGAGATCGCCGATCACTGTCAAGCGGTGGCCAATACACTTGAAACAATCATAATGAAAAACGCCTAAGGAGTACCCCAATAAATGGATACTTTATTAATTTTAACAATATTAATCGTTTTCTTTGCTTTAGCATTTGACTTCATCAATGGTTTTCATGATACAGCCAATGCAATAGCTACTGCTGTTTCAACAAAGGCCATGAAGCCTAGGCATGCCATCATCATGGCAGCAATCATGAATTTCGTCGGAGCTATGACATTTACTGGAGTGGCGAAGACCATAACGAAGGATATCGTGGATCCGTTCACGCTTCCGAATGGTTCATATGTAATTCTGGCTGCTCTGCTTGCCGCTATCATATGGAATCTTCTTACCTGGTATTACGGAATACCAAGCAGTTCCTCCCATGCATTGATTGGTTCCATTGCAGGTGCAGCCATTGCTGCAGCAGGCTTCGCCGGCATTAAATGGGAAGGGTTCATGAAAATTCTTCAAGCTTTGATCTTCTCCCCGCTAATTGCTTTTGCAATCGGGTTTATCGTATACAGCATTTTTAAAGTAGTCTTTAAAAACAATAACCTGACAAAAACAAACCAAAAATTCCGTACTATACAGATTGCTACTGCGGCACTTCAATCGTATACACACGGAACGAACGACGCTCAAAAAGCGATGGGTATCATCACGATGGCCCTTATTGCAAATGGTTATGCATCAAGTACCGATATCCCCTTCTGGGTTCAATTCTCATGTGCACTGGCAATGGGACTTGGAACTTCCGTCGGCGGATGGAAAATCATTAAAACCGTTGGCGGCAAAATCATGAAAATCCGTCCGGTCAATGGTGTTGCAGCGGATTTAACCGGCGCTTTCATTATTTTCGGCGCGACTGTAATACACATGCCCGTCAGTACAACCCATGTTATTTCGTCTTCAATCCTTGGTGTTGGATCTGCGCATCGTGTCAAGGGCGTAAAATGGGGAACGGCAAAGAGAATGATCATCACTTGGTTCATCACCATTCCCATCTCGGCAACATTAGCTGGTTTGTTTTATCTTTTAATTAACTTCCTATTCTAAAATAAAATCCCTACCGGTAACCATAGGTAGGGATTTTTTGTATTAACAAAGGATTTATCTATGCTTATTAATAGAAAATCGTTTAAAATTCAAGGAGAAGGAATTTTTTTAGCGAGGGGCAAAATAATAATGAAGGAATTCGAAAAAAATAGAGATATTTTTAAAGACCTTTATGGAGATATGATGGAGTTTGCCGATAGAATCAGTTCTGTTTTAGGTTGCCCCATTACAATCGAGGACGGTAACCATCGCTTACTTGCTTATAGCACACACGATGATACTACGGATCAGGCTCGTATCATGACCATAATCGGAAGACGTGTCCCTGAGAAGGTCATCAACAGTTTATGGAAAGATGGCTTCATACCCGCGTTATTGAAAGAAGATGCCCCCATTAAAATCGGGGCCATCAATGATGTCGGGCTCGGTAACAGGGTTGCGGTTTCCATCCGGAAAAATAATGAAGTACTTGGTTTCATTTGGGCTTTGGAAGTAAATGAACCTTTCTCCGAAGAAGATATGAAATTTCTGCAATTCGCTGCCAAGGAAGCGAAGAACCAGTTACAGCAATTGCAATTGAAAAAGAAAAGGAAAGAAGCCGGTCATCAAGAGTTTCTTTGGCGCATGTTGACCGGGCATTATCAAGAAGAATCGGAAATAATTGAAAATTATCAGAAATTCTCCATCCATGTTCCAGTTGTTTTTTCCATATTGGTATTTGAATTCCCTAAAGAAATCAATCGCGAAGTGGAGCGCTACATTTCATACATGTTAACGACCACTCAAAAGATAAACAGTTCATTATTTGCCATTGACCATAACAAACTCATTCTTTTCGCGGGAGCCAACCAGGAAAACAGCCCTTCTTTCACTTCATCCATTTATGAGTTCATTCCTTTTTTCATTCTGGAGATGAAACGGCGTTTCGGTGTTGAGCATATCCTTGGAACGGCTGGCAATATGTATAAAAACTTAATGGACGTTAAATCAAGTTACGAAGAAGCTCAATACACCCTAAAAATGAAGAATATATTCCCTGATGACATGAAACTCATTTTACATTATGAAGAACTTGGCATGTTTCAAATGATTGAATCACTCGCAAGCAACAAACAGCGTCGTGTTCATCCTTCCATCCTTAAACTAAAAGCATACGACATGAAAAACCAGACGGAATTGCTGCAAACACTAACTGTCTATCTAGAGAAAGACTGCAACCCAAACGAAGCTTCAAGAAACCTTCATATCCATGTGAATACATTGAATTACCGATTAAAAAGGATCTCGGAAGTGGGAAATATCCGGTTAAAAGACCCGATTCAAAAAATGTCCCTCTTTCTTAACATTAAACTTAATCAATATGATGAATTCTTCAAGAAAAATTAATGATATATTCCCTGATATGGAATACTAGAGGTGTGGAAAGGTTGATCTTATGAAACTTGAAACAAAAGAAGAACTTGAAAAAGAATTAGCAATCATAGATAAATGGGAGAAGGATCAGAAAGGACTATGGTTTTGGGAACGTATTGGGCGGATCCCTTTCAAGCTATTGGATAAGTTGACACCGGATTTCATTCAGAAAAAATTGGGTGTCATGCTTGATGAAATCGGCAGCTACATTCAGAATGGCGGAAAATATTTAACGAAAGAAGCTCATATTCTAAATCAGCTGCAAGCCAAGAATCCCGAGTTGAATATTACTGCCCTGGAAGATGTTTCAAGCATCCCCCTCCATATCATGGATAGCGTGAGTCAGGATATTAAAAATTCAGGGAGCAAATTGGCAACGGTTCAAGGTGCCACTACCGGGATTGGCGGAATCTTCACCTTGGCAATCGACATCCCCCTTCTTCTCGGCATGTCGATCAAAATCCTTCAGGATATCGCCATCACATATGGCTTCAATCCTAGGGACCGCCAAGAACGTATATTCATCGTCAAATGCCTGCAATTCACAACATCGGATGTAGTCGGCAAAAAGGCTCTATTAAATGAATTGTCGAAAATGACCCAGACTGATTCCCAATCAAAAAGGGAAATAGCCTCAGAACTGCAAGGATGGCGAGAAGTAGTTTATACATACCGTGATCAGTTTGGCTGGAAAAAGCTTTTGCAAATGGTTCCTGTTGCCGGAATAATATTTGGCGCCCTTACAAATCGTTCCATGATTGCCGACATAGCCGATACGGGAATCATGCTTTATAAGAAAAGAAGGATTCTAGAGCGCATTCAAGAACCAATTGCAAAGAATTGAATTCAGCTTTTAATAGGTTTTGATCCTGGCAAGTCCATGTTTTTTGAAACTGCGTTTGTGGAATTCCACAAATACACCTTTTTCATTTTTCTGATTTCCACATACTAACTGTTTCTTTTTCCAACTATACTTGTGATACAAATAGTAAAACATATTATTGGAGGGATTAAGATGAGAATAGGAATTCCAAAAGAGATTAAGAACAATGAAAATCGTGTAGCTATCACTCCAGCTGGGGTCGTAGCATTAGTCAATGCAGGACATGAAGTATTAATCGAAATGAACGCAGGTCTAGGAAGCAGTTTTACAAATGAAGCATATCAAGAAGCTGGAGCTGTTATAGTCGAGGACGCTGCTAGCGTTTGGGCAAGCACAGAAATGATCATGAAAGTAAAAGAACCTATCTCATCTGAATATAAATATTTCCGAAAAGATTTAATCCTTTTCACATATTTACATCTTGCGGCAGAACCGGCACTAGCTCAGGCCCTAAAAGAAAGCGGTGTCTTGGCCATTGCTTATGAAACGGTTGCAGTAAACCGCACACTTCCTTTATTGACACCAATGAGTGAAGTTGCAGGACGCATGGCTGCACAAATCGGTGCTCAGTTCCTTGAAAAAAATAACGGCGGTAAAGGAATACTCTTAAGCGGAGTTCCTGGAGTTAAACGCGGTAAAGTCGCTGTTATCGGCGGAGGCATGGTTGGAACGAATGCTGCTAAAATCGCTATTGGATTAGGCGCAGATGTTACCATTCTTGACTTAAGCCCAGACCGCCTTCGTCAACTTGATGATATTTTCGGAAATGAACTGACTACACTCATCTCCAACCCTTATAATATTGCAGAAGCAGTCAAAGATGCCGATTTGGTTATCGGTGCTGTATTGATTCCAGGTGCTAAAGCTCCTAAGCTCGTTACTGAAGAAATGGTTAAATCGATGTCTCCAGGTTCAGTCATTGTCGATGTTGCAATCGACCAAGGCGGTATCTTTGAAACGGTCGACCACATAACAACACATGATAACCCTACTTATGTTAAACATGGAGTAGTGCATTATGCAGTGGCGAATATGCCAGGAGCAGTGCCTCAAACTTCTACAGTTGCTTTAACTAACGTAACTGTACCATTTGCACTTCAAATTGCAAACAAAGGTGCCATCAAAGCAATCCTTGAAAATGATGCCCTTGCAAAAGGCGTCAATGTGGCGAACGGTGAAATCACGTTCGAAGCAGTTGCCACAGACCTTGGCTACAACTACGTAAGTGTTGAAAACGCCTTAAACCCAAATAACATTAACGCTTAATAAAAAATAAGACTCCAGAATCTTGTCTGGAGTCTTATTTTTTTTGGACGAGAATCTCGATGAAGCTGTATGTCTTCATACGAATCCGGCCTTTAGGTCGAATTATTTGGGGTTAGGTCCGATTTTCTGCTCGATCGGTCGAATTATCCAGAGTTAGATTGAATTATCTGCTATGACGGACTATTTTTCCGGAAAGGCCACTACTCTGCCCTTTCCCCAGTTAATGTTATTACTGATCTATCAAAATAGAATATTCCTCTTAATCTATGAAGATCTTCCCGGGATTCATTATTCCTTTCGGATCCAATGCCTGTTTGATCGTTTTCATCACTTCGTAAGCTCCTCCATGCTCCCTTCGCTGATACTTCGATTTTCCAAGGCCCACTCCATGTTCACCCGTACATGTACCGCCTCTGGTTAATGCATATTCGACGATTTCTTCATTTAACCTCTTCGCTTCTTTAACTTCTTCAGGGTTTTTCAGATCGATCATGAACAATACGTGATAATTCCCGTCACCTACATGACCTACAATCGCCCCCTCCACTTTGGATTGTTCGACTTTCTTCCTTGTATCCAGTATGGCATTCGATAATTCATGAAGGGGCACACTAACGTCGGTCACCATCAACTTCTTCCCCGGTGCGCTGTGAATGAATGCGTACGCGAGATTATGGCGCGCTTCCCATAAGGCATTCCGTGCTTTTGAATCGGTTTCAAACTGGATATCCCCACAGCCAAAATCACTTACGATTTCCTTGGCAAATTTGACGTCCTGTTCCAGTCCGGCAAAGTTCCCATGAAACTCGAGGAATAAAGTTGGTTTGACTTCATAGGATTTGTCCATGAAATGATTAACTTTTTTTATGGACTCGGCATCAACCAATTCAATTCGTGCAATCGGAATACCAGCAAGCATAATCCCATTAACCGCAGATACTGCCTGTTCGACGGTTGGAAATGATGCTCTCCCTGCCATTGTGACTTCAGGAATGCCATACACCTTTAATGTCAGTTCAGTAAATACACCCAGCGTACCTTCAGAGCCAACAAACAAGCCATTCAAATGGATGCCTGAAGATGATTTTGTCGCTAAGCTTCCGGAATGAATCACTTCACCGTTTGCTAAAACTATTCCCAAATCCCTTACTTGATTGCGCATTATCCCATATTTGACCGAGGTCGTCCCACTTGCATTCGTAGCTGCCATCCCTCCCAATGTAGCATCGGCACCAGGGTCGACGGAAAAGAACAAACCGTATTTTTTTAATTCTTTATTGAGCTGCGTCCTAGTCACACCTGGTTGGACCTTCACAAGGAAGTCATTTTCCCTGACTTCCAATACTCGATTCATCAAGGACAGATCCAGGGAAATTCCCCCTTTGACTGGAACGACATGCCCCTCCAAACTTGATCCTAATCCAAAAGGAATGACCGGTATTTCATGCTCATTCGCATAACGCATGACTGAGCTTACTTCCGCAGTATCCCTTGGATATATGACCATATCCGGAAGGTGCGGAGTGTGATATGATTCATCATGGCTGTGCTGCTCCAATAATGTTTCATTCACCGTTACTTGTTCTTCCGTCAGAATCTTCCTTAATTCTTCTATATAACCATTCATTATGCATCCTCCTCTTTTTTCACAAAACATTCTGAAAATGAAAAACGGACAAGATTGCCCTCTAAAAGGCAATCCATCTTTCTTCATTTACTTAAACCTTTCGTTTTATCCGTGCATGCCTTCATTGCTTGCAGAATGCTGGATCTTAGCTGATTTTCTTCTAAAGACGCTACCGCAGCTATCGTTGAACCGCCCGGCGTGCAGACATCATCCTTTAAAGCAGCGGGATGTCTTTCCGTTTCCAGTACCATTTTAGCAGCTCCCATTACAGCTTGTGCTGCCATTCGGTATGCTTGTTTTCGTGGAATGCCGTCACGGACCCCTCCATCAGCCAGCGCCTCGATGAACATATATACATAAGCAGGCGACGAACCGCTGATGGCAGGTACTGCGTCCATCAAATCTTCATGCAGGATTTCCGTTTTACCGAAACTATTCAGCAGTGCAGTCACATCCTCTATATCAGCATCGGTAATTTGATCATTAATGCTCATGGCAGTCATGCCTTCACCGACAAGCGAAGGAGTGTTTGGCATCGTCCGGACAACCTTCACTTTTTTTCCGAAGCTGTTCTCAACTAGTGATACAGTGATGCCTGCTGCCATAGTAATGATCACAGCGTCTTCTTTAACATGATTCTTCACTTCTTCCAGCACTTGCTTATGCATGGCAGGTTGGATTCCTAGAAAGAGAAAATCAGCAAAACCGGCAACCTCTTTATTATCCAAAGTACCTTTAACCTTATATTTCGTGGTGATTTTAGTTTTGGTCTCCACACTCGCAGTACTGACCATGATCCCTTCAGGTGAAATGACCTCTGCAAGCAGCATGCCCTCAAGCATCGCCTCACCCATTTTGCCGCATCCAATAAATCCTATTTTTTTATTCATATCTTACACTTCCAATCATAAGTTCATCTATATTCCTTCTTATTATATCGGATATGATAAATGGAAACACGTTGGAGACATTAATAAGGAAGGATTTGGTGGTTTCTGGTCGAATTACTTTAGTGATATGGATGTATCCTTAAATCCACCTTTACGCAATATAGTCATGCAATTGAATTTTTTAGCAAAAAAAATGTTGACTAAATGGTCATTAGAGATTTATAATTTTGACCTATCAGTCAAAAAACGAATAAGGAATACAGTTATAGGAATGGAGAAATGCTATGCAAATGGAAAAAAAAGCGGTCAATACCAAGCTTGTCTTAACAGGATTGATCATTGGAATGTTTTTCAGTTCATTGGAACAGACGATCGTCGGTACGGCCATGCCGACAATTATCGGGGAATTGAATGGATTTACCATCTTTGCATGGGTAACGACTGCCTATTTAATAGCCTCAACGACTGTTGTACCCATTGTTGGAAAGCTATCTGATTTATATGGCAGACGTTCCCTTTATCTGCTTGGCACGATCATATTTACGATCGGTTCGTTTTTATGTGCCACAGCCACTTCGATGGAGCAATTGATCATCTACAGGGGCCTGCAGGGAATCGGCGGCGGGATGATCATGCCTTTATCCCAAACGATAATCGGTGATATATTCTCTGCGGAACAAAGAGCCAAATGGCAGGGTGTATTCGGAGCCCTTTTTGGTTTAAGTTCTGTCATCGGCCCTTTTCTGGGCGGCCTGATCGTTGACCATATCAGCTGGCATTGGATCTTTTTGATCAATGTACCGACGGGCTTACTATCTGCCATTTTGATTTATGTAGGATTGAAACATGAAGCGATAAGGAAAACAGAGAAAGTGAATATCGATTATCTAGGGATTTTCACCTTGATTCCTGGTATTGTCCTGTTACTGCTTGGCTTGACCTTCGGTGGTGATAAATTCGAATGGTTATCATTAGAATCTTTCTTGATTTTCGGCAGCACCATTGTCTTCATTGCCCTATTCATCTTTTTTGAAAGAAGAGCGGTCGAACCGATCCTTGATTTATCCCTTTTTAAAAATAGAGTTTTTACCACCACGAATATTTTGGGATTCTTGCTTGGCCTTGGCATGTTCGGGGCAATCATGTTTGTCCCGCTGTTCATGCAAGGCGTATTGGGAGTTTCACCAACAAAAGCAGGGTCGACCATGACTCCGATGATGATCGGTATGATTCTTTCCAGCATCATTGGCGGGCGGTTACTTTTGAAATTCCGTTTTCGTACCGTGCTTACCTTTGGAATGGTCTTTGCGACGCTTGGCTTTTTCCTAATGAGCATGATGGACGGCAGTACGACTATATTCACTGCGTACTCATTCATGGCCATCCTTGGGATAGGCATGGGTCTTGTCATGCCGACATTGATGATTGCCGTTCAAAACGAATTTCCAAAATCGCAGCTCGGGTCGGTTACAGCGGCTTCGACATTCTTCCGATCAATAGGAGGAACGATGGGCATCACGATTTTGAATGCTGTCATGAATCACAATCTCCAGCAAAATATGGATGATGCGGTCGTAAGTCAAAAGGACCCTATATTGCATGAGGCACTGAAAGCATTAGCCGATAAAACGGACACGTTATTCAACATCATGCTTTATCCTGAAAACCTTAAAATGCCCGCAGAAGTCAGCACTGTCCTTGTAAAAACGATTGAAAATGCTTGGATCGATGCATTCTCCAGTGTTTTCATCACCGGTATCTTTTTTGTTTCCGCAGGGATATTAGTGGCACTTTCCGTGGGTTCGGGCCGAATCAAAAAAGATCAAGAAACGGAAAAGGAATTAGGCTAAAGAAAGGTCGGCTGATATAATCAGCCGGTCTTTTTTTCCCTTCATGTTTCTTTTTCATTGATAAGGGAATTTTACCTGTATGAGACTAAATGGAGTGATATCATGAACAAGATATACGATTCAATTTTACCTGCGGATTTTTATCAGCAGCCTACCCTTGAACTGGCAAAATCCCTTCTTGGCTGCCTGATTATAAAAGAAACAGCGGATGGAACCGCTTCTGGATTCATTGTTGAAACAGAGGCCTATATTGGACCTGGAGACAGGGCCGCACATAGCTTTGGAAATAGAAGGACAAAACGGACGGAAGTGATGTTCGGAAATTCAGGTTTGATCTATACATACGTCATGCACACACATACACTGGTCAATGTCGTAAGCGGAGGGCCTGAAAATCCGGAAGCCATTTTAATCCGTGCGGTTGAACCCTATTCGGGGCTCGAGTTAATGCATGAAAGACGAGGAATTGCCGATATTCGTAAATGGACCGATGGACCAGGTAAGCTAACAAAGGCACTGGGCATCACCATGGATGATTATGGTCGATCTTTTACGGATCCCCCGCTATATCTAGCTGTCGGAAAACAGCCTGAACACATATCCAGCGGCCCCCGCGTCGGAATCGACAACTCCGGGGTAGCAAAAGATTACCCTTGGCGCTTCTGGGTTACCGACAATCAGTTTGTATCGCGTAAAAACCTAATTAATAAAGCTGTACCGAAAAATAAACCATGATTTTATCCCCTCTATGTTGAATAGTGTAAATCCTTTGGATGTGACACAACTTTGAGGGGAGTTTACTTTATTCAATTTTCTTAATCCCCCTCCCTATTTAACTTCCAGCCTATTACCCCAGTAATATTAAATTGACTTCCTTCCATTATTTTAAAGAAGATAATCAAGAAGAATGTGTTGATTGTCAGTGCGGACATGATCACTCCCAGGAAAACAAGAAATGGAAAAAGAACCTTACTTACTTCCTTTACGTCATTCCCATTTTAACCGGTCTCTTTTTGCCTGTTGCCACTATGGACTCGAATATCGTAGAAAAAAAAGGATTTCATTTCCCGGTATATGATGACTCAGATGATTATAGCCAGCATCAATTTCTGCAGCCGGATACGAGTCTTTATTATGGCAAGGATGACTATTTAACTTTAATGGATCACTCGCTCAAAGACTTAGTTGACCATGATAGTCTTCATTTAACCTATGAAAACTATCTAAACGACTTAGAGGCCATCTATTACTCTCCTGGAAAATTCACTGGCAAACAAATTACGTTAACCGGGTTTTCGTACAATTCAGATGAGCTAGCCAAAAACCAGGTATTCCTGTTTCGCTTTGGCGTCATTCACTGTGTCGCAGACTCTGGGGTATTCGGTATGCTGATCGAATTTCCCGAAGGTATGCATCCAAAAAATGATGAGTGGTATTCCGTGACAGGAGAATTGGAATCCATTTATTATCAGCCATTCAAGAAAACCATTCCCCTGCTCAGAGTATCATCACATAGTAAAATCGCAGAACCTGACGATCCCTATGTTTATAGACAATATTAAAAAATTTATCATGGAAAGGTAAGGATATTATATTATTCTTACCTTTCTTTTTAATTACCTCAAAGCTTCCATTTATGAAATCTCTTTTAGCCTAGTTATCTCTTTAGGCGATATTAAGGATCCTGCCCATCCACTTGAATCCACTCAATATGACAGATCTGCAAATTATCCTGATAAATGACGAAAAAGTTGAATTTTATTTAAATGGGTCATGTTTTTTATATGCCTTACCTTTATAATATAAATGCTACATATTTTTTTACCACATCAGGAGGAACTTTCCTAAATGAACAATTCGAAAAACTCTTTCATTCTTGCAGGAACCATTATAGGTACCCTTATCGCCGGCACTTCTGCCTATGCTGGTTCTTATCAAGTTAAATCAGGGGACACCCTTGATAAAATCTCTAAAGCTAATAATACAACTGTCCAACAATTAAAATCTCAAAACCATTTGACTAGTAACCTTATTTTTCCCGGCCAAATCTTGAAATTTAATACTCTTAACACTAAGAATATAGATAAAACCGAAAAATACGTAGTTAAACTGGGGGATACTTTATCTAAAATTGCTAAAAGATACGACCTTTCACTTAGTGCCCTGCTTAAATTAAACACTAATATTTCTAATTCGGATCGCATTTATATTGGCCAATCCATCCGTGTTTCCGGACAAGCTCCTGCATCCAGCTCTACGGCTAAAACAAATGCTACATATACAGTCAAATCCGGGGACACCCTGGACAAAATTGCAAGAGTCAACAATATGACTGTCCAACAATTAAAGTCTAAAAACCATTTGACTGGTAGCCTTATTTTTCCCGGTCAGGTCCTGAAGGTTAATACCCTTACCAGCACTCCGGATAATAATAAAAATACAACAGACGTTTATGTGGTTAAATTAGGGGATTCCTTATCAACCATCGCTAAAAGATATAACCTTTCCCTTAGTGCCTTACTTAAAATAAACCCTAATATTTCTAATTCAGATCGTATTCGTATAGGCCAAACCATCCGTGTTTCAGGGAAAGCCTCGGCTTCTTCAATTAATAAACCGTCCAAATCGACCAAAGCGGATCAAGTTCTGGCAGCTGGTGCTAAATACATGGGAGCCAAGTATGTTTACGGTGCGAGCACTTCGCGGACTGACATTTTTGATTGCTCTTCGTTCACATTAAGGGCATTCAAAAGTGCAGGTATTTCCTTGCCTAGAAATTCAGTGGCACAATCACACGTTGGTACAGCTGTATCTTCAAAAGCCCTTCAAAAAGGGGATTTAGTATTTTTTGATACCAATAATGATGGAGTAATCAACCATGTAGGAATTTATGCCGGTAACGGTCAAATGCTGAATGCTTCTACATCTAAAGGAGTATCCTACGCTAACATTAACAATTCTTACTGGGGACCTAGCTTTGTGAAGGCAGTCCGAGTTCTTAACTAAATGTGATGGCAGTAAACGATAAGGAGCAAAGAGCGTGTTTTGATAAAAAAGATCAAACACGCTTTTTTGTGTATGATAATGTCAAATAGCCGCCAACTGGTGTTATGGCTTATACCCCTTCTCATCCTCACTAGCGCATTAACCTTTGCATCGCATAATTAAGTTGTTTATTGATACGGACTCCTTCCAAGCTAGATAATCCAAATGTGGTTTGTTATTTATAACTGGAAATGAAATGTTATTATTTTTTATTCGTTAAAGTATAAAGTCTTTTTTTATAATTGATTTTACGATTAAAAATACTCAACACACTTAAAAGTATTGCAAGACATACAAAATAAACTAAACCTTCACTAGTAAACCAAATTTATAAAAGATAATCGTAGTAATGATAAACACACCAGTTAAAAGCATTTTATAAGACCAATACTTACTAATTATCATCACCTCTTTTTTCATTTTAATAATCTGAATAGGTAGTTTTAGTTAAACCATTAAAATTCTTCACTTAATAATATACAAATTTAAGCTAACCTTTTTTATCCCCCTCTTTCCTCATACCTCGCGCATTAACCTTTGCATTTCCACAATCGCATAATTAAGTTGATTACTGATACGGACGCCTTCAAAGCTTGATAATTCCTTTCGTTGTGCTATTTCATCCTTCTTTTTTCTATGAAAGGTAATCGTTTGTTGTAATAACCAAGCTTTTCTTAATAACATTTTCCTCACCTGCCTGTTTTGTTAAATGCCTTTCCTGCATTTCAACTTGCTTTCTATGGACTTTTTCTTCTATAAGATCTATGAACGGCTGATTATTGTTGAGATTTTCTTTATTCGACTCTATTAACCGCGCTAATGATACATTTTTACGCATTTTTTGTGCCTCCTTCTCTACAGAAATTGCTAAAAAGAATGGTTTTCTCTACTTAGGAAAAATATTTTCCCTATTACTTAGTGACATTTTCATAATACTATTAGTTTAAAAATTCTTGGTTTCAATTTTGAAATGACAGGTACCAATACTGGTATTGTCACTCTGGAACTTGCCATTCTTGTCCTTGATCGGGCCGTGCAGTATCTAGATTACCAACAAAAAAAGGCCTTCTTCACAGAAGACCTTTCAGACTGTATATTAATAAGAAGAGCAAGTTCGCCTACAGTTTCTACTAAAAAAACGTTCCAGCTTCATTTCAGAATCCGCTCCCTTTCCGCTGACTGTCTGCCAAGCTACATCTAAGCAAGCGCCTGTGGTGTCTCGACCAGTCAGTTATTCGGCAGGAGTGTCGCATAATTCTTCTATCCAATAACGGTTACAGTAAAAACCATCAAGGCCGGAGCAAGGTATTCGAACAGCTGCACTGTCTTGGGCCGTTGACACAGTTTATCGACCTAAGCCTCACTGTATTCGGTCGTTCATGCACTGGATTCGACCTATCCCGGACAGTTTTCGACCGTTGAGGCACTTTATTCGACCTACCCCGCACTGTATTCGGTCGTTCATGCACTGGATTCGACCTATCCCGGACAGTTTTCGACCGTTGAGGCACTTTATTCGACCGTTCACGAATTTTTTTCGACTTTCACCTCATTATTCGGACTCCGAAACCCATTTTGTCTCCACACTCGATGAAGAGCAAGTTCGCCTACAATTTCTACTAAAAAAACGTTCCAGCTTCATTTCAGAAATCCGCTCCCTTTCCGCCGGCTGTATGCCAAGCTACATCTAAGCAAGCGCCTGTGGTGTCTCGGCCAGCAGTTATTCGGCAGGAGTGTCGCATAATTCTTCTATCTAGTGAGGTTCATAAACAAAACATAAAGTATATATTCTAGTGTTTTAATCAGGAGTGAGGGAATTTCGTACATGAATTACTTTAGTTTCTCTTGCTCTTCAAGGTACTGCCTTATTTTTTTCAAATAATCCGGTGCATCCATTTGATCTTTCACGACCAGCTCTATAAGGCAAAGTTTATCGGCGTTCATGTCCTGAGCATTTGTAATGGCATCATCCAGTTCACCATTAGTCTCGACTCTTGCTGTAAATGCCTCTTGACCAAACGCTTCAGCCAGTTTTGTATAATCCCACTCTGGTATTTCGTTGTATTTCTGTTTTTCTATATCGACTTTTACGTTTAAGAATTTTTCAATCGTATAGCCGTTATTGTTGAGGATGAACACGATGGGCTTGCAGCCGTTCTCCAGCATCGAGCTTATTTCCTGTACTGTCAGCTGAATCGAGCCGTCCCCGGTAAACAAAAGAACACGCCGGTTTCTATCCGCTATACAAGCTCCGAAAGCTGCGGGCGTCGCATAACCGATGCTTTGCCAGCCTCCCTGAGCAATATAGGTCGCCCCTTTCGGCAATCTGACCTGTGACATGCCATAAGAGAATGTTCCTGTTTCCGTGACCACAATGTCATTTTCCTTCAACATTTGCTGAATTCGAGGATAATAGGAAGCCGCTTTCAGTGGTGCTGACGGGTCTTCCACCATTGTGTCATACGGAAACGAGATGTTTCCGACAGATTCGTTCTGCCGGTAGCCAATGTCCTGGAGCGCACTTAGAATTTCCTCCGCCATGACATTCATATAACTGGCTTCCCCCACTTTTAAAGTGTCAGGTTGAATTTCCACCATTTTCAACGGGTCAAGCTTTGCTGTACCTTTAGAAGTATTGACGTCTGACCAAACAGCACCAACGGCTATGATGAAATCCGCTTCTTCAACAGTCCGAGTTACATCCTTACTTCCGAAAGCTCCGCCGTATACACCAATATACTGGGGATGGCTCTCATCAAACCCGCTTTTTCCCTGCATTAACGAAGCTACTGGAACATTTAATCTCTCAGCGAGCTGAAGTACTGGTTTCTGCAAGTTATAGCGAAGTGTTTTTACGTCGACAAGCAGAACCGCTTTATTTACATGTTCTAACATACCCTTTATATGCTTTACTGCTGACTGCAACGCATTGACATTCGGTTTGGCCGCATTCTCATAAGCCTCACTGTGGGAAATCAACGGTTTTTCAACGAGATCGATAGCCACTACCATATAAACCGGCTTTTTCTTTTCTTTCGCGATTCGGATTGCAGCCGGTATCTCCCTAGCCGCGTTTTCCGGTGTAAGGATCGCCGTATAACCGGTGATATGCTCATAAACCTTACGGAAAACATCAAAATCTCCGTCCATTAACGTATGATGGGCAAGCTCCTTCTCCTGTTGCATCATGGACTTTGGCGAGCCGACAATATGTATGAGCGGCACATTTTCACTGTATGCACCAGCGATTGCATTACATGCGCTCATTTCACCGACACCAAAGGTGGTGATCAGTGCCGACATGCCCTTCACCCGGGCATATGCGTCCGCTGCATATCCAGCATTGAGTTCATTTCGTCCATTAATAAACTCAATCCCATCGTAATCTTCCAAAGTATCTAGCAATGAGAAATTATAGTCTCCAGGCACACCAAAAATCTCTGTAATGCCTTCTGCTTTTAAGCAGTCGTATAAAAATTGTCCCAAGGTTCTGTTCAAAGTCAATCACTCCTTCAAATCGAATACTCTATACTTTATTTATACCCAAACATATGTGGGTTAACCGTAAGTAAGGCAGTTCGCTACTCTATTACTCTAGTTTTAGCTTTGATGTATGAAGTGAGTGAGATTATCGCAGGCATGATTTCATAAATGATTCAATTCCAAATCAAAATATCTGAAAATTCTTGATTCACCTCTGATTTTGATTTATATTTGAATCACTGGAAAGTGGATAAGGGGGAAAATGATGAGTGATAACAATGTTAAAAGAGTTTTGGAATGCATCATCAACACTTCCAATAACAATATTACCGTGACCGATGAAAAAGGATTCATTTTATTCACGAATCCTAACCATTGGTGGATATATGGAATCGAACCAGAACATTATCTTGGGAAATCCGTTTACCAGCTCGAAACGGAAGGAATCCTTTCACCGTCGATTTCCGCCATGGTATTGAAAGAGAAAACACCTGTCCAGATCATGCAGCAAACGAAGACGGGAAAAATCGTCATGTCGACTGCCTACCCCATCTTTGATGAGGATGGTGAATTGATTCGTGTCGTCAGCTATGCCCAAGATCAAACTGAAATAAGGAACCTCCAGGATCAGTACGGTCAATTGGAGAAAAAGATTCAAGAATACCAATCGGAGGTCGAGGAACTTAGGGAACAGGAGGAGCTGATCTATCGCAGTAAGGAAATGCGGCAAATCGCCAAAACGATACACCGTGTTTCCAAAACGGATGCGACAGTCATGCTTCTTGGGGAATCCGGTGTGGGAAAAAGCGTATTTGCCCGGCGGCTGCACAATCAGAGTTACCGCAGCAAAGAGCCATTCATCGAAGTCAACTGCAGTACCATCCCAGAAAGTCTCTTTGAATCCGAAATGTTTGGATATGAAGCGGGATCTTTCACCGGTGCGCAGAAGCAGGGGAAGCAGGGGCTGGTGGAACAAGCAGATAACGGAACCTTATTTCTGGATGAAATCGGGGAGCTTCCCCTGGATATGCAAGTGAAATTATTAAATGTCCTGCAAGAGAAGACCTTTAAAAGAGTGGGCGGAAAAAAAGAGTATAGGATAGATTTTCGGCTTGTGACTGCAACCAATCAAAACCTTGAAGAAATGGTGGAAAAGGGAACATTCAGGCTAGATTTGTATTACCGCTTAAATGTGATTCCGATCCAAATACCTCCATTACGCGAAAGAAAAGAAGACATTGCCATCTTAATCAATCATAATCTCGAAATTATCAACAAGAAATACAAGACAGATAAGAAGTTGCACCCTTCCACTTATGAAATACTGATTCAGCATAAATGGTCAGGAAACGTTCGTGAATTGGAAAACCTGATTGAACGGCTCATTTTGACCTCGGAAGACTCCATCATTTTCCCAGGCTTTCTCCCCTCCCATTTCCATGGACAAGAATCTTTGGAGAAAATAGATGATACCCTAATGATCGACAATATGATGGTTGATGATAGTGATCTCAATACCGCCCTCGAACAAGTCGAAAAATGGATGATGATGAAAGCGAGTAAACAATGCAAGTCCACATATGAAATGGCTAAATTCTTAGGTATCAGCCAGCCTTCCGTCGTCAGGAAAATGAAGAAATATAAAGAACACCTGCCCATTAAGTAACAGCGGGATGAGTGTATATTTCAATGCAGTATCCACCTTTTTAACCTGTATAAATAGGAGACCAGCGTATCGAAGGTCTCCTGTTTCTTATTTATTTGACACGCCTGCAGATTCAAATGTTGCCATTTCTTTAATGACCAATGTCGCTGCCTTAAGGATGGGGTATGACAGGGCAGCCCCTGTTCCTTCCCCGATTCTCATTCCCAGGTCGAGGATCGGCTCCTTGCCAAGCAGTTCTATGGCCGTTCTATGACCAGGTTCTGCAGATCGATGTCCAACAAACATATAATCGACTGCACGTCCGGAAATCAGGTTTGCCAATACAGCAGCCGTGGTTGTAATGAAACCATCAACAAGAATCGGTATACGGTTATTCGCTGCAGCAAGCATGGCCCCTGCCATACCTGCAATTTCGAATCCACCGATATTCATCAAAATGTTGATTGGATCATCAGGATTGGGATTTCTTAATGAAATCGCTTCCTCAATTATTCTTCGCTTATGTAAAATGCCTTCTGAATTCAATCCTGTTCCCTGCCCCACTAGTGATTCGACGCTTTTCCCGCTTACGATGGAGATGATGGCGGTACTGGATGTCGTATTTCCGATTCCCATTTCACCAAGAATCAGGCAGTTCACACCATGGGCAATCATTTTCTCTGCACGCTCATATCCAATTTCAAGCGCTTGAATTACTTCTTCCTTTGTCATCGCCTCTTTCTTATAAAAGTTTCTAGTTCCATTGCGGACTTTTCTCGAAGTTAACCCTGGTGCCTCGATATCTGCATCGATCCCTATATCGACAATATCCAAGTAAGCGTCTATCGCCCGGCTTAATACATTGATTGCGGCACCGTCATTCAGGAAGTTGAGAGCCATTTGTTCCGTCACTTCTTTTGGATAAGCCGAAACCCCTTCTTCCGTAATTCCATGGTCGGCCGCAAACACGATAACCCCCGGTTTCGAAATGTCCGGAAATGCCTCTCCTGTCATCTTGGCCAGTTCGATTATCCATTCTTCAAGCCGGCCTAAGCTTCCCTTAGGAACCGTCAGTGAATCGACATGTCCTTTAACCTGCCGTCCCATTTCTTCATCCAGCATCGGGATGGAGATGGCAGCTAACCCATTCGTCATATTAATACCCCCACAATCCAAAATGAAAAACCTTAACCACAGGAAAAGGTTCTTATCCATCATCTGCTATAAATACAACTTAGTCCACATAATTATCCTCTTAGCTTTCACTTGTACTTACTGTGTTCAATTCACTTCGGCACTCCCATTTCATTAAGTGGGTAAATACGAAATTTCACTTTGCCCACAAGTGATTCTTCAGAAATAAAACCAAATCTTCTTCCATCCCAACTGTTCCTCCGATTATCCCCCATGACAAATAAATGACCCGCAGGTACCTTGGATTTCCCAAGTAAATCACTCAGGCTGAAATTCTCCGTCAGATTTTCTTCAGGCGGAATTTCCCCTTTTTTTGTTTTCAAATATGGTTCCGTATACTTTTTCCCATTGATATATAAGACATCATCTTTCATTTCGACACTGTCACCTGGTAAACCGATCACCCTTTTTATATAATTCTCTTCAGCGTCCGGAGCATAAAATACAACCATATCGAAGCGCTCCGGCTTTCCGATTTTAGCTACCACGATCCGGTCATCATTCTCATAAGTCGGCTCCATTGATTCACCTTTTACTGTGACTGGCGTAAATAAAAACTGTTGGCAAATGAACACGATCATTAAAGCGAATAAAATGGCTTTCAACCACGAAAACACTTCACTTTTCATATTCTTCATAAGGACTTCCTCCCATCCATTGTGAACGGCTAAACCAATTATTGGCTTTCAGCGCAATTCTTTAGCTCTGTTTATCCCCTTAAATATCCTTTTGCGGTCGGGGACTTTCGAGGTGACTTCCCAAAGAAATATATGGAAAAATTGTAACATATCCATTTATCGCTTGCGAGATTAAATCATTTTCAATGCCAATCTCAAACCATGAAAAAAAGGATAGCAAATTTCAGCTATCCTCTTAATACGTTCTTTCCTCAGTATTTATTCCAAGTCAATATAGTATCGAGTGGCAAACGAACTTTTTCAAACCCTGCTTTAGTTCCTTTTCCAATGGAAATTAACATGACAGGCTTGAAGTTTTCCGGTACATTGAATGCATCGACAAATTTGGCTTCATCAAAGCCTCCCATTGGTACTGTATCGTATCCTTTTGCTTTTGCAGCCAACATGATCTGCATGGAAACCAAGCCACCGTCAATCATGGCTACACTTAAAGCCTTTTCAGCAGAAAAGTTTCCGTAATTATGCAGAATAGAGGCTACATATGGCTCTTTGATTTCATTCTTCATGATCCCTTTATTGACTAATTCACCATAAATCCGCTCTGCATTTTTGTAACCTTCAATATCAGCTAAAACGGCAATGACAGCAGATGCGTCGACGATTTGTTGTTGGTTATTTGCGATGGGAAGCAATTCTTGCTGGGTTTGCTTATCTTGAATCACAAGGAATCTCCATGGCTGCAAGTTGGAAGAAGATGGTGCTTGAATCGCAATATCCAGAATTTCACGAATTTCTTCTTCAGTCATCACGTATTCAGGATCGTACTGGCGAACAGATCTCCGTTCATTTGCTACCGTAATGAAATCCGTATCATTAAGGACTTTGGGCTTTTCAACCGGTATATTCAATTCTTTCGATTTATTTAGGTACTCTTCTTTACTCATTATATTTTTTGTCATTTATAATGACCTCCATTTAACTGTATTTAATACAGGAACAGTATATAATGCATACTGTTCTTTTGTCAAATACAGTTTAATAAAAACGAAACCTTGTCAGTTTCGTTTTTCACATTAAGATTTTGATAGTAAGTCAGCAATCGTCTTTTGTTCCAAGCCGTGTATAATCCAGCTCTCCATCTCGTTTTTCAAACCGCATAACGCTTCTCTAGAAGATGGATGAAAGCATTTTTTATCATTCACATCAAGAAAGCCTTTTGAGAAAGGTTCCGATTTAATTGCAGAGTATATGTCTGCAAGAATGATTTGTTCGGGATTTTTGGCAAGTGAATATCCCCCATCCCTGCCCTCCTTCGCTTGAATCAGCCCGGCCTTCACTAAATTACTTAATATTTTTCTAAGAAAACCTGACTCCGAATCAAGCTTATCGGCCAATTTATTACTATTACATAATCCATCATGATCAGCAAGAACAAGCAGGGCTTGTACGGCAAGACTAAACCACATAATACTGGAAACCTTTTCTGACATTTCTTTCACCTCTCTCCTCTACTTTAAACTATTTTTCAATGAATATACAACGATGCATCGAACAATCCTGCCTAAAACCTCTTTTTAATGAACCCTCCCTCGTCGGGGAAAGCTTGAAGCCCTTTTGGAACGATGCGAGTTCCAGGGCAGTGATAGTAATCTTTTTTAAAAATCCAAAAAAGATATAGACAAATTTCTTGTCTTACAAATTATATTTTTAGGAATATGGTAAACTTACTTAATAGAATTTACTTTACTCAGGAAGTGGATGAATCATGCTGAAAACAATAAATGAACAAATGGATAAAATTATGCCCCTTATCACGCCGATAAGCGTGGTTATTGGGGTATTATTGGCCGAACACCTAATGGATTACACCTTTCTTGTCCCATGGATATTTGCCTTCATTACCTTTTCCGGAAGTTTAGGCTCCAACTTTGAATCTCTTAAACAGGCAGTCACCCACCCTTTACCTGTTTTCATCGTATTGCTCATCCTTCATTTGCTTATGCCTGTTTGGGCTTTTGGACTCGGCCATTTAGTGTTCCATGGTGATGCTTTCACGATAACCGGCCTAGTCCTGGCTGTAGTGATTCCAACCGGTGTCACCAGTATGATCTGGGTATCCATTTATAATGGGAATGCCGTACTTGCCCTAACGATCATCTTGATCGACACCCTACTCTCGCCATTCATCGTTCCATACAGTGTATCCCTTTTTGGAGGCGGTTCGATCGAAATGGATTTAGGTTCGATGGTGAAAGGATTAATCGGTATGGTCGTTCTTCCCTCCATGCTTGCCATGTTCTTGAATCAAGCTACAAAAGGGAAGATACAATATACACTATCCCCCCGCTTAGCTCCATTTTCCAAGATAAGCGTTGGAATCGTAGTCATATTGAACAGTTCAAAAATCGCGCCTTACTTAACCCATTTCGATAAGAAATTAATGATCATGGCCTTCTTGGTTTTGTTCATAGCTGCTTCTGGGTATGCCATTTCTTGGATGGTCGGGGCATATTTAAGATGGGATAAGGCGGATATCATCACTTTGACATTTACAGGTGGCATGCGAAACATCAGTGCGGGAGCCGTTCTTGCAACCGCCTATTTCCCTGCTGCCGTCGCGGTACCCGTTGTACTTGGGATGCTGTTTCAACAAATGCTTGCCTCCTTTTTTGGCTATGTCATGGAAAGGCATTTCCATCGTGATGTGAATGAAGGGTGAGCCGTCGAAACAACATGATTGGAAGATAGTGTATAATCATTACATAAATCTTCATACGGTGGTGAAATTCATGATCCATGCTGTCAAAGATTTTTTATCCAGCTGCTTGCTGATTACCAGTTGGTTAATATTTGCGGTCAGCAGCATTTTTTTCGTCTTTTCGTTTTTTACCGTTTTTGCCATACCTATTTTCTTATTAATATTTTTTATCGGCTTCCTTTGTTTCCATATTTCCAAGAAACTGGACTCACGACGGGTTTCTAAGTGTTGAGATCTATTTATTCTACAATACTGGCGGTAAATTTTTTTGAATGCCATTTGACACGAATTATCCCCTACAAATTTATTCCGACGTGCAACCAGATTAATTGACCTACAACCAATTTTCGTCGCTTAACTTAATCCATAAAAAAGGAGCTGCAAATGGCAGCTCCATTTTTTATTCTCACATCTGCATTATCGTGATAAGGTACCTTGCAGACGATTTGTTTCGGCGATTACTTTTTCTTCATCGATCGTTAAGCAGCGGCCATCTTTCACGACGTTTTTGCCATCAATGTATACATCACATACATCATTTCCGCGTGCTGCATAAAGCAGGTGCGAATAGGCTTCACTCAATGGCTGAAGATGTTCTTTGTCATATGGGTAAATGGTGATGAAATCTGCTTTTTTACCAGCTTCCAGTGATCCTGTATGACCCATGCCTACTGCTTCGGCACCCATTCTTGTGGCCATGGCGAGTGCCGTTTGGGCAGGGAATTTAGTAGCATCCTTATACATTCCTTTTTGCAGTAATGCAGCCGTCCTCATTTCTTCGAACATATCAAAGTTGTTATTGGAGGCAACGCCATCTGTTGCCACTCCCACTTTAATGCCTGCTTCAAGAAGGCTGACGACATCTGCTATTCCAGATCCGAGCTTCAGGTTACTGATTGGATTATGGGCAACGCGAACATCATGCTGTTTTAGGATTGCCCGCTCTTCATCATTGAGAACCACTCCATGTGCCATCACGGTAGGCTGATCGAACAGCCCTAGACGGCGAAGGTGCTCGACAGGACGGGATCCGTAACGTTTTTCGATGTCGAGGATTTCAAAGTCCGTTTCCGATACGTGAATGTGCACCATCAAGTCATTCTCTTTTGCAATCCGTGCACTTTCCATGATCGCTTCAGGTGTGCAGGCATATGGGCTATGTGGTGCGACCATTGTAGTCAGGCGGCCATCGGCAAACGTTTTATAGTTTTTTGAAAACTGCTCAGCTCCCATGAGGTTCGCCTTTTGATCTTTTTCCGTACCCAAGCTGAAGATCGTGTAGGAAAAGGCTCCCCGCATTCCTGTTTCGCCTATCGTCTCCATGACAGCACCCGCATCTATTCCATTAGGATTAAACATATCCGAAAATGTCGTGGTTCCTGATTTCATCATTTCCATGATGCCAAGCTGTGAACTTACAGAGGCGATTTCCGTTGTAAACTGGCTTTCGATCGGCCATATTTTCGTTTCAAGCCATGGCTTCAGCAGCATATCGTCCCCGATACCGCGTAAAAGGGTCATTACAATATGCGAATGGGCATTCACAAGGCCTGGCATAATCCATTTCCCGCCAAGGTTGACCACTTGATCTGCATCTGCCAATTGTTGTTCATCATGCTGGCCGATGTAGGATATGGTATGATCTTGTACAATCATCATGCCGTTTTCAAAGATTTGATTTTCCTTGTCCATAGTAAAAAATGTAGCATTCACATATATTGTTTTCATAAGTATTTCCTCCAAAGTCGTCACATGTATTAACATGTTCTATTCCGCATTCTAAACTAGCACCTTACATGTAATCAAGTAATTCCATATTATCAAGGGACATTTCCATTTACCTTAGGAACCTATTGGAAGTGCTCCAAGATGAATGCTTCTTCAATTACCACCACATAGTGGATGCCTATTGCAAAATCAATTGCTTAAAAATATCTTCCCTCTATTGCCTGTGACAATCATGGCTTCTTTCACATCTTGAAGACCATAGTAGGAATCCGGCATCATGAATTTCAACCTTTTATCAGCGATGAACCCCATCAAAAGATTAAACGTTTCATGCCAGGTTTGAACGGAAGCCTGCTGATTCCAATGCCGAAGATGAAACATTTTAACATTCACTTTTGTCCTTTCGGAAATTTTTGCCCAATTCACAGACTGTCCCGATAAAAGGCCAATCGTTAATAAGATGCCATTTGGCCGAACGCAAAAAGCGAGTTCTGAGCCATCGATGCCGCCCACTGAATCTATGGCCGCTTTTGCTCCGCGCCCATCCGTCATTTCCATCACTGTATCATGCAATGATGATCGTGACGTATCGATCACATATGAAGCACCAAGTTTAAGCAGTTCTTCCGTATACTTATTGTTTCTCGTTACAGCAATCAGCTTAAATCCAAGAATTCTGGATAACTGGGCAAAGATGCGGCCAATGGAAGATCCGCAGGCATTTACTAGTAAAACATCATCCGGTTTCAATGTTAATACTTCTGTACAGATTAGCCATGCGGTTATCGGGTTTATATATAATTGCGCTGCAATATGGTCCTCAAGTGAATCTGGAATGACGATGGCCAGCCCCGCAGATGTTTTAACATAATCCTGCCAGGTCCCTTCACCGCGCAAAGGCAGAACACGCTTGCCTATCAGTTCTTTCGAAACCGAAGCACCCACCTCTTCGACAATGCCGACCCCTTCATAACCAGGTATGGAAGGCAAGGGAATTCGGTGAGAATATGCACCGCGAATGGGCAGCAAGTCAGACGGGTTAACGGGACGTGTGGTCATCCGAACGAGGACTTCCCCGTTTAAAGGTTTTTGAATAAGTTTATTTTCAACTTTTAAAACCTTTTCTGGATTCCCAAACTCATAGAATTTAACACATTTGGCTTCCAAGATACTAAGTCTCCTTTAATATATATGTCTATCTATTCTATCATTTATACTCTTGATCTAAAATATCTTAACTATCCCTCTCAACATCGTAAATAAGCAAAAAAGCCAACAATGAATATGTTGACTTCTGTAATTCGTTATTCCATCCGGCACGATCGTCGTTAGTTTTTCTAATACTCTTTAGATAAACCAATGGGAATGCATAAGGGCGTTTGATCTACTGGATTTTCAATAATACAGCATTCCAGTCTAAAGACGTCCTTGATCATCTCTTTTGTGAATACCGTTTCAGGAGGTCCCTCTTTATAGATTTTTCCCTTCTTGATGCTAATCAGGTGATCGGCATACTGTGCCGCTTGATTCAAATCATGCAGAACCATGACTATCGTACGTCCATAAGTTACGTTTAAATCGCGCAGTAATTCCAATATTTCAATTTGGTGCGCTAAGTCGAGATAGGTTGTCGGTTCATCTAACAGTAAAAGGTCGGTTTCTTGTACTAAAGCCATCGAAATCCATGCCCTTTGCCTTTGTCCTCCAGATAATGCATCCAATGTCCGATCAGCAAACTCCGTCATTTTTGTTGCTGATAATGCACGGTCAACAATCCTATGATCTTCCGGGGTTTGTCTAGAAAATAAGCCCTTGTGCGGATGCCTGCCATAATAGCATAGTTCTTTAACGGTTATATCTTCCGGAGCTTCCGGAGCTTGGGGTAAGATGGCCAATTTCTTCGCCACTTCCTTGGAAGACTGCTGATGAATTGCTTTTCCATCTAAATAGATCGTGCCTTGCTGAGGCATCAATAATCTAGCTAGAGACCTCAGAATGGTTGATTTGCCACAACCATTGGAGCCAATGATTATACTGATCTTGCCTTCGGGAATTTCTAAATCGATATTTTCAATAATTTGAGTTGATCCATAAGAGAGAGAAAGATGCTCTGCTGATAATGTTGTCATGATCGCCAGCCTTCCTTATGTTATTTTTCGTTCACGGCGTAATAGATATAAAAAATATGGTACACCAATCACCGCAGTGATGATTCCGGCGGGTATTTCTATTGGAGGGAATAATCCTCTTCCAAGACTATCGGCAACGAGGAGAAAGATGGAACCGAAAAGAGCTGAAGCAGGAAGTAATACCTTGAATTTTGACCCTACCATCCTCCGTGCAATATGGGGGGCAATTAAACCAATGAACCCGATCGAACCAACCGCTGCTACACAGACTCCGATTAATATGACAGAAACACTTAACAATATATAACGCAGTGATTTTGATCTTTCACCGAGACCTGTAGCTATATCGTCTCCAAGACTCAGTACATCCATTTTAGACGTCAATGCAATCAATACAGGTACAAGCACAAGACATGGAAGCAAAATGAATACTTGATCCCATCCTCTTCCCCATAGACTGCCAGTCAACCACAGCAGTGTCGTGTTTACATCATCCGGGAACTTGACCATGAAATACTCTATGCCAGCTTGACATATGGCCCCTAAAGCGATTCCGACCAAAGCTATCGTATTTGGTTGAGCTCCTTTTTTATAAACAAATATCATCAAAATGGCCGCCATGACCGCAGCGCCGATAAAAGCTGAAAGAGGCAGTACGATAATGGGCGATTGCGGAAATAAAACAATGACGATAACTGCTGCCAATCCGGCCCCTTTTGTTACCCCAATCACATCTGGAGAAGCCAGCGGATTTCGAAGGACTCCTTGCAGAATGGCTCCGGCCGTTGCCAATCCGGCCCCCACTATCACGGCAATTAGAATGCGCGGTATGCGATAGTTGTGCAAAATGAATGTCTGACTTTGCATGCCATTTCCAAGGAAATTTTGGATAATTTCTAAAGGTGAAATATAAATGGCCCCTAAGCCCAGGCTCACCATTGCTAAAATCAGCACGGTAACCGTCAGCAACAGGATAATAGAATACGGGGGCAAAGTTGATTTCAACCCAAATGTCCGTTTTAGTTTCATTGCTTAATATTCCTCCCTTTCTTAGCTAAATAAAGGAAGAATGGCGCACCGATCATAGCGGTTACGATGCCTACCGGCGACTCAAAAGGATAAGCGATGAAACGTGCGAGAATATCTGCGTAAACTAAGAGTAAAGCGCCGAATAATGCAGAAAAAGGGATGATCCTTCGATAATCCCCGCCCACCAGTCTCCTGACGATATGAGGAATGATCAATCCCACAAATCCCACTGGGCCTGCGACGGCAACCGAAGATCCTGCCAAAATGATCACCAATATTCCTGCTAAAATACGGATTCGATGCACCCGCTGCCCAAGTCCCTGCGCCATATTTTCTCCTAAGACAAGGATCGAAACAGATCGAGAGAGCATGGCAGCAACAAGCAGCCCGAAAAGAGACCAAGGAAGGATCATGTTCACGTGAGCCCATGTTTTTCCATTAATAGACCCGACTAACCAATAGAGCACATCTTTCGCTTGTTCATTAAAGATGATCATGCCTTGCGTTAAAGAAGATAAAAAAAAGTGAACAGCCATTCCAGCCAATGCCAGCTTCACTTGGGTCATTCCTCCCCCCGAAGCAAAAGAATAGACTGCCATCCCTCCCACTGCTGCACCAATGAATGCAACGCAAACTAGAGACACGGAAGAAAGGTTAGGAAAGAAAACAAAAGCTGACACAATAAAAAATGAGGCACCGGCATTAACACCAAACACTTGTGGAGAAGCTAATGAATTCCGGGTAATAGCCTGCATGAGAGCACCCGCTACCGCTAAATTAGCACCGACCAACGCTCCAACTAAAGCTCGTGGCAATCGAAGAGTCCTTATAATAGTCTGTTCCTTGGACGAGTCGGCCTCAAAAAAGGACTTCAAAACCATTGATGCATCAATATCGGACGCTCCCACAGAAATACTCGTCAGGATACCTAAAATTAACAAAACGATCCCAGCTATAGCCGTACATAACACTTTCAGTTTACTTCTACCTACAGTTTCCATTTTCTATACAACACACTTCCTGACAAAATTTAAACCTAATGGAAAGCGAAGTAAGAATGGGATCTCTTACTTCGCTTTTGTTCGTCTATTCTTCTCCAAGCATTTTTAAAGTGTCTTTAGCAATGGCCTCTGCGGATACAACACCGCGGTATCTCGTCCATAAATCTCGATCAACACTATACACTTGTCCGTTTTTTACAGCCTTCAAGTCTTTCCAAAGAGGATTGTCTTTCCACTCATCAGTAAGTAACTTACCCTCATTGTTCGCTAAAAGCAGCACATCCGGATCAATCTCGACAAGCTGCTCCAGATTCATTTCGGCATGTGGTAGTTCCTGCTGAATGGCATTTTTCAATCCCATGCGCTCAAGCAATTCTCCATCATACGAAGATGAAGTATGGGCTTGGAATGAGGTATCACGTACAACTGCTGGTAAAACCGTCATATTTGAATCAACAGTAAGCTTTGATTTAAGTTCCTTAATCGTTTTTTCATGCTCGCTCAATCTTTTTTCTGCAGCATCTTCCTGGTTTACTGCCTTTGCAATCGTTTTAAAAGAATCCAGATTTTCTTGATATGTAGATTCCCGACTTTTTAAGACAACGGTAGGAGCAATCTGCTGTAAATCTTTATAAATTCCTTTATGTCGCTCAGCATCTGCAATGATTAAATCCGGCTGTAAAGAACTGATAACCTCTAAATTAGGCTGCTCACGTGTTCCTACGGAAGTATAATCCATTTCTTGACCAACAAGTTTTGTAATCATATCTTTTTTGTTGTCATCTGAAATCCCGATAGGTTTTATCCCTAAGGCATTTAAAGAATCAACGAAAGATAACTCAAGCGTAACTATTTTTTTAGGAGTGTTTTTAATTTCCGTTTCTCCCATTTCATGCTTAATCGTCCTTACTTCTTGATTCTTTGTTGCGGCAGATGTCTTCTCTGCCTCCGTTGTTTTTTGAGAATTATTACATCCTGTTAACACCATCATAATCGTAAATAACAGGATGAATGCTCCTCCCCCAAATGTTCTTACTTTTCTAGATTCTCTCATTTTTTGCACCCTTTCCGTCATCTATAACTACTTAACTTCTTATCCGACGAATACATTCATAATTGAAAATGATTATCATTATCCTGTTGTTATGATAAAGTCATAGATTGATGCGGTCAATATTAATGAAATTTTGTGAATAAAAATCATTATGGCCATTAAGACAATCTGCATGCATTTTATTGATAACGTGAAGTACATTGGACCCTATGATAGTCTTAGATTATCAAGATTTACCAGCGTAGATTTCCACTGCAGGCACTCGCTTTCCGCGGGCGGTCCGCGAGCCTCCTCGGCATGCGCCTGCGGGGTTTCCCTTGACGCGCTTTTCCCGCAGGAGTCTCGCACACCCGCTCCCATCAACTTTGTTTTGAAATTTTAGGTAATACCTTTTTTGTCTACAAACTCAAATGTTAACTAATATTGATTTGACGCTCAGCCTTAAATGACAGATAGTTGTTTTATTTAATATAGGATCCGACTCAAACTAAAAAAGAGCAAACCCGTTAAGGTCTGCTCTTGCCTGTTTCAATGAATCATTTTCTATTTATCAGCATCTCTTCAAGAGGAAATTCTTTATTAGAAGCTTCTTTTTTTGAGCGTTTTATGGAGGTTTTGATAAGAATGGTTGAAGCAATTGATAATGCCCCCATGATCAGGTAACCTGTGGATCTTGAAAACACTTCAATCAAGATGCCAATTAGGACGGGTCCCAAAAACATTCCAGCCGAATATAAACTTTGGAACAGGCCCATTCTCGTAGATTGTTTAATCTCCGGGATATTTTCAACAGCCCAGGAAGTGACGACCGTAAAGATCAGCCCGTAACCGAAACCTTGGAATGCCTGCAATAGAAAAAGCATCGTTAAATTTTCAGCATAAGGAATCAATATGATGATGACCCCTTGTAATACCGCTCCCAAAATCGCCGTATTCATTAAACCGATTTTTTTATAAAAAAGGGCTCCGCATAATCCTGCGGCTAAGCCATATATGATCAGGTGTGTGTTTGCCAGCATGCCAATCAATAGCGGATTTGCTCCAAGGTCGGTTGCAACTAAAGGTGTGAACGTATCCCTTGTTCCAATGGTGACCATCAAAGCAATCGTTGCCAAAACGGAAATGACCCAGATTTTTTTATCGGTGATTTGCTCAACAAGTATTTTCTTATCGTATTTTACTTTTACCCCTTTAATGCTGAGGTCTTTTGTGAAAAATGTTAAAACAAACGCAAGTATGGCGGCGGCCACCGCTACTAAAAAGCTATACCGATACCCATAACTATTGGCCACTAATGCACCGATGGTTGTCCCTAGTATGGAGCCAACCGGCGATGCAACACCCAATATCGCCACTGCTTTTGCAGCTTCCTTCACACCAAAATAAGAGGCGAACATAACATTGTAAATAACCCAGGTGGAACCAGTTAAACCATCCGAAATTTTCCCAAGGTACAATGTGGTAGCATTTGGTATGAAAAAGGCTAGCGTCCACATTACAATGGTTATCAGCAACCCCATTTGGATAAACAATCTTCGTTTATGCAGCATATCCGAAAATACACCTATCGGAAGTCGTGTCAATAAGGCCACAATCCCTGAAATTCCGATTATACTGCCTATAATAACTGAATCGAACCCAAGATCCTTAGCATAAGAGGAGATAAATGGATCAAATGCGGTAATGGTGACAAAGAACAACAAGCTAATGATAAAGAATAAGATGGTTTCTTTCCGATTATTAATTTTAGTTTTGTCCATATATTCCACCCTTTCATTCCCCTCCCTTTCGTCCCACTGGACAGAAAGCGATGCTATTAGTATTTACACATATTCTCATATATTTTTCAGGGTTAGGATCTAATCTGCAGATACTGCCCATCCACCTGAAACTATTTCAGGCAGAATGGTAGTATCCATTTCTTCAAGGGGCTGCACCAGAAGCATGCTCCTTAATTGAATGCGTTTTCAGCAATCATAATCATTTAGAAGCACACTCTGTCAACCTGACTGTAGCCGATAATTTATGGCCTTCCAAGCCTTCGATTTCGGATTGATCTTCCGCATGGGATGCCAGGAATTGAATGCCTTGACCTGTGATTTCCTGATGTGTCATGACTTTCACATAACTTCCTGCCCAAAGTCCCCCTGTATATCTTGCTGCCTTTTGAGTCGGCAATGTATGGTTCGTTCCAGATACTTTGTCAGAGAAGACGACGGAACTTCCTTCATCAAGGAACAATGATCCATAATTATTTAGTTTATCCATCAATTCGCGGCTATTTTTGATATGCAAATGTAGATGTTCAATGGCATAATCATTGCAAATATCCAGTCCTTCTTGTAATGAATCTGCATAAATGATTTCCCCTCTTTTTTCCCATGATTCGTGTGCAGGGGAAGATGGTGAGAATGTTTTCAAAAATCCTTCGATTGCTTTTTCTGTTTCTTCGGCAACCGTTCTGGACGTTGTGACAAGAATGGCCCGTGCGTACGGATCGTGTTCAGCCTGGGCAAGTAAATCGGCCGCTATTTTCTGAGGTGAAGCCGAATCATCAGCAAATACCATCACTTCACTCGGTCCGGCAATAAGGTCTATGCCCACTTTACCGAACACCTGACGTTTTGCTTCTGCGACAAACCGGTTACCTGGTCCAGCGATGATATCCACTTCCGGGATGGATTCGGTTCCATATGCCATGGCAGCAATGGCCTGCGCCCCGCCAATTGCAAAAATGTCTGTTGCACCGGAGCGGATCAAGCCATATAAAACGGCCGGATGGATGCCGCCTTCATAATTGGCCGGGCTTGCTGCAACGATCCTTTTTGCTCCTGCTACCTTTGCCGGGGCAACGACCATGGGTCCTGATGATAATAACGGGAATCTCCCGCCTGGAACATAAGCCCCCACCTTTTCGATCGGTACGATTCTATGCCCCATTTTAATACCCTCGCCAAAGTCCTTTTCGAATGGAGTTAGGCAGTTCAACTGTGCTTTAGCAAAATCGGATACTCTTTCCACGACTCGATCGATCAGCACCTTTACCTCTTCTGGAAGAGTCCTGATACAATGCTCGATCTCCTCTTCACTAACCCGGACCGGACGATCGGAATCACCGAATTTTTTTTCATATTCCCGTACGGCTTCATCCCCGCCTGCTTTTACATTTTCAATAATCGACTTCACCGTTTGTTCCACGTCATGTGAAGAGGTCTGTTCAACTACGTCCGCTTTTTTCATATATTCCATCCTATTTTCCCCCTAATCGTTGTTTAGTGAAGAGACGGCTGCAGCACAGCCGTCAACTGGCAATCATGATACGCCGGTAAAATTCCCATCATCCATTGTGGATTCACCATCTTTTTGTGATTCGTTTTCATCTGGCAAATAGATCTGACGCAACACTTCCATTCCATCAAACAATAGCCATTCCTCCGAAATTTTTTGATTACGGATTTTATAGTGGCTGATGCCGGCAATATCAATGGCTTTTCCGCTAGGGGCTCCGAAGTATCCCGTTCCTTCGTGCACGCCTTGTATTCTCCAGCGGACCGCTACATCCCAATCACTGTCAGAGCCGCGCCTATTACAAGTTACCCTCTCAAGAATCACCTTCCCATTCGGTATGGAGGCAAAGAGGCTCATGAACATTCCTTGAATTTCACTTACTCCGATTACGTCCTTGTTGCAGACATAATGAACGACTGCATTTTCCTCATAATATTCCCGAACAAAGTTAAATGAGCGCCGAGCCCAAATTCGATTGAATACAAGCTGCATGAACTCCCCTATCTCGAACTCATCAGAGGATGGCGTGAATAGTTTGGGAGGTAGCCCCGTTTCTGCTGTCTCTTTAAATCCAAACTGTATCGAAGGAGCAAGCTTCTGCGTACTTCTTGCCATTTTTTTAGCAAACTCGACCGGATCCAAGCCAAGTTGCAGGACAAGATGATATGTATCCATCACAAGCCATTCTTCGTAAATCTTATTATTTAAAATCATACAATCAGCGCTTGTTCTGAACATCACTTTCTTTCCAGTGGCAGGACCGTATAAACTATCTCCAAGGTTCGTTGCAACTGAACGTCCCCGGTGTGAAGTGAAAAATCCTGCTTCATCATCCCCTGACCAGATTACACTCCATCCAAGCCCTTTCCGATCCGGAAAAGCATGCAGTGTTTGCAGCGTACCTGAGATGACTTCGTTAACCCCATGGCTATTGATCAACCCTTTATGAACGGATATGCTTGTGCTATACGTATCGTATATAAGTCCGATGTCTTTCTCTTTCCAGATTTGACGTGTGATTTTCACAATATAATCAACGATGTTGTTGTATTCCGGGTCAAAGCCGTTCATCCTCTGTTTCTTTTGATTCGTTTCTTCTATATTAATGTAATCATAATCATCTTTTGTATCGAGCATATTAACGTCTTCAGCATCCGCATAGAAGATGAAGTTCGGTGTTTTCTTGACCGGTTGGCTTGCATTCGTTGCTGTTTTTTCTTCTTTTGGAGCTACTTGCACTGAACCTGTCTTTTTGTCTGCCATTATAACCATCCTTTTCGTTTAAATAGTTTCGTTGAAATGCTGTACTTCTTGTAAAGTCATTTAACAGATTGAGTGGCCTTGCTTACAGAGACAACATCATTTAACGCAGACGTAATCACATTATTCAATATGACCCCGACATATTGGGCGCCTTTGTCAAAAGCCCCATTAGCGGCAGTACTGTTACTGGCAACGGTACCAATTGGCATATCGAGCTCTTTCCCTTTTATGAACAGTTCATCGATGACCTTTTGCACTTCAGGATGACTTGCCCCTTCAAGTTGGTATCCCATGTTCACCGAGAGGTCTGTAGAACCGATAAATGCCAAATCAATACCAGGAACTGTTGCAATGTCTTCAAAATTGTTTGCTGCAGCGAGCGTTTCAATATGCACAATTATCATAACATTTTCATTACTCTCATCTAAATAGGGTTTTCCGCCATCTTTTCCGTAACGCGCCGGTCTGGTGGAATACGATACTCCTCTATTTCCATATGGAGGGAATTTAGCCCGCTTAACTACCTCAAGTGCCTCTTCTTTTGTATTGACCATTGGTACTTGTACACCTTTTGCTCCGCGATCTAAAGCCTTTTGAATACTGGAAGGGTCATATGAAACCCGGACAATCGGGACAAGCCCAATAGAATCTGCCGTACGGATAATGTTTTCAAGCTCTGATGCACTGAATGCACCATGCTCGTCATCTATTACGACGAAATCAAAGTCGGCATAACCGAGCATTTCGACTAATGGCGGGGAATTTAGCCCTAAAAATGCACCAAGAACTTGTTCCCCTCGTTTGATTTTTTCCTTTATGGCATTATTCTTCATCGTCTTCCCTCTCTTTCTACAGACTGTATCTTGTTCAATCCAGTTCCCAGCATTTCAATTACATGACAGCCAATCCCTCAATGCAGCGCTTACTTTTTCAGGCTGTTCCAAAGGGCTTAAATGGCCTGAATGACTTATGATTTCAAGATTCGCCGCCGGGATGTTTTCCGTTAAAAACTCGGACATGTGCAGGGGGCACACCCTGTCTTCCCTTCCTACCAAAATCATGGTCGGGCATGAAATAGTAGAAAGGATGGGACGTTGGTCAGAGCGCGTCATCACTGCTTTTAACTGATTGATATATCCTTCGATCCCGACTTTTTCAGCCATTTCGATGATCGTTGAAACTAATCCTTCATCATTTCTTCGGTCGGGGTGGATTAACACCGGCAGAAGGTGATTGATAGTAATATCCAGAAATTGACCGTTATTCGCCATATCGATGAACCTCTCCCAACCTTCGATTTGTTCAAGGCTTGGAGGGTTTGGATTCGTATCAAGCAACGCTAGCTTTATGACCCGTTCTGGTGCTATTCGCATGATTTCCAGAGAAATGATGCCACCCAGGGATAAACCTGCAAGTGCAAACTTATCAGGTGCCTCTTCCAATACCGACTTTGCGATTCCTTCTATAGTATCAGCCTTTGATACATCACAGACTTTCACATCAGCAAGATCTGATAGGTTCACCGTTCCCCATAGACGCTCATCACAAAGCGTACCAGGAAGCAAAATGAGCGGGACTTTAGCCATTCTTATTTTTCACCCATTTTCAATTTATCGGCAATTTCCTTTTCAAGTTCTTCAAAGTTATCCGGTTTAATCATTTTGCCTAAATCATTGGCAAAGAATCCATATTCAGCTGCATCCTTGATCACTTTTGGCGACCAGTAAGGGTCTTTTCCATCAAATACTTTATGTTGTTCAAGAACGGCGAAGATCCAAGCATCTTCTTCACTGATGTTTTCGAAACCTCTCCATAAGCCTGGCGGTAATGAAATTAAGTCCCATTGATCGATGATCGTTTCGCCATCAATTTCATCAGGGCCCTTCCCCCAGTAAAAACGCCATTTTCCTGAAAGAGGAAGGAAGGATTCAATGTAATCATGCGTATGGTAAGCAGGACCGTTCCCTTTTTGGGCTTTCACCATTCCGATTTGAAAACCATGCGGCTCGGTAATTTCAGGAGTGAAATTATCATTTTCGCTTGCTGTATCACCAATTAATGTATAGTTGATACGTTGATGACCCGGAATGATACTATCAATGAACATTAACGGTATTCCTTTTGATTTCATTTGATCAAAACGGACGATCCAATTGTTTTCCATTTCCTCATTCGTTACCGCTTTTTTTACTTTAGGCTCTTGTACTGACATTTTAATTTCCCCTTCCGTGTTCGTTGATTTTTTTCATTTTTTTATTTTCATGACCGCGCTATTTAGAGAGTAAAGACGGCTAGTTTTAATTCAGTCATTTCCTCGACTGAATACTTAATACCTTCCCTGCCTGTCCCGCTGTTTTTCACACCGCCATATGGCATGTGGTCCACCCTGAATGATGGGATGTCATTCACGATGACACCTCCGACCTCAAGCCGTTCAACAGCATCAAAAGCTTTTGGCATCGAAGTTGTATAGACGCCTGCTTGGAGGCCGTATAAAGAATCATTCACAAGATCGATGGCTTCATCCCATGTGCTATAGGAATTCACTGAAACGATGGGGGCAAATGCTTCTTGGCAGCTTACCTCCTGTGTTGACCCCGCATTTTTGATAATGGTTGGATGAAGGATTGCACCTGTTCTTTGACCGCCATATGCAATTTCCGTTCCAGCGTTTCTAGCCGATTCGATCCACCCTTCCACTCGTTTTGCTTCATTTATACTGATCAACGCGGAAAGATCTGTATCTTCTGATTCCGGATCTCCAAATTTAAGCTGCTTAGTCTTTTCGGTAAACTTTTGCAAAAAGGACTCATATAAATCTTCCTGTACATAAATTCGTTGGACAGAGATGCAAACCTGACCTGAATAGGCAAAGGAACCTTCGACACAGCGCTGTGCAACGGCATCCAAGTCAGCAGCACTGTCGATAATGACAGCAGAATTGGAACCAAGCTCCAATGTCACCTTTTTCAAGCCAGCTCTTTCTTTGATCCCCAAACCGACTTCGACACTTCCTGTAAATGTGACCATTTTAATTCTCGGATCAGTGACCAATACATCGCCAACGACGCTTCCTTTACCTGTGACAACATTCAGGGCGCCTTTAGGTAAACCTGCTTCTTCAAAAATTCCGGCTGCGGCCAATGCACTAAGCGGTGTCTGTGAAGCCGGTTTTAAAATGACCGAGTTGCCTGCAGCAAACGCGGGACCAAGCTTATGTGCCGCTAAATTAAATGGAAAGTTAAATGGTGTGATGGCAGCAATGACGCCGAGCGGTTCACGCTTTGTATAAGCAAAGCGGCCCTTGCCATTTTTAGCGGCATCCATCGGAATCGTTTCACCATGAATCCGTTTTGCCTCTTCTGCTGCAAACTTGTATGTTTCAATCGTGCGTAAAATTTCGCCCCTTGCCGCCTTTAATGGCTTAGCATTTTCCTTAGCGAGTATTAATGCACATTCCTCAAGTCTTTCCTTGAAAATTTCGGCTGCACGTTCCAAGATATTGGAGCGCTCAAGGGCTGTTAGCTTTTTCATTTCTTTTGCACCTTGTTCCGCACATTCTATCGCTTTTAGTACCGTCTCCTTTTCTGCCAAAGGCACTTGCGCGATCACTTTGCCGGAATAAGGGGACCGAAGATCGTAATGATTCTTTCCTGCCAGCCACTCGCCGCCGATGTATAATCTCTTTTTATCGGAATTTGTCTTGATCAATTCAGTTTCCCACCCTTCCTTTAAAGGCGCTTTGATAGATTCCGAGAATCTTTTGTTCATTTAGCTTATAAGGAGTGTTCGATAGCAAGCGATCAATTTTGGCCGCCTGTTCCGCCAGCATCGGTAATGAGTCCTCTTCAATCCCAAGTTCTGATAACGATGTAGGTAAATCAAGATCCTCCAGAAGCTGATACATATAATCAACAACTGCCTTCAATGCTTCGCTTGGCTGTGATTTGAAATCACCCAGCTGTAAAAAGGACGCTACCTCCATCATTTCTTCCGTGCATGTTTTCCCAATCACTTCGAAAACGAATGGCATTAAAAGGGCATTTGCGACACCATGCTCAATATGATATTTACCGCCTAGCGGATAGGCCAGTGCATGAACCGCCCCAACCCCTGCATTTGCTAGAGCCACACCCGCTAATGAACTTACCCAGCTCATTCCTGTCCGTGCAGCCAAATCATTTCCGTTATGGACAGCTTTCGTAATGTTCGAAGGAAATAGTTTCATTGCTTTCTCTGAATAAACTTTCGTAAGCGGTGTAGCCTTGATGGCAATATAAGATTCGATGGCATGTGTAAAGGCGTCCACTCCTGATGCCGCAGTAACTCGTGCCGGGCAGGAAATGGTCAATTCCGGATCGATGATCGCTACATCCGGAAGGAATACCGGGCTTACGATCCCTCTTTTTACTTGCTGCTCTTCATCACCGAAAATGGCATTCATCGTCACTTCCGAACCTGTTCCTGAAGTTGTCGGCAAAAGAATGCATTTAACCGTTCTCGATTTCACCACTTTTTCACCGTTTAGATAACTTGTTATATCGTCTTTCCCGCATAAAGCTGCTGTTGCTTTTGCTACATCCAGCGCACTTCCCCCGCCGATTCCGATGATTACATCACATTTTTCGGCATCCAGCGTTAGTACGGCCTCCTTCAATAGCTGAAACGTCGGCTCTCCCGAAATCTCCGTATATGTAATGGTTGGTACGGATAGAGGCTTAATATGATCCAACACTTTTTGAACAACGCCAACTTTTTCCAGACCCTTGTCACTTACAATCGCAACCTTCTTGGCTCCCAGCTCTTCGATTTCCTTTACTAACGTCGTAAATGCCCCAACACCAACCCGGAAAACTGTCGGCATTCGAAAATCTTGGATTATATTTTGAGCAATAGACATGATTACCCCTCCTTTGAATACGTATTCAAAAAACTCACCAGACAGTCCATCCGCCATCAACCACCAATGTTTGACCTGTCATCATATCTGAACAATCCGATGCCAGATAGACCACGCCGCCAAATAAATCCTCCGTTTTAGCAAGTCTGCCAAGCGGAATTCTGCTCAATACTTCAGTTTTGAACGTTTCATCTTCAAACATCGGCTTGGTCATCGGTGTTTCAATGAAAGTTGGAGCAATGGCATTGACATTGACCTGATATGGTGCCCATTCTATCGCAAGCGCTTTTGTCAGCTGTGTAATTCCGCCTTTACTGGAGGAGTATGCAGCCCTTTTGTAATAACCGACGAATGCCATTTGCGAAGACATATTTATGATTTTGCCTTTTTTTTGGTCGATCATATACTTCCCTGCAGCTTGGCTCGTAAAAAATACACTTTTTAAATTAATGTCCAGTACTGTATCCCAATCTTGCGATGTCAGCACTTCAGCTGGCTTTGCCACGTTAATTCCTGCATTATTTATTAAAATATCAATCTTACCGAAGTGTTTGTATATCCCTTCCATTACTTCCGCCGTTTCCTCAACCTTTGTTAAGTCAAATGAAACGGGTAAAACATTTGCACCGGTTTGCCCAATTTCATGTGCAGCTTCTTCGAGTTGCTCTTTATTGCGGGCAACTATCGCTATATCGGCTCCGGCCTGCGCAAGCAAATGGGCTAAGTCTTTACCGATTCCTTTACTTGCGCCTGTTATAATAGCCACTTTACCGCTTAAATTAAATAAATGATTTATATCCAATCTATCACCTATCTTTACCTCATCGAGGCGATTTTTTTACATTCAGGCATTTGGCATTTTGGTTTTGAATACGTATTCAAAATTATGCAAAATACTTGTTAGCGATTACAAATTACAATATAAACAACTTTCTGACTTTTGTAAATAGTAAAAATAATATTAAGTCTAAAAAACTTTAATTTATATATTAAAAGTGACCGATTTCTATATAAGGAGTGTTAATAAAAAATACACTTAAGGCCCAACCCAAAACCTGCCTTTACCCTTAGTCTTGCATGGGGGCAGGCCCTGTTGTTTTACGGACCATCAATTCAGGCTTAAGAAAAATTTGTATAGATGAAGATGATGTTTCTTTATTTTCTATGAGAAAGATTAGTTTTTCCAAAGCTGTTAAGGACATTTGATCCATTTGTTGAGATACTGTGGTCAGCCCTATAAATTCATTAGAGGACAATCTTATATTATCAAACCCAACAACGGATAAATCAGCAGGGATTTTCAAATTCAGACTTGAAGCTGCATCTAAGACTGCGAGAGCCATCTGATCGGATGCGGCAATGATTGCAGTCGGCCTGTCCTTCTTTTTCAGCAGTTTTTTTGTAAATGAATAAATCTTGTCATAGGAAAATTCGCTATTGAAAATCAAACCTTCATCAATCTCATATCCGTTCTCCATCAGCTCTTCTTTATAACCTACCGTTCGCTCATATGTTGCCAAGTATTTGGATGGACCGGATATTTTCGCAATTTTTTTATGTCCTAATTTTATTAGATGCTGAACAGCGAGCCTGGCACCTTTATTATTGTCCATTACGATAAAGTTAACGTCCTTGATATCGAGGAAACTATTATATAATAATACTGGAAATCCATTATCATGTAACTTTTTGATTTTTTCAGTATAGTTTTTACTAACGCTTGTAAGAATGATTCCCTCTACCCTTTTGCCAATCAGCAAATTAATGGCTTGTTCCAAGTTTTCATCTTTATGCCCCGTGTTATAAACGATGACATCATATTTTAATTCCTGTGCCCTTTCTATAATGACTTCCGCCGTTTCAGCAAAGAATGGATTTGAAATGCTCCCTAATATCAAACCTATTGATTTGGTTCTTTTTTCAACAAGGCTTCTGGCTATTTCATCCCTTGTAAAACCCAGCTCATTAATTACAGCAAGAACCTTGTCACGAGTGTTTTTCTTAATATAGGGGTAATCATTCAACACCCTGGAAACGGTCGATTGTGAAACACCCGCTATTTTTGCCACATCTTCTGTCGTCACTCTCTTCATGCTTCATTAATCCTTTCTACGTCTAGTAATTGTTATCCTAGGAAACTAAAATAACGTATTTATACAAAATAAACATTATGATTTCCCTTTAATATATCATAATATTTAAAATTTTACTTCCAGTTAAGGAACAGTTTTGGGTTTTGGATTGTGTGAGGTTAAAATTTTCGGAAAATAAAGTGAATGAAGCAGCTTTTGTAGCTTTTCTTATCCTATAGGAAAAAGAGCGGATCTTTAAGATTGGCTTCAGACTGGAGACAAGCTCGATATTAATTAAGTGGAACGTAGGGTACTCGCTTTCCACGGGAGTCTCGTACCTTCCGTTCCAATCAACTTTGCTTAAAAACTTAGATGGATCTCCTTTTGTCTACAAACTGCTGTAACTTCTAGAATATAGACAAATTAAAACACGTTCCAGTTGATTTTAGAAATCCGCTCCCTTTCCGCCTACTTTCTGCCAAGCGACCTTGGTTAGCCATTTATTTTGCAGGGATGTCGCATATTTCTTCAATCCATTGAATTCATCTGTGTAAACAAGTAAGCAAAATGATTTGTATAATAAATCTTATTTTTTCCGTAATATGTTAAAATATAGATAAAACAAGTATTTGGAGGAAAGCATTGGGTTATATGATTAGAAATAAATATTTGAAAATTATAATACCGTTAGCTCTCATTGTAGCCTGCGTTTATTGGTATTACTCAAGTATCGTAATATCGGGAACTTCAGACAATGGGATGTGGAAGGTAACTTATTCGAAAAATATAGATCCCAGCGAACCATATGGATGGGAAGGTCATTTAAAACAAGGAAATAACGATAATGCAACTGTAAAAGCCATTGTAGTTGAGGTAAATGATAAAGTTAAAACACGTATCGATAGTTTTGAAGAAGGAAGGGCGGAAGATGGCGAAATTACTGTTCTGCATCCTTTTTCAGATGATTTTTCCTTAGGACCTAAGCCATCAAAAGGCACAGTTGTGTCCGTAGTTTGGGAACATAATGGTAAAACTCATACCGATACTGTTAAAATTAGGTAGAAGTAAATAAAAAACGTTCGGAGTTGATTGCAGAAATCCGCTCCCTTTCCGCCGACTGTCTGCCAAGCCTCCTCGACGCAAGCGTCTGTGGGGTCTCGGCTAGCCAGTTATTCGGCAGGAGTGTCGCAAATTTCTTCAATCCTTTGAGGGTTTCAAACAGTTTAAAACCATTAAGGAATCTTGTTTAATATCAAGGTCCGGAATGATACCATTCCGAACCCCTTTTGTAGACATAATTAAGTTGTCAAAACTTACACGTTGTTTGGAACGTAAGGCACTCGCCTTCCAGGTTTCAATGAAACTTAGCCTTTAAAAAGCGATACAGTCCATCTTCTCGATATGAATACTCCGTCACTTCATCGGCTTGTTCTTTGACAAGGTCAGTGGCATTTTTCATGGCAACGCAATGTCCGGCGAGTTTAAATAGCGGGAGGTCATTTTCGCCATCGCCAACTGCGAGGATATTTTCGGGTGCTAGCTGAAAATGTTTCAGCAGCAGTTGAACGCCTGTTGCTTTTGTGATGCCTTCCACGGTCACTTCTACATTATGATGGGTGGAGGAAGCTGTGGTAAAGGCATTGTACTGCTTGATTTTCCCCAACTCCGCTTTCCATTTTCGAATCGTATTCATTTCATTGCTGAAAAAGTAGATCTTGGCGACGCTGCTTATATCCAATTGTTCCGACCATCTTATTTTGTCTTCGACTGCATCCTGTCTTGATAGCCATTCATTTTCATCGACTGTCTCAGGTTTTGGTATCAAACCTTGTTTAACCATATAGTCTTTATCTTTAAGTAATGCCATCCGTGTTCCATCATTCGGATGAACTTCGTAAAAAATCTCTTCTGCTCCTGCTTTTGCTACCAATTCCTCCACAAGTTCCGTCGACAGGGCGTGTTCTACTATTTGTTCCTTTCCGATGAATACGGACATTCCATTGGCGGTCACCATTCCATCGGCTTCCATGCCGGACGGCAAAACGTCCCTCACTTCTTCCAGCGTTCTTCCTGTTGCAATGAAAATCAGTTTACCGCTTTTCCTGAGTTCGCCTATGTATTGTTCCAGCGTCTCATTCACATTATTTCTTTCGTTCAATGTCGTGCCATCCAAATCGAGCACAATTGCCTTGTTGGTCATGAAAATCACCTCAAAAATCAGAATGATGATGAAAATGCCAACAGCCCATTATCTAGAAGATGTTAGGCTGCTGGTTTCATTCATATATTTTTATTTCTGTACCTTGTTAGTATAACAGTTTAGGATAATCCTAAAAGTTTCATGACACTCAGGATCAAGAGACCGACCACACCGAAGTCCGAATCACCAAATGTGGTCCCTTCAAACCCTACATCCCCCAAGAAGACCAGGAGTATCGCCGGCAGGAAACTGATGATGAGTCCGTTGGCAAACGATCCAAGCATCGCTCCGCGTCTGCCTCCTGTGGCATTTCCGAAAACACCTGCTGCAGCTCCGGTGAAGAAATGCGGTACAAGTCCCGGAACGATTACTTTCAATCCTAGTACCGGAAGGAGGAACATGGATAATAGTCCAGCCAGGAAACTGAATAGGAACCCGATGATCACTGCATTTGGAGCGAATGGAAAGATGGTCGGACAGTCCAATGCAGGTTTTGTATTCGGCGCCACTTTATCGGCAATCCCTTTGAATGCAGGAACGATTTCAGCAATTAACATCCGTACCCCCGCAAGGATGATGTAGACTCCTGCAGCAAATGTTATCGCCTGGATGAAAGAAAATACGATGAAGTTCGAACCGCCGGATAATTCCGTTTCAATATAGTTCTGTCCGGCAAACAATGCGACGATCACGAAGAACATCGTCATCGTAAGCGATACAGCGACTGATGTATCCCTCAGGAATCCTAAAGATTTAGGAACCTTGATTTGCTCTGTCGTTTTTTCCTTATTTCCAAACCATTTTCCCACAGTCGCGGATACGAAATACCCGATTGTGCCGAAATGGCCGATGGCAAAATCATCGCTGCCGGTAATCTTCCGTACGTATGGCTGAAGGAGGGCTGGGAACATCACCATGCATACTCCTAATAGAATGGAGCCGACCAAGATAAGCGGAAATCCGCTGAGCCCGCCGACGGATAGGGTGACTGCAAGTAAACAAGCCATGAATAAGGTATGGTGTCCCGTTAAAAATATATATTTAAATGGCGTGAAACGAGCTAGCAAAACATTGACAACCATACCAAATACCATGATAAGTGCAGTCGAAGTCCCAAAATCACTTTGGGCGGCTGCGACAATGGCTTCGTTATTCGGTATGACGCCTTGTACGTTGAATGCATGATCGAACATTTTACTGAATATATCAAGGGCGCCAATGAGCACCGCCGCTCCCGCTCCGATGATAATGAAGCCCATGACGGTTTTTAGCGTTCCAGATACGACATCCGCACTGGATTTCCGCTGTAACAGCAGTCCGATGAGGGCAAACAGCCCCACAAGTATGGAAGGTGTACCCAAGATGTCATTCATGATAAGTTCCAGCATTGCCTCTCCCCCTCTTCTTTATGTTTTCTTCTTATAGATGTGAAGCCAATTTCGATGTGATTTCAGGAATGCTCATCATGTTTTCCAGTGTGACGATCGTCCGGGTTCCATCATCCAGCTGACCGACAATATCCGCCGCTCCCAGGAAAATATCAGCCTGAACCGTTTTTGCGGATGCCAGATCCGTATGATCCACCTCGGCTGTCTTCCCCATTTCCGTCAATGCTTTCTTCACATTCATCTCCATGATGAAGCTGCTTCCCAATCCATTTCCGCATACTACCATGATTTTCTTCATATCAATCTCTCCTTTTTTTATCCTACGTGCATTTCCAATTTTGATTTGATTTCAGGGATGCTCATCATGTTCTCCAGTGTGACGATCGTCCGGGTTCCATCATCCAGCTGACCGACAATATCTGCCGCTCCCAGGAAAATATCAGCCTGAACCGTTTTTGCGGATGCCAGATCCGTATGATCCACCTCGGCCGTCTTCCCCATTTCCGTCAATGCTTTCTTCACATTCATCTCCATGATGAAGCTGCTTCCCAATCCGTTTCCGCATACTACCATGATTTTCATTCCGCTTCCTCCTTCGAATATTTATGAACGTACTCCATAAGGACCGATTTATCTGAAGTGCTTAAGATTTCTTCTATATTGGCTGGCTCATTCAATAATTGAGTAAGCTGGATCAATGCCCGCAGATGCGAATCGTTATCCACTGCCGCCAAAATGATAATCAGGCGGACCGGTTTATCCGGCGCAAAGTCCACGGCCTCATCCAATTTCAGCAAACTCATGGATAAAGACCTGACCCCCTGCTCCGGACGTGCATGGGGAATCGCCACTCCAGGCGTTATCACTACATATGGTCCATTCGTTTCTATTGCCTCAATCATGGCATCCACATATCGTTCTTCGACGGTACCTAAGTCCACGAGAGGCTTGGCCGCGACTTGAATGGCTTCTTTCCAATCGGAAACTTGCTGCTGTAATTGGATTGTTTGCATATTGAGCAGTTCTTCTAACACAGGCTTCTCTGCCTCCTTTAAAGAAAATTGGGTTATTTTTGGTGTATGGGTATACACATTCGACTTCAAAGCCTTTTCAAGCTGATCCTGTTCATGGATGGTTGCATACTTGGAAATGATCTTTAATAAAGCTGCAACATCCACACTTTCACTCGTATATCCATACAATTCCTGCATGACCTGCTGGCGTAATGTATGTTTGTCCTGCATTTCCAAAATCGGCGGTACAACGAATAATGCCGCTTTTGTTCTCATATGCACTGTCGAGAAAACAAGATCGTACGACAGCGGGTATTCAGCCGCATTCCTAACGGACAAAACATCCAGGAACAAAATATCAGGAAATAATTCCCTCAATGTATAAATGAGGATATTGCTGATGCCAATACCATTCGGGCATACGACAATCGCCCGTTTTCGATCATCCAATGTTGTTCCTTGCCTGCGCAGCCATCCGCCAAAATAGATTGTGAAATATGCCACTTCTTCTTCTGATACTGGACAGCCAACCTCTTTCTCCAACACCCACAGAGATTTTTTTGTCAAATGATGCAGTTCGGGATATACCTTCTGCACCCGTCCCGTCATCGGATTCATTTGCGGGAGGCCATACCGCAGGCGATGATATGCCGGTTTAAAATGAACGTATAATTGTTGGCATAGCTGCTCTTTGTCTTTTAGGTGAACAAATGCCAGCCTCTCGAACTCTTCCACGATTTCCTGCAAAAGGTGTTGAATGACTTCATCATCCTTAAGAGGGGAAATATCCTTCGTTCGATTCATGCTCAGTAAATGTAAGGTTGCGTATAAGTTTTCCGTTTCGCTCCATACTGATTGAAAGGCATTCGTCCTGGTCATTTCCTCAACCAGTTTGTATTCTTCCGTCGCAACAAATGGCGCCCAGCTCTCATCGGCCTGTAACTCTTCCCCTTTTCCTATGAGCTGATCTGTACATAGAAATAAATAGCTCAGTTCATGAAGCCGTTCATCCGTAAAGGTGATGCCCAATTTACGTTCGGCCCTTTCAAGCTGTAACCGGATCGAGCTGATTTGCTTTTCATGATTTCCCCATATGCACTCCATGATCCATTCACTATTGGGACTGTTCAGTACATCATGCACGAGACGTTCGATGATATATCTCTTTGTTCGGCTTTCCCCAATCACCACGTAGCCATCCTGTTTGGAATACTGGATTTTGAGCGATATGTCCCTGTTCTTCTCTTTAAGTCTTTTTAAATCCTTCAGCACCGTATTTCGTGAAAGCCCGGTGATCGTTTGGAAATGATAGACGGACAATTCCTCTCGGCTTAACAGGATCATGAGGTAAAAGACCTTTTCCCTATCTGTCTCTGAAAATATATAATTGCGTTTTGTTAGTTTTACATTCAATTCTTCATCCCTGATTGTTTCAGAAAAGGAGTAGCCCATTTCACGATTATATTGAATCGGTTGATATCCATGAAATTGGAGCCAGTCATTCGCTTTGCTCAGACCATATTGGATTTGCCTTCTCGTCAGACCTGTTTGGGCTTCAAGCTCTTTCATTTTTGAAATGGGCGAATGCTGTAATAGTTTTAGTAAATTGGCGCTTCTTTCATCTAAAAACATTCTCAATCCCTCTCCCTGCTTCTACGATATCTCACTTCTTATTAAAAATGTAGCGTTTCTCAGTCCGAATGTTGTCATCGGTACTGCACAATAATATACTCTTTAAACATTTGTGCACAATACTGCATCCTTGCTAGGTCAATTACCATTCTGCCTTGTAGAAAAGCGGGTGAATTAAAAGTGCATTATGCAGTATTAAAATGAAATTGCACACACTCTTTAAAACAAACAAAAAAAGTCGTGAAAGTTTTGAGATTAAACGTCCACCACTTTTTTATAACTATTAAGAAATATGCCAACAGGACCTGTTTATAAATCACAAGTAATGTTCCAGATTACTATTTTACTTAGCTCTTTTTTGATAACTCACACTTGTTTTTCCTACTTGTATTTTACGTGCCTTGTCTTTAAAGAATTTCACTGTTCTTTTGTTGTATAAGTACTTACCAGATGTGCATTGAGCATCATTCAAAGAGTAATATATATTTGGAACAGCGCCAACAACAACACTTGCAGCTGCTAAAGCTGAACTGTAAGGAGCTTTCGTAATAGTAGATAGATATGCTGCAAATGCTGAAACACCTATTTTAGGTACAGCTGAACTTCCATAATACGTCCCCAGACTTTAATACTTGCACGCATTAGCTGAGGCCATTTCTATAATTGGAACTTCATTTTCTGCTGAGACAAAGTATTCACTATCGGAAATATATTCATTATTAACATATTCAACATAATTATTAAGTTCTATCTGTTCTTCTTTAGACAAATTCATACCATTAATTTCCAACTGATTTGTTAATTTATTAATCTTTACTTCAGTAATCTGATTCCCTTCTGCATCTGTAACTGTTGAAATGATGAAGTTATCGTTCTCAACACTATTAAAGTGAAGCTCCTCGCTAGTTCCTTCAAACAATATTTCTTCATTTTCATGTTCTTGAGAAGCAAATGCTATAGTACTACTTGAAAATAATGAAAAAGTAATAGCAAAGGTAACAAATAGACTTAAAATCTCTTTTTCCATAGGTAAAACCTCCTCTTTTTATTTTTAAATTCAAAATATTTAGATTACAATGCGTAATATACTAACTAAAAAAGTGAGGAATTGTATTTTCATGTTTAATTACCTAAGGTTTAGATATAAATCATATATTATTATTCTTTTAGGGGTTTTTATTGGTACAATACTTGCAGACATTTTATTTGAAAATCCAGATTATTTTATAGGCATTACTTGTGTTCTAGTAGGTTTATTAATTGGAGAATGCATAATGATAAAAAAATGGTTCAAAAAACGATAAACAAAAAGAAGACTTTACGAAGGGTATCCTCTAACTATTCAAATGAATAAGGTTTTGAAGAATAATCATGGTACATTCTTTTTTTGTTTGAAAGCTGCAGCTTATAAAACGCGTTTAAGAACGCTTCAAATCCGGTAAAAAATAAAAAAGGTTTCGGAATGAGAACATTCCGAAACCTTTTTGTTTACAAACTGGGAAGGACATAATGGCCCCTCTTATCAACTTGGATAAAGACACAATCTAGATTTGCTTGCTGAAGTCGCGCTGAGCTCCCCTATAGCTTCCGATGATATTTTGATAACCAGGAAGCTGGCTGGAAAGTAAAGCACCAAAACCTTCGACATCGTTGCGCCAATCACGTTGTAATTCGCACGCTACACTAAACCAGTTCATAAGCTGCACACCGCCATGGGCCATACGCGCTAAAGCCGCATCAGCTACCTGTTTGCTTACTGTTCCAGAAGCATCAGTGACAGCGAATACTTCATAACCAGCTTTTAAAGCGGAAAGTGCCGGGAAAGCAACACAGACATCTGTAACCACTCCCGCGATAATAAGTTGTTTTTTTCCAGTTTCTTCGATTGCTTTAACAAAATCTTCATTATCCCATGCGTTAATTTGTCCAGGCCGAGCTATTTTTGGTGCGTGAGGAAAGAGTTCTTCCAATTCTTGCATGAGCGGTCCGTTTGGTCCGTTTTCAAAGCTTGTCGTTAAAATGACTGGTAAATCAAAAAACTTAGCTGTATTGGCCAGAGCCATAACATTGTTCTTGAATTCATCAACACCATAATCACGCACTAGCCCGGAAATAAGACCGGTTTGATGATCCACCAGAAGAACGGCAGCATCATCTTTGGAAAGACGGGAATAGAGATCAGACATTTTTAAAGTCCTCCTTTTATTAAAAGCTATCGAAGAAAGTTCATATGTAGGGAAATCCCCCCAACTCCTTCGTTGGTTCCAGTCAGTTTATAACTTAACTGACTGTTGCTATTAGTTTATCTATAAACTCATAGCCTGTCAATCATATATAGATTAAGAATCATTGATTGTTAATCTATAATTGGAGTGTGATCGATCCAATGTATGAATTGTTGTAAATAACGCTCAAGATAACGTTTTGTTTGATCGTCAGTAAGCACTTTCCGATCAGGATCAATCTTTTTATGTACTTGCGAAATCAGCATTTTTTGAAATGGAAGAACATGAACTTGCATGGCTTCTAATACTTGCCTGATTTGCATTTGAGCAAATGCAGTTCCCATTCCACCAGGAGTAGCTCCAATCAGGCCAACTGGTTTTTTGGTAAGAACAGCGAACTCCCGAGGTCTTGATGCCCAGTCCAATGCATTTTTTAATACGCCTGGTATTCCAGAATTGTACTCTGGACTCACGATAATGATACCGTCGACGCCCTGGATGGCGGATTTAAATGATGCCACTGTTTCTGGAACCCCACTTATTTCTAAGTCTTCGTTAAACAACGGAAGATCATTAATTTCGATCCAGCGAAATTGATACGAATCAACCATATCTGTCAATGATTGAGCAATGATTCGATTATAAGAATTTTCCCGTAAACTGCCACAAATAAGGCCGATGGTTCTGGTCATCTACTTCCCTCCCCGTTTGAAATCATCTCCTATAGTACCATAATATACCAAAATTAAAAAAGTGACGTTATTCCTAATTAAATATTTACTGAATTTGGCTTAACTTAATATTGGGTAATTAGAACTTCTTATAATGGATCATGAATTCTAAATTGCTTTCCCCAAAGTTATATTGAACCCCCCTTCCATTTTCTGAATATTTCCAACATACTATAAACTATAAGGCGATTGGGAGGAGTGCAGAGATGGATGAAAAGAAAGTTACATGGTTAGAGCTCTTTTATGATTTGTTATTTGTGGCGGCCGTTGCTGGCGCAACTCATGTTTTACTGCATGTTGAAGATGGTTATATCCATCCAGAGTATTTATTAAAGTTCGTATTGATTTTTATTCCTATCTGGTGGGCTTGGGTAGGACAAACCATATTTATTAACCGGTTTGGAAAGGATGTATTTCATCAACGGCTATTTTTGATATTGCAAATGTTTTTTGTCCTGATCATGACATCAAGCTTATCTGCTGATTTTGATCCCTATTATGTTTCTTTTTTAATTGGTTATATTGGATTGAGAGCCGTGACTGCTATCCAATATCTTGTTGTACAGCGGATAGAAAAGGGATTTAGAAAAAAGGCAGCACTTTTTTTGGGAAGGTATTTTTGGATTGGAATCGCCATTTCATTATTCTCCGTCCTTTTTGATTCTTGGCTTCGGTATGCTGTGTTGTATTTGGGTATTCTGATTGATATCATTGTCCCGATCCTTGGAAGAAAGTGCTTAGAAAAGGTTCCTACAAATACGGCCCACTTGCTAGAGCGCTTTGGTCTATTTACCATCATTCTCTTTGGGGAAGCTCTTGTCAGCACTCTTGCGGTAATTCAACCTAAACAAGGAAATTGGGATTCGATAGCCTTTTCCATCATTTCATTTGCCCTGATAATAGCTATGTGGTGGCAATATTTTGATAACATGGAGAAGAAAGTCGACAAGTCTGTACAATCTTCGGGCCAGATCATCATTTACGGACATCTGTTTATTTTAATGTCTATAAGCATGATTGCAGCAGCCATCAGATTATTGTTTTTACATGAGGTCCACTATTCATTCACCCTCTATTTTGTTTTTGGTTCCGTATTGCTCTATTTCATTTCAACCACTTTTGTTTTCCACCAATATAGACACAAACACCAGCGGTTGCAAATTTATCATTTAGGGCTATTTTTAGTGATTTTAGCACTCTTTTTTATTTTTAATTTGTTTGTCGGTGTACCAAATATTGTGATTATAGCCGAATTAACACTGTTTTTTATTATCTTTGCTAAACTAACGACTACATAATAAAGAAATCAAAGAAACCAGTATCGTAAGATTATACTAGTTTCTTTGTATAGAAGTTGGAAGTTTTTGCATTTGACACTTAATTAGTTTATTCATAAACTGATTGGGACAAAGAAAGTATGAGGTGACATTCATGCATCCCTTCACATCTAATAATGAGGAAAGACTAGGTTTAATGTTATGGTTCCGAATCACACGAATATATAATCAGAGTATCCGGGAATCCAATCAACATTTAAAGAAATGGAATCTATCGGCAGCCCAATTCGATATCTTGGTTCAAGTGGGTTCCCATGAACGATTGTCTCAGCAAGAACTGGCAAACAAGCTTTTTGTGACGAAAGGCAATATCACTCAACTATTAAGGAAAATGGAAGAAATGGGATTGATTAAACGGGAGCAGGAATGGAAAACAAAATACCTTTCATTGACTGATGAAGGAAAAGAGTTTTTTCATGAAGTCGTTCCAAAACAAGAGCATTTTCAGGCATCACAGTTTTCCAACTTGAATGAGACGGAAAAACAACAGCTTTTAGATTTACTTAGTAAAGTTCAAAAATAATAAAAACAGATCACCCGTTTGAATGGTGATCTGTTTTTTTATCTTTGTTACTTCGGTTTTTTCATGAACAATGAAGCACCACATTCACGATGGCGAAAATCAAACAAATTTTAAATACAAGTGATGAACCTGAGGCGGCAGCTACCGGTAAATCATTTGCCACATCAGTCAAGTAGCCATTTTGCTTCGCAGAGAATAGGGAAACCATGACCGCTATCCCAATTGCCCTTGGTTATACAAACCGGTCTATTTTCAAAAAAATCTTTGAATGTAAGTCTCTTTTTTCCTCTCTAAATAACAATTTAGACAAACTTTTTATTAACTGCATTTTGATTATTCTATTCGATTATCAGTTGACTTTTTGTATACAAATGTATACATTAAACAAAAGAGAAAGTGTATACATTTGTATACACAGAAAGAGGTTATAACATGAGAGATGAAAAATTCAAAAAAGATGGACATCACGGTGGCAGGCATAAAGACCATGGTTCACACCATCGTGGCCCCAAAACGTTTCGCCGCGGAAGGGCAATTGCTTTTTTAGAGATGATGAATCTTAAACGTTCAACCATTATGGAACAGTTAGATAAACCAGAGTTTCAATCCATCAATCAAATCTTAGTCGGTGAATTGAAAGCAATTGATATGTTAATCAACGAGTTCATTCAATTATTTGAAATACAAGAAAATGAAGCAGCCGATAAGAAAAGTGAAGAAAAGGAAACTTCCAATGAGAAAGGAATGGAAACGAATGAAACAAATTAACAGTTATATCGACTCAGTGTTTTATTCCGGAGATGCCCTTTTGGAAGAAGTCATTTCGTCCATACAAGAAAACGGAATGCCGTCCATATCGGTATCCCCCTCATCCGGAAAACTTCTTACTATGCTTATATCCATTTCAGGAGCTAAAAATGTATTGGAAATAGGCGCTCTTGGGGGGTATAGCGGAATCTGCCTTGCCAGGGGATTCGGCAGCGAAGGAAAATTAACCTCTCTTGAATTAAAGGAGGAATACGCAAAGTTAGCTTATCGCAATCTAACCAAAGCTGGCTTTGGCGACCAAGTATCATATATGACCGGAGCAGCTCTGCAAAGCCTTGAACAACTTGAGCGTGATAACAGGAAATTTGATTTTTTCTTTATAGATGCTGACAAGGACAATTATGAAAATTACCTGCAATATTGCATTAAACTGGCAGAACCGGGTGCTTTAATCGTCATGGATAACGTACTTGCGAGGGGCAGTGTCGCAGATCCGGATGCTGAACCTAAACATTACACTGCATTTATGAAGGCATTCAATGAAAAGGTGGCCAATCACCCTCAATTGGAATCCATGCTAATTCCAATCGGTGATGGGCTGACTATTTCAAAAGTAATTCTCGGGTAAGTGCAAACTCACGAGTAAAACTTCTTAACTCACGAGTAAACTGCCCAAACTCACGAGTAAACTGCCCAAACTCACGAGTAAACTGCTCAAACTCACGAGTAAACTGCCCAAACTCACAAGTATAGTGCGAATTCTTGAGTATTTCGTTCAAATTCACGTATATATCAATCAAATTCTCGATATATCGCTCAATCTCAAGTATATATCGACCAAACTTTCGATTTTATCGATCAATTTCACGATTTTATCGATCAAACTCTCAAATATATCGCCCAAATATCCTTTCCATGAAGAAAAAATAATATGAATTTCTATAATCTTGAATGAAAATGATTTTTATTATCAATAATAAATATGAAAGAAGGTAACCAGTTGATGGTTACCCCCGATTGTTTAAATTTCTGGATCAAATGTCTTGCAATCCGTTTCTTTGCTATTTGATGCTTGGTTCCCTTTATGGCTGACAACATAAATAGCATCTGCACTGCATTTGTTTCCAGAATCCCAATATTTACAATTATTCACTTCACATAGAACATCTTTTGCCATCTTATCACACCTCCTCATTTGCTATCATTAACAAAGTTGGGGTTATTGATACTTTCCTTTTTCAGGTTTTGGTGTCTTAATTACAAGGAAACGGTATTGAGGGCATTTTCCACCGTTCGCAACGAACAAAAATCCGGGCAGTTTTCCGCCCGGATTTTTTTATGCTCATGCTGATCTTTTCAATAGTTCTGCTTGAGGTATTTTCCAAAGCTCCCGCCATTTTTTCAAGGCGGCAACCAGAATGATCAAGCCCAGGATTAACATGGTGATCGATAATACTCCGTTCAAGATGCTGAATCCTGCAGAGTCCGGGTTCAGGTATACGTTTTTCACCATCCAGTACCCTGCTACATTAACCGTTACATATAAGTAGGCAAGGGGTACTAGGCATGTCCAGATATACCAGCGTTTGTCTGCGATTTTCAATACGACGGTCGCACCGATGATGAGTCCAATCGAAGCCATGAGCTGGTTGGATACGCCAAAGAGTGCCCAGATCGAACCGATGTCCCCAGAGTAAAGCAGGTATCCCCAGATAAAGCAGGCTAACGCGCTGGCGAAGATGTTCCCCGGCAGCCAGTCGACTCGTTTTAATGGTTTATAGAACTCCCCGAAGAAGTCCTGGATCAAGTAACGGGCAACACGTGTCCCTGAATCGATTGCGGTTAATATGAACACCGCCTCGAACATGATGACGAATTGGAAGAAAAACGAAGCCAGTTTGTCAAAGAAGGGTATTTCGGTAAAAATATAGGTCATGCCGACAGCAAGTGTAACTGCCCCGCCTGTCCGTCCCTCCAGATTAATGCCGATTTCTTCACTGAGCTCGTCAAGGTGTACGGTTTCCATGCCTAATGTTTGAAATACTTCAGGTGTGGAGTTAATCGCAAAATAATCTCCTGGCTGCAGCGAAACCGCAGCAATCAATGCCATGATGGCGACGACACATTCGACAAGCATCGCTCCGAAACCAACGGATTTGATATCACTCCAACGGTTTAACATTTTTGGAGTTGTGCCTGATCCGACAAATGCATGGAATCCTGAAATCGCTCCACAGGCGATGGTTATTGAAATGAAAGGCCAAACTGGACCGGCTACGATCGGGCCCCCGCCATTAATGAATTCGGTAACCGCAGGAAACTGGATTTCTGGATTCACGACGAAAACACCGATAATCAATGCGGCAAATACACCGATTTTCATAAATGTACTCAAGTAATCACGTGGTGCCAGCAGCAGCCAAACAGGCAATGCGGCAGCGAAGAAAGCATAGATCGGCAAAATGATGGCAAGTGTACTCGCTTCAAGTGTCAATAATTCACCAAGTGCCGTTCCTTGAATGTTCGGACCAAGTAAAATTCCGGCCATGATGAGCGCGAACCCGACGATGGTCGCCCCTTTCAGGTTGCCGGTTTTTTTATGGTAAAGCCCTACACCCATGGCGATCGGAATGGTGATCCCGACAGCAAACGTCCCCCATGGATTATTTTCCAAAGCATGCAGCACGACCATTGAAAGTCCTGCCATCGTGATCGTAATGATAAAAAGCATCGCTAGTCCTGTACAGAAGCCTGCTACAGGTCCAAGTTCCTCTTTCGCAACTTCCGAAAGGGATTTGCCGTCTTTACGCATCGACGCGAAGAGCACGACGGCATCATGAACGGCCCCCCCGATTACAGCCCCGATCAAAAGCCATAATAAACTTGGCAAATAGCCGAATTGTGCTGCAAGGATCGGACCCACCAAAGGACCAGCCGCAGCAATGGCTGCAAAATGATGGCCGAATGCCACCCATTTATTTGTTGGAACATAATCTTTTCCATCTTCTAATTTATGGGCCGGAGTCGGCTTGGAATCATCAAGTTTTAATACTTTGAGTGCTATGAATGTCCCGTATAAACGGTAGGCAATCATTAATATACAAATGGAGCCTATGACAATTGTAACCGCATTCATATTTGAACCCCCTCTATTACTTACATCGTAAAAAAATGATATCACAATGAAAGCGAATTCAATGGGTTTTCAAGTTATAATGCAGATATCGAGGGATAGATTGCATTATGAAGAAGGTAAAATGCAGAATTATGAAAATTTTTAAAAACCGATGAGCTGCTTTAGCTCCTTCACATACGTCCGGCTTACCGGGATGTTTGATCCATCACTCATAATGAGATTATAAGTCGAGTTGAACCAAGGCTGTATTTCAGAAATATGGATGACATTCACGATAAAACCGCGATGCACCCGTAAAAATGAGCGCTTATCGAGCTTCTTTTCAAGCACGATGAGAGGGTCACCGATTTTATATTCATTTTCCTCTGTTTTAATGATCGTCTTTCCTTCCATGAGTCCTATGAACAAAATATGATCCCGGTCGATCAAAACGATCCGATCATCTATCACTACAGCCAATTTACCTGTCTGTTCCACCGCGGTTCGGCTGGCGGAAGCTGCTGTCCTGGATTCGTCTTTCCCGATTTGACGCTGCTTCATGAGCTTATCCAATGTTTGCCGAATCCTTTTTTCATTAAATGGCTTTAATAGATAATCAAATGCATATAACTCGAAGGCTTGGAGGGCAAACTCATCATAAGCGGTCGCAAAAATAAGCGATGGTGCGGGGTCAAGTTCCGCCAATTGCTTAGCCAAATGCAAGCCATTTCCATCTGCAAGCTCAATGTCCAAAAAGACAAGTTCAGGTTTAAGTCGGGAGATATCCCTTATGGCATCTTCTATCCCCTCAGCCTCACCCACGACTTCAACTTGCCTGCTTCTCTTCAATAGATATTTCAATTCATCTCTTGCCAGTGGTTCATCCTCTACGATAAATGCTTTCATCATCGTTGCCATATGCTCCTTTCGAGTGGTATTGATATTTTCACTTTTGTTCCGTGTCCCGTCTCACTTTCTATCGAGAGGCTGGCCTGTCCTTTATAGATCCCTTCCAGCCGTTCACTGATATTATGAAGGGCCGTTCCTGTACCCTTAGCCGATTCTACAGCATGCTTACCCAATTCATCTATTCTCCCGCTTGAAATCCCTTTTCCGTTATCTTCCACAACAATGCGCATGGCATCGTCTTTAAAGTATGCGTGAAGGATGATTTGACCTTTGCTTTTCACATGTGGAAATGCGTGGTGTACCGCATTCTCAACAAGTGGCTGCAACGTGAATGGAGGGATAAGAACTTCATTCAGCCTTGGCTCAATGCGATAGTCGATATGAAATTTATTTGGAAAACGCGCCTGCTCCAGTGATAAATAAGCATTAACATGCTCTAATTCCTTTTCTAGCGGCACCAGGATTTGTCGGGCTCCTTGTAAATTAGAGCGAAAGAAAGCACTGAGCTCCTGCAATAAACTTCTTGCCTTCTCGACATCCGTCCTGCATAGAACAGATATCGTATTGATTGCATTGAATAAAAAATGCGGATGGACCTGTGCCTGCAATGCCTTAATTTCAGCATCTTTCAATAATTTCGTTTGCATTTCCGCTTTAGCGAGTTCCAATTGAGTGGAAAATAGTTTGGCCAATCCTTCAGCTAACTCTTGTTCCACTTGGCCTAATTTATCCGGATGCTTGAAATACATCTTCAAAGTCCCGACCGTTTTCTGTTGGACCTGCAACGGCAGGACTACGGCCGCTTGCAATGGGCATTGATCATGAAAACAATAAATGTCCTTTTTTGTTTTGGCCACGATTATTTTCCCTTGTTCAAGGGCTTTTTTCGTTAAGCCTGTCGCTATTCCCACCTTAGGGACATGGTGATCTGACGCAGCGCCAACATGGGCAAGTACGCTATGATCATTGGTAATGGCCACGGCATCGGCTTCAGTCAGCCCCAAGATGATTTGGGCTATTCTTTTGCATGAAGTTTGATTAAGACCTTGCCGGAAAAAGGGTAAAGTCTGATCTGCAATCAAAAACGCAAGATTCGTTTGTACGGCCCGTGTCCGTGCTTCGTCCCTTGTAATCGATTGAATGATGAGCATGAATAGTAAAGTCCCGAACCCGTTGATGATGATCATCGGAAGTCCGATTACTTGTACGAGCTCCCACGCCCTTTCAAATGGTTTGGTAGTCAACAGGATAATGCCCATTTGAATCGCTTCCAAAGCCATGCAAATGGGCAGCGCAAACCAAGGAGTGATCACCCCATGCTCTCGTCGCCTTTTTCCCAAAAAACCCGATAAGAACCCAGCTAAAATCGCGGCGATCGCACATGCCCCCGCTGTAAAACCCCCGAGAAAATAACGGTGAAGCCCTGCAATCAAACCTACTCCCAACCCAACAAATGGTCCCCCCAGTAAACCGCCGATTGCCACGCCCATAATCCTTGTATTGGCAATCGCGTTATCGGGAGCAATATCAGCATGCCAATCACCCTCCGGCATGGCATGGTTCCCGATTTCGATTCCTGTATAGTTACTTATGATACCGAATGTTCCAAAAAGCGCGATAAACATGATTTTCTTCGACATTTCATGTTCATGGCCTATCATTTGCCGAAAGGGTTTCATATAAGAAAGCAGGAATGCAGCAATTACGATGATCCCCACTTTTTCAAACAGCGACGGTAATAAATCAACCAAAGCATCCACCCCATTTCTGGCTTTTTCATTCATCTTACACCAGCCATGAAATCCTTGTCGAATTTTGTTTTAGGTTTAGGAGATGGGTGTATAAGCATTATTTTTAGAATTTCATCAATACTCTGTGTAAATAAGTTAGCAATTGAATAAAATCCAAACCCGACGTGCCGTATCATTTCTGAAATAGCAATCATCATTTTTGGAACCCATCACAAGGTAAAATAGTTTATTGTGAAACGAGGAGAGTAAACAGGTATTTCATTTTAGGAACAAGTATGAGGTATGAATATGGAATTGAAAAATCAAATCATTTATATCAGTAAAAAAGTATTGAATAGTATTAAGAATTTCAAGTTTAATTTTGAAACTACTATATTTATCTTTGATAAAGAGCTAAATGTTTTATACTCTAAGAGTAATTTTGAACATAAAGATATATGTAATTTGGTTATAAAAGAATCTGTTGAAAATAATGCATTTGTTTTAAGTTCATTGCAAAATACTACTGTAAAAACTAAAAATCAAATCTCCGGGAAGTATTTTAGTGTTTTATCTTCCCCGATCCATGAAATTAAAAATAAGGAATTGCAAGGGTATGTTGGTATAATCACAAAGGATGATAATGGAAATTTCGAAATGATTTCTGAAATGCTCGCTAATCAAATCTCCTACGAGTTACATGTGTATCGTGAGAAATTATTAATAGAAGAGATAATAAAAACAGATACATCATCTTTAATCACCAGGGAACAACAACATGAAGTTGAATTGCGAATAATAAAAAATATAACTCAAGGTCTCAAAGATAAAGAAATAGCTGATAATCTGAATATAAGTGTTTCTACAGTTCGTAACTATGTAAATAAAATGTTTGAAGAACTAGATGTTACATCCAGATCACAATTAATCAGCTTGTACTATGAAAATAAATTGTATGAAATTCTTAATGAAATAAAGATAAATAACCGCTATTTTTAGTACTTATAGGAGGAGTTATGATTAGTAGAGTCAGATTTGTTTATTCCCTAGGAGTCATAGTATTAATTGTGCTGTGTTGTTCCCAATAGGATTTATAAAATCTATCAACATATTTATCTTTTTCGTTATAGGCATAGTATTCATCTTAATATCTCAAAGTCAAAAAAAATGATTAAAACTGCAGTCATTAAAAAACCCCTCGTAACCATACTAATGAGTTCCGTTATGAGAAAGAAAAATTTATATTGCAGAAGGAAAAGGTGTTTCAATTAGCATCATAAATCTACACACATATAACAATCAAAACAGCAGTAATTAACACTAATAATTTTAATCCCATTTATTTTCTACGAAATGGGATTTTTTATGCGTACTCGAAATATGTTACGTGCAAAAGAAGTGAAATTCCTATCGTATAAGAAGGATAAAGCTTTTATTATGTTAAAATTTAAAGGAATGATATTATTATTGCTCGTAATTATTGAGTGATAAACTAAATATAATATTTAAACTTTTAAGAGAACTTGAATCATTTGTTTATGCCTTCAGTCTAGGGAATTTCAAGAGAAGTTTTAAAATTATAAAGTAAATAAGGTGGAGGCGATTAATGTGTTGGTAGTTACCACAGAAAAAATTGAAGGATACAAAATTGTAGAGGTAAAAGGGCCTGCCTTCGGTCTAATTGTAAGAAGCAGAGGGATTGGCGGCGATATCATGGCAGGGTTAAAATCCCTGGTAGGCGGAGAAATCAAGCAATATACAGCGATGCTTGAAGATTCAAGAAAAGAAGCTATGGACCGTATGATAAAAAATGCCACTGAAATGGGTGCAAACGCAATTATAATGATGAGATATGATTCTGGGGAAATCGGCACGAATATGAGCGAAATTGTTGCATATGGAACCGCCGTCATTGTGGAGAAAATATAATGAAATTCATCATAGGGTACTATATATTACAAATTATTATAGTTATCTTATGCATTTTACTTGGATACTTTATCTATGATAAACGGTTTAAACGTAATCACGGTGTAAAAGTTCCTGATGGATTTCAATCGACAGATGAAATAAATATAGACCCCGTGACAGGAGAAAAAACAAGGGTGTATTATAATCCTGATACGGGTGAACGCTTTTATAAAAAAGAAAACTAATTAAAAAGCCACGTTTTTACAATTAAACCCCTTGTAACCATACAAGGGGTTTTGATAACGACATTATTTTTCCATTACAGGCTTATAGTGCCCTGGTATGTTTTGGGCTGAAATGGCCAATCGGTTCCAGCCATTGATCGTGATGATTATGGTAACGAGATCGATATATTGTTTTTCATCAAAATGAAGGCGGACCCTCTCATACAGTTCATCAGGTACACCGTTTGCAGAAATGGCCGTGACCGCTTCCGTCAATTCCAACGCTGCCCTTTCTGAATCAGAATAGAATGGTGTTTCACGCCAAGCACTCAAACAGTAAATTCTTTGTTCCGTTTCACCCTTCGCCCGGGCATCCTTTGTATGCATATCCAAGCAGTACGCACAGCCATTGATTTGAGAGGCGCGAATTTTAATCAATTCGATTAATGTGCTATCGATTTCCGTTGTTTTCTTGTACTCCTCCAAACCCATCATTAATTTGACCACTTCACGATTTGTCTTCATGTAGTTAATCCGTTGTTCCATGTCTATCTCCTCCATAATCTTTTTAGGTTCCACTTATAAGACAAAATAGAGGTTTGATTTGTGACATCCAAAAAAAAAGACCCCTCAATCTATCACAGGAATATGATTTAATTTATCGGGATTGGTGACAATGAAGATTTTGCGGATATTTTTTTGTTTTGGATCTAATTCAAAGCAGATGACTTTGATAGGCTTTCCTTCTTTCATTTGCAAAATTCCTTCCTGGCCATTGACCATCACCGGAAGAAGTTCTCCTATGAAGCCTCCTTTAGCAGAAACGCCTTTAAGAAAGGCGGATACGCGCTGTCTGGTTACAATTGGATTTAAAGCAGAAAGCACTTTTCCTCCGCCGTCAGTAACAAGGACAACATCTTCTGTAAGAAGATCCAAAAACTCCTCAAAGTTTCCTGTCGCAGATGCTTTTATGAATTTTTTTGCCAAAAGATCGACATGTTTCGTATCCTCCGGATGGACGGGCCTATCATTCTGTAATTTCCGCTTAGCCCGGCTGTAGATCTTTCTGCAGTTCACTTCATTCTTTTCCAGCATCTCGGCGATATCTTCATAGCTGTAAGTGAATGCTTCCCTAAGCACGAAAACCGCTCTTTCAACAGGTGAAAGCTGTTCCAGCAAAACGAGGAAGGCATATGCAACCGTTTCATCCGTTACGACCTTATCTAGAGGCTGATCTGTTTCGTTTACCCGAGGTTCTGGCAGCCAAGGACCTGTGTAAACCTCTCTTCTTTTACGGGCTGATTTCAAGTAATTGAGACAGCGATTTGTCGTCATTTTCGCAAGATATGCTTTCATGTCCTTAATTTCGTCGGTATCAAGCTTAAGCTGCAGGAATAAATCATGAACGATATCTTCTGCATCTGTAACCGATCCGAGCATCCGGTATGCGATGGAAAAAAGAAAAGGTCGATATGTCTTATATAATGTATCTAACTCCACTTGCTTCACCTATTTTCTATCAAATTCGTTTTCGAAATCCTATCACTAATTATTCTCTAACCCAATCCTTTATCCTCCTTAATCTGAATAAAGCAGACAATCCTATCATACAAAAAAGAGCAGCAAAAGAGCTGCTCTCAGACTGTAGACAAACTAGCTACCTACCGTTCAACAGGATTCCTTTTTATGCCCACTTTTTAGACAAATATATGACCATCATCTGTCAAATGGTGTACCCATTTTTGCAAACTCATTTATCAAGGTGCTTCATACCATACGATATCATCAAACATTTTTACAACCCGCGGTATGAAGCCTTCTTCATATTCTTCCGGGTATTGAACGATTGCATAGTAAACGCGGTCGCCATGTTGAAAAACCGACACTGTACCTAATATGGAATAATTACTGCCCTTCTGACTAATGTCAAATTCCACCTCAGACCAATCAAATCGGTTAGGCGAATTATCAGATCGCTGTTTTATCTCAAAGTCGTTGCTTATCACAACTTCCCTCGCAAACTCCGCCTGTTCTTCTATTGTCGCATTCGTACCCTCACTTTTGGAAAATATCTGAACTTTGGCATCCTCATTTCTCTTGCCTGCAAAATTTGCAAAAACAATCATTGTATCTCCTTCACCAGAACTAGCCTCTTCAACGACCATGTCATCCACGATGTAGGTTGAGAATCCCAATGCCTGACTATGATGAAGCGTGAATTGGAATGGTTCTTCCATACCTTCTAATATGATCGTATCCGTTTTATTTGGCAGATCTTTTGTCGGATTTTCACCCGATTCACCTGAAGAATCTTTATCTTGCCCGTCGGTTTGCTTAGGATTATCATTTGGCTTTTCTGAAATTGGCGGAGATTCCTTATTTCCCTCCTGGACTCCTTTACAAGCACTAAGTCCTGTTACCAAAAAAACGGCTGCCAAAATCAACAATATCTTTTTCATTGGAACCCTCTTTTCTTGTGTTTTAACAAATTATTATACGGTCCCATATGGAAAAAAGTTACACTATGCTTCATTGAAATATCAGACTTTATCGACTAAAAAAGATCGATACTCCACTCGTTCCGAAAAAGAAAATATGAGATTGATTCACTTTGATGCGTCTATATCTTTATTTAACTAAACTATTCAATAGATAGTTTGAGTAGGAGTGCTTGAATGTATGATAATGTAAAGAATCGCATGTTCAAAAGGCCGCCAATTGGCGGCCTTCATAACTTCTACTAATTTGAAAAATAAATGTTTATGTATCGTTTATCGTTAAGATCCAATGCTATGTTCTACTGCAGTATCCCAATTAGGAAAATAATACAATGCATTCTTCATTAACTCCGGATCTGACTTCTTTACCTCTTTCTTTCGAGGTAGCTTCCCTTCTTTTTCTACTAAGTCAGAAATTTGATTCACGACTTCTTCAACACTCATATTTACTTCCATCTCTGTTCCCTCCTTCTTGTTATTATTTATATTTTTTCCCAATTGATGAAAAGTAATACAATTTTTCTATAGTTAAACTACCAGTTTAGTTTAAGTAGGTTATTTGAATGTATGATAATTGAAATGATCGTACAGACAAAAAGCCAACGAAATCGTTGGCTTTTGTCTAAATAATTCACAAATGCTTTTCCAAGTTAACGTTTGGTCCACCTTTGGTTAATGCTAAATACTTTCTAGAAGTAACATGATTAATAAACGACAAGCATAAGGAAACCGAAGCAATAATAAATACCATACTATGCTATATCGCTGTCCCTGTATCCCCATGTTTTACTTTTTATGAATAGTTTCGCAGCCTAAAATAATTGGTTTCAGCGATCCTCTATCATTCTATGTAAAGCTATTTGCTGCTCCTCCTTCATATCAGCTCAGGAGTAGGTCCAGGGTTTTGCTTAAATAGGTTTTCATGATGAGCTTCAATCGTTTGCAAGAAGCTTTTCATCGAGTTTGTCATATAAGCATCTTTACGGTGAATGAAGACAGTCGAGATATTGCGGTATTCTTCCGGAATTGCATGCACGTGGACTTTTGTTAGGTGGTTTACCGCCGATTGTGGTACGAGAGTAATGCCAAGACCGAGTGTTACGCTGGTTAAGATCGTTTCCAATACATTGAACTCCATGATCCTTTTGGGCATCACTTCTTCTTCCCTCAGCCATTGTTCCAGTTTAGAGCGATAGCCACAGCCCTGACTGAATACTAAAAATGGTTCTGTTATGATTTCTTCAAGGTTAAATGTTTCATTTCTTGTAACTAATACAAGTTTTTCTGTACATACATCGTATGGCTGAATGAGCGGATGTTTAATCGGTCCTGTAACAAAAGCGCCATCCAGCCTGTGTTCAATGACATCTTTAATTAAGTTTTCCGTTAACCCCGCCTTTATGGATAAATCGACATTTGGATACTGTTTATGATAAGAAGCTAGAATCTTGGGAAGATCGCTGACCGTTTCAACTGTACCGATGTTCAATATCCCTGTAGGTGTTTCACTATCCAGGAATACTTGCTTGAGTTCTTCCACATCTAGCAAAATTTTGTTTACATACTCCAGCATTTTTCTGGCCTCTGCAGTTAAAGACATGCCGCGTTTGTGCCTATTGAATAAAGGCGTTCGTAACTCCTGCTCTAAATGCTTAATCCTCGCCGTTACATTGGATTGGACGTAATTCAACTCAACAGCCGCCTTACTTACGCTGCCATATTTAGCGACGCACTGGAATATTTGCAAATCCCGCATTTCCATAAAAGTGCCCCCCTTCCTCAACTATCATTAATAATGATGATTACATTCATTTTAAGTCATTTTACATGATAATGACTTTATCATAAGGTGTGTATAGGAATTAAATCAATCATTATTTTTGAGGGGAAGCTTTTATGAAAAAAAATCAAGTTTTAATCGGTGCACTTTTATGTTTGACTGCCAGCATTTCTTGGGGAGCGATGTTTCCAGTTGCAGAAAGGGCCTTAATGTATATTGATCCTTTTTATTTCGCTTTTTTGCGATATTTAGCTGTTAGCGTCATTTTAGGGATATTGCTTTTAATTAAAGAGGGTAAGAAGTCTTTTAGCCTGGAAGGGCAAGGAAAGAAATTATTGTTTTTTGGGACGATGGCGTTCACTGTATACAACTTTCTCATTTTCGCAGGTCAAGATTTACTGGGGCATAACGGGGTAATTGTTGCTTCCATCATGGAATCATTAATGCCCATGATTTCAATTTTAATTCTGTGGGTTTTCAAAAGTGCCAGACCCATGAAGTATACAATCGCCAGCATGTTCCTTGCCTTGATAGGGGCCATTCTTGTCATTACCAATGGCAACTTATCATTCGTATTTTTATTGAAAGATAGCATCATCCCTATCCTTTTCATTCTTATCGGGGTTATAGGGTGGGTTATTTATACGATGGGCGGTAACCAATTCAACGGATGGTCAACACTTCGCTATTCGACTTTAACGTGCATTTTAGGAACAGCCGTATCAGCGATCATAACATTCCTCGCAACGGCTATGGGCCTGTCCGTCCCTACGGCAGAGGTTATGCAATCCATTTATGGCGAGATGATTTTCATGATTATTTTCCCTGGTGCCATAGCTCTTTTAAGCTGGAATTTAGGCATTAAACTTTTAACGCCGATCAATGGAATCCTATTTATCAATTTAGTTCCAATCACCACGTTGGCCATCGTTCTCATCCAAGGAGGATCACTATCATCCTACGAATTACTCGGAACTTTTTTAGTGATATATGCTTTGATTCAAAACAATTATTTTCAAAGAAAGAACTTGCCTTCCCGGGTTAAGGAAATGAATCCAAGTGAAAAGAAACATTTAATTAAAGGTACACAACATCAATAGGAGGGCAACAATGGATTTATTAACGCTTATGCTAATCTTTGGATTGGCTGTACTTTGGGAATTGGCAACGATTAATAAGAATGTGAAAAAGATGAATGAGCAAAATGCAGAATTGATCAATCTGTATAATGAAAGAAGGAAAAGAATTCGATAGGGTATTCCAGAACTTTTTCTAAATGCTAAAATACTACACAAAGAAAACCGGGGCAGCATGACTGTCCCGGTTCTTTTAACTTCCCAAAATTATATAACTTCACTTTTTTTCTCTAAATCTATTAAGTCTTGGTCTTCTCCGCTTTGATCACTAACATCATATTTTGCAGGAGATTTGGCGATTTTAAAGAGCGCAATCAATACTCCGAGCTCTAATATCAAAGCAGGGACACCGCCAAGATTAGAGAGCATTTTAATCCCGTCTATTTGGGCAAAGCTGATCATCATCCAGGAAACAAAACTTACGGTGATTCCCCAGGTAGCTTTGATTAAAATACCCGGCTCCGGACTTTTTGGGGAGATACCGGTAGAACTGATTCCGCCCATTGCTGCGGTATTTGCATCCGCTCCCGAGACAAATGATAGGAAAACAATGAATAGATAAAAAGGGATAACGACTTGAGCAAAAGGAAGCGCTTCGAATACTGCATATAAAACTGATTCAGCACCACTGTTATTCAAAACCCCTGCGAGTGCTCCCCCTTCCATTTGCATTTGAATGGATGTTCCACTAAAAATCGTCATCCAAATGCCACCGAATATCGCCGGCAAAATAAAGTTAACAAGGATTACGGTTTTTACTGTATATCCATAAGCTATTCTTCCTAGAAATAAAGCCGTAATCGCTGCCCAAGAAAACCAGTTTGCCCAATAAAATGTTGTCCACCATTGAGGCCATTGATCTCCAGCAGCAGATCCTGTAAATAAACTCTTCTCAAAAAAGTGCGTTAAGTAGTAACCTAACGATTCTGTTCCTAAATTCAGCATATAAGAAGTGGGACCTGCAATAAGAAGGAATAAAGCAACGGCATAGAACGCTTTAACGTTAATATTAGATAGTATCCGGATTCCTTTTGTCAATCCGCTTGATGCAGAAACAATAAAGATTGCCGTTCCGACGAGTGTGATAATTCCCCAAACAACCGGTGTACTTTCAATTCCGGTCAAACTTTTGATTCCGCCAGCTAGACTCATCGTACTCGTACCCATCGAGGCTGCCATACCCAAAGCCAATGTATATAAGCAGACTGCGTCAATCACCTGTCCGCTTTTCCCGTCTAATTTCTTACCTAGTACGGGTGATAGTGTAGACGATAAGCTATATGGTTTACGCATATTATAATAAGTAAAAGCAAAAACAATAATAGGTACACAATAAATAGCATAAGGTGTAATTGTCCAATGAAGGTACATCGTCGACATCGCAAAGATGGCCGCGGCTGGACTATTTGGGTCAATTCCCAAAGACTCAGGCGGCGCTGATACATGGTATACAGGCTCTACAATCCCCCAGAAAGTTAACCCAGAGGCAATGGTTGTGGTTAAAGTGATAGCAAACCAGTTTTTGAAACTCAAGATGGGCTTTGCATTTACACCGCCGATTTTAACTTTTCCCAGTGGAGAAAAGTAAGTAGCAATGCACGCTATTACCATTAGTAATCCGCTTATACTAAACACCCCTCCTAAGTTTGCAATTACCCAATTGTTTGCATCAGTCGTTATTTTTATAAACGCTTCTTTATTAGTAAAGCTAAGAATAACGGCGCCTAACAGTAATAAAAACGGCGGCCAAAACACTAAGTGTCTGATACTTTTCATAATACCCTCCTAATTAAAGGAAAGCGCTTACAACCTTAATTTCGAAACGGATGCTTTTACCATCATCCATTTCGAAATTATAAGAATAAGACACTTCCAAAATATTTAAACTATTTATTATTAAGCATTAACTTGTGAAGGTGTTAAAATCTTGCTGGCAAACTGTTTCATTTCTTCCTTGGTTGCCACACGGCAATTATTTAGACGCATTGGAGTATTTTCCTCTGAAAATGCAATTTCAACCAGGCTATCGATGTCAGCCGGGCTTAAACCATCATCTTGCAGGGAAATCTTCAAGCCACTTTTTTCCACTAACCTATTAAATGCATCTGCACCTGCCAGAGCTAGTTCTTCCTCTGTCAATCCCGCTTCTTTAACTCCGAGAGCACGGGCAATTTCAGCATGAATTTTAATGGACTCTTCTGCGTTCCATGCATATGCAGCAGTTAAAGCAATGGAGACCGCACGGCCGTGGTGAATGCGTCCTAGGGTTCCGAGGGCATGACCGATGCAATGAGCGATTCCGGTTCCCCCTTGCTCGATGGCCATTCCTGCAAGGGTTGCCGCCAATGCGAGATTTCCTCTCGCCTCCAGGTCGGCAGGGTTATGCAGCGCCGTTTCAAAATGCTTGGTTATCAATCGAATAGATTGTAAGCTTAATGCTTCAATAAATGGATTCGATCTTTTTCCGGCGCATGCTTCAATCGAATGAACAAGGGCATCAAGAGTTGTGGCAGCTGTTAAGAAGTCCGGCAAGGCTACAGTGAATTTCGGTTCTAAAATGGCCAGTTCGGGTGCCATATCGGCATCCCATCCCCACACCTTTCTTTTTTCGTCAGTAGAAAAAACAACCGTACTTGTCACTTCGGCTCCTGTTCCTGAAGTAGTGGGAATCATGATCGATTTAATGCTCTTCGGTGCAAATGAATGTACCATTAGCGCATAATGCATGGCCGGATGCTCTGCTCCTGCCACAAGGGAGGCCATCTTTGCTACATCCATTGCAGAGCCCCCACCCAACCCGATTACGCATTTAGAGCCGGACCGCCTAATGAGTTCTGCCGCTTCGTCAATAGATGCTGCCGTTGGATCACTTTGTACATTGCTAAAGACAATGGTTTCCACTCCATCATCCTCGAGCGCCTTCACGATGATATCAGAAAGGCCAACTTTCATTACACCGGGATCTGTAATTAGAACTGCTTTATTATGACCACTAATTCGCTTTACATCTGTTCCAATTTGCAAAGAGCGGTCAATTCCGAATGCAATTTGCGTTTTAGGTATGAATTCAAAAGAAATACTCAAGTTATATCCTCCTACTTCTGATCTTTGCTCGCCCATCCTTCATCCGTTGATCGGATGATAAAGGAGCTGTTTATATTACCGGTCCAATCTTTTCACTTTCAAATTCCCTGTTGTCAATAGCTGGTTGTGTTGAAGACTCAATAACGGATCTCCCTACATTAATGCAGTTGCAGTCATGGAATGCATCAAAGGCAGTGTTGATATCATTAAGCTTTATACGCTCAAGGACCAGTTCATCCAACATAAATTTGCCATCAAGATAAAGCTGGGCTATTCGCGAAAAATCGCGGAATGGCTGTACATCACCATAGAAGCTCCCTTTTAGGATTTTCCCGACACGATGGAAGCCGCTTGCAGGCAAATTCAATGCCATATCAGGATTAAAGGCGCCGACCACTACGACCGTTCCACCCTTTCTTGTCCCTTTCCAAGCGTTTTCCGTTGCCTTTGTATTTCCTGAACAATCAATCGCAAAATGGACACCGTGTCCATTTGTTAAAGCTTTTAATTTTTCTTCTACATTCTCTTTTGCGACATTAACTGTATGAGTAGCGCCAAAACGTTTCGCAATTTCAAGATTTGCAGGTTTTACATCACATGCAATGATCTTGGCTGCCCCAGCAATTCGGGCACCTTGAATGGCATTAACACCTACACCTCCTATTCCAAACACAGCCACCGTTGAACCTGGAGTGACTTTTGCCGCATTTACCGCAGCTCCATATCCAGTGGCAACCCCACAACCGATTAAAGAGGCTTGTGCCATCGGCATTTCGTCCGGAAGTTTAATGCAAGACATTTCCGGCACTACTGCATATTCAGCAAATGTAGATAGAAGCGAGTTATGAAAAATTGTTGCCCCTTCTTTACTTAATCGAGACGTTCCATCCAATAATGTTCCATCAAACATCGGCCCAAAAGCTGACTCACATAAGTGAACAGCGCCTGTTACACAAAACTCACAAGTACCGCAATAAGGAACCCAGCTTAATGCAACCTTGTCACCAACTTTTACATTTTTGACATTCGGTCCAATCTTAGCAACAACACCTGCTCCTTCATGGCCTAAAATAGTCGGGGTTGGCGTCGAGGCATCATTTAAAGCATTTAAATCACTATGGCACACACCGGTTGCTTCTATTTTGACAAGCACTTCATTTGATTTCGGTGCTGCAAGATCCACTTCTTGAATGTCTAATGGTGCCCCAACACCTGTCATAACTGCCGCTTTCATTTTCATCATTCGTCCCCCAGCTTCCTTCATAGTTTAATAAGCCATCCAAATTGCTTTTGTTTTCGTATACGATTGCAGAGAGTGAATCGCATATTCCTTGCCCCAACCACTCTGTTTCCATCCGCCAAATGGACTCGCAAAATCGTAACATCCGTATTTATTAATAAACACCATGCCCGCTTCTAATTTTCTGGCTACACGGTTTGCACGTGATACATCATTTGTCCAAAGACCCGCTGCTAGTCCGTATACAGTATCGTTCGCAATTCGAACTGCTTCTTCTTCTGTATCAAATGGAATGATGCATAAAACAGGTCCGAAAATTTCTTCTTGAGCAATTGACATCTTATTATCTACATCTGCAAAAATTGTTGGGCGGATAAAGTATCCGTGTTCATTTTCACCCGTCATATCGCGCTCACCGCCTGTTACAAGCCGGGCACCTTCCTTTTCGCCATTTTCAATATGTCTCAAAATGGATTCCATATGCGCTTTAGATACCTGGGCACCTTGATCACTTTCCGGATCAAATGGATTGCCGCATTTGTAACGATTAGCGTACGTTGCAATTTTATCGACCACTTGATCATATACGTCACGTTGAACTAGTAAACGGGTTGGAGCGGAGCATTTTTCTCCTTTATGTGTAAATAATCCATAAAACGAGCGCTCGATCGCTGCCTGTAAATCCGGAGCATCACTAAAAATAATGTTTGGGGATTTCCCGCCAAGTTCAAGTGTTACTGGTTTTAAATTAGAATCTGCCGAGTCATGAACAAGTTGTTTTCCGACACCGGTACTTCCAGTAAACGAAACTTTATCAATATCCATATGACGGCTAATGTAAGAACCAATCGATCCTTTTCCTAATATTAAATTAAGGACCCCAGCTGGTAAGATACCTGCTTCATCAATGATTTCAAATAAACGGATGGCTGAAAGAGACGTTGTACTCGATGGCTTGATAATGACGGTATTTCCCATCGCCAACGCCGGTGCAAGCTTCCAGGCCGCCATATCGATCGGGAAGTTAAACGGGACAATTTGACCGCATACACCAATCGGATCACGTGTCGTATAGCTTAAAAAATTTCCTTCCACCGGGTTGTTTTCACCGTAGTATTTATCCGTCCATCCAGCATAGTACTCGAATAAATCTGAAGCTTCCTGCACGTCATCATTAAATGATTCTGTATAAAGCTTTCCATTATCCAATGACTCTAACGTTGCAAGCTCTGCTTGATGCTGTTTTATTAACGCACTAATGTTGCGTAAAGTTTTTGCGCGGTCTTTTCGTGTCAATTCGCGCCAAGGGCCGTGGTCAAATGCCTGGCGGGCGGCTGCTACAGCTTGATCAATATCAGCTTTTGTTGCACTTTGAAATTGTCCGATAACTTTACCGTTTGAAGGATTGATTGTCTCAATCGTTTCCCCGCTTGCACTATCAAGCCATTCGCCATTTATATAGAGTCTTTTCGTTTGTTTTAGCCATTCTTTTGCCCATTCTAATTTCGGTTGCTCTATTCCTTTAAATAAAGTTTGCTCATTGATTTGTGTCATTTGTTTCCCCTCCGCTATAAAAAAGTTCCTTTACACCTTCATGACCTTTTTCTTTCAATATCGTTGAAATTTTTGCATAACCGTATTTTTCTTTAAGGGTCACAACCAGTGGAATCAGACCATTTGATAATTGTTCACATCTCTGTGCATTGACAGTAGTCCCGTTTATACAAAGCATCGTGAATTTTGGCAGCATGGTTGAAAACATGTTCATGGCATCTAAGATATTAACTCCCGCTGCACCTTCGAATACATTCAAATCCAATTCACCATGTTCTAATGCAGACTGGACGACACGATCACAACCTAATACTTGAAAACAACATTGAATGAGTGTTTCCGGTATAACCGGATTTATTTTCCCCGGGAAAAACGATGAACCTGCTTGTACTGCTGGAAGTACGATTTCACCAAACCCTGCTTCTGGTCCTGATGACAGCAATCGTAAATCTTTAGCGAATTTAATCAAACAAGATGCAAGCTGTTTCAGTTCACTTGACACATCAGCTAAATCGTCCATATTTTGAGCAGCATCAAATAAATTTTCCCGATGATGAAGCAGCAGTCCCGATGCTTCACATAACTTCATAACAATCACATCTCGATATCTGTCCGATGCACCGACACCAGAGCCAATAACCGTTCCTCCCAGATTGATTGCGTGCAATTGTTCAACAGCCTTTTCCATATGCTTGAGACGGCGCTCCAACATTGCTGCATAACCACTGAATTTTTCACCTAATGTAACACGCATGGCATCTTGTAAACATGTTCGCGAAATTGTGGTAATATCACTAAATTCACTTGCTTTGAACGTCACTTTTTCTATAAGATCATTCATTTCTTGTCTTAATAATTGAAAACTTGAGATTATCGCCATCCGGATCGCTGTATGACAAACATCTGAAGTAGATTGAGATGCATTCACATGCTCTGTTGGATGAATGGGTGTATACCTGCCTTTTTCCACACAGAATGCTGCATTAGCAAAATTGGCAATCACTTCATTGACATTCATATTTGTTCCGATCCCACCGCCGCCGTGTAATACATCAATTAAAAACTGATCTCCATTTGCTCCAGATAAAAGGTGATTGCAAGCAGAGGATATCTGTTCACCCACTTCTTTTGAAAACACTTTAGCTTCTACATTTGCTGCAGCAGCTGATTTTTTTACGATTAAAAGGGCTTCCACGTATAGTGGGTATTGCTGAAGCGTCCGATTTGAAAACGACAAATTTTCAATTGTTCGTACTGTGTTAATTCCATAAAGAGCCCCTTTAGGAAGTGCAACCTTTCCGATTTCATCCTCTTCTACTCTCATATTGTTCAACACATTTCACCTTCTTCGGATCCAAATTAAAACTTAAAATAAACAGTTTTGATTTGTAAAAATTCTTCAAATCCATGTTTTCCATCATCGCCGCCAATACCCGATTGTTTCCAACCAGAGTGATACCCTTGGTAAGCTTCTCCTTGTTGACGATTTACATATACTTCGCCACATTCCAGCTTCGTTGTAAGTTCCATCACATATTGATAGTTGTTTGTGTAGACGTTGGCAGTCAGGCCATATTGTGAGTCGTTTGCCATATCAATCACTTCTTCTAACGTATCGAATGTAATGATCGGCAGCACCGGGCCAAAAATTTCATCGTGAACGATATTCATTTGTTGAGTGCATTGATCTAAAAGAGTCGGAGGATAAAAACTATCGGTCAATCCTTCTACTAAACTGCCACCGCATAAAATCGTGGCTCCTTCATCTATTGCCCCGAGTACCATGCTGTGCACACGCTGAACGTCATGAGCGCTTATTAAGCAACTCATTTCCACATCCGGATCGGCTAGCCCATCACCAATATGAACGGATTGAAAAGCCTCGACCAGTTTTTTCGTGAACGTTTCCTTAATGTCCCGATGAACATAGACGCGCTCGGTGTTATTACAAACTTGACCAGAGTTCGCAAGCCGGCCTCCCTTTATTGCATTGACAGCCAAGTCTATATCTGCATCCTCCATAACAATGGCAGGTGCCTTTCCGCCGAGCTCGAGCGAAGTACGGACCATATGACGAGATGCTTTTTCCATGATTCGTTTACCGACTCTCGTACTTCCAGTAAAAGTCACCATATTTATTTGGTCTGAAGAACTTAATGTTTCACCCACAACATCATCAGTTCCAGTGACGATATTAATAACTCCTTCAGGGAACCCGGCTTGATGAATACATTGTGCAAGTTCTAAGGCGGATAAGGGTGATTTCACACTTGGCTTGATGACAACTGTATTACCGCAAATAAGTGCTGGAATGATTTTTCTCATTAATACGTAAATAGGAAAATTCCATGGAACAATCACTAAAACAACACCAAGCGGTTCTTTAAAAGAAATAATTTTTTCATTCGGATTATCACTATCAACTACATCGCCTTCAATACGTCGGGCCCACTGCGCTTGGTATTCACCTAAATCTGCTGCATAAAAGACTTCTGACTTTGCAGCAGACAGTGGTTTCCCCATCTCCTGTGTAATAGCAGCGGCAATTTCATTTAATGATCCTTCTTTTCGCATTTCGTTTAATAGATTCATGACGAATTCAGCTCTTTTGTACGACGGTAACCCTTTCCATGAGGAAAAAGCATGTTTTGCTCCTTGAATGGCGTGTTCGGCTTCTTCCTTTGTACAAGATGACACTTGAGCAACTACTTGACCGGTTGCTGGGTATATAACATCCATATAGTCTTCACTATGGATGAATTGTCCTTGAATATATGCTTGGTATTGTTTCACGGTTCTTTTCACCCTTCTTTACTAGTTTCATATTTCGAAAGCGAATACATTTTAAATAGAGATTGGATTGCTTTCTCCTACATAAAAGTGATTCACTTCATATTTTCTTAACGCCTCTTCGTCTAACTCGATCCCCAAGCCTGGTTTTTCAGGTGCGACTAGATATCCTTCGGCGTCGATCATTAAGCTGTGCTTTTGAATATAATCGCGGCGGTCATTTGACCATGCAGGTGGATCATAAGGAAATTCCAAATATGGACAATGACTGATTGCTGCAGCTAGATGTAGGTTCGCTAGAAGACCCACGCCATTTGTCCACGTATGGGGACTGAACCACCCACCGCTCCCTTGAACTAGTTCAGCAATCTTTTTCGTTTGTGTAATTCCTCCTGATAAAGCAACATCCGGTTGATATACATCAAGTGAATTACTCTTATTCATTTCTCTAAAATCATGCCAATTCCGATTCATTTCCCCCCCTGCGATACGAATACCGACCATGTCACGCAATTTTGCCATCATTTCAAATTGATGTGATGGAAGTGGTTCCTCTAACCAAAAGACATTTAACTGTTCAAGTTCTTTTGCGACTTGATAAGCCATTTTCAAATCCCAGGTACGTTCAACATCCCAAGGCATTTTCCAGCCTTGATTCGCATCAACCATTATTTCCAGCTTGTCTCCAACTGCTTTCCGTACAGCTTCCACCACTTTAATATCATCTTTGACATCTTTATGGTGAAAACGAATTTTCATCGCTTTGAAACCTTGTTCCACAAAAGAAATAGCGCGTTCTGCACGCACATCCGGAGTGACAATTTCGCCTGTCGAAGCATAAGCCAGCAATTTATTTGAACGTCCGCCAAGTAATTTATAGACTGGTTGTCCTGTCGCTTTTCCCATTAAATCCCAAAGCGCCAAATCAAGTGGCCAACAACGTCCATAATGAAAATCAATATTCTGAATGACTTGTGAATGACGTTCTATTGCAAAAGGATCTTGGCCGATAAATAAATGCTCATGACCTTCAAACCCCATCATCAGGTCTCCTGACCCAACACCGGTAATGCCTTCATCCGTATGAACATACACCACGGTTGATGCAAATTTTTTCCTCGGTTCCGGGTCCCACGCTGCCTTAAATGGTGGATCTAGCGGCAATAAATAGTGCTTGATTTCAATGCCTGTAATTTTCATGTTGATGCCTCCTATAAAATTTGAATTGCTAAATTTTTTTATTTGCTAATTCTTTATTTGCTATAAATTAATATTGCAAGTCACATGCCAACTTCTTTTATGCTCTAATATCAGCCATAATAAGCATGAATACTTTGAATTGTAGAAATCCTCTACAAAATAAGTGTAGAAAAATTCTACAGTGTATAGGTTCTCTACAAAATTACGCTTTCTGCGATACATAATTATCCATAATCAAAAAAAATAAGCCTTGCATTTGCAGGCTTATTTTTGGATCAATTCATTTGTGACCAAGAAATCATAGGCTACCTTTGATACATCTTGATGAAGAATATCTACTTGATAGATTAAATGATCTATCTTTTCATTTGTTAATTTGGCCGAAAGAAGGTTTACTTTTTTACTGATGATAGGATATTCTTTCATTGTTTTCGTTAACATTATAGGAGCGGCATGATAAGGAGGAAACACCACTTTATCCTCCTTTAATACACCTAAACTATATTCTTCAATACGGCTGTCTGATTCCATTCCTACAGCAACATCCACTCTTCCCTCTTTTACAGCTAATGGAAGTATTTTTGAATCAAGGGCAATCACATCCTCTTTCCCCAGGTCAACATGATACGCCTCGTTTAATCGCTTGAATCCGTCCTCTCTAATCAAAAACTCTTCGTTTGTTGCAATCTTTATTTTATTTTCTTCTCTTTGGATATATTTCATCAAATCACTAATTGTATAAATATGATGTTTTTCCATGAAAGTACGTGTAACAATGAGTCCCCAACTGCTATTAAAATCACTGCGATTTAACCAGGTTATCCCTCTTTTAGCATCTTCTTCTTTTACAAGTTGATATAATTGATTTCCATTATAAACGGGAGACTTCTTATGATAGTACATTCTGGCTGTATTCGTATATTCCCAGTAAATATCGATAAATCCTTGTTCAACGGCTTGTCTAATGGAAGGGCTGTCTAGAAAGCGAATTTCTTTTACTATAAACCCTTCATTTTTTAATAACAACGCAGTCATTTTCATTAGCAGATATTGTTCCGTTAACGATTTGGATCCGATTTGGATAACGTGATTTCCTGATGTTTGATCTGTTTTGGGCTGGTTTTCTTTTTCTGTTGATTCGATTGAATGAGAGTCGTTACAGGACAATAAAAATAGGCAGCACAATAACATCACGAAAACTCTACACACTTTATAAAGGCAACTGTTCAAGATATTCTCTTCCTCAAATGCGGATTCATGGTTTGATCCCCATTTTTTTCATCTTATAAATAAGAGTATGACGTGCAATACCTAACTTTTCTGCAGCTTTTGTTTGATTATCGTTTGTTTCCGTAAGTGCTTTTTTTATCATTTGTTCCTCCACCTCTTCCAATACTTGTGAAAGATTATTGCTTATCGTTTTTTGCTCATTACGTAAAGACGATTTGTCATGGGCTAATTGCTGGCTGGTGAATGTGTACTCTAAATCGGCCACTTCGATCGTTCCTATACGCTTTAGAATGTGGATCCTCTCTATCGTGTTTAATAGCTCCCGAATGTTACCTGGCCAAAGATGGGAAGATAATTGTTGTACAACTTCAGGGTGAATGGTAAGTTGTTTTTTGTATTTTTGATTTAGTTTTTCAATGTGATGATTTACAAGCGGGCTTATTTCTTCTTTCCGATCTCGTAATGGAGGAATTTCAACCTCCATTAAATTAAGACGGTAATATAAATCTTCCCTGAACTTCTGTTCTTGGACTAATTTTTTTAAGTTTTTATTTGTAGCGGCAATAATTCTTACATCCAATGAATGGTACTCATTGCTCCCAAGCTGCATTATTTTCTTTTCTTCAATAACATGCAGTAGTTTGACTTGCATTCCTAACGAAATTTCCCCGATTTCATCCAAGAAAATGGTTCCCCCATCCGCTGCCAAAAACTTCCCTTTTTGTGAGGATGTCGCTCCTGTAAAGGATCCTTTTCGGAAACCAAACAACTCGCTTTCTAGTAACGTTTCTGGAATTGCAGCACAGTTAATCGCTACAAAAGGCTTGTCCCTGCGAATACTGTTTTCGTGAATCCATTTCGCTAAAGCAGTTTTGCCAACACCGCTCTCTCCAAGAATCAGGATGCTGGCTTCTGTATCCTTTACGCGTTGCACCAATTCCATCACTTTATTCATCTTCCCACTTTGGGATATAAACCCTTGAACACTCAACCTGCCATCGCTTTCCCCACGCGGCTGCTGACACACCTTTATTACAATCTTTTTTAGTTCCTCAAGTTCAATCGGCTTATTTAAATAATCCGCAGCTCCAAGTTTCATCGCCAATACAGCGCTTTCAACATTTCCGTAAGCAGTCAACATTATAACTGGAATATCATTTTCTTTTTTAATGACTTTTAAGACATCTATCCCTGTCATATCAGGTAGCATATAATCCAAAATAACGGCATCGATTTTTGTTTTACTAATTATATTTAAAGCATCTTGTCCATTGTGGGCAACAAAAGTACGCAGCTGAGCCTTTTGTAATTTACGGGCGATCAATTTACATAATTGCTCTTCATCATCCACTATCAATACATTCCAAGTAACAGTCATTGTGCTCCTCCTCGGTTTTGCAAAGAATTAGAGAGATCCATTGGTGGTTTACACCTTGTCAGATCAACCAATAACTCTTCCTTTCCTTTTATGGTATTACCTATAAAAACAGCATGTTGTGATGGTCCCCTTTCCCATTTCACTTACCATTTCAAGTTTGGCATCATGCTCGGCCAAAATATCTCGGGCAATCGTAAGACCAAGACCGGAACCATTTTCCTTGGTGGAAAAGAAAGGATTGAATAACCACTCTAAATCTTGTTCATTAATACCAATGCCGGTATCCTCAATAATGACGAGTACATTATCATTTTCTTCCCTTATTGTGATGGTAATTGATCCACCATCAGGCATTGCTTCAATCGCATTTAAAATTAAATTTAAGAAAACTTGTATTAATTGATCATAAGCTCCTTTAATACAGTAATCGTCCTCATATTTTTTGATGATTTGAATCTTTGTTTCATTTAACTTTACTCTCAGTAAATGGATAATTTCTTCTATTATGCTATTGAGTAATATACTTTCCCTTTGCTTCTTGTTAATTTTAGCAAAGTTAAGAAAGTTCTCTACAATATCTTTCATTCTATTTATAACAACATATATGTCAGCCGATAATTCCTTGATTTCTTCTGAACATTCACTTTCCTCTGCTTCTTCCAATAACATTTCAGCCGATCCATATAAAATGGCAAGTGGATTTTTAATTTCATGAGCAAGTCCTGATGTAATTTGACCGATCAATGCCAGCTTGTCATTTTGTTTTAATCTAGCTTCCAGTAGTTTCATTTGTGATATATCTTGCATGACAGCAATGATTCCAATAGTTTGGAAGTCTTCATTGTAAAACCTTGAAGTCGTAATTTTAATTATTCTCTTTTTGCCATTGGCATCAATAATATCGCTTTCGATTTCTTCACCCTGTTTTCCTGAGTGTAAGGTCTGTAATAAAACAAAGTCCCCATTTTCAGATTTAATAGGCAAGTTGCTAAGATGCAACCCTATCATGTCATACCGTTCATAATGGACCATTTTTTCAAATTGCAGATTCACATAAGTGATGACGTTCTCTTGATTAATGGTGATGATACCATATGGAATTCCCTCAAGGACGTCGAATAGATAACGCTCCTTCTCCTCCAGCATTTTTTGCTTTTCGTAATTGCTGTTCCCCATATTAATAATCGTATCAGTCAGCAGTCCAAGTTCGTCTGGTCGTTCCTTTTTCTTTTCTTTTATAGGGATATAGGTATGAAGGGGATTATACGTCCGGGCATATTCAGTTAAACGGATGATTGGATACAGAATGCTTTTCATTCCCAGCCAAGTGAAAAATAAGCATAAAACCAAGATCGTAACAAAGCTGATCCTTAGTGCAAAGGAAAGCTTTTGAATAGGTTCAAATGCTATTCGTTCCGGCACCCCATAAACGAGGTCCCATCCATCTTGCATTGCTTGATAAGCCGCAACACTTTTTTCCTTTTGCCAATCGATCACCATAGATTCTGAAAAGCCACCTAAGGCATGCAATGATGAAATTTGACCAATTTGCTGCCCTGCCGTCGAAGCAATGACGGTTCCTGAGCTGTCGGTAATATAACTAAAATGCCCCTTGCTCAAACTCACACTTTTTAACACTTCTGACAAGTAATCCTTACTGATTTCCGCTACCAGTACACCGTGGAATTTTTTATTTGCCGAAAAAACCGGAACGGAGACTGTAACAACATTAACTCCAGAGTGGTTTTGAATATTATCAGAAACAGCATAATTATGGCTCCAGCGCACTTGCTCAAAATTCGGATAATCATAGAAAATAAAAGACGGATTTTTAACAAAAGGAGCTTCAAATCTCATTTTCTTGTTTTGGTCTAAATAGTAGATAGAATGGACGATAGAACTTTGTGAGATGGCTTGCTTTGATTGAGTGTACATGCGATCCAAGTCAAGTTGAGTACCCGTATCTTTTCCAGCGATCAACTGTAGCTGCAATACGACATCTGTCATCTCGGTATTCAATCTTTTGACAATCATATCCGTGCTTGAACGGTTTTGTGCAACGATATCTTTCTTTATTGTTTGCTCTGCATATCCGATGATCAGATAGTAAATCACAATAATTGGAATAATTAAAACGAGCATAAAGATATTTAAGTATTTTCTCGTAATGCTTTGGTTTATATATTGAAACAAAATTTTTATGATTTTCATTGTAGACATCCTATAACGTGCGATTTATTAGTTAATAGAATTATAGCAGATATAAAACAAATAATTAGAATTTCCATTCTTTTCAGTTTTTTTGGATTTAGGCCATCCATTGCCTGATGATCGATAGATTAGGATGATGATTATACAGGAGAAAAAGTCACCATTGATTCAATCTGGCTAATGTACAGCAAAATTATGTAGTACGGAGTTTTAACGATATAAGCCATTAAGCAAAAAAAGTATGAGTCCTGTTAATACAGACTCATACCCTGCCGATGTCTAACTTTTTGGGTGGAACACGGTTATTACAACCGCTATATTACAATTTCATTAGTCATCAGGATTTGGTTTTTCCCGTTTAAAATCCAACTCTTTTTATTCACCAAGCTTCTTCCGGATATCCGCTGCTACGTTCTTTAGCGCCTTTTTCGATCCCCGTTCTAAGTCATGGTTCAATTTCCTTTCCTTGTAGCCGACAAATAAAGTATTGAGATCATAGCCTTCAGGATATAAATCGACGGCCTTTATTTCAAGCTCAAGCTTATTGGCATGAACTTCCTTGAAGGTATCTTCGAAAAGTACGACGACATTATTGTAGGAGTCCTTTTTCTTATAAACGATCGCATATCCATTCAGTTCGTTTACCTTCACTTTGTCACCGACTTCATATTCATAAGATGCTTCTTTAGGAACGGCTGCTGGCTTCGCTTTTTTGATTTTACCTTCCTCGACACGGCCCAAGTCGTAGTCTTTATTGTCGATATAGAGCTTTGCCTTTTGCAGAACCTTTTCACGGACATTCATTTTTTGGGCTATCCAAAGGGCATTGCTTTCCCCGGATTGACCGATCAACAGCTTATATTTTGGCTCAAGTGTTTCACTGTTGAATTGCATGGCCGCATTCATGAAATCACTGTGTATTTCCGAATAGCGCTTGATTTCACCATAGTGGGTCGTCGCAACGGTTATGCAGCCCCTCTGATAAAATTCCTCAAGGATGGCAATCGCTAATGCGGCTCCTTCATTCGGTTCCGTTCCGCTCCCGATTTCATCGAACAGCAGCAAGGAGTTATTGGTTATTGCCCCCATGATTTCCGAGATGTTTTTCATATGCGATGAAAACGTGCTCAGTGCATTTTCCATGCTTTGATTATCACCGATATCGACGAATACCTGGTCAAAGACGGCAAGCTCCGTCCCCTCTTTCCCGGCAACATGCAGTCCTGACATGACAGCCAATGTAAGGATGCCGATCGTTTTCAGGACGACAGTTTTCCCCCCGGCATTAGGGCCTGTAATAATCAAGCTGCGATAGTCCTTACCGATTCCAAAATCCAAAGGTACGCTGTCTTGCGGCAATAGTGGATGTTTACAGCTCGTTAATTTAATATACCCGTGATCATTGATTTTCGGTTCGATGGCATCCATACTTTTACTGAACTTGGCTTTTGCGAAGATCATGTCATATTGACTGATCAGCTCGATGTTTATCTTGATCGGTTTCAGCTGTTCGAAAACCGTTCCGGATAGTGTGGCCAAAAGTTGATACTCCTCCATCGATTCTTCCGCTTTTAAGCTTGCCAATTCTGCATTCAATTTCGTAACAGAGGCAGGTTCAATGAACACGGTAGCCCCTTTTGCGGATACTTCCACGATCGTTCCGGCCACTTGATTTTTATAGGAGGCTTTGATCGGGATGGTGTAGCGATCATCCTTTTTACTGATGAAAAATTCCTGAATGAACTCTTTATTGGCTCCGCTCTTCAAGAACTTATTCAGCCGTTCCTCTATTTTACCTTCTGTCTTGATGATTTGGTTCCTAATCCGTTTCAGGTCCTTGCTTGCTTCGGAAACGACAGCATTTCCCTTTATGGTGAATTGGATTTCTTCTTCGATGCTCCTGAATTCAGTCATGGAGCGGGCGTAGGAATGCAGTGTCGGTGCAAAGAACTCTTTATCGGTCATGAATTTCTTGATATTCCTGCAGCCTCTTAAGAAGTCTGCTATCGCCACTAACTCTGACGGCTCCAAAATCATTCCTTTTTCCAGTTTGTCGATATGGAGGCCAATATGAGAAATGCCTTTTAAGGGAATATGGCTTTCCGCATTCAGTAAGTTCCTTGCCTCCGTGGTCTCGTTCAAACGATTTTTAACGACCTTCAAGGTGCTGCTCGGCTTAAGCTGATCCAATAACGCTTTCCCTAAACCACTTACGCAATGATTTTTAACCATTTCCTTGAGTTGGATATATTGTAATTTTTCATAAGTCATTGTATTCATCTAATGATCCTCCTTGAATGAGTGAGTGATTAAAATTCCCGAATCCAAAAAATGCCCGCAATGGTCCCCCCTACCTTTACAAATGAACAAGCCATTTGAGTAGAAAGCTCCTGCGGGCATCGGCCTTATCCATGGATAAGTACCTAAAATCGATAACAAATAGGGCAGCTCGAATAGACCTGCGTACACAAAAAAGCATGATAGGACAAATCCCACCATGCTTTTCGCCGTAACACCTGCATGTTACACGATTTATGGAAAAGGAAGCAGTCTTAAGGTAGGTATTCACAATGCAGAATTACACTGTGAAAAAAGGCATACGTAATCCACTGACATATCAGTGATTAAATACCTTATTCAACTAAATTAGTTGATACCTACTCCCGACATAAAACACCACACCTTTTCTTAGATTGGAATTAACATACCATATCAGTAAGAAAGAGTCAATTCGTTTTTTGCCATTTTCCAAATTTTTATTAAAAGATTCAAGAAAACAATGCAGCCAAGCCCATGGTTCTCCCCTTTTCATTGTCTGAATATTTACTTTAAAATCGGGGTATGTTATCCTTATATTGACATAAACTAAAAACAGCCTCATGCGCTAACATGAGGCTGACAACTAGCAAGAGTGGTTGGTCACAACTAACTTAATTAATCGTCAGAAGAAGAACCATTGCCATCTTGGGAGGATGAGTGGTTCTTTTTCCGTTTCTTGGCGAACATAGACAGGATAAGACTGGTTGCTACAGCAACAAATATCTCTTTACCCATATCTGTAATCAAGTTCAATAAGAAATGAATCAAGCGGTCACCTCCTTTCCAATCTATCATTAGATGGAAAAGCAAAGCGTGACCTACCACTCTATCCTCAGTTGTCCCTCTATTTTATCATATTTTTACCTTAATGGTAATTATATGAAAATAAACAAGTCCAGCTAACATTTGACGCCAGGTAAGTCATTAATAAAAGGGGATTATCCATTGGATAATCCCCTTTTCGGTTTAAGCTTCATCACTCATTATGAGAGGGACTGTTTTCCCTTCGTTCACGTTGATCAATCCATGGTCGGTTATTTTCAGAGCCGGGCTGACAGGAAGCGATAAGGTGCTTAATGACATAATGACATTATAATGTTCGTAGCCTAACGATTTAAGTGCATCTGTCAGGTGCTGAACTTGCTTTGATACGATGTCCATCGGCTCTTCGGAAAGAATCCCTCCTACCGGCAGAGGAATCATCGATAGGACCTTGCCATCGTGGACGCAGCAGACACCGCCTTGCTTCCTTATTACTTCGTTAGCGGCAATCATCATATCCTGCTTATTATGGCCAATCACCAGAAGATTATGGTTATCATGCGAATAGGTTGTGGCGACAGCTCCACGCTTCAATACATCGCCGGTGATCAACCCGTGCGCCCGATTACCGTTTTTCCCGTATCGTTCGAATGTGGCGATTAAACCGTAAGGGCTTTCCTCCCAGCTTAATTGACCATTCTTCCCTTCGATACGATCATGGGTTTCAGATGTGAAAGTAGAACCGTTCTGCACGTTTATGATCCGGCACTTGCTGCTTTCAAGCCTATCCGGGATCGTGATGTTAAAATCGTTTTCGGTAAGTTCCGCAAGCTTCACACTTTGATAGAAATGCTCAGGAAATTGTTCTTCCTTCACTTCTTGGACATATGGCCGTGAAGATTCATAAACTAGCTTACCTTTTTTGTATACTTGTTCAATTTCAAATTTTTCCAAATCCGATAGCAGCAGGAAATCTGCTGTTTTTCCAGGTGCAATGGCGCCGCGGTCATACATCCGCATCCGCTGTGCAGGTGTATAGGTGCATGCATAAATGGCTTTTTCAGGAGTCATCCCCATTTGGATGGCTTTCTTTAAAAGGACATTCAGATGTCCCCTGTTTTGGAAAGAGTCGGTCATGACATCATCGGTGACAAAGCAGAAATGCTCATCCACCTGATTTTCCTTCAAGTAATTCATCACTTCTTCAGTCATTGATTTTTCTTGAATCTCAATGAACATCCCGGCGGCGATCCTCGCTTCCATCCCTTCCACGGTCTGGTGTGTATGATCTGAATTCACTCCGGCATTTATAATCTTTTGCAAGTCCAAGTCGAGCAGCTTTGGAACGTGCCCCTCTATGATCAAATCTGGATAACGGGAACGGATATGGGACAAGATCTTATTCGTTTTGCAATCCGGGTCGGTTATGACCTCATAGTAATTCATGATCTCGCCGAGACATATAATGTCCTCTGTTTGCATCAATTCGTCTATATCATCTATTTCGATAGCACCGCCTGTTGTTTCCATCGATGTGGCTGGAACGGAACTCGGGATGGCATAAAACATATCCGCTACGCAATCTTGACTTGCTTTGATCATTTCCTTCACACCGGAAATGCCGAAAACATTGGCCATTTCATGCGGTTCCGGCACGATCGTCGTCACGCCATTTTTGATTAACCCGTAGGAAAAAGTCGCAGGCGTCACCATCGTACTTTCAATGTGGAGATGGATATCGATTAGACCTGGAACCATATACTTCCCCTGTCCATCGACGATTGTATCCGGCTCGAAGGCATCCAATTCACGTTCTCCAATATAATAGAATTTCCCATCCTTGATGGCTGCATTCCCTTTAATAAATCTTTTAAAATAGCTGTTAAACACGTTGATATCCCTTACAAGCATATCCATTCGCATAACTTACCCTCCTAAGCTAGTCAACAAGCACCATCTGGTTTTTCGGAATTTCAAGGATTATTTCCTGACCCGTCCGATAGGATTCCGCCATTTCCTTGTTCACAGTGAAATCCCCTATTGGAGTTTCAACAACATATTGATAGCTTCTTCCCAGATACGTACTTACCTTGACTCGGCCAGGTAAACTATTTTCCTGAACAGCTCCAGTGTTATCTTTTTCCCTGATCAACAGATCGTCCGGCCTGATGGCGCCTATTTTTCCCGTTGAATTTGTCATCTGCGAATCCTTTTGCAGCACAAATGAGTATCCAGATTTGTTCAGTTCGATTTTACCTTCATGATCCCTCCGCTTATCGAAGTCAATGAAGTTCTTGAAGCCGATGAAGTCAGCGACAAATTTGGTTTCAGGATATTTGTAAATGGTCGCAGGATCACTAAGCTGCTCGATGATCCCTTTATTCATGATCGCCACCTGGTCGGATATCGAAAAGCATTCTTCCTGGTCATGGGAAACATATACCGTTGTAATCCCCAGCTCTTGCTGGATACGGCGAATCTCGACTCTCATATTCACCCTTAAGTTGGCATCAAGATTACTCAATGGCTCATCAAATAATAGGATGTCCGGCTCAATCACCAGCGCCCTGGCAATCGCAACCCGTTGCTTTTGCCCTCCGGAAAGCTCTTGGGGATATCTCTTTTCAAATCCTTTTAAATTAACGATTTCGAGCACATTCATTACTTTTTTTTCGATTTCACTTTTGGAATTCTTTCTCAGACGGAGACCGAATGCAATATTATCGAATATCGACAAATGCGGAAATAATGCATAGTTTTGGAACACAAAGCCAAAATTCCGCTTGTTGACGGGCACTTTCGTATAGTCCTTTTCCTTGAATAAAAACTTCCCTTCGTTCGCCTGTAAAAACCCGGCAATTAAACGCAGGGTCGTCGTTTTCCCACAGCCGCTCGGGCCAAGAAGGGATACCAGTTTCCCTTTTTCAATTTCAAGATTGAAATCTTTTAATATATTCTGTTTGTTATATGCTACAGATATATCTTGTAAAGTGAATAAAGCCATCCATCATTACCTCCTTTATCGTTTTGTGAAATAAGACAATCCCATGAGCCGTTCTACTATAAACATGAAGAAAGCGGTTATGAACATGAGCAATACGGAAATGGCCGAAATGGTAGGGTCGAAGTAGTTCTCCACATACGTCAGCATCTGAATCGGAAACGTACTTACCCCAGGGCCTGTCATATAAACTGAAATGTCGACATTATTGAAGGATTCCAAGAAGGCGATCATGACTGCCGCCAGAATTCCTGATTTTATGTTAGGGAGGACGACTGTAAAGAATGTGCCCAATTTACTGGCTCCGAGACTTTCCGCCGCTTCTTCAATGGAAAAATCAAAGTTTGATAAGCTTGAAGAAATCACACGGATGATGAACGGAAGCATGATAACAGTATGTCCCACAAACAGGGCCGCATAAATCGGTAGCTGATAAGTCCCAACAATATAACGTAAAAATGCAAAGCCAAGAACAATTCCCGGTATTAATATAGGAGAAACGAAAAAGGCATTAATCACGCTTTTCCCTTTGAAATCAAACCGGCTTAATGCATAGGCAGCCGGCACTCCCAATAACAGTGCCAAAAGGTTGCCTCCGAGTGAAACAAGGATGGACGTTTTAAAAGCGACCAAAAACATTTCCACGTTAAAAATATTTTCGTACCATCTTAAAGAAAACTCTTCTGGCGGGAACTTCAAAATATTTCCGCCTTCAAATGACGTAACGGATATGATAAGCAAAGGCCCTAGTAAAAAAATGAACACCAGGAGAGTAAACAGGGCCAATCCTCGATTTTTTTCCTGCATACACCTCTACCCCTTTGGATTTAATTTTTTTGCCAAACCATTCATGATCGATATGATAAGAACTGTCACTGCAATCATTATCGTAGCGACAATCGATGCCACTTGCCATTCGTTCAATGTAATTGCGTTTTGATAAAGAAATGTCGAAATGACCCGCTGTTTCCCGCCTAATAAAGCAGGCGTTGTATAAGCAGTGAAGCTTCCTACAAAAACAAGGATGCTGCCAATGACCAAGCCTGGAACCGAAAGCGGAATGATTACCTTTGAGAATACAGCCAATCTTGAAGCTCCAAGGCTTTCCGCCGCTTTTAATAAGTCAGTCTCGATGTTCTCCATCACACCCACCAGCGTCACGATGATCAATGGCAGGAATAAATGGACCAATCCGATGATGATGGCAGTAGGCGTGTACAAAATATCAAGTGGCTTTTCAATCAAGCCCATGCCCATAAGCAGTTTATTCACGACACCGTTTTTACCGATGATCACCATCCAGCTGAATGAGCGGACAACAGGGCTTGTTAACAGCGGGAAGATCGTCAGCAAAAGCATGATGGCTTTTTTTCGTTGTTTCAGTTTTGAAATATAATAAGCTGCTGGAAATCCTAATAGAATGCAAATGATTGTCGTGAACAGACTCACCCTAAGTGTCGTCAGCAGAATTTCAATAAAGTATCGGTCTTGGAAAAAATCGAGATATCCTTGTATGGAAAAACCGCCGCCTTCTTGAAAAAAGGTCGTGCCAATCGTCATTAGGATCGGAATGATCATGAAAATCGTTAAAAATAGAACGCCTGGTAACAGCAACAGGTATAGATAGCGTTTCTTCACCTCGGAACCCCCTGTTCGTATTATTTATGAATTGATTATGCGAATGAACAGGTCGAAAAACGCTTCCGCATCGACGTCCAGACATACTTGCGCATTCGGCTGCTTCATCAGCCTATTTTGAAAGTCGCAAACCATCTGTCCGTCACAAAGCTCGCTTTTTGTTTCAACATCCACATAATATTCTTCTCTGGTGACAAGATCTTCTTGCAAAGCAATGGCTACAGCTAATGGATCATGCATCGCACATGCCCATATGCCGTTACGTTCAAAATACCTTTTCCGATAATCTGATGTACTTTGCCTTATATAGTCAGCAAATTCATGGTTTTGAATCAATTGGATATGCTCTTCACCCAATAAAACCTTTCTCGTGACATCAAGACCAACTTGCGTGATCGATGCGAATCCCGCCTGTAATACGATTTTGGCTGCTTCAGGATCGACATACGTGTTATATTCAGAGGTTGGCGTGACATTGCCAACCCCTTTGATCACTCCGCCCATGAAAATGACTTCTTTAACGAGCTTGGTGATTTGCGGACATTTTTTCACCGCCAAAGCCAAATTCGTAAGAGGTCCCGTCATGACAAGCGTCACTTCACCAGGAAAATTCAAAATGGAATTGATGATGAAATCAGAAGCAAATCCATCATCAGGCCGCTTTTTGACTGGCACATCCTTCAAGGCTCCGCCAATCCCGTCTTCGCCATGGATCCGGTGTTCAAAAAAGGGGCTCCTGATAATTGGGCTATCTGCCCCCTTTATGACTGTAATGTCCTGTTCATTCAATAAATCCAATATTTTGCATGTATTCAATGTGGCCGTATCAAGTGATACATTCCCGTTCACTGTCGTGACCGCCAATATGTCGAATTGACGGCTTTTAACAGCAAGAATGATCCCGATTGCATCATCTATTCCAGTATCCACATCAAGAATCATTTTTTTCTTCATCAAGCACACCTCGTTTCTTTCTTAGTGTGTAAGCTCACGATTCCAACGATCGATCCATTGTTTCGAGTTTTCATTAACAAACTTCATGTCCAATACACGCAGACTGTTAATGACTTCATCTCCATAGGTTAAGCCTTTCGCTTCCGTTTTAGAGAGCTCGACTTCCGTATTGACAGGAGAATCCACTTTCGCTTTCGCTGATTTTCCCTGAACTTCCTTGCTTAAGATGTAATTCATGAATTCGCCGGCCAATTCTTTTTGATCGCTGGCTTTAACAATATTCACTGTATTCATCACTGCGTAGCCGCCTTCTTCAGGGGAAATGAACTTAGCATTGGGAACGGCTTCTTGTAAATCGCCAAAATACATTTCCATGATCGGGCCTGCAGCGATTTCCCCTTGCGAGAACATGTTAACGAACTCTGATGTTTGCCCATATTCCTTAACCGCATTCGGCATGATCTTTTTCATTTGATCGAAGGCTTTATCTTCATTGAACTCTTTACTTCCGCTAACTTTTGAAGCGGCATCCAAAAACATCGGTCCAGTTGTTGAAGTGATGGATGGAATTGTGATCTTCCCTGCCAAATCCTTGCTCCAAAGATCTTTCCAAGAAGTGATCGGTTTACTCAATTCATCGGGATTATAGGCAATGCCAAATTGTGCAATGGTATAGGCTGGTCCAAACTCCTCGCCATTCGGTGCTTTTGCTTTGTCGTATATATTATCAATATTCGGAATTTTGCTGTAGTCAACTTTCTCAAATAACCCTTCATCGATGCCTTGCTGTGCATAGTAGTCGGATAAATAGATAACATCCACATCGCTATTCGCTTGGCGCACTTTGTTCAATCGATCTGCATTATTTCCTGAATCAACGACAATCTCGACATTATGCTTCTTTTCAAATGGCTCATAGACTTCAGGACGGAAGAAATCATCGGCGAATCCCCAAGTGGAAACGACCAATTTCGCTGGTTTTTCCTTTCCATTGTCCTTTGAAGAGCATGCAGCTAAAACTAATGTGAACAGCGATAACATCATCAATATTTTTTTCATCATCCAAACCTCCAATTTTATATTGTTTAAACTTTCCTTTTTACTTATATAAATGTAAAAAAAGACAATCTTAAATAGAATTGAAATTCTACCCAAGATTGTCTTTTCTTTGTAAACAAAGATAAAACTTATCATTTGGTTCTCTAGCGGCGTTCCCTCCAGATAAATCCGAAGGGAAATCCATTTATATGATTATATAATTTTTTCCTTCAATACAATATTGGTGAATGCCAGCTGTGTCGCTGAGTCATAATCCCTCAGGACAGCTTCGATATCCCAATTCGTTTGCGTTTCCAGCTTTTGTTTCAGTTTCTTTTTATAAAGCAGGGACATATGAAAGTCAACCTCCTGCTTCAGGCTGGGAACTTCCCCTTCTAAAGCTTCAGAGCGCGGGGCACGTCGATGTTTGGCCTGAAATGTAATCACATTCTGCTCAATAGTAACCTTCAGCAGCGTCGTACCAAAGCCGAACAATTCCTTCGATACCTCATTATACATATGAGAAAGCAATTTCTTCGTTTCGTTAGCGTTTATCGGTAAGATGACTATCACCTGCCAAACTATCGTTTGAGGTAATTATATATACTTTTTCTTAATTGCACAAGATAATATTCGGATTTTGGATAAAAAAAATGTTTTTTCTTATTAAATAGTACATTTACTCACCAATACACGAATTATAAAAATAAGCAATAAAGATTTCAATATATTCATATAACTTTTTATCCAATCCAGCACCCTCTATTAATGAAAACTTTTTCAGAGAAATAAGCACAAGATTGAAAACAGTTGATATAACCTTGCACCGCATTGAAAACGCTCTCATGTGGATTTAATATAGCTAGTATAGAGCGATAAAAAATAAAGAGTATCAATGGCTCGTTAAATGAGGGAGGAATCATTATGAAGAAAGCTTTTGAGAAAGCACAGCAGTTCGGTAAATCTTTTATGCTCCCGATTGCCGTTTTGCCAGCGGCCGGTTTATTGCTGGGAATTGGCGGTGCTCTTTCCAATCCAAATACAGTTGAAGCCTATCCATTTTTAGACTTTGCTTGGCTACAGGCCATTTTCACGATCATGAGTTCTGCAGGGAGCATCGTATTCGGCAACTTGCCGGTTATTTTTGCAGTAGGTGTTGCAGTAGGATTGGCACGGTCGGATAAAGGTACCGCTGCATTGGCAGCCATGATCGGCTATTTTGTCATGAACAGTTCAATTAATGCACTGCTTCAAATAAACGGGGAACTTGCCAAAGAGAATTTGGCAGGTGCCGGACAAGGAATGGCGGTCGGGATCCAAACACTGGAGACCGGTGTGTTTGGCGGTATCGTAGTAGGTATCGTTGCCGCACTTTTGCACAATAAATATAATAAAATTCAGCTTCCGCAAGTGTTAGGGTTTTTCGGGGGTTCACGTTTCATTCCCATCATCGTTTCCTTCGCGTCCATCTTGGTTGGAGCCGTGCTTTTTATCGTATGGCCTTATTTCCAACTTTTCATAAACCAATTAGGTGCGCTGGTAACGAGCACAGGCACGATCGGGACTTTCTTTTACGGATTCATATTACGGATGCTCGGACCGTTAGGGTTGCACCATATTTTCTACCTTCCCTTCTGGCAAACAGCATTAGGCGGAACGATGGAGATTAAAGGGCAGATTGTCAGCGGGACCCAGAATATCTTCTTTGCGCAATTGGCCGACCCAACTACCGTCAAATATTATGAGGGTGTTTCCCGGTTCATGTCCGGACGGTTCATCACGATGATGTTTGGTTTACCTGGCGCGGCATTGGCCATTTATCATTGCGCTAAACCTAAAAATAAGAAAGTCGTGGCCGGTTTGCTTCTTTCAGCTGCCTTGACCTCTTTCTTAACAGGCATCACCGAGCCGCTTGAATTCAGTTTCTTATTTGTCGCACCGATCCTTTATGTTTTTCATGCCTTGTTTGACGGACTTGCCTTCATGATGGCAGATATATTAAATATAACGATCGGTCAAACCTTTTCTGGAGGATTCATTGATTTTACTTTATTCGGGATACTCCAGGGCATCAGTAAAACAAACTGGATTTATGTACTTCTCGTCGGCATTCCGTGGTTTTTCTTATACTACTTCACTTTTAAATTCTTGATCAGGAAGAAGAATTTGAAAGTGGTCGGACGTGAAGATGATGAACAGGCCGCTGTTACACAAGTAACGGCATCAGAGAGAACCCAGACCATCGTTAACGGATTAGGCGGACAGGAAAATATCGATATCGTCGATTGCTGTGCAACCCGTCTGCGTGTCACCGTAAAGGATGAATCATTGGTGAAAGAAGACATCATTAAACAAACCGGTTCAAAAGGTGTCGTAAAAAAAGGAAACGGCATTCAAATAGTTTACGGTCCCCAAGTGACGATCATCAAAAATGAAGTGGAAGAATACTTGGGTCATTGAGAATATAGACAACGATAAGGACGTGTTAAACATGCAACAGGTGCTGGATAAAATTCACAAAGGCTTAATTGTATCATGTCAAGCATTGGAGAATGAGCCGCTGCACAGCTCTTTTATTATGGGACGCATGGCCATTGCTGCCAAAGAAGGCGGTGCGAAGTGCATTCGCGCAAACTCTGTAGCTGACATAATCGAAATCAAGAAAAATGTGGACCTTCCAGTCATAGGGATCATTAAACAGGTGTATGGACAAAACGATGTCTATATCACTCCCACCATGGCCGAAATAGATGCATTGATGGAAACCAAAGCGGAAATCATTGCGACGGATGCTACATCCCGGGTAAGGCCGGACGGTAAAACGCTAAAGCAGTTTTATGGTGAAATAAGAGCAAAATATCCGGATGTTTTACTAATGGCCGATGTATCCACCATCGAGGAAGCCATATACGCTGACGCTTTAGGATTCGATATTGTGGCGCCCACTTTATACGGCTATACGAACGAAACGTTCGGCCAGAAAATATATCAGGATGACTACGCTTTGCTCAAGGAGATAGTAAAAGCAGTGAAAAAAGCGAAAGTGATCGCTGAAGGAAATGTCATAACACCGGAAATCGCCCGCTCTGTATTGGATATGAATGTCCATGCAGTAGTAGTTGGCGGTGCCATTACCAGACCGCAGCAAATCACTAAAAGATTCGTGGACGCTATCCAAGAATAAAAAATGGCACATAGTAATGAAAAGACCCAGACTGACAGCAGTTTGGGTCTTTTTTTCGATTCAAATTGCTGCAAACGTTCCTCCGGTTATTGACGTCCGTACTGGATACATTAAACTATGAATACATATAAGAAATTTGAAATGGGTGATTCAATGGAATATTTAGCAGAAAACCTCATATATGGCATAGAGTGCAGCATGGACAAGTTCACCAAAACAGAGGAAGAATTGGCCAATTATATTCTGCAGCGCCCTGAAGAAGTAAGTCAGTTAACCATTAGTCAAATAGCTAAAAAGCTTCATATTTCACCTGCAACGATTACGCGTTTCTGCCAAAAATTAGCCTTTTCTGGGTTTAATGAGTTCAGGCATGAGTTAAAAAGGTTCGTGGATCTTCGAAAAACACCGAAAAATATGAAGGACATCAAGCAAGTGGATTATTTCGCTAAACTGTATCAAGATCACTTAGGCATCATAGATAATACCTTTCATATAACCACATATGACGATATCCAGAAAGCGGTATCTTTCCTTACACAGGCAAATAAGATACATGTATATGGAATAGGGAGTTCGGGTTTAGCGGCCCAGGAGTTCAAATCCAAGTTTTTCCGGATTGGCTTATCTGTTGAGGCTATTACAGATCCCCACCAGTCAATGATGGACGCAGCTTTAAGTAACGAGAAAAGTGTTGTCATCGGCATTTCCATTTCCGGAACGACTAAAGAAGTGATTTCAGCAGTTAAAATCGCAAAGAAGCAAGGCTCGCTCATCTTGGTCTTTACTGGAGATAAGAATTCCGAGCTCTCACTGCTTGGCGATCTATCGCTATTGGTCACGAGCAAAAACAGCATGCATATGGGACAAAACATCTCTCCATTGCTTCCGCTACTATTACTTTTTGATTTAATATATACAGAGCTGGTTGCTAAAGATTATAAAAACAGGATAAGCATCAGGGAAAAGACTTTAAAGGTATTAACCGAGAACGATTGACTTTCGGCATCTGAAAGTCATTTTCGTTATTCATCATATAAAAAAACTGCATCTCCAATTGGTTAGATGTTACTGACAATTGGAGTGCAATTCACTTTAATTTTTTATGTTCCTATTAAGCTAAATCCCTTATTACCGGAATGGTACTTTCTTGGAGGCTCTCGGAAAGAAGACTATACGCAACTACTTTCTTCTTGTACTGTTTGACTACATCCACATGGTCGTTGTAACTGTACACAAATAATCTAACATCGTTTTTACCTCTTTTAGTATCAATGACTATTGGAGTCCCACTGTTCTCTGGATGTAAAAACAATTGCTCGTTCCCGGGGAATATATGATTTTTTTTCAAAAACTTAGCTTCGTTAAAATAATTAATTACTTGAATTTTGTCTTCACCTTCCAACCGTTTTCCATCAAAGGTTATGATTGAATTCGCGTCACTAATTTCTGAATGTATTTTAAATTTACTCATAATCCAATTCACTGCATCGGTTGGAAGACAGGTAACTAATAATTTAAGCAAACTTAAGATAATTGTCAAAATCAATACAGGCAATGTCATATTTGATCATCTCCGCTACATTATTATTTTAAGAGGCGGTCAGTTTTTCTTTGAAGTGACCGTTCTATTAACGTTTCATTTTTTTTAGGTATCTATCAGATTCTTTTTGTTCATATTTCCGTAACATTTGTGAACAAATTCACATTTTTTCACAAGCAAATAGAGTATGTCTTACGAATCAAGGCAATATTTCTATGCATTTTGATATACTATTATAATAATCATTCACGCTTTCTTAGGCTGATTTTATTACGAAGTAGATGATGCCCACAGTTAATACTAGCGCAAGACCAATATAAATATAACTAAGGTTCAACAAATTCCCTCTCGTTGCTGCAGAATAATTACTATCACTCTTCCCCGTTAATGAAAGGGTGCCAACCAGAGCAACTAAACTAATGGCCACTACTAATATTACACTTATCGTCATGATTCAACGCCTCCAAATATTATTATCCATTACCTTGATCCATTTAAAATCATTCCGATTCCCATCGTAGATCGCGCTTCATGTTTAATGAGTAGATATATTAGAAAAAGCCCACTTCTCTATAATAAAAGAACAACCAATTTTTGGACCATCCAATTAAGTGAAATTTCCACCATCCACTTGCTGAATTCTTTCGTAATATACATAGAAAAGTGCAAAGCGCTACCGAAGAAATGGCTAAGATACCGCGTAATGCAGGAACTCAGGCCTGACTTGTATCCAGCAAAAAAGACCTTCAACTCCTCGGGTATGGTTAAAATTTTTAGATGTTGATTTCCACTCCAGGCACTCGCTTTCCGCGGGCGGTCCGGGAGCCTCCTCGGCGCTCGCCTGCGGGGTCTCCCTTCGACGCGCTTTTCCCGCAGGAGTCTCGTACCTTACGTTCCAATCAACTTTGTTTTAAAATCATGGTTCGAAATGGTCTCATCCTGAACCATGATTTTAAAGAAGACCTGATTACACTTCATGTTTTTTTACTTTTTATATGGATGGAACCCTCATTAGATTAAAGAAATTTGCGACACTCCTGCCGAATTACTGGCTAGCCGAGACCCCACAGACGCTTGCGTCGAGGAGGCTTGGCAGACAGTCGGCGGAAAGGGAGCGGATTTCTGAAATCAACACTTTTTAATAAAAAAACTGCAGGCAAACTGAGTTTTCATCAAGTTTGTCTTCAGTCTGGAATCATCATGACTCTTTCTCGTGAATATCAAAGCGTATGATTATAAACTTTTTACCGCCTCTGCAAACCTTTTGATGCCTTCGTGAATGGAAGCCTCATTTTCCCTTGCAAAAGTAAATCGTACGTATCCCTCATCTGTACCTAGCGTTGAACCCGGAACATATATGACTCCCCTTTTGATGGATTCCTCCAGTAACTTTATTTCGTTCAATGGCACTTTCAGCTTACACCACAAATGAATTCCGCCATTTGGCGAATAATATTCAACTTTTTTTGGCAGGAATTGTTGAAGACTCGAAACCATTGCATCCCTTCTATTTTCCAGATGCCCCCTTAAGCCGGCAATATGGGCAGGAAAATACTCTGAATCCAAAAAATCGTTTGCTATCCATTGAGTGTATGAGCCATGACCGAAGTCAACCTGCTGCTTAGCATCAGATAGTCTATCTATGACTGGTTTCGGTCCAATGATCCACCCAATTCTTAAACCGGAAGCAACAATTTTTGACAAAGAGCTTATATATAAAACATTTCCGTTGTTGTCCATCGATTTAAGAGTGGAAATTTCTTCACCGGCAAAGGAAGTTAAACTATAAGGATCGTCCTCTATGACCGGTATTCCATATTCGGATGAAAGTTCAAGAATCCTTTTACGACGGTTGATATGAAGGACAGTTCCTGTAGGATTTTGAAATATGGGGTTCAAAAAAATCATCCTGATCCGATGTTTTTTATGGAGTTCCAGTAAATCCTCTGGGTTGATGCCATCTTTATCAACTGGTAAAGGAAAAATTCTTAGGCCAGCGGATTGAAAGATGGGAAGGTTGTAACTATATGAAGGATCTTCCAATACGACTGCATCACCTGGCTTTAACAAGCATTGGACCACCAGATGCAGGGCTTGCTGTGCACCAGAAGTAATGAGTATGGAAGATGGATCCGTGTCAATTCCCCTATACTGTTTCACATGATTGGTTATCGTTTCCCTTAAAATTGCATTGCCTTGAGGGTGATCATAACCTAAGCTACCAATGAAGGACCTATTGGAAATGATTTCACGTAAGGGTTGTACTGGAAATAAGTCCTCTGAAAGCTCCCCGCTAGCTAAGTTAATAAGGTTATGCCCTTCCGCCTCTCTACGTATTCTTTGGGTTACTGGCATATTGGGCAAAAAAGAACCCGCTTCGATATATCTATTCCAGCTGGGTATGCGCTTTCGTGTAATTCCCCAGATATCCTTGCTGATCATCGTTCCGCTACCTTTTATTCGTTCAACCAGTCCATTTGCTTCCAATTCATCATATGCCGCAACAACTGTGCTTCTGTTAACTCCCAGTTCACTTGCCAAGAAGCGTTCAGACGGTAGCGGCTTATCCAATAAAAATGTTCCATCAGCAATTCCACTCTCGATGTAAGCCGCTATTTGTTTATATAAAGGCTTCTTGGATTTTCTGTCAGTTTTCCATTCCATAAGCTACATCCTTTAAATTGTTTAGTTAAAAGCATACTAAATTATTAACTTTATATACTTATTCATTCCCAAAAGCAGTAAAACCTCTTATTTCAGTATAATCTTCAGCAGAGATTATTGCACTCTGCCGTACTACAAAATAAAAACGAAAGCCTCCATTTCTTAAATGAAATGGAGGCTTTCGTTTCATCTTCTTCAACTATGCAGACTCCCCTTCAGCCAAGGGCGATTCAGATAGTGTCCGATCGGGATTTGGATCAGGCTCGTTTTCCTTTGCGGTCCGTCTATCTTATAAAGTTCATCACACATATTCACATCAAAGCCGAGCAGCGGGTGCCCGTTCATTCCGAGGGCTGATGACGCTAGCAGTAGCTTCTGAACGAGCATCCCCGCCTCCATTTGCTGGATGCGGTATCCTCTATATCCAAGTTGCGTTTTGGATTGGTCCCGCTCACCAACTACATGTATGCAGATCGGCACTTGCTGAAAATTCATGATATCGAGGGACATTCCGTATTGCAATAGGAGCCGATGATCTCCTGGTTGTATCTGTCGTAATGAATGGGTCGTGCTGTCATAATGGTATGCACCATCTTGTATGTCTTCCACATTATATAAACAAGCATAGAGGGAAACGCGATTTTCGTTGTTCTCGTTTGTTCCATCCAAGTCATTTCGATAGGAGAACGAAGCGGTTGCCTCCTGCAGGAGAGCGGCCAGCTGCGATTGACTGACTTTCCCGAGTACAAAGTCCATTTCAGGTGAAAATCGCTTCCCGCAAACTGATGCCAAGTCATAGGACAACCGCTTCACGATAGGAAGGGCTACAATTTTCCCTTCGAATTCCGTCCCATTCTTTGGATTGACCCGCCGGAATGATTGAGTGGATGCCATCATGGATGCTTCATTCATTTTGGTTAGCATCGGAAATTCCCTGATCCTCTGCGACCGAACATAGTGTTCAGGCTGGATATCCGTCAATTCCAGCAATAATTCCGTCGAGGTGACATTTCCGTCCATACTCCTTTCTTCTCTAAATCTAAAAGAAGGTTCTGCCGATAAGGGGATCACCGCATACGTGCTCTCTTCCTCTTCCGAAAGCCCAAGCAGATGATTGATGGCCCGATCAAGAAATTGGAAGCACACCCCGGCGGCGATTCCAAACCGTTTCGCCACTTCGAGCAACTGTCCAAGAAGCACGCCCGCATCCAGACCTTGCAGACGGTATGAAAAGTTATTATATTTGTAGAAGTTTTTCCAAAACATCGTCGATACGAAAACCGTGCCAAAGGATGCTGACATATCAAAGGATTCACCAAGAGCCTTTGTTAAATAGGAATCAAAATCCCCTTCCCGCAGCAAAACCAACCGATGGTGTGCTGCATCATAATGGTATACGCCAGCAGGTAATCCCTCCATCTTCAAGTATACGTACAATTCACTTGGATACAAAGCTCCCCCTGATGGCGGAAAACGCCGGAATGACTGCATGAGGTCCTCAGATTCCGAAGATCTCGGGACCTGGCTGACTTGGGTCAGGCCATATGCGTACCAGAGGAAATGACCGATTCCTTCAAGGTCCTGCCGTGAAGGCCCGCTGCCCCCCTCGAGCGTCAGCGGTACCTCCAGTGAGAGTGGAAAAACAGGCAAGTCACGGTAAAGCTTATACGTTAGCGGTGCATCTTCCCAATCCACTTCCCAATCCGGCGGACTTGCTTTTTCGATATCAAAATGCAAATTGTGCAAAAATGCCTCTAGACTCATCCTCCAACCTCCTAAGTCACCGCTTATGGAAATGGATGCGGATGCGGATTGAGCTGTTCGAATTCAAGCGGCCGTTTTGCATATCCAAGTTCCATCGGAACCCTCAGTATCCTCTCAAGCCCCGTTATGCGGGTAAGATGATGGCCGAATGTCATCGGCAGCATCCCCGGGATCATCACTTTCACGCAATGTAGTCCATTTCGTGCAATTTCCGGTGTCGTTTGATCCACCACAATCACCTCGAGTTTCAAGCGGCGAAACTCCTGAAGTATTTCCTGCAAATCTTCCGTCAAGTCCGGATGATTGACCTTTTCCCCGTATTCTTCAGCGAAAGTTCGCATCGGGCGGTCATCATCCAGCAGAAACTGCAGTCGCTCTTCGGCTTGCGGTAAACCGTACAGCATGCCATGATCATCCATTTTCCGTACCAGTGAGGAATCATGCAGCATTTTCTCAACCTCATCCTGGTTCTCTTCCAATTTATCGTCAAGGGTCAGCATCATGCCAGCCAGCTCGAAGACCGCGCTTTTCACCGCCCGGACCGGATCCAGATGGGCCCCTGCCGCACAAATAATATTCAACCCTTTTTGTTTCCTGTTTTTTGCCAGCGCCCATACGCTCGGTATACCATGTTCCATCGTTGAGTTAAATAAATGGATATCATATCCCGCTGCCGCCCTTGCCCTGTCAATCATCAGCTCCAGTTCTTTGTCATTTGCTGAATAAGGATCAAGCCGTGTGAGGGGCAGCTGCGCATACCAGGTCAGCAGGAACGAATCACGTTCGACCACCTCCATGATGCCGTAGAAAATGGCCTCCTCCAAACTTCCCCCTAGAGCACATCCATTGGAAGTTTCATAGACAAATCCATGACCGCAGCCCAAGCTGTAATAGGAAAGCAATTCCGGGACCAAGATTGGCCGCTCTTGCAAAAATGAGTGGCCCCACACCCAATCTATCGAGCGGTCAGGATTAAACGGTTGAAACGGGAAATCCCTCTGTGCATAATTTTCCTTCGAATGTACCCCTATCCTGATGGGATCGAGCGCAAAATCTTTCAGGTTGTTGTAGCTGTCATGAATGACTGTCCGTTTGCCGCGGGGCTCCATTCCGCAATACCTTTCCAATCCCTCCAATATGGCCGTCATCTCACTGACCTCATATGATAGAGTCCGGCCCGCCGACCCCTCATCTCCTATGAACAAAGGCAAATTAACACTTACATCGGCAAATGGCGGTACAAGGTCTATCATTTTATTATTCAAGAATCCTGTTCGGTGGTCCAAGTAATCCTTGGCCAGAACTTCATTCAGCTCCTCCATCGAACGGGTACGGTAACTTTCGGGACTGATTTTTGGACTTGGCTTCAACGAAATCCTTGCACGCTCCTTCGAGTCATCAGGTAATGTTGAGCAAACCTGACACAATGGGTCAGGTAAAAAAGAGTGCCACGAACCATTCAGCGTCTTCAGGCTGATTAATGATACATGCCCTTCCGACCGGGCGCGTTCTCCTTTCATCACCTTCCTTACCTCTGCACAAATCAAGTGGGCCATCTGTAAAAGGCCTGTGCGGGATGCCGCCGGATCACGCTCTATCCCCCCATTTTCCTGCAGCTGTTGGCGGATTCCCCACATTTCCTTTCGATCACGCCCGGCCATGAGATACCTTTGGTCCGCGCACTGTGAGCAGCCTGGAACACCCGGGCGCACCAGCGGACCTATCACTCCCTCTCCAAATGATACAAACCCCCGCAGCCATGGAATGCCCGCTTTCCCTATCACCTCTTCCGCCTTTACATGGTCAGCGGGATTCCAGGCATCTTGCAGCAGAAGGACCATGGCCGTCGTTTGCGGGATTCCTGCCTCGAAATCGGTATGGCGATTTACCTGATATTGGCCGGACAGGTCCCCATGAACATGGTCGGCCAACACTCCTTCCCCGACAACCAATACGTCAGTTTTCACCCTGATTCCTCCTCTCGCAAAAACACCCCAAACACACCTGCAATTTCTTCCTTCAAGAAAGGTTCCAGATCTATTTCGAAAACGTGGATTCGCTTACTGTTCTTCTTCAAGACTTGAATGGCGGACTGTACCAGTTCGAGATTCCCTTTCACCCCGCATGAAGGAATCACAAGATCGACCTTTTCTTCTTCAAGAACAGGCGATGCCACTAAACCTGGAGCTGTTAAGCAAACGGTCTGGTTTTGGACTTTCATGACGGCCTTTTGCAATGCGTTCCGTAATGCGATCGTAACATTCAAACCGACAGCGCCGGACCAGCCATCGCTCGTTCCTGCCCAAACTACCGGGAAGCCTGACACTCCCTCACCCAAGGCGATGATTGGATCTCCCTGCAGCCGGGTCAACGCTTGTAGATAATACCTGCAGCGCTCATCTTCCACTTGAGCCAATTGCACCGTCACAAGTTTCTCTTGGTTGAACCGCTTATTTAAAAACTCTGTATCCAAACTGCTTTGCAGTCCACGGCAAACACATTCAGCAAATGTTTCCCCTGCTCCGACACCGATCGATTCCTTTATTTCGTCTGCTCCCCGAAGCGGAGGAAGAGTCGCAACAAGTTGGCTGAGTGTTTGGGATACATATGCTTCAACTCCTGCAAGACCGCATTCCCTCCTCGCTTCCTCATGCGTCAGATCTGAACGGATGATTTCGGGCAGGAGTTCTGCCGGACCGGACGATAGCGGATCAACAGCCTGAACGCGGCATTGAGCCAGCGGCAGCTGTTTTAAATCCCCCTCATCCCAATGATGAAAGATACCGGATTCCGAGGATGTCAACCGGCTGAAATACATAAATACTTTCCCCGGCTCAACCGGGTCCGAATTCTGTTCAAGCCGCCGTTCAAAATCTTCAATCCATGCAGCACTCCCTTTTCCCGTCACCCCCGGGTGGGGAATGAACGGATGCCACTTTCCCTCCAATGTATCCATATCCAACAGATAAAATTGATTGGCTTGTTCTGCTTTCATAACTCCTGTAGCGTCTTTAAACCATTCGAATACCATTATATTGGCTAACATCGCTCCGGCTGTGGCGGAAAAGGAAGATGATGTCTGATTCTTTTCCAGCTCAGCTTGATGTAAACGATGCCAGGCTGACTCCCAACAACCATTTGAATCTGGATGGACAAGCGGACCAGCCATGCCTACTTGATTGATGATCATTGCAGGAAACAGGGTCTTTTCCCCTTGCCTGCAAACCGAATGAAGTTCTCTTAATTCCTCTATATCACCCTCCTGTGACACATATAATATCGAGTGAAAGGGCCGCACGATCTCCCGCCAGGCAATCTCTGTTCCCTTTTCAAGCACGACCTCCTCTATCACAACCTCTTCGTCCGTCTTACGCGCATGTGCCACGATTTCATTCAATCTCTTTCTATTGGTCGGTACCGTGTCCGTAATGAAGATATGGAATGTGGACAATCCGGATTCAATCAGTGAGGACACCAATGAAAGGAACAATGGACCAGAGCCTATAGCCAACGCCTTTTTCTTTCGATAAGTTTCAAAACGGTAAGCCCCGGAATCGCCGCAACTTTCCAGGAACTCGATTTGCGAAGCATACCTTTCAAGAACTTGTTCCCTTAATTGATGGGGACTGTCCTGACTTACATCCCGAACAAACCCATTACCGTACAAAACCTCGGCAATTTCCATCACCCGGTTCCGGTATGGGCCAGGCAATCCATCCGTCAACTCGCTTAATGTATGGTTCCCATTGAACATCGGTAATAACTTTTCAATCCATTGAACGATCGAGCTGCCCTCCATACGGAATGAACTTATGTTATTCCTGAAATACACACCTCTGTTTGGTTCCGGAAGAAAAAACGTATCCCTTTTCACTTTTAAACGCATAGAAGGGGTCAAATTCACCATTCCGCTCCTCCTAACCCGAAGCATTCTAAGTACTGCTATTAGCACTTCACTTTAATCCTATGTACGACAATTTGTCCCTTATGTCTAATGCAATAAAGAAAAGTCCCTGCTACACCGCAGGGACTTTTCTTTAGAAGACCTGAAACCTTAATGGCCGCAACGTCCGCAACGTCCGCAACGACCGCCGCAACCGCCGCAGCGTCCGCATCCACCACAGCGTCCGCATCCACCACAGCGACCTCCGCAACCAAAGCAGCCAAAGCACAAGAAACAGCCAAAACAACCAAAGCCGCCCACACCTATGAATTGTCGAGACGAATCATCCAAATTGTACTGGTTTTGCTCCCAAGGAACTGGCTGAGTCACCTGGAAATCATCGACATTCAGATTTTGCAATTGATTTTGAAATTCATACATTTTATATAACCTCCGTGTATTAATTTATAAGGCAACGCTTAGAACGGGAAATCAAAACGAAATGGTCAGGGAATTAACAGCACATCAAATACTCCCTCCAACAAAATATGTAAAGGGAGTGGGTATTGCTACTGATTAAAACGCCTATTTTCACTAAAAAAAACAAAAACCAGAAGGCAAACACCCTTCCGGTTTTCATGATCGTCTCTTAAATTAAGTCATTAAAAGTCACTTGGCATTTTCGTTTTCCTTTATGTATAGCCATTTCAATCGAAGTCACATTAGTTCTGCAGTTGTTCATATCGATTCCAGTTTACCGATTTTTCCAGCACGATTGATATTAATACGCCCATTATGAGCCCATTGGTCAAAAAGGGCTGTAGAAGCGCGGGAACGTTCGAAAATGCATTAGGAAGGATGTTCATCAAACTTACTCCAATCAATACCGGTACGGCAAGCCTGAAAATCGTATCTGAGGTGAAATGCTGACCCTTGACGCTGTTGAAAGCCGTACCGAACAGCTGTAGATAAGCAACGAACAATACTGCATTCCCGACTGTTATCGGCATGGTGGCCAGGAAAGAGATGAAAGGAGGAATGAGCCCAATTATGGTCAATAACATGCCTCCAAGTAAGAAGGGCCTCCGCTCATAGATTTGAGTGCTCTGCAAAAATCCGATGGATGAAGTAAAAGGTGTATACGGAACAAGACCAAGCACCGGAGCGAAAATGGTAAAGCCGCCAGTCATGAATAAAGAATTTCGATACTGCTTGTGTTCAGCTTCATCGCCGATTAATTCCGATGCAGCCTGAATCGAAGCGAACGTGTTGCACAAATTCAGTAATCCTGCAAAAAAGGAAATCGCTATGATCCCGAATTCCAGGTTTGGAGCACCTAATGGGAAAAATGAAAAAGCGGCACCCGTCGAGCCCATTTCTCCCCCGGCCTCCGGAAATAGCAGCTCGTAAAAAATCCATCCCACCATAATTCCGATCAATATCGAGAAATTGCTTATGGTCCTTGGACCTTTTATCTTTAGTATACTTACTAAAAGTACAATCCCCACTGATAGGAAACTGACCGGGATGTTGATTTCCCCATTCTCCGTTATCCCCAGCATCCCCTTAAAAAAGACAAAAATGAGCTGGAACGTCAGAAGGAATAAATAAACCGTCATGACCATGGGAGTGAAAATCTTCTGGACATAAGAAATAAGGTTGAAGGCAGAAATAATGACAGTCACGACACCAGCGGCAATGAGTCCAGTAGCAATTCCCCCTCCTATCTCGGCATAACCTAGCCCTATGGATGGTGCAGATAGTCCTAAATTCAACATCACTCCCCACAATAGACCGGAGTGACCTTCCATAAGTGGATACTTATGCCCCTTCCACCCCTGAAACACGCAAGCGATCCCGGTGAAAATGAGCGAGCTTCTCATGGTCATTTCCGTGACATTGGGAGGAAGATCAAAAGCTGCGCCAATAGATATGGGCACTACTACCGTATTTGCAAAAATAAAAAACAACCATTGAAAAGAAGAAAATAGAGTCACAGAAGATCTCCAACTTTTCATAGATTCCATCTCCTTTGAACATGATACTTTTTAAAGCTCATGGTGAATTTCAATTGCCCTTCCCTTCAAAGGCGATAGGGCAACATCATGATAGTAAACGCGGTCCCCCGAGGGTCGCTGCCATTGCTGGACAGATGTTTTATGGCATATGATCTTTGCAGATCGCATGCAAAATGATAACGTTACCATTAATAGTAACAAAGACTGAGTCTCCCTGCTAATTTGTTGGCTTGACTACTGTTGCAAGGCAAATGGGCAATCAGAAGCGTGACCGTTTTAAATATATTGGGGTATAACAGTAATGAAATGAGAGCAAAAAAAACACTTCCTCAGCATATAACATAAGTAAGTAAAAGTACATGGAAGCCGTTCCATACCCAAAACGAAAAAGGAAATCCGGAAGTATCCAGAATTCCTTTTTCGTTTAGTACTACCGTTCAATTGACTGCTTTTGTTTATATAGTGAACCGGCAACTAAGTTCCCCTTGTAAATGACCGCTTTACGTTCAGAACGCCTGGCAACTGCCTCTGCCGAACAGCTTGCGTCAATCAACACAAGACTTGCAGCATCCCCCGCCTTCGGCCATACCCTGTTACCCTTTTCATCCAATGGGGTTTTTCCCCCAGTTATATACCCGAGTGTTCGGGAAAGTGAGACTTCATCAATCCATTTGAAACGTTCTGCGAGCCTCCCTGCTCTCTCTAGGATGTCACCATTCCCTAGAGGTGACCATACATCAAAGATATTATCATTTCCTACCGATACTTCAACCCCTCTTTCTTGTAATAAATCAACAGGGGGCATCTGCCTGTTAATAGGGACACTGGTGACGATGGAAATCCCCGCATCCCTCAGAACGTCAGCCAGTTCATAGGCTTCTTCCCTGGATACGTCCCCGATACCGAAAGCATGGCTTAATGCCACCCTGCCTTCCCAGCCCGCTTGCTTTGTCAGAGCTGCCAAACGTTTCATGGTGAACGTGCCCAGATGGCCTGGATCATGTAAATGCAAATCCACATCAGCGTTCGCTTCCACTGCTAAATCCATCAATTGAACCAGCGATGCTTCAATATTGTTATCGACTGTCGCTGGATCCACCGCCCCGACGATTCCTGCTCCGTTTCGCAATGCCTCCCTGACAAGCTTGACAGAACCGGACCTCAGCAATCCGTGCTGCGCAAATGCGACGATTTCCGAACTGAGTCTATTGGAATAGCCTTCAAGCGCCTGTTGTACTTGATCTAAGTTTTGCAAGCCCACTTCCGGATAGATATCAACGTGAGTACGGATATGTGCAGATCCAGAAGCTAAAAGGATTTCCAGTAATGATTCTGCACGTTTACATGTGCTTGTTGCAATGGAAGGCAGCACCCTCTTCTCATTTTCAAAGCGTTCAATTACACTTGAAGAAGGAGTGCACGCCCTCCAAACATCCCCCATCAGTGTTTTATCAAGATGAACATGCTTTTCAATGAAGGATGGTAACGCCAGCAATCCTTTTGCATCTTCCACTGGTAAATCATCACGTATGGCTTCTCCATCTTTGACAATCTTCGTGATCTTTCCATCCTCCATCAACAGATGAAATAGCCCGGTCATCGTTCCTGTAACTCTACCATTCTCTTTTCGGTAGCCACATTCCAAACGAACATTCTTTAACCAATAGATTGTATTCATGATCTTCATCCCTTCTTGATATAGACCTTCAATTCTTCTTCAAGGCAAATTCGCGATCGAGTCCGCCAAAAACCACATTTCCATCGACCATAACGGCAGCACGCGTCGATCTCCTGGCAACTGCCTCGGCAGCACATGATGCATCCACAAAAACCATACTTGCGTCATTTCCCACATTCGGCCATAAACGATTACCTTCATGGTCCAGTGTCTTGACCCCGCCCGTAATGAATTGAAGCGATTGGGACAATGCATACTCGTCCTTCCAGTTATACCTCTCGGCCAATCGGCCGGCCTTTTCCAGCATATCTCCGGTACCGAATGGTGACCAGGAGTCATAAAAGCCATCGCATCCGAGAGCAACATGGACACCTTTTTCATGCAGTGAATCAATCGGGGGAATGACCCGGTTAATCGGAACCGTAGACATGACGGCTATCCCCAGGTTTGATAATTCACCGGCCAGTTCATTTGATTCTCCGATTGAAACATCACCAAGTGCGAAAGCATGACTGATGGCCGCTCTGTTTTTCCACCCTGCTTCATCTATCAAAGAAGCCAGTTTCTTGATCGTATATAAACCAAGATGACCGGGATCATGTATATGAATATCAATATCTGCATCAAATTCAACGGCCAGATCAACCATTTCATATAGGGAAGCTTCTATATTATTATCCACTCCGCCAGGATCCAGGCCGCCCACTAATGACGCCCCTTCTTTCATCGCCTGTCTCATCAGCCCTTTTGAATTCGTTCTTAGCAGTCCATGCTGCGGGAAAGCCACGATCTCGTATGTCATTTTCCCACTGAAACTACTTAGCGCCTTTTGAATTTCTTCCAAGTTCTTCATACCGATGTATGGATCGATGTTAACATGCGTCCTTACATGCGTTGCCCCGCCGCTTAACAATAGTTGAAGCATCCGTTCAGCCCGGAGCCGCCCGGTTTCAGCCAGTTCAGCAAGCTCTTTTGCTTCTAATTTTAAGCGTTCGATTAAGTTCGGAACTGGAGTGCATGATTTCCATGGCAGTCCTAAATAAGTCTTGTCAAGATGGTTATGCATCTCTTTAAAAGGAGGAAGTGCAAGCAGCTTTCCCGCGTCGTGAACAGGACCATCCGTTTTCAAAGGCATAGTTGAAGCCAATTGCAAATCCTTTATGACCCCATTTTGTATATACATGTTGTATGTAGCTGTCTTCGTCCGATCAATTCGTTCATTCTCAAAAACAAATCCACTATCAAGCGTAACGTTTGTAAGCCAGTATGCTTCATTCATCAAATCACTCTCTTTAATAGAAGATTAAACACCTGTCGTCTCAAAAGATGAAATAGATCCGCTAACAACATTGCCCCTGAAGATGACAGCGGCACGCTTTGCCCTTCTAGCCACCGCTTCCGCTGAACAGCTTGCTTCAAGCAAAACGATATTTGCCTCATCCCCGACATTAGGCCATGTCTTGACCCCGTCTTGGTTTAATGGGGTCTTCCCACCTGTTATGAATTGCAGGCTTTGCGCTAAGGAACGTTCTTCAATCATGCGGAACCTCTCTGCAAGGCGACCGGCCTTTTCCAAATTGTCCCCGATGCCAAAGGGTGTCCAATGATCAGTGATGCTATCATTACCCAATTCGACTTTCACCCCTTTTTCATGAAGCAGGGGGATGGGGATCGTTCTGAAGATGGGCACTGTGGATGTAATCGATATGCCTGTTTCCGAAAATCTTTCGGCGATGCCCGTTGCCTCCGGGACTGAAAGATCTGCCAAACCGCTGGCGTGGCTAACCGTTACCCTTCCTTGCCAGCCTGCGTCTTCCGTAAGTGAAGCTAGGCGTTGCATGGTGAAGAGACCAAGGTGATCCGGATCATGTAAATGGACATCGATATCGGAATTGTATTCAACCGCGATATCCATGATCGTTTCAAGTGACCGCTCTATGTTTTCATCAATGGTGGCTGGATCCACGCCTCCTACCAGATTTGCCCCATTCCTCATGGCCTCCCTTACTAAACCAGCGGAATTGCTGCGTAATAGTCCATGCTGCGGAAATGCGACGATTTCATACGTCAATTTATCACTATATCCTTCCAGTGCCTGAATGGTCGCCTCTAAGTTTTTCAGTCCTATAACGGGGTCAATGTTGCAATGTGTGCGTATATGGGTAGATCCGAAGTCCAATAATAAATCCAGCATTTTCTCTGCTCTTACTTTAGCGGTAGGCAATAATTCTGGCAGTAAAACCTGCTCTTCCTCTATCCGGGTTTTCACGCCATTAATGGCAGGCATGCAAGCCTTCCACGGACCGCCATAGTAGGTTTTATCTATGTGGATATGCATTTCCTTAAACGAGGGGACCATCAGGAGACCATGAACATCATGCTGCGGGTCCTGATCCGTTATCGATTCCTTCGCCAATAAAATGGAGGATATTTTTCCATTTTCAATCTTGATGTGGTAATGACCGGTTTCAGTGCCGGTGATCGTTTCATTTTCATTATAAGTAAAACCATTTTCCAAGCGTACATTCGTCAACCAATACGATTGAGACATTAAACTCACCCTTCCATTCAGATTGAACATGCATCACTTTCATTATAGTTTTAAAGATCAGCAAATAATTTCAGAATTTTTACTCGTTTTTATGTTATTTTTACTTATTGTGCCAAAGAAAAAGGCTCCCTAAAATGGATGAACTCTTTCAGATTGGAGACAACTCTATGAAAACTCAGTTTGCCTGCAGTTTTTTATTTAATAAGTTCAATTGATTTAGAAAGCCGCTCCCTTTTTTTGTAGACGTTGATTGAAACGTAAGGCACTCGCTTTCCGCGGGCGGTCCGGGAGCCTCCTCGGCGTTTGCGCCTGTGGGGTCGTGCTTTTTCGCAAATCTCTTCAATCCAATGAGGATTACAGAAAAAAAACATAAAGACCGGAGCACCTTATTCGATACGGTGCACTGTCTTGGGCGATTGCTAAACCACACAATATTCGGCCGTTCACGCACAGCATTCGAACTACCCAACACTATATTCGACCGTTCACGAATTTTTTTCGACCTTCACCTCACTTTTCGGACTCCAATCCTTGTTCCAATCAACTTTGTTAGAACATTTAGATCGTAACCTTATCTGAGGAAATGAAAATGCTTTGGGTCAATTGGTTCGGGAACATCATTTGATTAAATATCGTTTTCCGAACCCCCATTCGTTTTACAAACTGAAAGGCTCACCCTAAAATGGATGAACCCTTTGTTCTTATCTGCGCATCACTTTATCGTTACGTCATTTATCTCCAGATAGCCTGAAGGGCTGATTGAAAATCCTTTTACATCTTTCGCGACTGCAGCAACATTTTCTATGACCCTTACAGGAATATACGGGGTGTCACCCATCTCGATTTCCTGTGCCTCTGCGTATAGTTCTTTGCGCTTCTCTTCTTCTTTTTCCTTCCTGGCGGCATCTATTAAACGATCAACCTTTTGATTGCTGTAAAAGAATGTATTGCCTGCCGCTCCCTGTGAATCGGTATGAAATAGATTATATTGATTATAATCAGCATCGCCGGTCGCGTTTCTCCAACTGATGATGAACATTTCCGATTGCCCTTTATTCACTTGTTCCACGAACGAACCGTACTCCATCACCTGTACCTTCAAATTAATGCCGATACCCTTCAGTTGGGATTGCAGGACCTCGGCCAAGTTAACTCTTTCTTTACTGTCCATTGTCAGGATGGTTGCATCCAGTCCCTCAGAATATCCAGCTTCGGCCATCAGTTTCTTTGCTTCCTTCAGGTTGTAATCATAGGCTTCGAGATCTTCGTTGTACCCGAATACTTTAGAGCCCATCAAGGAGTTCGCCTTTACTCCCACATTATTAAAGACCCCCTTGATGATCGAGTCCATTTCAATGGCATGAGCAATAGCTTTACGTACCTTTACATCATTGAACGGTTCATTATTGACATTGAACCCTAAATATTCGGTTCCATACCCTTCACTGCGGTAAACGTCCATTGCCGGTGAAGATTCCACCTGGTCCATTACAGCAACAGGAAGAGGCTCTGCGATATGGGCTTCACCGGTTTCTATCATCGATATCCTCGTGGAGTCTTCCGGGACGACCTTGAATAGGACCTTGTCCACTTTTGGCTCATCTCCCCAATAGCTGTCGTTTTTCTTCAATATGATTTCCTGGCCCGGGGACCATGAATCAAAAACGAAAGGACCTGTTCCATTCGGTTCCTGGATAATCTTTTTGCCATACTTTTCAATCGTTTTCGGACTGATGATTCCGCCTTCATGATTCGCCAATATCGAAAGGAGAGGGGAAAAAGGTTCCTTCAAAATGAATTGCACGGTAAATTCATCAACCGGTTTCACCTCTTTTACCATATCGAATACTACTGCTCTGGGAGAAGCGACCTTCGGATCTAATAGTCGATCAAACGTCTTTTTTACTGCGTCTGCATTAAATGGTGTGCCATCATGAAATTTCACATCTTCCCTAAGCTTGAATTCCCAGGTCGTGTCATTTATTTGCTTCCATTTTTCTGCTAGCATTGGCTGTATCTCACTATTCTCATCCCGTTGTACAAGACCTTCATAGATTTTATGGTGAGTGACGCTAGCGGCGTTAATCGTGGACATGAACTGCTGATCCAAATTCTCAGCGTCGGATAAGCGGGCAATAACCAATGTGCCCCCTTCGTTTGATGCTCTGTTCGGATCACTTGCTGTTGTGCTTACGTCATTGTTAGAAGAACAGCCTGTAATGATGATGGCCATGATCATGACTAGAAAAAACTTTCCTGTCCCACGTTTTAACCCCATGGACTTCGACCTCCCGATTTCATTTTTTGAACACTTATCTAATTATAGGAAATATTCTGACTATTCATTTCAAATATCTTTACTATGTTTTTCATTTTCTTTACTTGTTTTCATAAATGGCTTCTGGATCGCTTATCGATTCCACGACCTTGAATGATGGCTTAAACAATTCTTTCTCGGGAAGCTCCTGATAATCCCTTTCCATATATCCTTTTCTCATCTTTTTAAAATATTGCTGCCCCTTATATTTGATTTCCGTTAAATCAAGTTCGGGGATTATTTGATCCTTCATGACCACCTTTCCATTGATGATCGATAATTTAACGTCCCTCCCGGACCCGCTTACGAACATGGTTCGAATCGGATCATCGATTACCCCCATATGAAAACCATCCAAGTCAATCGCGATTATATCCGCCTTGGCCCCAACTGCGATGCGTCCTAAATCGTTCCTGCCAAGAAAGGCGGCCGCATCAATTGTGGCTGACCGAAAGAAATCGGCATATACAGAGCCTTCCGTTTCTCCTTCCGCCAGCCGTGAGAGCATGCTGCCTGTCCTAACGTTCTGGAACATATCCGGAGGGAATGTGTCCGTTCCAAGGGCTATATTGATCCCAGCCCGTTTATATTTAGCGAAAGATTCCAACCCTTCCCCATGCCTACCGATGATCAGCGGGCAATGAATCACCGTTGTATTCGTTTCAGCAAGCAGCTTCAAGTCATCGCCCTGGCCATATTTCGCTTTACTATATCCTGAAACAAAGTGGGAGTGCGGGATCCCTGTTCTTGGACCGAGAAAGCCAAGGTCGTATAAATATCTGATCGGTGTAACATGATGGGCTTCCCATATGGTGTTGAATTCAAAACTTCCTTGTGCAGCATGAAGCTTTATGGGTACTTCCAATTTTTCGCTGTAATATTTAATCTGTTTTAATTGCTCTGCCGTTTGAGACTCTATACGTTCTGGAGCAAGCATCCCCCTGACCATGCCTTCATAGGCTCCATCGAATTTCCCCACAAACTCGACCGCTTTCCGTAACCCTGCTTCACCGGCTTTTTCATCCCAATGCAGTTTAATTTTCCCGTCAGGCTGGACGACTCTCATTCCTGATTGGAAACTCGGACCAAGGTAAATCCTTAATCCCAATCCAGCGGCATGTTCTGCCGCAGCTGCCAATTCATCATAGGTTTCAGCCCAGCTTTTATAAAAAACGGAAGTGATGGGCATCGCCGTCGTCACGCCATGAAGAATGAGTTGTGAATAAGCATATAGTGATTTAAAAGCTTCTTCTTCCTCGGTCATTAATTCAGGATGTCCGCTTTTTATATAATTCTCTGACCAAAGAAGGTTTTTCTGTCTGTCGGCACCGGCTTCAAAATGTAAAATATCATGGTCAATGTCCCCTAATGCATTTAAATCTATGAACCCGGGACTGATAATGGCGTTACCGGCATCCATTACCTTGTCCACTTCTTCAGGATAATTTTTTCCGACATACAGAATCGTGTCTTTTTCATAAACGATTTCTGCGTTTTCCAAAATGACATGATCGTTTCCATCATATCCAATTACATATCTTCCTTTAAGCTTGGTTTTCATCTTATTCCCCTTTCACCATCACGGCAGCGTCTTCGCGTTCGTCATATCGCTTTTCATCTACATAGGCCCTGGCATGGCCCCAGAAGTATTTCGTCGGCTGCATATACTTTTCGAGCCCGGCACGCTTTATCGTTGAAAAGGCCTCCTCATTCGCTTCATCAAGCACTGTACTTTCATGGACCGTCCGTACTTTCCTTCCTTCCATGATCAATTTGCCATCCACGATGACATGCTCCACATCATTCGCCACTGCTTGAAATACAAGCCGGTGAACATGCATGAATTCAGGGGTCAGATGAGGCTGATGCAGATTGACCGTAATGACATCCGCTTTTTTCCCGATCTCAAGGGAGCCTATTTCATCATCCCAGCCAATGCATTTCGCAGCATCTATTGTGATCATTTCCAACAGCTTGCCTGGAGGTAAATAATAGTAGTCCCTAAGCGCTGCCTGGTGAACAAACTGTGTTTTCCTCATTGCCTGAAACATATCAAAGCTTGTGGAAGGGGAAGTCCCATCCGTGGAGATTGCCACAGTTGTCCCCATCTCCAATAATTCGGTTATCGGGGTACGGGCATGAACCTGGCCAAAACCAGGTGATGCACTGACGTTGGTACCTGTTTCAGCCAGTATTCTTGCCTCATCGAAGGAAATGCCACGACAATGCTGTAAATGGACATCTGGACCCAATAGGGCATTTTCCTTATCCTGTATCGCTAAATGAATCATCCCGCCAAAGGCATCTGAGTGAATTCGTGTTTTATATTTCCTGGCAATCTCCCTTATTTTCTTCGCTTGATAAAGGTCATGATCAGTCAGCCCATAAAGCCTGTCCGGTGAGGTGGGATTCGAGGGATCCACTGATGTAACGATGACAAATGGTGTAATGAAGGCTCTCGTGCGGTCTTCATTCGCATGGTTCAGCGCCTCGATTACAGCTTCCGCCCCCTGTAACACTTCTTCATAGGAAACTTCCCTTACCACTCGCTTTCCGTCGATCCACCGGCTGAATGAATGGGGCCATGGAGGGTTGCAAGGACCCGTGCATACCACATCCCTGATTCCCACTTCGGCGTATGCTTTTGCATGATTGATGGCGAAAATCGGTTCATCGGACCGCGGCATGGATCCCAACACGCTAACCCCAGTTGTCACGCCCGCCTTTAATCTCTCAAGCGAGGATAGCTTTCCTTCGTAATACCAAAAGTCATCCGTAACAAAATGCTTATACGCATTCGTCATGATCGGCATCCAAAAATCAATATTCTCCATTGCAATCGTTTTGAACATGGAATGCCCCCCATGACCATGAACATCTATCAATCCAGGCAATATGCACTGATGGCTGCAATCCATGACTTTAACTGCCTCATACTTCAATTTCAGTTTTTCCGTTGAATCTACGGCTAAAATCCTTCCTTGATGTATGGCAATGGCGCCATCTTGCAGAATTCTCCTGTTTTGATCCATGGTTATCACGGTCCCATGGATTAGCAGTAAATCTATCATATTTTCCCCTCCTAATTGAGAAGGCAGCATAACTTCCTTATGCTGCCTTCCTTTTGTGATAAATTCCTACTTCACGGTTACGTCATCAAGCATTAAATAATTTGCCGGATTCAGCCAAAGTCCTTTAACCGTCCCGCCATATACTGCCAAGTGTTCATAGTTACGGATAGGAACATATGGAACTTCTTCCCTTTCAATTGCCTGAGCCTTGGAATATAGTTCCTTACGTTTATCTCCATCCGATTCTTTACGTGCACTTTCAATCAATTTATCAACTTCCGGATTGCTATAGAATGAACTATTTCCCGCAGCACCTTGGGATTTGCTATTGAAAAGATTGTATTGATTATAATCTCCATCCCCGGTAGCATTGCCCCAGCCGCCTATCGCTACCTGGTGCTCACCTTTGGCTGTCGCGTCAATGTAAGCCCCGTACTCAAGGACTTGAATCTTGACCTTAATTCCAATTCCTTTTAACTGGGATTGAATCACCTCGGCCATATTGATCCTTTCCTTACGATCACTCGTCGTCAATGTAAACTCCAAACCATCCTTGACCCCCGCTTCAGTCAAGAGCTTCTTCGATTCATTAATATCATAGTCGTAGCCTTTTATATCCGGATCATAACCAAACACCTTCGGGCTCATTGTTGAATTCGCCCTCGTACCGACGTCGTTATAAACCCCTTTGATAATGGAATCAACCTCGATGGCATGTGCGACCGCCTTACGGACCCGTACATCATCAAAGGGTTTTTTCTTAACATTGAAGCTTAAGTATTCAACTGCAAGTCCCTCCGTGCGATATAAATCCATCGTGCCTGACGCTTCGATTCTATCAATCTCCGTCACTGGCACTTGATCGGTCACATGTGCTTCACCCGTTTCTATCATTGCAATCCTCGTGGCATCTTCAGGGACAACCTTGAATACCACCCCATCGATCTTAGGCTTATCCCCCCAATAGTCCTTGTTTTTCGAAAGTGCGATTTCTTCACCAGGCTTCCACGATTTAAAAACGAATGGCCCTGTCCCAACGGGGTTTTGAGCCAGTTTGTCACTATTTTCCTTAATCGCTTTAGGGCTGATGATGCTTCCTTCATTACTCACTAAAATCGATAACAGCGGAGCATAAGGATATTTCAGCTTGAATTGTACAGTCGTTTCGTCAACGACTTTAATTTCTTTGATCATTTCCAATTTACCAGCCTGCGGAGAAGCTGTTGCCGGATCCAGTACCCTGTCGAAATTGGTTTTCACCGCTTCGGCATTGAATGGAGCTCCATCATGGAATTTGACTCCCTCCTGCAATTTAAACTCCCAAGTGACATCATCCAGTTGTTTCCACTCTTTTGCGAGCAGCGGTTTAGGGTTCATGTTTTTGTCAGGAACGACCAATGTTTGATAAACCTTTTCATAAACGACGTTTGCAGATGGAATGTCTGTTATGAAATGAGGGTCAAGGGTGGTCGCATCAGATAATCGCGCGACGATCAGCGTTCCTCCTTCCTTCGCTTTTTCTACTGTTTCCTTACTGCCGGTTTCTTCTGTTGCACAGCCTGATAAAACGGATGAGATGCCTAATAAAGAAGCAAAGAGCAACCCAATCATACTTTTTCTCATTCTATTTCCTCCCTTTTCAACCTGCCTTTGTTTCTCCAAGTAACTTTCAGCTATGAGTACATCGGGCTTAATGTAAATTATAAAAAAAAACCGAATTTTATATTTTCAGAATCTTTACTCATTTTTTAATTATCTTTACTGCTTTTCCGCATCATATTTACTTCAATACCTTTTTTGAATAAATTGAATGAAAGAAAAGGAGGAAATCCAATGAAGCCAGAGGTCGTCATCAATAATACCGAATTGAATGTAAAAGAAAGAAAAACTCCGAAACTAAGACACTGGAAAGCTTTTTATAAAAAATTCAAGCGAAATAAATTGGCATTGGTAGGCGGGTACATCGTACTTTTTTATATTTTATTGGCTATCTTTGCACCTTTGATCTCACCTCAGGATCCCTATGAAATTGATTTAGTCAACAAACTCCAGACTCCGTCAGCCGAACATTGGATGGGTACAGATGATAAGGGAAGGGATATTTTAAGCAGATTATTATATGGAACACGGCTTTCATTAACGGTTGGATTTGTCTCTGTATTCTTCGGGGCGTTCATTGGCATACTCCTCGGGTTAACAGCTGGTTATTACGGAAAATGGATCGATACCGTCATTATGAGGATTGTCGATGTTCTGCTGGCTTTCCCGGGAATACTGCTTGCACTTGCGATCATTAGTGCCCTTGGTCCAAGTTTAATCAATGTAATGGTAGCGGTCGGTGTCTTTTCCATACCGATGTTTGCCCGGATTGTACGAGGTTCCACATTGTCAGTCAGGAAGCTGGAATATATCGATGCCATTCGTGCATTGGGAGCAACTGACTTCACGATCATCTGCAAGCATATTTTTCCGAATATTCTATCTCCCGTCATCGTTCAAGCCACATTACGTCTGGCAACGGCAATTCTGTCGGCAGCCGGATTGTCATTCCTGGGACTGGGAGCCCAGCCGCCCTCACCAGAATGGGGCGCGATGCTGAGCAGCGGACGGGATTATTTGTTCAGTGCCCCCCACATCGCTTTGTTTCCGGGGATAGCGATATCAACACTGGTACTTGGTTTCAACATCTTCGGGGACGGACTTAGAGATGCCCTGGATCCAAGAATGAAAAAATAGGAGGAGAGAAAATGTTCGTATTCATTATCCGACGGGTACTTCAAACGATACCGGTTTTACTGGGTGTAAGTCTTGTTGTTTTCCTCATCATGCAAATGGTCCCGGGAGACCCGGCAACACTGCTTGCAGGTGAAGGAGCGACTAAAGAAACGATTGAATCACTGCGTCATGAGCTTGGATTGGATCGTCCAATCCTCTATCAGTACGTTGACTATGTCCTTCATGCGGTTCAAGGTGACTTTGGAGAATCACTCCGCAGCAGCCGCCCTGTTTTGGACGAAATCATGGTCCGCTTGCCCATCACCCTTGAACTGGCACTTGCCAGCATTTTCATAACCGTTGTGCTTGGAATGATCGCAGGAATCATCTCGGCTACCAAGCAATACTCGGCAGCTGACATTTCCATCATGATCGTTGCTTTATTGGGAATCTCGTTACCTAGTTTTTGGCTGGGCCTCATGCTTATCTACTTCTTTTCCGTGAACCTTCATTTGTTTCCGGTTTCAGGTTGGGGAACTTTCAGCCACATGGTTCTCCCAGCCATAACCCTTGGGGCCGGCGGTGCGGCCATCGTTGCCAGGATGACCAGGTCGAGCATGCTTGAAGTCGTTCGCCAGGACTACATCCGGACCGCGAGAGCCAAGGGATTAAAAGAATATATCATCATTTATAAACACGGCCTGAAAAATGCGCTTATCCCCGTCATTACCGTAGTTGGCCTCCAGTTCGGTGCACTCCTTGGCGGTACGGTATTGACAGAGTCCGTTTTTGCCATCAATGGACTTGGGAGATTGATAGTCGATGCAATCAGAACGAGGGATTTGCCGATGGTCCAAGGCGGGGTCCTCATCGCTTCCGTTATCTTCGTATTCATGAATTTAGCGGTGGATGTCCTCTATCGATACTTTAACAAAAGAATAGACTTGAACTAAGGAGGTATGATGATGAAACAGGATGATGATAAAATACTGGAGGTAAAAAATCTGCAGACACACTTTTACACTGATGAAGGAACGAGTAAGGCAGTCAATGGAATTAGTTTCTCCCTCAATAAAGGGGAAACGCTCGGAATCGTCGGAGAGTCGGGAAGCGGGAAAAGCATAACATCACTATCATTGTTAAGGCTCATTCCATCGCCACCCGGTAAGATTGCCGGTGGCAGCATCCTTTTTAAAGGGGAGGATCTGCTTACGAAGTCTGAAAAACAGATGCGGTCCATACGCGGTAATGAAATTTCGATGATATTTCAGGAGCCGATGACTTCACTGAATCCCGTATATACAGCGGGCGAGCAAATTGCAGAAGCGATCAGGCTCCATCAAAAGCTGGGAAAAAAGGAAGCATGGAATAAAGCGGTCGACATGCTTCGGCTCGTCGGGATCCCCTCACCTGAAAAAAGGGCAAAACAGGAGCCGCATGAGCTAAGCGGCGGAATGAGGCAAAGGGTCATGATTGCCATGGCACTTGCCTGCCATCCTGAGGTTTTAATAGCGGATGAACCGACAACAGCACTGGATGTGACGATCCAAGCCCAAATTCTCGAACTGATCAAGACGCTGCAAAAGGATTTCGGGACGGCTGTCATTTTGATTACTCATGATTTGGGAGTCGTATACGAAACCTGTGATCGGGTTGCTGTCATGTACGCAGGGAAAATCGTTGAATACACTTTGGCCAAGGAAATATTCACAAACCCAAAACATCCTTACACAATCGGTTTATTAAACTCCCTTCCGCGTCTTGACATGGACCAGGAAGAACTGACTACAATTCCAGGGACCGTTCCAAGTCCTTACAACATGCCCAAGGGATGCAGCTTCGCTCCCCGCTGTGCACATGCGAAGAGCATTTGTGAACAAGCCGTACCGGATCTCCAGGCTATCGGCCCAAGCACCGAGGTCAGCTGCTGGATGTTCACCCCCCAATGGGAGAAGGAATATGACGCTCAAGAGAAGGTAGGGGTTTAATGATGAGTGTACCGGCTGCAGAGAAAAAGGTTCTGCTTAAAGTGAATCAATTGAAACAGTATTTTCCGATCAAGGGTGGATTTTTCGGAAGAACCATCAATCATGTAAAAGCCGTTGATGACATTTCCTTCGATATCAAACAGGGTGAAACCTTAAGCATAGTCGGCGAATCCGGCTGCGGAAAATCGACTACCGGAAGGGCAATCCTTAGATTGGATGAACCGACAAGCGGGAGCATTCACTTTCAGGACAGGGATTTACTGAGTTTAGGAAAAAAAGAAATGAGGCGTACCAGGAAGGATCTGCAAGTTATTTTTCAAGATCCATTTGCCTCCCTTAACCCGAGACAGACTATCGGCCAAATTCTCGGAGAAGCTTTAGCGATACAAAATGTAGTCCCTAAAGAAAAACGAAAGAGCAGGATCGAAGAATTATTGGGACATGTAGGGCTGAGACCTGAATCCATGGAAAGATACCCGCATGAATTCAGCGGCGGCCAGAGACAGCGGATCGGCATTGCGCGGGCTCTGGCAGTGGATCCAAAATTGATCATATGTGACGAAGCAGTTTCTGCACTGGATGTCTCCATTCAAGCGCAAGTGCTGAATTTATTAAAATCCTTACAGCGCCAGTTCGACCTTACCTTTCTTTTCATATCACATGATTTAGGTGTGGTCAGACATATCTCGGATCGGGTGATGGTCATGTATCTCGGAAAGATAGTCGAGATAGCCGATAAAAAGTCCATTTTCGAACAGCCCCAGCATCCATATACAAGGGCATTGCTATCGGCCATCCCAGTACCGAATCCTGTGCATGAAAGAGAACGGATCCTATTGACGGGTGATGTCCCCTCACCCATAGACCCTCCAAACGGCTGCCGCTTCCATACACGGTGCCCTTTCGTACAGGATATCTGTAAAACACAGCTACCCGAACTGAAACAATCTGCACAAAATCATCAAGTCGCTTGTCACATTGTGTCATAAGCTGTAGATTTCCGGAGGGGTCTTTAGTATGATACTAATAAACAGAATAATTCAAGTTATTTAAAAATATAACCAGCAGAGGTTCTCCATGCTAAGTTACGAGGGATTCACCTTAATTATCATGCTCTTCATTTTAGCTCCCATCATGGGAGCTATCGCTCTTTTATTTCTATTCATATTCGAGAAAAGGATCGACCTTCTTGAAAATAAAAACAAAGAGATCCGCCTGGAGCAAGCACTGCAAGAAGCACAATATAATAAATTGAACCAGCAAATCCAGCCACACTTTTTGTTTAATACACTAAATGTCATATTGGGCTTGGCCCGCCTGAACAGGACGGCTGAATTGATACGGGCCTTGGAGGCATTTTCGCAATTCCTGAAATTCAAATATAAAGCATCAGAACCATTGATCCCCCTTTCCCAGGAAATTCAGTATACCCAGCATTATCTCGACATCCAGACCCTTCGCTTCGGTGATCGGCTCAAGATTGACATGGATTGCCCGGAACCATTAGCAATCGCACTTGTTCCCCCCTTCATTCTTCAGACATTGGTGGAGAATTCGTTTAAACACGGTTTGGAAAAAAAAGTGGGTGAAGCCCTGCTGCATATCCGGTTTTATCTGGAATCGCAGATGGTGTATCTGGAAGTGGCGGATAATGGGTTAATGGGAAAGGAACCATTCGTTACGGACGAAGGCGGCCATGGCCTGGATAATATCCAAAAGCGCTTATATTTGTATTTCAATGATCGTGCACAATTGAATATAGCTTCTACTGATTCGGGAACTAAGGTAGAGGTATCATGGCCACTGGTTTTTGATAAGAAATCGGAGGAGGCGGAGCCGGAATGAATGTATTATTAGTTGATGACGAACCATTGGTCCTTGAACAAATGGAATATATGATTCAATCCATTTACCCTTTTTGGAAGTTTCACAAAGCTGCTGATGCCTGTCAGGCACTGACCCTCAACCAAAATCATAAAATCAACCTCGCTTTCCTGGATATTAACCTGCCGGGGCGATCAGGTCTTGAATTTGGTGAAGACCTAAGGGCGCTGAACAAAGAGGTCGAAATCATCATGGTGACCGCGCATCAAAGTTTCGATTATGCCCAGCAATCCATCAGGATAGGCGTGGTTGATTATTTAACAAAACCTGTAATAGAAAGTGATTTGCATAAAGTCCTGGCCAAGTATGACAAAAGGGAATCTTCCCACAATTATTCAACCCTTATTCACCATTCGCTTTCATTCATTCATGAAAATTATGCTGAAAAACTCTCCCTTTCGGACATCGCCCGTGAAGTGCATACCAATCCGACTTATTTAAGCAGGAAATTCCATGAAGAAGTCGGCACTTCGTTTTCGGAATATTTAATGCACTATAGAATAAAGGCCGCAAAAAGGACCTTAACCAATAACACCAGCTGGAGCATATCAGACGTCGCTGAAAAATCGGGTTTCAATAGCCAGCATTATTTCAGCACTTTATTCCGGAAGATAGAGGGAATCACGCCCAAGGAGTTCCGCGAGAAAGGAAAATGAACATTGCGATCACGTACATTTCAAGAATACGTACAAGGCCCCATTCAAATCGGGATGGGTTTAGGGATCATCTCCCTCCTGGCACGCTGGGTGACAGGAACCACGATATTATCCTCCCCCGAATCGATGGTGAAGTATGGAGTTTTCGGAGGGATCGGATACGCCCTGATGGGAGCGATCGCCCTGTTCATGTTCAGCTTCATCGGGAAGAGGGTCCGGCAGGACTTCCCCATGGGCTTGACCATTGGGGACTATTTAAAAGCCCGGCTCAATCCCCTCGGATATTGGATATTGATCGTGATTCTTGTCATAACCAGCTTACACATTTTATTCATTCAGGGAATGGCTGCGTCCACCCTATGTCAGTTTCTTTTCGATACGCCACTCTATGTCGGGCTGTTCTTTTTTTTCGGTTTCTGTGTCCTTTATGCTGGATTCGGCGGGTTAAAGCTCATTCATGGATTCGCAGCTTTTCAAGTCGTCTTTATGTTTGCCGCGGTTATATTAATTCCCTTATACTTTTTCGTCAAGGAAGGGATTCAGCCCGTTTATGATGGAATCCGTTTATACCATCCATACATGCTCGTAATCAATAAATATGATCTATGGAGTTTTCTTTTTGCAGGGCTTCTAGTCGGGTTCGGCCAGTTTTTCTTTGACCTGACATCATGGCAGCGATTATTGATGATAGAAATGAAAAAGGTTCGATTGACATTCTCTTTATCCGGCCTTATATGGATCATATTCCCGCTCTCCTTTTCATCCCTGTTCATCATGGTTATCTTTACGGGCGGCTTCACTGATATACACTCGATTCTGGCTGGATTGGCAAACAAAATAACGACACCATTCTTTTTCATCCTTTTTGTGCTCTGCGCTTTCAGTGCAATCACCTCAACATTCGGTGCCTGCCTGCATTCATTGGTAAGCCTGATCGTAGCCAATATTCTTGAACCATTACAAACAAAAAAAAGCGACCAGCAAAAAATAAGGATGGCCTGCCTGCTTTCAATCTGTATTGGAGGATTGGTTTTCATTGCTACACTCTTCTATTCCCCCAACCTATTGGAGCTCTTATTTTACTCAGGCAACATATACTCGGCATTACTTGCACCAATCCTTGTTATCGTATTCAGCAAAGGGAAAGTCGCTGACTACATACCGATAAGCGCGGTCCTGGCCATTGTCGCTTCATACATCATCCAGCCTTATGTAAGTGAATTCCAAAGCATATGGTTCAGCGGATTAGCTTCATTTACGATCCTAGTGATTTGTATGATCCTTACGCTTATCAAGAACAAATGGATATCCGTGAAAACAAAACGGGATTGATTGCGAAGCTGCACGGCAAAGTGGTTACATAACAAACTATGTAATCTGATACACGTAAATAGATAAAAAAAGAAAGGTCGCCGACATAAAGTCCCAACCCAATGTTGATTGGAACTCCTGCGGGAAAAACGTGTCCAAGGGAGACCCCGCAGGCGCAAAGAGCGCCGAGGAGGCTTCCGGACCGCCCACGGAAAGCGAGTGCCTGGGGTGGAAATCAAAAAAGCAAATCAGGTTCATAGCAAAATATACAAATCAAGTGCCCCTATCAATCGCGTAAAAACTTAGACTGCCACCTTTCTGAAATACCGATAAACCTTCTCTAGCTTTTGGGTTTGTTTCCCCTTTGGACTTTCCATATTTCCGAATTCAAAAAATTTCACTTTTTTGATTCCGACAAAATTGAATAGTGCTCTTTTCATCAATATTTTATGCGCATCATTCAACCAGAGAAGCGGATACTTTGCAGGTCCCTTCATCGTGGACACACATACGACCGACTTTCCTTTCAGTAGGCCTTCCGGGAACAATCCCTTTTTGTCCCTGTAGGCAAAATTCGCAGAAAATAATTGATCAATGTATCCCATCAGCATTGCTGGAGGCCTCCCCCACCAGATTGGATAGACAAAGACAATCTGGTCGGCCCAGGTAATCTGATTTCTATATTTTTCAAGCTGAGGATCACGATGCATATCACGCCTTCGTTTATGCTCATTGAACTCCAAGATCGGATTGAAGCCCTCATCATATAAATCCAAGACCTGAATCCCCTTTATGTTAGGGTTCTCCTGACTTCCTTGAATGACTTTTTCTAAAAAAGAATGGCTTAAGCTTTTATGATTTGGATATGTGTAGATGGCCAGCATGTTCATGACGTACCCCCTATTTACTTATCATTTGATAACAATCATATTACACCCCTTTTTTTGTTGTCAAATGATAATTGTATTTTGATAACACTTTTGTTATCTTCTCAGTAAGAGGTGAAAGTTATGGACAAAAAAGCTCTTTTTGAAAAAATGGTCACATTTACGACTTCCGTACATCAAGTCACACACGAATTGACACAAAACGCCAAATCCGATTCCATCACGCCGGTACAATATAAAATTCTTGAATATATAACAGTCAGTCAGCCTGTCACACCAAGTGAAATCAGTGACTGTCAGCATATCTCCATGCCTAACACGAGCCGTGAACTGAAAAAATTAAGCGAAAAGAATTTAATTGAAAAAATAAGTGATTCGGAAGATAGACGGAAACAATACATCCGCCTTTCCAAAGAGGGGGAAATGATGATGAACGAGGCTTTTGCAATCGTAGAATCCCGTTTCCAAAGCCGGCTGCAACATGCATCGAAGGAAGATTTAGCGGAAATTGACCGTGCCCTGGACATTCTTCAAACAAAACTTTTTTACTAATTAATACACAAAAAGGCTCCCGCAATTGAAGTTGACAAAGAATCGACTTCAATCGCGGGAGCTGCTTCATACATGTTTCATAATCAGGTGCCGCAAAAAGTTCGGTAAGGTTTTGTTGACAAAGGCAGTGCGGCGTATTCAGCTTGTTCCTCGCAGTGTGCATAAGGATTTGCAAGAACATCCAACAGCCGTTCCATCACGCCGTAGTCCCCTTGCTCCACTGCCGCTTCCAACGCTTCTTCCACCCGGTGGTTCCGTGGGATCACTGCAGGATTGCTGTTCTGCATCAACTGATTCGAAGATTCTTTCGATTCCTTCTGCCTGCCCAGTCTCGCCTTCCAAAGCTCTTGCCACTGAGCGAATTCCGGTGTCCCGAAAAGGACCGTATCCTCCACTTTATCAAAGGTCAAGGCACGGAAGGTATTAGTATAGTCGGCACCATGCTTTTTCATCATACTGAGGATGCCATTAATAAGCGCTTCATCCTGAGTCTCTTCGTTGAATATCCCCAGTTTCGACCTCATTCCCGCTAACCAATTAGAATGATACAGATCATTAAAAACGGAAATCTTATCTTGGGCCAAAGTAACGGCCTGATCTTGGTCATCATGCAACAGCGGCAATAGGGATTCAGCGAATCGCGCAAGATTCCAACCTCCAATAACAGGTTGGTTACCATAGGCATAGCGGCCTTGTCTATCAATTGAACTGAATACCGTTGCAGGGTCATAGGCATCCATGAAGGCGCAAGGTCCATAATCGATGGTTTCCCCGCTAATCGTCATGTTGTCGGTGTTCATCACCCCATGAATGAAGCCAACCAGCTGCCATTGGGCAATGAGCTCAGCCTGACGCTTGACCACTTCCTGCAGCAGCGAAAGATAACGGTTTTCATCGGATTCAATGTCTGGAAAATGACGCTTAATGGTATAGTCGGCAAGTGTCCGGAGTTCCTCGATCGTGCCCCATTTTGCAGCGAATTGAAAAGTGCCGACACGAAGATGACTCGAAGCCACACGAGTCATGATGGCACCAGGCAGCCCGGTTTCACGGATTACCGTTTCACCGGTCGTCACCACTGCCAGACTCCGGGTGGTAGGAATGCCGAGCCCGTGCATCGCCTCACTGATGATGTATTCGCGCAGCATCGGTCCAAGTGCAGCCCGGCCATCGCCCCCGCGGGAGTATGGCGTTCTTCCTGGACCCTTCAGCTGGATATCGACCCTCTCGCCTTCGGGCAAGACCTGTTCGCCAAGCAATATCGCCCGGCCGTCCCCTAACATGTTAAAATGACCGAATTGATGCCCAGCATATGCTTGAGCAAGCGGCGAAGCACCTTCGGGAATCTCATTTCCCGCAAATACCGCCACACCATCTTCGCTTTGCAGCGACTTAACGTCCAAACCAAGAGAATCCGCCAAACGTTCATTTAGAATGATCAACTCCGGTGAATGTACAGGAGTCGGGTTCGTGCTCGTGAAAAACTTTTCCGGAAGACGCGCATAGCTATTGTCTAAATTCCATCCTGTTTCATTAGTCATGGTTTCTCCTTTTCTTACTTTGACTTTTGTATAAATGTTCTTTCTCTCAAGATTCATATTAAAACACGCGGTATAACTCAGTTGCAGTCCATATTAATGTCTACTTCTGCCAATTAATTATACCGTTTCTGCATTAAAATGGCTCTTATAAAGTCGTTTTAAATCCATGGCGCCCCGGGATTTCATAGTACGATTGTGTGAAAATATCCTCATCGGTTCCCTTTGAATGAAAGAAGCAGGAACCCATAACGGTTCCTGCTTCTTCTCCTTTAAATATCAGCTTCCGTTTTACACTTGTGAAGCGGTTTAGCTCCCGTACAGATTTTAAGAATCTGTTTTATTCATTATTAAGCTCATCTTCATTTATATTAATCATCGCAGTATGTTTCCCGCTACTTAAAACTATTTTGATGATTCCTTCTCCTGACATTGATTCAAATGCACGAATTGTATCTCCTTTTATTTTTTCAGAGTATACCTTTTCTCCCGTTGAATCGATTACTATATATTCTAATTCACTACCAGTTTGATCTATGTAAATTGTATTCTTTTCTTTTAAAGTAGTTCTGATTTCTAGCGTTTTCTTTTTATGAATATAGCCAGAGACACTCATTTCAGCCACTAATTCTTTCGAGTTTTTAATATATGATGTATTAATTTCAAGTCCATCACGTGCCATTGTTCCTGAATCAGTATAAACATTCATTAAGATTAGTCCAAACAGCAAGGATCCTATTAGCACTATTAATTTTTTCATAATTAAAATCTCCTATCTCATTTTTTCAATCATGATATGAATACTCACTTTAGTGGCCTCGTTCAATATTACCCGCATTACTAACCGGGAAAATTGCATCTCGCTCAGAACTCCATCTCCTCCTCAAGCAATATTACTACAATTATGGCTGATATAGGTATATTTTATTATAAAAACTATTTTTCATGATAAAATTAACAATTTCATATGCCAATAGTTATAATTTCATCATGAAACATTATGCATCAAAAAAGCCTGCCATTGATTCGGCAGGCTTGTTTCTTTTCTTCTTATTGGTTCCGTCCTCCACCCATTCAAAGGTAGTCTTAATTCAGTAAAGTCAGGCTGATAAAGGCAATGCCAAATATACAGTACAGAATGAGGGTAAAGGGCTGGGGAAAAATAATATATACGATCATACTAATGATCATCAGCAGGATGCTGAAAGCATTTATCCTATCTCTCCACATACTCACCTTTGGTCAACTCCTTTTCCACAAGCGTAAGGTACATTTTCATCGCAAACTTCTTCCGGTGCTGAGGAAGTACTTCTCCCACAGTCAAAGCGAACATCAGCAAAAATAGAGTTTCTTCTTCATCCTTCGTTCCTCTTTGTTATAATGGCTGTGTGCCTAATTTGGATTTTTTTCATTTTTCGTTAGTAAGTAAGCGACTGATAATTTATAATTATAAAATTGAACCCACTAAATAGCCATGTAGCCAAAATGATAAATTCATGAAAATAATTTAAATTTTCAGATTTTTTTAAGGGGTATGAAGTGAATGATCTATAAAACTTTCAAGGTTGTATTGAGAACCATGCACAAAGGCCAAACCGAGGAATTCGCCTATGTATTTGAAGGGAAAAGCCTGCTGATCGGCCGAGCAAGCCAGCACTCCAAAGCTGATTTCAGGCTTTACAATGACTTTGTTTCCAGGGAACATTGCCGGATTTATATGGAGGAAGGGCAGCTCCTCATTGAGGATTTGGCAAGCAAACACGGCACCACCGTAAACCAGATGCCGCTCGTACCGGGCAATCCATGTCACATTGAACCGGGGGATTCGATTGCTTTGGTCAATGGATTGATTGAATTCATAATCTCCATCGACAACGATTTAACAATGGATTTCACGCCGGTGAACCCCGAGTTCCTGCAAACCGTCGCTATCAATGAGCACCTTCAGACTGTAATCATCAATGAAGAAGCACCCATTAAAATGCCGACCAAGGAATTCAATTGCTTTAAGCTCCTTTATGAAAATTTGGACAATCTTATTTCAAAGGAAGAAATTGTTCAGCAAGTCTGGCCAGAGCGAGTCGGTGATCCCGAGCAAATTGTGACGGCAGAGGAAATCGCTTCACTTCTGTACCGCGTGCGGAAACGGTTAAATGGGCACTTTGCAATAAAAGCCGTCATTCAAAAGGGATATTATATGGAATCCATCCATTCATTCAATTTATCGGACTTATCATGACAATCATTCGAAAACATGAAAAAAGCATTGCGGATGACAATGCTTTTTTTCATGCTTATATTGGAGATGGCCAGTTTATATGTCCACGATCCATTATCATTTCCTTGGCAAATCCAGATTAGTGAATTCATCGACTGGAACGATGCTTTCTTCCATATCCATCACCATCAGCACAACCCTGTCTCCTACATTCGTCAACACAATATCAGATAGCGCGTTGACACCAGGGTCCACCGAGAACCTCTTGGCATTGCCTTCGACGATTAAATGGAAGACGTATCCATTTGAAAGATTGGCATCATTGATCCTTAATACCTTCCCTTTTATTTCTTTCATCTCAAAACCTTTTTGAGGCGTCACACCGCTGACTTTCCCTAAAGAGGCAATCAGCTTTTTATAATTACGGAAAGCTTCGTCTTTCGTTTTCCCAAAGACCACTTGGGGATTATCGCTATTTGCGTAAACGATCGCCACACCTTGGAACTTGCTGCCCTTTGTAACTGGAATGACATAAGTGGGAGCACCGTAGATCGTATAGAAAATTCCATTAGTGGCTTTCCAGCCTGGATATTTAGACAAAAACTCACTCGCATTGGCGTTGGATTTTGCTTCCTTTCCTGTCAGAACGGACGTGACGCCTTTATAGTACGTCATTTCACCGGTCTTGGCATTGAAAACACCATAACCTACAAGGGTTTTGGAGTTGCCTTTTGATTTAGCCCGGGTAAAGTCCACTACATAAATCAATTCGCCTTTTTCGTTAAACGTAACTTGCATATTATCCTCATTAGGAATCAGGACATCTTTCTTCGGTCCAATCAAGGACTGGTTTTTCCACCCGTGAACATATTTTCCCCAGTAAGTCCAATATTCCAGGGCTGTTTCCAATGTGAATGTCCGATCTACCCATTTAGGTTCTTTTCCTTTTGGATAGTATTTCGTGTCACCCGTTTCCGGATTAACCAATACCACCCCGTCCACCACGGGACCGCTGCGGTATTTCAAATAATGTCCGACTGAAGCTACGAAGAAGGGCTTTCCATCTTCGTTCGGTTCCAAATATGAATCATGGATAATTTTATTCGGATATGCCTTGCGGATGGTCCTTTCCAAATCATGATTGAGGTACTGTGAGGGAGCATACAGCATCTTCCCTTTGACAGTACTTGCCCCTTTATCCGTCGATACGGCGGAAATCAGATTATAACCTGGCGTGTATTCCGCTTTCCCGGCTTTTAAAAACCCGTCCATTTCAATGGGTGATGTATAAGCCAATTCATCATTGATATTGGTCAGACGGTATTCGCCTTCAGTGAAATATGATGCATTTTCTATTTTATTAATCGCTGCATCGCCTTTTGCGTCAGCCATTTTCACTGTAACGAGCGGCATGGTTTTTATATCTTGAACTTCTTCCAGCTCTTTTTTCTTATCGACCTTCGCCAATCCATGCAGATCTGCGGCAAAAGTGAGCGGGTAAAACAGCATGATGACCCATGCGGCAATCAACACGACACCCATCAAACTGTTGAAATGTACGTTCCAAGGTGTTTTTGGCTGCTTTGCCGCTTCATTTCCCCTCCGATTCCGTCGGGTGCTTGAAGATTCACTGGCACTGTACATATACATTCTTGAATCGATGATGAGAATGAGCCCGAGAATAATGGCAAAACACGAAAAGAATGCAGCGGCAGTAAGATCCAGCAGCATGATATCGATAACGAAAAACAATACGGCAGCAGAAACTAAAAGTCTCAGCACTTGTTCAATGAAAAAAGGTATATCTTTTTTGGTGATTGCGTTTGTCCATCTCTGCGGAATCAAGGAAAGTCCTAATATGGCAAATGGCATTTTCATTAAAATTCCTTTTAAGATGAAACCGAGTAGTGAAAGTATCATGGTTTGAAATGTCTCTCCTTGTCATGTATGTTTCCATTTACCCATTTTATCACTTTTGTGCAACTAATTTACTATTTTTTTAATATAGCGAAATAACGTCAAAATACTTCCAAAACTATTTACCTCAACGATGCTACTTTTACCGATTTAATGTTTATATAGACTCTATAAAAGGATGGATGCCAAAGGGGACGAAGCCTTATGATTTATGAATAAACTTACCAATACCTATTAAGGAATGTATCTTCCACTGAATTCGATACGTGATTGTATGCATTGCTCCACAGTGATTGAGACGGGGTCATTCAGAGCCCGCTTCATATGATGGCCCGGGAGTCAGAACAACAGAAAAGTACTTAAGGCAGATCATCCATATATTCACCGCACCACAAGGATCACTAAAAAAAGTGTTTGTCTCTCATTACCTAATCCTGCTATTCATAAGTTTTCCAAGGGAACGGGTCCGTTCTCTTTTTTTGCTTGTAACGAACGCCTGAGGATTGAAGAATGACGATTGTTGTTTGGTGATTGGCCCATTGTGGATTTCTCCTCTGAATTCGCGTGTTGCATATGAATCTTGTGGATAAGCCAACTTGGTCATCAAGTTGTTTTGACAGCAGGTCATAACCCCTGTAAGGACAAGGACATTTATCTGGAGTTATTCTAAGGGTAGAATGGGTCTATAATAAGGAACTTAAAAAGGTTCTGATTCATCAGTATGAATAAGGTATTGAATGTGACAGGACGCTATACGGGTAAAAGAAATGGGCCCCCATTTAGAATGGAAAGCCCCATGACCTGTTATGGTATTAATAATATTTTCCCCGAACTCTTCCGGCTTTCAAGAAGTCTATGCGCATCCGCCCCATTTTCCAACGAAAAAAGAGTCGGTTCTGTGATGTGGATTTCCCCTGACAGAATCCATTGGAATAGCTCTGCTGTTCTTCTTGTCCGTTCTTCATGAGTAGTCAGGACGTTCCAAAGGTCACCACCAATTAATGCCTTGGATGTATCCATTAACATTCTCGGGTCGATCTTTTCTGGATCACCGCCTGCCATCCCAAAAAATACGACAGTTCCTCCAATCTTAGTCGCACTGAAACTATCCATCAAGGTTTGACCCACTGATTCATAAACAACATCAACGCCTTTACCACCGGTTATATCCTTAATGGAATCCACCCAGTCCGATTCGTAAAGGATAACATGATCCGCACCTATTTGTTTGGCAACAGCCGCTTTATCATTCGATGAGGTCAAGCCAATGACCTGACCGCCATTCATCCTGATCATCTGTGTCAGTAATTGACCGACTCCCCCTGCAGCGGCATGGACCAGAATGATTTCCCCTTCTTTAACTGGATGGCTGTCATGAGTTAAATATTGGGCAGTCAATCCTTGAAGTAAAACGGAAGCGGCCGTTTCAAAGGAAATGCCTTCAGGCAGCGGTAAAAGTTTATCAGCTGGAACTGAAACCAGCTCCGCGTTGGCATGGGGAACATCAGCAAACCCGACGCGATCACCCACTTTCACATGACGGACATCTTCCCCGACATATTCGATGACCCCTGCTCCTTCATACCCTAGAATGAATGGGGGATCACCCACCAAATGATAATTCCCTTTCCTTCTATATACATCAGCAAAATTCAATCCGATTGCTTTCATTCGAACGATCACGGCTGATTTTGAATGTTCAGGTTCTGCAATTTCCCTTACAGACAGAACTTCCGGCCCGCCGAAATCATCAAAGACAAGTGCTTTCATCATCCTAACTCCCTTCAATGGTTCTTCATTCTTTAAGATATAGGATGAACCCTTTGATGGCAAGAAACACAAATGACCGCCCTACCCTTAAAGGCTAGAGCGGTCACTAGGTTACTCAATCTGTATTGGAGCCAGGACCGTTCTTTCGTTTATTCGCAGAGTATTCTTTACCGTGGGCTTCATGTTCTGCAATGATATCCGCTTTCGGAATATGGTTATTCTTTTTCGGTGAAGCGATACGGTTGCGGTGTTTTTTTCCCATGATCTATCTCCCCTTCATTAATGCTGTTTTAGGTTGAACTGTTTAATGCATCTAACGTTTTTAGCTTGTCCGATTATCACCGAAATCACCAGAAAATTAGGCACTTCATAATAAAGGAAAAACCTTCGTGGAGCCCGAATAGATAGAAAACTGATATAGGAGGAGAAAAAATGTTTCCTTTATTGAACACGGAAAGGTTACGCTTACGGGAAATTCATGAAAGTGATGCGGAAGCTCTTTTCCAATGTTTATCAAAAGATGAAGTCACCCGCTTTTATGGCCAGGACTCATTGGAAAATGTCGAACAGGCGAAGGATATTGTAGCATCTTTTGCGAAAAACCATCGTGAAAAACGAGCCATAAGATGGGGAATTGAAAGAAAAGATACGCAGGAATTGATTGGCACCATCGGTTTTCATGCCCACAGTCCCAAATACAGACGAGCGGAAATCGGTTATGAAATCCATCCTTCACATTGGCGCAAAGGATTTGTGTTAGAAGCGCTTAAAGAAATTATCGCTTACGGTTTCAACGACCTTGATTTAACCCGCATCGGCGCGGTCGTTTTTCTGGAAAACCAGCCATCAAGTGCGCTCTTGCTTAAGCTGGGCTTCATTCGGGAAGGAATATTAAGGAGTTATATTTACCAAAACGGTATCCCTCATGATACATATGTCTATTCCTTGCTGAAGTGAAACCAACCTTCTTTGGAAGGTTGCACAGAAGAAATTGGCGACACTCCTGCTGATAACTGGCAAGACGAGACCTGCTAGATGCTTGCTTTGATGAGGGCTTGGCAACAATCGGGAGCGGGATTTAATGCGTGGACCGCAAGACAAATGCTCCGGAATCCGAAGTAGAGTCGAATAAATTTGTGAACGGTCGAATAAACCGCCGGGTAGGTCGAATAACTCCTTCAACGGTCGAATAAACTGCTGGGTAGGTCGAATAAAGTTTCCGGCGGAGATCAAATGGAATTTTTTTAGAAAAAACTGGAGGCAAACTGGATTTTCTTGAATTCATCAAAAATTGGGGGTTCGGAATAGATTCACTCTGAACCAAGATTCAGTTCTTTTCGGAGCATCTGTTCCCCATTCCATATACTTATTCGAATATGATAAAACAGCAAATAAATTACCTTAATATTCCAAATTACCCACAAAAAAAAGTCACCAAAACATGGCGACTCCACTTCACGATTTAGGTGACTACAAGATAGTCCTTCAAGGCCTGCTGCAGTGTACCCTTTGTTTCTGCTTTATTATCGAGCTGAATTCCTGAACGGATCATTTTCGTAACAACCTCTGGGCGTAATCCAGTCACCACAGCTTTACACCCCATCATTGCCGTACCATCGAGGATTTTCATCAAATCATTGATCATTTCAACTTCCATTTCGATGATACCGGACAAATCCAAGATCAAGGTCTGTATCCGCAGTTTACCTATCTCCATCAATACTTTTTCTTCGATTATCTGTATTCGTGAATAATCGATTGTCCCGATTAACGGAAGGACACAGGTGGTGGAAGTTACGGGAATGATAGGGACGGATAGATTTTCAACCAAGTTTTGCTGAGCGAGAATCAATTTGTCTTTATAATCGGAGTAACTGACGAAAAAGGATTTAAGAAAAACGTCAACACTTTCATTCACTTTTTTCTCTAATTCAAAAAAGACCCTAGAATCCTCAATAAACGCTTTCTTATCTTGTTCAAACTTATAAAGAAAGGTCCAAAGCGTTCTGCGAAGGGCTTGAATCCATTCCAGCTTGAATGAAAGCGTCAAGGAGTGGGTTGCCCACGTAACTCCCTCTTTTTCGGCAAAGGCAATCATATCCGTTTCATTATGTTCCACTATATATCGAATGAGCTTATGTGCATTATTCAAAAGGTCGACATTTCCAATCAGTAAAATTTCTTCGATTTTATCCCTGACATTGACCGCTGCTGATAAAAGATATTCTTCAAACTCACTTTTATTCTGCAAAAGGAATTCCATTATTTTATCTTCCTCATAAACAAAACTCACTCTCTCCACTCCCTTTTTGAACATCCAACTGTGATTTTTGTTACTATTTACTTTCTATATTGGTGGAGTTTTTTCCTGCTAATTGGTCATATATTAAAAAGTTGGCAAGTAAATGGGTTAAAGCCGGTTAGATCTCATCTCCTGAAAAAACATTTTTCGATGCGGAAGAGAATATCAGATGGGTGGACGATTTCCCATATTTAATGGCTTCATCGACGAAGTCTTCCAGCGTTTCCATGGAAAATGTACTTATTTTAATAAGATAACTGTATTGACCGGCTAACCGGTGGCATTCCAGAACTTCCGGATGGTTCAAGCTGAATTGATAAAAGTCTTTGCATCGATCCGTTTCGAATAATATGAATGCCGTTATGCTTCTATCAAGTTTTTCAAGGGATATTTCTGTTTTATAACCTTTAATCACTCCGCTTTCCTCTAATTTATTCACACGTTCTTTCGTTGCTGGAGCCGTTAAGGAAACTTCATGTGCCAGTTCTTTCATGGACATGCGACCATTATTCTCCAGTAAGGAAAGTATTTTTTTATCCGTTCGATCCAATTCAATCACCCCTACTTTTTTTATAAATCGATTCCTTTCAAATACATTATAAAATAAATATAAAAGGAATGATTACGTAATTAATCGTATGTATTAGGGGGTTTTCTTTTTATATAATTAATTCAAATATAAACAAGGGGGACACTGCTATGAAAAAAGTATTGCTGCTGCTATCCAATGGATTCGAAGCGGTTGAAGCAAGTGTGTTTACAGATGTATTGGGATGGAATAAATTAGAGGGTGATGGCACCACAGACCTGGTTACGGTGGGACTTCACGAACAATTGAAATGCACATGGAATTTCATCGTGCAGCCCGAACTGACCCTCGATCAAGTGAACCTGGATGACTTCGATGCTTTGGCCATTCCAGGAGGTTTTGAAGAAGCCGGTTTTTATGAGGATGCCTATGATAAGAGGTTTCTTGATGTGATCAAGCATTTTCATAATAAGAACAAAATCATAGCAACCATTTGTGTAGGTTCTCTCCCACTAGGAAAAAGCGGGATATTGAATGGAAGAAAAGCCACAACATACAACCATCCAGCCAGTAAGAGACAGAGGCAGCTAAAAGATTTTGGTGCGATTGTCGTAAACGAACCGATTGTCGTTACGGACAATATCATTACATCCTACAATCCATCCACAGCTTTCGATGTTGCCTTTACGCTCTTGGAAATGCTCACTTCAAGAGATAATTGTGAACATGTGAAGGAATTGATGGGTTTCCATTAAGAATGTCTTAGGAACCTATACAATTTGGATGTTGATTTCCCGTCCAGGCGCTCGCATTCCGCAGGCAGTCGGCGGAAAGGGAGCCGAATTTCTGAAATCAACTAAATCTCTTTTTAAAGGAAAAAACTGCAGGCAAACTCGTTTTCTTCGAGTTCGTCTGCAGTCTAAGGTTCCTAATGTTTTCACGTTACTTCCAATAAGCCAACGAACAGGTTTTCATGGATTCACGGAACTGTTTCGTTGATTCTGGCAGGACTTTATTCGTTGCATAATCGATGATGACACCATACTGGCGAATGACATCGAGACTATCCAGCTCTCCCTTACCGAATTTATCTTCCACGCTTTGTATGTTTTCCTCAAGCCATTGTTTGCGGTTGTTTTTGATATTGTTGTGTAAGCATAACTGTTTCGCTATGCTTACACAACAATATTAATTATCAGGTGTTACCGATGTGCCTTCCTCACTGTTTTTGAGGTAAACTTCAGAAATTCCATTCATACCTTCCGATAGTTGCGCTTTGGTATATTCCATACTGCCAACCAGTTTATGAAGCTTCTTATCATTATTCTCTTCTGTAAGTTTAGATTCTGAATCAGTCACATTTTTTCACCTCCATCATTTAGGATGGCAAATCAAGATGGAAATATGTATGACAGGCTTCGATGTTAGACCCCCTCTTAAAGTCCATTATAGGTAAATAATGGTAACCACTATTAGAATCTGTACTTAAAATAAGCAGGAAAAGATTATTTTAAGAATCTTTTTTAAAAAATCAGCTGTTTTCAAGCCACTAAAGGGATATACTATAGGATAGCATTTATTACATTTTTGTTAGTATTTTTTCTGGTCACACATTGTGTAATATTTTACAAGTTTTTCTATTTACCTCAACAAAATGCTTATTGCAAAGGAGAATTGGATATGTCAGAAACGATTACCCAATCACAAACTGAACAAATTAATGCCCGCCAAAAACAATTAGATGTACTGGACCAATTATTAAAGCCTGAGGTTCAGGAATCATTGAACACTTTAGTTGAGCAGTTACCAAAACTGACTGAGTTAGTGAATATTTTAACAAAGTCTTATGATTTCGCTCAATCGGTTGCGACTGATGATGTCTTGA